>SVOJ01000001.1 GCA_015066385.1 Oscillospiraceae bacterium
ACGACCACGCACAAATTTAAACAAAATAATACAAATAAATATCCAAAAACATCGCCGCCAATCAGGGGACGGAACCCAGATTGACTGTTTTGGATATATCATAGAGTCAATCAGGGTACTCGTCCCCATGATTGGCTACTCCCCGACAAACCGTAATTTGACGCTAAAACATATCTTCTGCTCATTCAAATTATTTTGATAGCAATTTCCGTTTTTTTGTGCTATAATGTTTTCGGGAAATAAATTTCTGTTGCAAAACACAGAACAAAAGGGGAATTGCTATGAAAAACAACGCTTACAAGTGGTATGCAGGTGTGCCGCATTGTCATACCGTGGCTTCCGACGGTAAACTGACACTTGAACAGGTGATCGCAAAAGCCAAAAAGAATAAACTTGATTTTCTGATGATCACCGACCACAATGAAAACTGCAAAGAAGATTTGCCTGTGGTGGAGGGATTAACCCTCATTTACGGTGCGGAGCTGACAAAACACGGCGGTCATTGCAATATGTGGGGTGTCAAGGATGTTATTGACCTTGAAGACTATAAAACCTGCGAAACCTATGAAGACTTCCTGCGTGTTAAAAATAAGGCAAAGGAACGCGGTGCGGTCATCTGCATCAATCATCCGCATTGCAAACAATGCCCTTGGCGGTGGGAACTGAATGCCGCCGATGCGGATGTGCTCGAAGTCTGGAATGCACCGACCCATTATGACAACCTCGAATGCACCGAATGGTGGCATGAACAACTGCGTGCAGGGCATAAGCTCCCTGTTGTCGGCGGCAGTGATTATCATCAGGATTATGTCATTACAAATATGATCGCCTGGCCTGTTACCTATGTGTATGCCAAATCCAATTCCGCCGAAGATATTCTTGAAGCCATCGTCAAGGGCCGTACTACCATCAGCTTTGCACCGGGTACTACTTTCATTGATATTATCAGCGGTGATGCAATACTTGGCGATACCGTAAAAATTGATGATGACACATCCGTTACCATAAATGTCAAAAAAATCCGCAAAAACCATACTCTGCTCGTTTTCGATGCCGACGGTGTGTGCTTTACGCACAAGGCAGACAAAACAGGGGACTACTCCGTTACTCTGCCTGTCAAAAAAGATGGCTTCATCTGTGCACATACGGTCTTTGAACCCGGATTTATTTATCACAAATTACACGATTATGCACTCGCATCCCGTATTCCCGAACAAAAGGGCATGAAGTTACCGCCCTTGATTTTCGCACAAAGCGGAGCAATTTATTTTGAGAAGTAAGGAGATAAATTGAATGAAAAATGTGATTTTGAGTGCAGACGGTGAACTTGGCGTGTATTCTGTGCCTGATGTTGTTGCTGAAAAATTGTCGGAATATTGCATTGCATTTTGTAATGATTGGTTAAGAAACAGTCCTGATGCTGAAAAATATCGACATGGTAGTTATGTTTGTTACAACGAAGCGGACTTCATTGAATATCTGAATACATGGGTGTTCCCGGATGAACAATCGGAATTTATAAAGAATCTAGGCTACTGCACCAAAATACCTGCTCCTTATTCGCAATATCCCTCGTTTAATTTTTAAAAAGGAAATATACAAAGTGCCGCATCAGGAGCGTTCCTGATGCGGCACTGAAATTTTATTTTACTTTTTACCGAGTACGGGCATTGCAGTCATGCGAAGTCTGCTGCAGCCGTAGGGTTGCAGTTCGATTTTCGTAACTTCCGAAATTGGTGTGGTTGACTTCGGTATTTTTCTGCAAACTGTTTTGTAGGGGAATTTCAGTCCCCAGTCAATCTGTTGCATTTTTGCTTTAATGGTCACGGGTGGTTCCTCTTGCGAGAACGGATATTGGCCGATTTCGTTGTATTTTACTTCAAACTCCGTGCCTGCAAAAGCGTAGTTGAAATCTGTTTGCGGAATAAACTGATAATCGCAATAGGGGAACTTGCGTTTCACACCGAAGCGGGTGTATTCGTGCATTTTCTTTTCGTATTTGATCGGCACACTGAACAGCAATGAACCCATCTGCAAAGCAGACAGACCGTTCGCTGCGGCTTTGAAAAACGGCTTTACGGTAAATTCGATGTCAATTTCCGTTTTGCCTTGTTTGACGGAGAATGCAAGGTCCTTTGCTTCCGCTTCTTCGCCGTTGACTTTTAAGTTTTCGGCAAAGGACGGAATGCGGATGACAAAGTCAAACTCTTTGTCCGATTCAATCGAATAGTGCATTTTGTTTTTGAACGGATATTCGGTTGCGAGTTTGATTGTGATACCGTTGTCTGTCAGTACGGACGGGAGCATCACGGAATTTATAATCGTGTTGTCCTTGTGCATGAATGCGGAAACGGCAAATTTCGGCCAGCCCTGATTGAAGTTTGCCGTGCAGCAGCCAAAGTTCGGTTCCAGACCGAACAGGTGTGCCTCTGGACCGTTTGTGCTGAACGGCGCGGGGATTATTGTTCTCTGGCAGGCAATCTGATTCACCATCTGCACATACTGATGTGTCCACATATCTTCGCTCAGCGTGGCAGGCAGTGCATTGAATGCAAGCACTTCAAGCCGTTCTGCCCATTTGCGGTCGCCTGTGACGGCAAACAGATGTTCATAGGAAAACATCTGCTCCACAACGGCGCAAAGTTCGGTACCTCTTGATGTATCAAGCCCCGAAAGCACTTCGTCCCCCGTAAAGCCTTCAAAGACAGTGCCGTTGTAGCGGTCGAGAACGGTGCGCAGTTTTTCTGCATTGTCGGTGTAATTGTCACCCAATAATTCGTGCGAAACGGCTTCACTTTTGAGCATCATGGCAATGTTCACGATGTGGGTGTGGAATGTCCATGCATGAGTCGGTATTTTCCAGAATTTCACAGCATTGTTGTAATCATATCCCTGTTTCCTGAGGATTTTTGCAAGATCCGTAATCCATTCTTCTTTGTATCTTGCATACAGGAAATTGAGCGAAATGAAAGATTCAAACCATCTGTATTTAGCCCATCCGAACAGTCTGATTTCACCGCTTTTGAGCAGGGCATAATAGTTTTGCATGGCTCTGTAAATGACTGCGGGAATTCTCTCATCACCCGAGCAATCGTAATACACGGTCAGTGTTTTGCAGATGAGTTGCAGAGCCCACGTATCGTATGTGGACCTTCTTGCATTTTTGCACGGACAAATCCAACCATCGCTTTGCTGTTGTGACACAATGGCATCAATGTATTTTTTGACTGTTGTGATCATTTCGTCATTTTTCAACAGGTAAGCAAGCGGCACAAAACCGTCAAGCCAGTAGGGAACACGTTCCCAGCCTTCACGGTCGCCGCCTACCCATTTGCTGTCGCGGATATCGGGCCAGATTTTGTGCAAATTACCGCTTAACCCTTGTGCCTGAATTTCAAGCTGACGGCGAAGCCAGCCCTCGGGTTTTATTTCTTTTGTTGTATAAAATTGCCATTTGTTCATGGTGTTACCTCGATCCGATATTTTTTGTTTTCTTCTGTATCGATGTTTTTTTATCAGGAAAAACAGCGGAATCGGTACCAATGTGCTCCGACAGCTGTTCTTAACTATTTATTTTTTTCTGAATGTCGAAACAAGGTTGCTGACCGCTTTGTAAGCAGGGCCTTCCATCGCTTCTTCTGCTTCTTTCAGTTGTTTTCTGATTTCAATACCCTGCGGACAATGTTGTTCACATTTTCCGCAACCGATACACTTCGATGCAGGTGCATTTTCTTTGCTTGTTGTGCATTTGACATATTCTTTGAATCCTGCAAAACTGTTGTCGGTGAAGCGACGATTATATGCCGAAAAAGTGCCGCTGATGTTGATATTCTGCGGACAGGGCATACAGTAGCCGCAACCCGTACAGCCGACTTTCATTTTTGCATTGATAGCCTTGACAACGTTTCTGAGCATGGCTTCATCATTGGCAGTCAGTTCACCGATTTCGGTTTCGTTTGCAGTTTTGATGTTATCTTCTACCATGGCATCGGAATTCATACCCGAAAGCACAACCGTAACCTCAGGCTGGTTCCAAAGCCAGCGGAATGCCCACTGTGCGGGTGTGTGTTGAACCTGATGCTCATTGAAAATGCGTTTGGCATCAGCGGGAAGGTTGTTTACGAGTTTACCCCCGCGAAGCGGTTCCATGATCATAACGGGAATTCCTTTTGCATTTGCGTGTTGCAATCCCTTTCGTCCCGCCTGCGTATGTTCGTCCATGTAATTATACTGGATAAGGCACATATCCCAGTCATAAGCATCCACGATTTTGCAGAACATTTCGGAATTGCCGTGGAAAGAAAAACCAAACTGACGAATTATCCCGCTTGCTCTTTTTTCTTCGATCCACTTTTCAATTCCAATGCTTTTCAGTCGTTCCCAAAGTTTGATATCGCCCATCATGTGAAAAAGGAAAAAATCAACATAATCCGTGCGCAGTCTTTTCAATTGTTCGCTGAAAAGTTTATCAAGAATTTCTGTGCTGCGCATCAGTTGCGGCGGAAGTTTGGTGGCAATATGCACTTTGTCGCGTATGTTGTTCTTTTCAAAAATTTCGCCGATTGCCGCTTCACTGCCGGGATAGATAAAAGCGGTGTCAAAATAGTTCACACCGTTGTGAAACGCCTGCATGATCTGCTTTTCTGTTGCTTCCATCTGAATTTTGCCCAGTTTCTTTTTGAATCGCATACATCCGAATCCTAAAACAGACAGTTTATTGCCGTATTTATCCTCGCGGTATTTCATAAAGCCCTCCGAAATGATAGTTGTTTAACCAATTCATATCTGTAAATATGATTATAACATAATTACACTGCATATTTCAACCAAGATACCTTTTTAATGTAATTTTGATGTTGCAATTTTTTGTACAAAAAGGGAAATAATAAACACATACAGAAAACTTGTGTCTTGACAAAGACGAACCATTATAATATTATTATTCTGAATAATTATGAAGTTATATGCTCATATTTTGCAAAATAACAGTAAGAAAGGTTTATGTTTATGGGTTCTTATCTTCTCGGAATACACACACCGCACAGAAAAGGAACAAAAGACATTCCTGTTGCCCGTATTGACAATGTGCAGACCGTAACCATTCCGATGTCCATGCATATCGGCAAGCCTGCACAACCTGTTGTCAAAGCAGGGGACATGGTGAAAGTCGGCACAAAGATCGGCGAAGCTGACGGTAAAATTTCATCAAATATTTATGCAAGCGTATCGGGTAAGGTTGTCCGTCTGATTGATTTTCTTCTGTCAACCGGTGAAACCACCACCGCAGTTGTTATTGAATCCGACGGCGAAATGACGGCAGAGGAAGTGTCTGCACCTGTTGTCAACAATCAACAGGATTTCATCGCTGCCGTAAAACAGAGCGGTGTTGTCGGCCTTGGCGGGGCAGGCTTTCCGACCCATGCCAAACTGGATGTGCCTGCCGAAAAAATTGATTATTTGCTTATCAACGGTGCGGAATGTGAGCCGTACATCACAAGCGACTCCGTAACCATGCTTACCCGTTCGGATGATATGCTGTATGCTCTGAAGGCAATGAATCGTTATCTTGGTGTAAAACAGTTTATTATCGGACTTGAGAAAAACAATAAAAAAGTGATTGCGGCTATGAAGGAACTGGCGGCATCCGTTTCCGATTTTTCGGTCAAGGTGCATGTGCTTCCCGACAAGTATCCGCAGGGCGGTGAAAAGGTTCTTGTATATCACACAACGGGCCGAAAAATCCCCGCAGGCAAATTGCCGATTGATGTCGGTTGCGTTGTTCTGAACAGCACTTCGGTCGCGGCAATCGGATCATTCCTGCGTACAGGGATGCCCTTGGTCAAAAAATGCATCACCGTGGAAGGCGGCGCCGTAAAGCATCCGCAGAATGTGATTGCACCTGTCGGTACGCCGTTGAAGGAATTGTTTGATGTTTGCGGCGGTTTCAAGGAAGAACCCGTCAAAATCATCTACGGCGGCCCCATGATGGGTATTACCGTTCCGAATGCGGATGTGCCCGTTATCAAAAATACAAATGCGGTTCTTGCCATGACGAAAAAAGAAGCAAAAACGCCCAAAGCCACCGCCTGTATCCGTTGCGGTGCCTGTGTCAACACCTGTCCTTTCGGTCTTGCGCCTGTCAATATTGCAGAGGCTTATGCAAAAGAAGATGCGGATATGTTGAATGATCTTTCCGTTCAATCCTGCATGGAATGCGGTTGTTGCAGTTTTGTGTGTCCTGCAAATCGTCCCCTTGTGCAAATCAATAAATTGTCCAAAAAACTTATGAAAGATCATTCGGCAAAGGAGGGTAACAAGTCATGAGTGCGTTGTCTACTGTTACGGTCTCTCCGCATATCCACGGCGGTAAATCCACCGGCGGTATTATGAGAGATGTTTTGATTTCCTTGCTTCCCGCCACCATTGCAGGTACGGTTATTTTCGGCTGGCGTGCATTGGCAGTGGTTGCCGTTTGCGTTGTTTGCTGTGTCGGCTTTGAAGCCCTGTTTAATCTTGCAATCAAAAAAGAACAGACCATCGGCGATCTGTCGGCAGCGGTTACGGGTTTGTTGCTGGCACTGAATCTTCCCGTGGATGTTCCGCTGTGGCAGTGTGCGGTCGGTTCTTTGTTTGCCATCATCCTTGTCAAATGTTTTTTCGGCGGAATCGGTTCTAACCTTGTAAACCCCGCTATCACGGCGCGTGTATTCATGTTGGTTGCATTCAGTTCTTTGGCTGTGCCGTCGTTCCCCGCGGATGCGGTTTCTTCTGCAACGCCGCTTTCGGCTGAAACCATGCCGTCCTTGCTCGATTTGTTCCTCGGCAACCGCGGCGGTGCAATCGGTGAAACCTGCATTCTTGCCTTGCTTCTGGGCGGAATTTATCTTCTTGTCCGCCGTGTTATCACCTGGCATATTCCCGTGTTGTTTATTGCTACCGTCTTTGTGTTTTCTTTCTTTATGGAAGGCTTTGATGCGGTTGCGGCATTGTCGCTCATTATGTCCGGTGGTCTGTTTATCGGTGCATTTTTTATGGCGACCGATTATACCACATCTCCCTATACCCCCTGGGGAAAGGTTATTTTTGCAGTCGGTGCGGGGCTTCTTACTTGCCTGATCAGATATTTCGGAACATACCCCGAAGGTGTTTCATTTGCAATCCTGTTTATGAACATTCTGAATCCTTATATCTGCAAGTGGACAAAGCGTAAAGTATTTGCAGCAGGAGGAGAAAAGAAATGAAAACAAAAATCAAGAATCTTGCTGTGTTTGTCTGCATCTGTTCGGTAATCACTTTACTGCTTGCTGCTACAAACTTTATTACGGCTCCCATCATTGCTGAAAATCAGAATGCTGCCGCCAATCAGGCGCTCATGGAAGTCATGCCTGAGGCGAAAGGCTTTGAAGTGACTGATATCAGCACATTTACTTTGCCCGCCACCGTAAGCGAAGTAAACAAGGAAACATCGGGCCTCGGTTATGTTATCAAACTCATAACAGCAGGTTACGGCTCGGATATGGTCATTATGTGCGGTGTTACATCCGACGGTGTTGTCACGGGTGCTGTCTGCCTTTCTTCCAATGAAACCCTCGGCAAAGAAAAGACCTACGGTGAAAATTTCAAAGACAAAGATGCCGCAGGGGTTGAAGCGGTTGATATTATTACGGGTGCTACCAAAACAACCGAAGCCTATAAAAATGCAATCAAGGATGCACTGAATACGGTTGTCATTCTCGGCGGCGGTTCGGTGGATATCCGCACGGAAGAAGAAATTCTTGCCGATAATCTTTCTGCCGCATTCCCCGACGGTGAAGGCAGTTTTGAAAAGATGTTCATGGTTGAAGTCATTGAAGGCATTGATTCCGTTTACACTGCAACAAACGGAAAGGGCTTTGTCTTTGTGGTCGGTGAACAGTTTGTCGGTGTTGATACCGACGGTACGGTCGTGACCGAAGGAGTCGAAGATGCAACACTGTTTACAAATGCACTTGCTGTTCTCAAAGCAAGCATTACGGAAGATATTGACCTGACTGCATATCCCGATCTTGCAAAATATGTGATTTCGGCAAAGAAGACCGCTTCGGGTAACTTCATTCTTGAAACCAAGGGTGCAGGTTACGGCATCAAGGGCGGCAATGAATATCATCCCGCCTCGGGTGAATATATCATTGTCCGTGTTGCTGTTACTGCAGACCTGCAAATTATTGATTGTATTACCGTTTCCGAAGCTGAGACCGATGGGCTCGGAGATGCTTGTGCAAACGAAAGTTTCTACGGTCAGTTTGCAGGAAAATCAGAAGAAAATTATAAAGAAATTGATGCCATCAGCGGTGCTACCATGACCACTGACGGTTATCTGCAGGCGATTGAACGCGCCTTTACTGCGATAAAAACATTGAACGGAGGTGCCGCAAATGAATAAAAACTCTTCGGCTTCGGTTTTGCTGAACGGTATATTGAAAGAAAACCCTGTTCTGGTGCTTATTCTCGGCACCTGTCCCACATTGGCAACCACAACCACTGTAGACGGTGCGTTCGGTATGGGTATTGCGGCTATGGCGGTTCTTATCTGCTCAAATGTGTTTATCTCAATCCTTCGTAAGAAGATTCCCGAATCCATGCGAATCCCTTGCTACATTGTTATCATCGCAGGTTTTGTTACCATCGTTAAAATGCTTGTGCAGGCATTTTTGCCCGATCTGTATGTCACCCTCGGTGTGTATCTTGACCTGATTACCGTTAACTGTATCATTCTCGGCAGAGCTGAAATGTTTGCAAACAAGAACCCTGTTGTTGCATCCGCACTCGACGGCATCGGTATGGGCCTCGGTTTCACACTCGCGCTTACTCTCATGGCCACCATCCGCGAAGTGTTCGGCGCCGCATCCTTTGCAGGTATTGCAATTCCTTTCCTTGAAAACTACAAAATCGAATTCTTTACCAAAGCCCCCGGCGGATTGGTTGTGTACGGTTTGCTGATTGCTCTTATTTATACAGTCACACACGGAAAAGCACCTGTCAAAAGATCCTTCTCCTGTGAAGGCTGTCCGAATGCCGGCACTTGCACCAGTGCAATGTGTGAAAAGAAAGGAGCTGAAAGCTGATGGAAGCCGCTAAAATTCTGATTGTTATTCTTCTTTCTGCCGTTTTTGTTGATAACTATGTTCTCAGCAGATTTCTGGGTATTTGTCCGTTCCTCGGCGTATCCAAAAAAATTGATCAGGCAGTCGGTATGGGGGTTGCGGTTACCATTGTTATGCTTCTGGCAACAGCTGTAACCTATCCCATTCAGCATTTTGTGTTCGATACATTGAATCTCGGCTATCTGCAGAACATTGCGTTTATTCTTGTCATTGCAACGCTTGTGCAGATTCTCGAACTGTTGCTCAAGAAGTTTTCTCCCTCTTTGTACAAAGGTCTCGGCGTGTATCTGCCGCTGATCACCACCAACTGTGCCGTATTGGGTGTCACAATCAACAACATCATTGACGGTTACAATTTTGCAGAATCTATGGTCAGTTCTCTCGGTTGCGGTCTGGGATTCCTGCTTGCAATGGTTCTTTTCTCGGGGCTTCGTTCCAGAATCGATGATTCCAACGTGCCTACACCGTTCCGCGGGCTTGCCGTGACCCTCATTGCCGCTTCGTTTATCTCTCTTGCATTTATGGGATTCAGCGGCATTGTAGAAAATATTTTTGCTTGATAAGAGGTGCTGACGATGGAAATATTGATTGCATTTCTTGTGATGTTGGCTGTTGCCGTTGTTGCAGGTGTTTTGCTGACCGTTTTTTCTCATTTCTTCGCAGTGGCGGAAGATCCGCTTAAAGCGGAAGTCCGTGCATGTTTACCCGGCATCAACTGCGGTGCTTGCGGCTATAAAGGCTGTGATGACTATGCCGCGGCTCTTGCTGAGGGCGGTGTTAAACCCAATCTCTGCATTCCCGGTGCACAGGCTGTTGCCGATCAGATCGGTGCAATTCTCAATATCGAGAGTGAACCGTTCAAAGATGTTGTGGCTTTTGTGGCTTGCAACGGGCATTGTGAAGCCACCTTCAATACGGCAGAATACAAAGGCATAAAAACCTGTTCTGCCGCCTCTATGGTGTACGGCGGAACCAATTCCTGCAGATACGGCTGTCTCGGATACGGCGACTGCGCCAATGTTTGTCCCTCAGATGCGATTTGTCTTGCAGACGGCATTGCGCGTGTTGATACATCCCGCTGTGTCGGTTGCGGACTTTGTGCAAACACTTGTCCCAAGAAGATTATTCACATGATGCCGCAGGCAACGACAACGGTGGTTATGTGCAGTAATAAGCAAAAAGGTGCCGATGCCAAGAAAGCATGTAAAAATGCTTGTATCGCTTGCAAAAAGTGTGAAAAAACATGCCCCCACGGTGCCATCAAGGTCATTGACAACCTTGCGGTGATTGATTACGAAAAATGCACCCATTGCGAAGCATGTGTAAAAGAATGCCCTACAGGTTGCCTGAAAAGCGTATTTTTTCCCGATATCCCCGATGACGTCAACAGCGAAGAACTAATCAAGTGATATGAAAAAAGAAATCACGAAAAAGCATCGCAATGATATCATTCTGATTGTTTGTGTTCTGTTTGTTGCGACTGTCGGAATTGTGTATCTCAATTTTTTCCGCAGTACGGGAGATACGGTTACGGTTACGGTTGACGGCACGGAATATGGTGTTTATCCTCTTGCACAGGACAGAACAGAGGATATTTATTCCGGGGAAGACAATCTCAACCACAACCGCCTTGTCATCAGTGACGGAAAGGCATATATGGGTTGTGCCAGCTGTCCTGACGGAATCTGTGTTGCACACAAACCCGTTTATCGTGACGGGGAAAGCATTATATGTCTTCCGAATCGTGTTGTTGTCACGGTTGCCGTTGACGGAGAAGCAGATACCCCTGATATTATAATGTAGGAGCTTTGCTGTGAAAAACAAATCAAGAACGGTTGCATTCGCCGGTATCTGTATTGCACTGGCGCTGATACTTGCTTATGTGGAAGTGCTGATCCCGCCCTTGTTCAATTCTCTGCCGGGGATCAAAATGGGCCTGCCGAATATCATTATTGTGTTTCTTTTATACAGACGCGGTCCCGTATTTGCAGGCATTGTTTCGCTGTTGAGAATTTTGCTGGTCAGTATGCTGTTCGGCAATGTAATGGCACTGATGTATAGTCTGTCGGGCGGTGTCCTCAGTCTCGCGGTTATGATACTTCTGCGGAAGTTGAACTTTTTGTCTCCCGTAGGAGTCAGTGTGGCAGGCGGGGTAACACATAATATCGGGCAGATTCTGATGGCTGTTTTGCTTCTGGATACGGTTCAACTCGGCTACTATCTTGTTGTACTTACTGTTGCGGGAACCATTGCAGGAATCGTGATCGGTCTGTGCGGATCCTTCCTTGTAAAAAGAATCCCGCAAAAGCTTATTTAATTGCATATTTATGGTTGACAAATTCGGCTATTTGTTGTAATATGTCCGAGATAAAAAATATAAATATAATAAAATAAAAAATAAAAAGGAGCTATTTCTTATGAAAAAAACTCTCGTCATCGCATTATGTCTTGTTATGGCTATCTGTGCTTTGTTCGCAGGTTGCACCAACACCACTGATCCCGCTGTCACCGACGGCAACGCAACCGAAGGCAATGCAACCGAAGGCAATGCAACCGAAGGCAATGTTGTTGACAACGTTGTTGAATCCACTCTTAAGTTCGGGTCTGCTGTCTATGTTTCCAATCTTGCTGTAACCGATGCCACCGAAGACAAAGACGGTTCCGGTAAAATCGATGTTACTGTTGCTGCTGTTACTGTTGATGCAGACGGTAAAATCGTTGCCTGTGCACTCGACACTGCAAGCAATACCGTCAACTTCACTTTTGACGGCAAAGCTGTTGCAAACGAAGAATTCAAGACCAAGTACGAACTGGGTGCAGATTACAACATGGTCGCTTACGGCGGTGCTGAAAAAGAATGGTTTGAACAGGCTGATGCTTTTGAATCTGTTGTTGCCGGCAAGACTCTTGACGAAGTCAAGGCTCTCGTTGCTGAAGAAAACAAAGGGAACGATGAAGTTGTTGCTGCCGGTTGCACCATTATGATCAACGAATTTGTTGCCGCTGTCGAAAAGGCTTACAATGCTGCTGTTGTAACCGATATCACTGCTGCTGATACTCTCAAAGTAACTGCCGCAACCGAACAGACCTGCACCGATGCGACCGAAGAAAAAGACGGTTCCAACAAGGTTTCCACCACTGTTTTTGCAGCCGCTGTTGATGCAGAAGGCAAAGTTGTTGCCGCTGCAAGTGACTGTGTTGAAGTTTCCTTCACATTCGACATGAACGGTGTTGCTACTTTTGACACCACCAAGGAAGTTCTTTCCAAGAAGGAACAGGGCTTTGATTACGGCATGGTCGCTTACGGCGGAGCTGAAAAGGAATGGTTTGAACAGGCTGCTGCTTTCGATGCTGCCTGTATCGGCAGAACTGCAGATGAAATCGCAGGCTTTGTTGCAGAAGACGGTAAGGGTGTTGCTGACATTCAGTCTGCAGGTTGCACCATTGATGTAAGCGGTTTCGTGAAGGCTGCTTCCAAGATCTGAGTTATCACTACAAAGTCTTAATAAAAAGAGAGAGAAAAATTCTCTCTCTTTTTGTTTTCGGATGATTATAATGAAACGTTTTTTTATTATTTCTATTGTTCTCTGCCTTTTCGCAACCGGTTTGTGTTCTTGCGCAACGCAACCGCAGAAAATGAAATTTGCGGCACATTCCATGGATTATTTCGATACCGCTACAACCATAACAGGGTATGAATACAAGCAAGAAGAGTTTGATGCGGTATCCGAGGAGATTCTGTCTGCGCTCGGCGAATATTATCGCCTGTATTCCATCTATCACAGATTTGACGGCATGGTAAACCTGTGTACGATCAACGAACTGGTTGACGGGAAACATCGCACGGTAACGGTGGACAGACGCATTATCGATATGCTGCTTTATGCAAAAGAAATGTACAACGCTACAAACGGTATCATGAATATTGCAATGGGCAGTGTTTTGTCTTTATGGCATGATTACCGCACCATCGGCAAGGACAATCCGTCGCAGGCATCGCTGCCTCCCATGGAAAAACTCAAAGAAGCCGCTTTGCATTGCGACATTGAAAAAATGGTCATAGATGAGGTCAATCATACCGTTACATTGACAGACCCGTTAATGACGCTCGATGTCGGTGCAATCGCTAAAGGATATGCAGTCGAATGTGTTGCACGCAGTCTTGAAGAAAAAGGTGTTTCGGGCTATGTACTGAATGTGGGCGGCAATGTGCGTACCATCGGTTGCAAAGCGGACGGTACACCGTGGGCGGTGGGAATTGAAAATCCCGACGGCGGTGAATATCTGGCATATCTGCATCTGCAAGGGGAGGCTGTTGTTACAAGCGGCTCGTATCAACGGTTTTATTATGTGGACGGCAAGCCATATCATCATATCATTCACCCCGACACGCTGATGCCTGCCGACTTTTATTTGTCTGTGTCGGTCGTTTGTAAGGATTCGGGACTTGCCGATGCTCTTTCAACGGCTCTTTTCTGTATGTCATTGGAAGAAGGGAAGGCGCTTGTGGAGTCTTTTCCCGATGCCGCGGCAATGTGGGTGGCGAAGGACGGAAATCAAACCTTTTCATCGGGTTGGAATCAATATGCAGAGTAAGGACGGTGCAAAAAAATGTTTGAAACTTTTGTAAACAATTTTAAGGACTTTTTAGTTCCCTTTGCTGAAATCACTTCGGGCTTGCTGGAACTGATTGGGATCATAATTATTTTTGTCGGTTCGTTCCGTGCATTGGTCCGATTGCTGAAATGCATAAAAAACAAGCAACCCCTGCACATTGTTGTGGATCTCGGACGCGCTTTGTCGTTGGCGCTGGAATTCAAAATGGGCGCAGAGATTATTAAAACAGTCATCATACACAACCTGGAAGAACTTGCAATTTTAGGGGTTGTTATCATTATCCGTGCCCTGTTGGCGGTTCTCATTCATTGGGAAATCCGCATTGAAGAAAAGAACCGCATTGAAGAAAGTGCAAGCGGTGCGTGTGAAGATAAATAAAATCAATTAGAGAATAAACTGCTGATAAGGGGCTGTAGCAAGAACATCTTGTTTTGATGTTTTGCTACAGCCCCGTTTCGTATTTATCAGTAATGAATGCTTTTTTTTGCAATATTCGGATTGCGGAAAATTATCGTTTAAAAATGTCCGCCGCGGATGGCAACGGCAATCTCATCTATTTTCAGATAGATCAGACCGAACAGTTCAATGATCTTATAAAACAGAGTACGCACGGTAAGTCTGATCTTACCGTCTTCAAAGCCCTTGGTCTTTTTGATCGTAATGCTGTCAAGAAGTTCGCTGTTGTCGCCGCGCAAGGTTCTGATTGCCATGGTGTCTTCGGTAAATTCAATCGTGGAATAGGTGGTGACATCGGCATCTTCAAAAGCGTATGCCGTGTGCGGCCATTTGCTCATGTCTTCCATGGATCCCTGGTCACAGCAGGCGTTTGTGTTCAGGTAAATGATACCTTTGGGGTCGGTGTAGGTTTTGCCGCTTTCGGCTTTGCCGACAATCAGTCCGTCGCTGATGAAGTGGGAACGGCCCTGCATGTGGGTATGTCCCGTGAACACGATGTCAAGGTCATACATTTCAAAGATCGGCTGAAAAACCGCATTCAGCAAAATGCCGGTTTCAGGCTCAAGAGCGGCAATGCCGGGGGCATAAAGTCCCTGATGCATAACGCCGATTCTCCATTTTGCATCGGGGTTTGCTTCAACTGCCTCTTTTGCCATGGCTCTGTGGTCTGCCGCAGAACCCGAACAGGCGTCAAACATAAGGTAAAGCACATCACCGTAACGGAACCAGAAATCTCTGTCAAGGCCTGTGAAATACTCGCCGAAAAATTCGTTGGGCATATGTGTGTAATAGTCATACATCATGCCCTTTTTGTCGTGGTTGCCGATTGCAAGTGCCATGGGAAGACTTCTTGTGTATTCGGGCATAAGCAGAGTTTGCCACTCATCAGCGGCATTGCCCGTGGATGTGTTATCGCCGGGAGACAGAAGGAAACTGATATCGGGATTTTCGGTGAGTGCTTCATCAAGTACACTTTGCCAGACATAGCCGATTCTGGACTGTTCTTCGGGGTTGTCATAGGACTGACCGCCGATCTGAATATCACCGATGAGCATCATTTTGAAGCTGTCGAAGCCTTTGGATTCGTATTTGTAAGGTTCACTCCAGCTGTCGTCGCCAAGCCATTGATAATAGTAAACCGTATTTTCTTCAATACCGGTCATCGTTACACGACAAACGAGCTGTTCGTCGTTTTCGGCAGGGGTTGTTTCGCCTGTGAACTCAACAAAATCCGTCATCGAAGCGTTTTTGGCAAGTCTTACCTTCGGCTGTGCGGTTTCTTTGGCTGCGTGCCAGCAGATATTGAGCTGTGTCTCATCCGCACCGACACAGAGTGTCGGAAGTGTATTTTCATCGCGCAGGTCTGCATAAACCGCGTTCCATTCTTCCTGTGTCAGCGATTTGTCGTCAAATGCCGCAAAGGATGTAACAAAAAAGGATTGCAGCAAAAATAAAACGGAAAGAACAACGGCAAGGGCTTTTGAACAGCGTTTCATAGGGATTCCTCCAAATTTCTTGTTTGTAAATATTTTACTCTCTGAAAAAGCTTTTGTCAACAAAAAAAACAGAAGCGAACCATCTTGCATAATGCAATTTTTTTTGATATAATTATAATAAATTAACTGAATAAAGGAGTTAATCTTATGAATAATATCACTTTGGTTATTATGGCGGCAGGTATGGGTAGCCGTTACGGCGGTCTCAAGCAGATGGATCCCATCGGTGCCAACGGGGAAGTTATTCTCGACTATTCCGTGTACGATGCCATTGAAGCAGGCTTCGACAAGGTTATTTTTGTTATCAAGCATGAAATAGAAGAAGACTTCAAAGCACTTATGCAGGGCAAGTATGAAAACAAAATCAAGGTTGAATATGCTTTTCAAGACATAGACAACATTCCCGATGGCTACAGTGTGCCCGAAGGCAGAGTCAAGCCCTGGGGAACAGGCCATGCCGTGCTTTCCTGTGATGGCATGATCGATGGTCCCTTTGCTGTTATCAATGCCGATGACTACTACGGCAAAGAAACGTTCAGACTCGTTGCCGATGAACTGAAAAACAATAAGAGCGACAATGCATTTTGCATGGTCGGCTTTAAGGTCGAAAACACCCTGACCGAAAACGGCCATGTTGCAAGAGGCGTTTGTCAGACCGATGAAAACGGGTATCTGACCGACATCGTGGAACGCACCAAAATTGCACGCAAAGACGGCAAAATCATGTTTACCGAAGATGACGGACAGAGCTGGACAGAACTTGCCGAGGGCAGCACCGTTTCCATGAACTGCTGGGGATTCAGCGGTATGATGATGACGGAACTGAAAAACCGATTCAGGACTTTCTTCGAAAAGAATGCAGACAATCTGCTCAAGTGTGAATATTTCCTGCCCTTTGTGGTGGATGAGTTGCTCAAAGAAGGCAAGGTCACAGTCAAGGTGATGGACACCACCGAAAAATGGTACGGTGTAACATACAAAGAAGACAAAGCCGTTGTTATGGATGCACTCCGACAGAAAGTCATCGACGGTATTTATCCCGAAAAACTGTGGTAAAAAGAATAAACAAAGAGGTGTCGCCGCGTGTGACACCTCTTTTAACATTTATTGCATATTTTCATCATACACGGCTCTTGTACCGCCGATGAATTTGGGTCTTGTGCGTGCGGCAAGCACCATGGCTTCGCCGATTCTGTTGTTTTCCAGCCGCAGGGGAACGGCAACCTTTTTCAGGTGCATTCCGATCAGCGTAAATCCGATATCAAGCCCCGCATCTGCCTTGATTTCTTCAATTGCAACGGGGTTGTCAAAGTTTGCATAAGCCTTGGTGGCAAGCGAACCGCCTGCTTTGGGTTGCGGAATCACGCTGACTGGCTCTGCAAAGGGAACTGCGTTGCGTTCTGTTATGATTGCACGGTTCAGGTGTTCACAGCACTGCACGGCAAGAAACAGATTTTTGCTTTTTGCAAAATCGTGCAGGGCTTTGAAGATTTCCCCCGCCGTATCGGGGTTGGAGTTTGTGCCGATGCGTGATCCGACTACCTCACTGGTGGAACAACCGACCACCACAATGTTCCCGGCCTGTAACTTTGCTTTTTCGCAAAGCTCCGCAATGGCGGCTTTTGTTTGTTCATAAATTGATTGATTCATAAGTGTATCCTCTATCATAAAAATCAGTTTTGGTTATTATACAACATACCCCGTTGAAAATGCAACTCCTCCGGCAAAAACCGAAGGAGTTTTTTGTTCAATCGTCCGTTTTTTCTTTTTTGATCACTTTTTTCTGCCATGTCCTTTTGCCGCACTGCGGGCAGCGCAAATATCTTGTTCTGCCCATATGCATGGTAAGGTTGACTGCTTTGAATGTCGGTACATAACGGTGGCCGCAGGCTTTGCATTCGTAATAACCTGCGATCTGTTCGATTTTCAAAGCAAAACCGAAGCCTACAAGGCAGGGGATAAAGCCTGCAAAAGTGAGTGCTGTTTTTTGCCATTCTTCCATCGGCAACAAGGATGCGATGATGATCGGCACAAACAAAATAATGAGTGATAAAATGCCGACCACCCATTCAATGCGAAGTAAATTGCGATCGCTTTGCTCCTTTTGACGGATGATTTCAAGCATGTTTTTTTCTGCTTCTTTGTTGTAGTTGTTCATTGTAATGACCTCCCCTGATAATAAATCGTTTACACTGATTTCAAGAATTGCACACAGCCCGAGCATGATGGATGAATCGGGCATGGATTTTCCCGTTTCCCATTTGGACACGGCTCTGTCTGTGATGTTCAGTTTTTCCGCCAATTGCATTTGTGTCAGATTTTTCTTTTTTCTGCAATCGGCTATGAATTTTCCGATCTTTGCCTGATCCATGTGTTGCCTCCTTTCGATTTCAGTATAACGATGTTCTGTACAAAAATAAACACACCAACGGTTGAAAGGGGAGATATCAACCGTTGGTAGAGTTGTTAATTTTATTCTTCCGTAATTTCCACGTTGAACATTGCCTTGTTCTGCGAAACGAACAGCTTTCCGCCGAGCAGGCAGTCGAAATCTTTCACAATGATCTCCTGCGGAGGAACGACCGGGTATTTTGCATTGTAAGAATCGTCCTTATGATTTGCATTGACTTTGTTGAACAGATAATTGAAGCCGGGTCTGTAAATATACAAGCCGTCAATTTCAATTTTCTGCGGCAGATAGCAGGTATAACCGAAATCATGGTTTTCCGTGTTGTTTGCATTGATAATATGGAGTGACACACCCGTGGGATAGAACTTGCAGTTGCGGATAATCAGATCGCCGTTCCATGTGGAACCGTAGTCTTCACGCAGGTCAACGAAATCCTGTGCCATAACGGTGGTGTTTTCAATCAGTGCCGTGCCGCTGCCGATGAGCTTGATGCCGTGATGGCCGAGAACGGAATTTTTCACCGTTGCATTCAGCACACCCTGATGCGCATCGAAACGCGAGAATGCACAGCCGTCATACACAAGATTCTTGCAATAGTTCGTGCCTGCAATGCCCCAATAATCGCCGTCGGTGATGTCGTTGGTCTGGTTGCAATTGATGAACTTTGCATTCACAGCCGTGGCGGCACCGATATCGTAAGTGCCCATTTGTACGCTTGTTCCTGCAGAGCCGATTGTTGCATACTTCTTGTGGCCTGTAAATGTGCAGTTTTTGACCGTTACGTCAGCACAACACGAAAGGCTGACAAAAGCCGAATACGGAGCACCCGTTTTGCCTTCATTTTCAATATCGTGATACAGTCCGTCGATCACGGTATTGGAGCGTCTGACCTGAATACCTCTTGTGTAATAGGTGTATTCGGATGGTGCTGCGTTTGCAAGGGTGGTAAAACGACCGCCCTTGATGGTCAGTGTTTCGGTATCAACGGGATAAACGGTAGCACCTGTAATGGCATTAAAATCCCAGATAAGGGGAGTATCGGCAGAAATATTACCGTTTGCATCAACGAGGATAACGTCGGACTGACTGCTGCCTGAATTCTGGTTTGCCCCCTTGCGGATGTATCTTTTTACATTGGAATCAGTCAGCACCACAAGGCTTTCACCCTCAAGGCTTGTGCCGATGTTGGTGGCATCCATTGCAAGGGAATCAGCGGTCTGCCCCGTGACGGAATAAGAACTTTTGGACGCAGCAACATTGAAAATCCAGGAATTTCTGTTTTCAACTGCTGTATCATCAATAATAAATCGGGCTGTTGACCAGTCGGTGTCGGTCTTGATGGTTGCGGTCTTGCTTTTGCCGCTGAGGTAGTAGGTTGCGGTTTCGTTTGCAAAAACGCGCAGCCCGTTTTCGTTTGCATATTCGTGGGTTGCAACGATGGCGGCAAAGTCATCCGTTTTGCCGTCACCCACGGCACCGAACTGTTCGTAAGTGACGAAATCTGTGAACGTTTTGGTGTATTCATAACCGTCTGTAAAGTCAAAACTACCGTCAGCATTCAAAAGAACTTCGTCTGCAAAAGCGGCGATACCTCTTGCAATGCCGATATTTGCACTGCCCGTGATATACACCTTGCCGTTTTCGACTTTCAGACTGAACGTATCCGTATCAAGCAGTTCTTCATTGATGATAAATGCCTTATCGGTTGCTTTCTTGCAGACAGTCATCTTTTGGCCGCAAGCCTTGTAAATTTCATTGCCCAAGGTCTGCACGGCATTGTCAAAAAGTGTACCGTCAGCCTTTACAATGCGATATTCGTCAACGGACACACCGTTTATCGTGATATCGGCAAGCGGCCGCACAATATACGGGCTTTCGTAGTTGCCCTTGGCAAGCTGGATTTTCAGCTCTGCTGCATCATAAGTCTGTGTGAACGGAGCAAACAGCACGGAAAGGGCAGACAGGATGATGGCAATAATTTTTTCAAACATTTTATGATCCCCCTTAAACCTTTTTACACCTCAAAGATCTGTCATTTTTCTATTGTAACATTAAAATCAGGCTTTTGCAAGCACAAGTATCAAAAAGATCGGATCAGAGCAAAACCGAATAAATCTCCTCGCCGCCGTTTATGAATACTTCCAGAATGTATTCGTCACGGATGATTTTAAGATCTTTGAGTTCGCCTTTGTAACGTACACTGTCGCGCCCCTCGCGTTCAATGATAAACCCGTCCGCAACACGCAGCACCGCAGGATCGCTGTCTTTCATAAGATGTTGCACTTCTTCTGTCGGGAAACCGTATATTTTTCCGTCGATCAGTTTGATTTCACGCGGAACTGACATGCATCCGAGGTCCTTTTCTTTGTAACCTGCATACGCCCAACCGGGAATCCACGAAATCAGAATGATTCTGCCGTTCGGGTCAAGAAAAACCTGCCCTGCATACTGGTCGGGTCCTTTGTCTACCTCGCCTGTGTATTCCGCGGTGAATCTGCCGTCTTCAAAAGTGCCGTACATCACCGAAAAACGGTGTGAGTCCTGCTTGCAGACGGAGGCGGTGAGCAGATATTTGTCACCCGCTTGCATAAACGACGGACATTCCGCAAATTTTGCGTTTTCCCATTCGCACAAAATACCTTTGTATTCCCACCTCAACAGGTCTTCACTTTCATATAAAAGCAGGTTTGCGGTTTGCTTTTCATGATTTCCCGAAGCCATAACGCAGTAATATTTTCCCTGCGCATAACACACGGCAGGGTCACGGAAATCAGGACAGCCGTCAGCAGGAAAGTGAGCAATCACGGGATTGTTTTCGTATTTTTCAAAGCGGATGCCGTCTTCCGAATACGCTACACTGACCGACTGCACTCCATCATGAATGGATGCATAAAAAAGGAAAAGAATATCGTCTTTTACGATCGCCGTACCCGACCAGCAGCCGTCCTTGTCGTAGGGCTTGTCGGGATACAATGCCACGGGCAATTCCTCAAAGGTGAGAAAATCCTTTGTCCGTGCGTGCCCCCAATGCATGTTTTCCTGCCACGGTTTTTCAAAGTTGGGGGAATGCTGATAAAAAATATGGTAATACCCCTTGAAAAAACAAAGTCCGTTCGGGTCATTGACCCAACCTTTTTTCGTGGTAAAATGATACTTCAAAGCCGCCGTATAATCCATATCCGTCCCTGCCTTTCGGTTGTGTGTTATTTTTATTATACCTTGTAACACGGCATAAGGCAACACTGTTTGTTTTTTTCTGCTGAAAAAAGTGTAACGCAATGCTTCTTTTGCTTGCAAGAAAATTCGTTTTGCGATATAATCTGTTTGTAATATGATTTACCGAGGAATTGACTATGCAAAAAAATTTCACAACCCAACGGCTCATTCTGCGTGCATGGTGCGAGGACGATGCCGCTTCTCTTTATCAATGTGCAAGCGACCCCGATGTCGGTCCTGCTGCCGGCTGGCCGGTGCATACGAGCGTTGAAAACAGCAGACAGATCATAAAGGATGTTCTGTCTGCCCCCGAAACCTATGCCGTGTGTCTGAAAGAGGATAACAAACCGATCGGAAGCATCGGCCTTAAAACAGGGGACAATACCGACATGACCGACCGAACCGACGAGTGCGAACTCGGTTATTGGATCGGTAAGCCCTTCTGGGGACAAGGTCTCATTCCCGAAGCCGCCAAGGAGCTGCTGCGGCATGCATTCGAAGACCTCGGTATGCGGGCCGTCTGGTGTGGTTATTATGACGGCAACACCAAATCCCGCCGTGTGCAGGAAAAGTTCGGTTTTCAGTATCACCACACCACAGAAGGCCTCGAAGTCACCCTTCTGAACGAAATCCGTACAGGCCACACCATGCTTATGACAAAAAAGCAATGGTTAATGAATATATTAAAAGATCGTTTCAGTAAAGATTCTTTCATATCAGTTGCAACAGTCGATAGCAAAGGTACTCCGTGGGTGAGAACTGTTGATGCGATTTACATAGACGGTGCATTTTATACCATAACGCACAATTCAACCAACAAAATGAAACATATCAGTAAAAATCCCGTTGTTGCAATCTGCGGTGAATGGTTTTCGGGACACGGCAAAGCAAAAAGTTTAGGTTATATCCGTAATGAAGAAAACAAGGATTTAGCTGATAAATTAAGAAAAGCTTTTGCATCATGGTATGATAACGGTCATACTAACGAAAATGATGAAAATACCATAATATTAAAAATCACTGTTACAGACGGTATCATTTATAAAGACGGAACAAGATTTGAGTTTTAACGGAGCGTTGCGTATGAATTTCCATGAGGAAAACGAAAGGAGCAACTAAACTGCCTGCACCCATTCTTTTCCATGTTTGCCATTGCAAAATAAACCAATACTCCCTTTTGAAGATGTGTGAAAGGGAGTATTTTTTTTGCAGTTCGGAAAGGTGGATATCTGCGGCATCAACACGGCGACATTGCCCGTGCTGAAAGAAGCCGACAATATGCAATTGTTGCAGAAAAGCAAAACAGGGGACAAGCAAGCCCGCAATAAAATCGTGGAGGGCAACCTGCGGTTGGTGTTGAGCGTGGTGCAACGCTTTTCAAACCGCGGCGAAAATCCGGATGACCTGTTTCAGGTCGGCTGTATCGGACTCATGAAAGCGGTGGATAATTTTGATTTAACGCAGAATGTGCGTTTCTCAACCTATGCCGTGCCGATGATCATTGGTGAAATACGGCGATATTTGCGCGACAACAATGCCGTGCGGGTCAGTCGATCCGTTCGCGACACCGCGTACCGTGCAATGCAGGTGCGCGAGCGGTTGCAGAATGAAAACAATAAAGAGCCGACAGTGGAAGAAATAGCAAAAGAACTTGAATTACCCAAAGAGTCGGTTGCGCTGGCACTCGAAGCGATTGTGGAGCCAATCTCGCTGTATGAGCCGATCTATTCTGACGGCGGGGATCCCGTGTATGTTGTGGATCAGGTCGGCGGCGGCGATGAAGAGAAGGATTGGATTGATGAAATAGTGCTGCGGGATGAAATTGCCGACCTTTCAGAACGTGAAAAACGCATTTTGTATCTGCGGTTTATGCTCGGAAAAACGCAGACAGAAGTTGCCAATGAAATAGGTGTTTCGCAGGCGCAGGTGTCACGGCTTGAAAAAGGTGTAATGGAAAAAATTTTAAGATGACGGGATGCGTGGCTTGTTGTCTGAATGCTTTTTGTTCATTGTTGCCATTTTTTCTTTTTGTTTTTTTGACTTGACACTGCACAGATTGTATGTTATTATGATAAAAAATACTCTTTAAGGAGGAATATTATGAAAAAGGCAAGGTTTATGCAGATTTTGCTTGTTGCGTTCATGCTTGTTGCATTGTTGGTTCCGGTTTCGGCTACTGAAGTCGAAGATGACGATTATGTAACACTTGAAGACGGTTGTTATCTGCTTGGCAATGTCAATAATGATGACAGAGTTTCTTCTGAAGATGCGAGATTGGCGTTGCGTTTCTCGGTTGATCTGGAAGCTCTTGACGAAGGCGAGCAGAAGAGAGCCGATATCACCGGTGACGGGGCTGTCAAAGCAGAAGATGCCAGAAGAATTCTCAGACTTGCTGTTGCGTTGGATAAACTCCCTGATCATCAGGTTGTATCCGGTGAGGCTGTTGCTCCCGATTGCACTGCTTCCGGGTTGACTGCTGGGGAATACTGTGATGTTTGCGGCAAAGTGTTTGAAGAACAGACAGTAATTCCTGCGCTCGGACATTCGTATGAAACAACCAAAACTTCCCGTAAACTGACGGCAAGCGGTGTTGAAATTCAGACTTGCTCCGTTTGCGGTGATGTGGAGGAAAAAACGACCGATGCGGCGTATCTTACAATCGTTGCCGATGCATTCAATGCATGGGTTGCCGAAAATGGTGAAAATGCCGGTTCGGCTGTGTACAATGAAGCCGAAACCGATTTTACCGTATCTTTGAACACAAATGTAATTGATGAAGAATTTGACATTCTGAAACTTGCATACGGTGTCAAGGAAGTTTCTGTAAAGGTTGCTGAATTCTTTGTTGAAAAATGTGATCGCATTGATTATATCAAAGCGAATGGCATAACCGTATTTGAAAACGGCAAGATTGTCAACAGCGGTGTTAAAGCAGTCGGCCTTGCAAATGTAAACGGCTTTATTGAAAAAATGGCAACATTGACTGCTGCAAACAACGGCATTGTTGAACTTGAAGTCAGTGCGGATATCGGTCGCGGCAATGAAACATTCTCCTTTGCAATTGTTGCGGAAGGTGATCATATTGATATGATTTCGAAACTTGCTGCAAGAATTGCAGACAATATCAGCATGAGCAACAATGGTGATGACACGACCATCACCGTCAAAGTCCCCGAATATATCGTGGCTGAGATCGAAAAAATCCTGCAGAGTAAAAACCTTCACCTTAACGATGTTCTGTACGGTGACAAAACAGTCAAGAAACTTCTTGGCGATCTCGGTGCTGTGGATTGGACACAACATATTTCTGCCGAAAATCTGGAACTGCTGAATAAGGTACTTGCAAAGATCGACGGCAACGCCGTAGCCATCAACAAGATTCTCAATAGAGTTGAAGTTTTGAAAATCAATGGTGCGGATGTGCTGAAGGATACAGAATTCGAAGGTCTCGGCACGTATTCGACATTTATTAAAAGAATCAATTACGACTACATCTCAAAAGACTTCGGCGCATTGAAGATCAAAGACTTTGTGCAGGAAAACGGTACACTTTTGTTTAACATTGAAGTTGCTGTCAACACTGATAGCGAAAGACTTCCCACCGAAGGTACTATCTATGAAAAGATCAATCTTGTAGTTATTCTCGGTGCGTGTAAAGAACACACGGAAGTAATTGACGCCGGTGTTGAGCCGACCTGTACCAAGTCCGGTCTGACGGAAGGTAAACATTGTGCTGTCTGTGGCAAAATTCTTGTTGCGCAGAAATTTATTCCCGCACTGGATCATGCTTATGATACCGCAGTAACAGATCCCACCTGCACGGAGGATGGTTTTACTACCTATACCTGCACTGTGTGTGGACATACATACAAAGACAACAAAGTTGTGGCTTTAGGCCACAACTTTGTTGCATCTGATATTTTACGGGACTCGACTTGCACAACAACAGGCGTACAATTGTTTGTCTGTTCGCATGATGACAGTCACACTTATGAAGCATCCATTCCGATGAAAGAACATAACTGGTTGGATCGCGACTGTACAAAACCCTCTACATGTGCTGACTGTGGTTCATATTCCGGTACGGCAATCGGTCACAATTTCAGTGAACTTATTGAAACAATCGAAAAAACCTGTGATACTGACGGCTATTCGGTCTATGGATGTATCCGCTGTGATGAAACCGAAAAGAGAGATTTTGTCACTGCATCGCATGATCTTGTTTTTGTGAAAGCAGAGGTACCAACCTGTACCGAAATCGGTTGGGACGCATATGAATATTGCAAGGCTTGCGATTACACAACATACGAAGAAATTAAAGAACTTGGTCATACAATTGCAACCACAGTCATTACCAATCAAGCCACTTGCACAAATGATGGCTTTATAGAAACATCAAAGGATTGTATTGTCTGCGGTGTCAAACTCAGCAGTGAAACAATTGTTGTTCCCGCACTTGATCATAACTATGAAGCGACAGAAACACTGCGCAAGTTGACAAAGCACGGTTTTGTAATCTATACCTGTTCTCGTTGCGGTGACGAATACACGCAAGCAGGGGATGACGCATTCCTGACTTATGTGGCAGACACTGCAAACGGATGGATTGACGAAGCCTGGGAAGAAATCGGAGAAGTTGCATACGATGAAAATGCAACCGAATTCACAGCAACCGTAAATACGGATGCAATTGAAGTCAGCATGGATGTTCTGAAACTTGCATACGGCTTCAGAACGTACCTTGTAAAAACTGCAGAATTCGCATTGGAAAAACTTGACAAGATTGCATATATCAATGTTGACGGCGTAACCGTATTTGAAAACGGAAAAGTTGTCAACAGCGGAGTCAAGGCAGTCGGACTTGAAAATGCATACGGCTTCATTGAAAAGATGGCAGCCCTGACAGCTGAAAACAATACCGTCATCGAACTCGAAATCGGAGCAGATATCGGTCGCGGTGATGAAACCTTTACGTTTGCAATTGTTGCAATCGGTGAAAAGATTGCAACCGTGGCAGACTATGCAGCAAGAATTGCCGACAATGTCAGCATGAGCAATGACGGCGATGAAACCACCATCACAGTCAGAATGCCCGAAAAGGTAATGACCAAGGCAGAAGAAATCCTTCAGGGTAAAGACCTGAGCATCCATGAACTTCTGATTGGCGATGAAACCGTTGAAAAACTTCTTTCCAATCTTGGCATGGTGGATTGGAAAAAATACATTTCCGCAGAAAATCTTAATCGAGCAGATGCTGTAATCGGAAAGATAAACAATAATAAAGTTGCTGTCAATAAGATTCTTGACAGAATTGAAACACTGAAAATCAACGGTACAGATGTTCTGAAAGATTTTGAATTTGAAGGTTTCGACGGCTATGAAAGTGTTGTAAAGACTATCAACTATGATTTCCTTACAAATGAATTCAGAAAACTTAGAATCAGCAACTTCCTTCAGGAAGACGGAACATTGCTTCTCAGCATTGAAATTGCAATCAATGCGGACAGTGAAAAACTTCCCACTGAAGGCACAATTGTTGAAAAGATCAACTTTGTAATTGATCTTGGTAAAGATTATACAGCTCACACAGAAGTTATTGATGCTGCTGTTGCGGAAACTTGTACCGAAACCGGTCTTACCGAAGGCAAGCATTGCTCAGCCTGCGGCGAAATTCTTGTGGCACAGGAAATTATCCCTGCCAAGGGTCACACACCGGCTGAAGCAGTTATTGAAAACAACGTAGATGCAACCTGCGATACGGACGGTTCCTATGATTCTGTCGTATACTGTGCTGTCTGCGGTGTCAAACTCAGCAGTGAAACAATTGTTGTTCCCGCACTTGATCATAACTATGAAGCGGCAGAAACACTGCGCAAGTTGACAAAGCACGGTTTTGTAATCTATACCTGTTCTCGTTGCGGTGACGAATACACGCAAGCAGGGGATGACGCATTCCTGACTTATGTGGCAGACACTGCAAACGGATGGATTGACGAAGCCTGGGAAGAAATCGGAGAAGTTGCATACGATGAAAATGCAACCGAATTCACAGCAACCGTAAATACGGATGCAATTGAAGTCAGCATGGATGTTCTGAAACTTGCATACGGCTTCAGAACGTACCTTGTAAAAACTGCAGAATTCGCATTGGAAAAACTTGACAAGATTGCATATATCAATGTTGACGGCGTAACCGTATTTGAAAACGGAAAAGTTGTCAACAGCGGAGTCAAGGCAGTCGGACTTGAAAATGCATACGGCTTCATTGAAAAGATGGCAGCCCTGACAGCTGAAAACAATACCGTCATCGAACTCGAAATCGGAGCAGATATCGGTCGCGGTGATGAAACCTTTACGTTTGCAATTGTTGCAATCGGTGAAAAGATTGCAACCGTGGCAGACTATGCAGCAAGAATTGCCGACAATGTCAGCATGAGCAATGACGGCGATGAAACCACCATCACAGTCAGAATGCCCGAAAAGGTAATGACCAAGGCAGAAGAAATCCTTCAGGGTAAAGACCTGAGCATCCATGAACTTCTGATTGGCGATGAAACCGTTGAAAAACTTCTTTCCAATCTTGGCATGGTGGATTGGAAAAAATACATTTCCGCAGAAAATCTTAATCGAGCAGATGCTGTAATCGGAAAGATAAACAATAATAAAGTTGCTGTCAATAAGATTCTTGACAGAATTGAAACACTGAAAATCAACGGTACAGATGTTCTGAAAGATTTTGAATTTGAAGGTTTCGACGGCTATGAAAGTGTTGTAAAGACTATCAACTATGATTTCCTTACAAATGAATTCAGAAAACTTAGAATCAGCAACTTCCTTCAGGAAGACGGAACATTGCTTCTCAGCATTGAAATTGCAATCAATGCGGACAGTGAAAAACTTCCCACTGAAGGCACAATTGTTGAAAAGATCAACCTTGTAATTGATCTTGGCAAAGATTATACAGCTCATACGGAAGAAACTGTAGCCGGATATGATGCTGATTGTGTCAAAAGCGGTTTAACAGACGGTAAAAAATGCTCTGTCTGCGGCAAAATCCTCGTTGCACAGGAAACTATCCCTGCTCTCGGCCATGTGCCGGGAGCAGACCTTGTTAAGGAAAACATAACAGATGCAATCTGTGCAACAGGTGGCTCTTATGATAATGTTACTTATTGCGATGTTTGCGATGTGGAATTGTCTCGTGAAACCGTGCTTATTACCGCCCCCGGACACACCGAAGACATTGATGCGGCTGTTGCCCCGACTTGTACGGAATCCGGTCTTACCGAAGGTAAGCATTGCTCGGTCTGTGGTGAAGTCCTCGTAGCACAGGAAGTTGTTGATGCACTCGGTCACACCCCCGCCGAAGCAGTTGAAGAAAACAGAACCGAATCCACCTGTACAGTTGCAGGTTCCTATGATTCCGTTGTATACTGCTCGGTTTGCGGTGAAGAACTCAGCAGAGAAACCGTAGTTCTTGAACTTGCAGACCATACCGAAGGCGCAGTTGTAGTAGAAAACGAAGTCGCTGCAACCTGTACGGCAGACGGTTCTTACGACAATGTTGTCTATTGTACAGCATGTAATGCAGAACTGAGCAGAGAAACCATCACGGTAGAAAAGATTGCGCACGACTATGAAGCGGTTGTAACTGCTCCGACCTGTACGGAAGACGGTTACACCACCTACACCTGTTCCGCTTGCGGTGACAGTTATGTTGCAGACGAAGTCGATACACTCGGTCATACAGAATCCGAAGCAGTTGAAGAAAACAGAGTTGAATCTACCTGTACAGTTGCAGGCTCCTATGAATCCGTTGTATACTGCTCGGTTTGTGATGAAGAACTCAGCAGAGAAACCGTAGCCCTTGAACTTGCAGACCATACAGCAGGCGAAGTTGTAGTAGAAAACGAAGTCGCCGCAACCTGCACGGCAGACGGTTCTTACGACAATGTTGTCTATTGTACAGTATGTAATGCTGAACTGAGCAGAGAAACCATCACGGTAGAAAAGATTGCTCACACCCCCGCCGAAGCAGTTGAAGAAAACAGAGTTGAATCTACCTGTACAGTTGCAGGCTCCTATGAATCCGTTGTATACTGCTCGGTTTGTGATGAAGAACTCAGCAGAGAAACCGTAGCCCTTGAACTTGCAGACCATACAGCAGGCGAAGTTGTAGTAGAAAACGAAGTCGCCGCAACCTGCACGGCAGACGGTTCTTACGACAATGTTGTCTATTGTACAGTATGTAATGCTGAACTGAGCAGAGAAACCATCACGGTAGAAAAGATTGCTCACACCCCCGCCGAAGCAGTTGAAGAAAACAGAGTTGAATCCACCTGTACTGTTGCAGGTTCCTATGAATCCGTTGTATACTGCTCGGTCTGTGGTGCAGAACTCAACAGAGAAACCGTAGCCCTTGAACTTGCAGACCATACAGCAGGCGAAGTTGTAGTAGAAAACGAAGTCGCCGCAACCTGCACGGCAGAAGGTTCTTACGACAATGTTGTCTATTGTACAGCATGTAATGCAGAACTGAGCAGAGATACCATCACGGTTGACAAGATTGCGCACACCCCCGCCGAAGCAGTTGAAGAAAACAGAACCGAGTCCACCTGTACGGTAGCAGGTTCCTATGATTCCGTTGTATACTGCTCGGTTTGCGGTGAAGAACTCAGCAGAGATATCGTAGCCCTCGAACTTGCAGCCCATACCGAAGGTGCAGTTGTCGTTGAAAACGAAAAGGCCGCAACCTGCACGGCAGACGGTTCTTACGACAATGTTGTCTATTGTACAGAATGTAATGCAGAACTCAGCAGAGAAACCATCACGGTTGACAAGATTGCGCACGACTATGAAGCGGTTGTAACTGCACCGACCTGTACGGAAGACGGTTACACCACCTACACCTGTTCCGCTTGCGGTGACAGTTATGTTGCAGACGAAGTCGATGCACTCGGTCACGATATGAAAGAAACTGCAGCAGCAGTTGCACCGAAATGTGAAGAAGCAGGCATGTCTGCCGTTCTCACTTGTGCAAACGGTTGCGGCAAGACCGAAGGCGGCGAAGCGATTCCCGAAACCGGTCACGATTATGATGATGGTGTTTATGCTGACGGTGTCATGACCTACACCTGCAAAAATGATCCTTCTCATACGTATGTCGAAGAAGTCAAGACCCTGACCGCAGATGATTTTACTGTACGCACGGCAGAAATTTACCTTACTTTTACGGTTTATGATCCCGAAACGGAAGATGCTCTCATCACCTGCAACAAGGCAGATGCTGTTGTAACTTACCTCTACGGCGAAACTGCGGACACCGCAGTAGCCACCCCCGCTTCATTCGGCATTTACAATGTTTATGCAGAGGTTTCTGCCGAAAACGGATACGTGGAAGATATTATCGATCTGAGCACCAAACTCGTCGGCGGAAAAGTGCTGTATCTGTGCGATACCGAAACGGTCACCACCGCATTGATTGCTCCTACCGCATCGAATGTGGCCTATCAGAAGAGCATTCTGATTGCTTTCAGTGATCTGAATGAACCATTTAAGCTTCCGGCAAAGTTTATGATCGTACAACCTCTGCCGAATATGCATGATGATAAGGATTTCAGACATTATCTGAATGAGGTTACCAAGAGCGAGAATGAAGTAATGGCTTTTGTTGATTCGACAGGGGTGATAGGCCTGACATTCCGTTATACCAACGCAGCCGGATATGTAAATCAGTTCAAACTGACCAATGCAAACGGTGTTGAATTCGAATATTCTTATGATATTGCAAGCAATACCATGCATATCAATGTGCTTGGTGCGGGAGAAACAAAATTGTCTGAAGCTTTAAGAGGAACAGGCTTGAAAACGCAACTTCTGAATACGGAATATTTTAATGCCTGTCACATCGAAGAAAGAGATGACGATGAATTTGTTCTTTCCGAATATATCGGCGGCGATGAAGCCTATATGATTGATGAATTGCTTTTCTATATGGGTGTTTCCCTGACTGAAAACAGCACTCTTGAAGAATGTGCCGATCTAAACGCCAAGCTTGCACCTATTATTTATACCAATGTAACCGAATGGGGTCCGGGTACAGAGTTCAAATATTCGGCGATTAAGGTTCAATTGCAGTTTGTTGTTACAGACTGAGGATGATATAAAAAACGAAAGGAAAAAGAACAATGAAAAAAATTCGAAAATCACTGTCCTTTGCGCTTTCCCTATTGATGCTTTTGTCCGTTTGTTCGGTCGGTGCTCCTGCACTGGCGGCAAGTGTCGTGTCGTATTCTCCGCCTGTTTATTCGCAGGAAGAATTGCACGCCATTTCCGAACAGTATGAGTACGGTCTTACCGAAGAAGAAATTTCCGCTATTCTTGACGGTAAAACCACGCTGTCGGATGTTGTGGAAAGCAAAGAAGAAGATGTGACCGTTATCGTGCAACTGTCTGCCAACGGTGTGTTAAACACGGTTGAAAATGCAGTTTCCGATGGTGTGTTCACTGCTTCTGCGGTAAAAGAACAGGCAAGCATTCAAAAAAAGCAAGCCACAGTGCAAAGTCGTCTTGAAAAGAATGTTTTTGACGGTGAAGACGTGGAAGTGCTGTACTCTTACACACTCATCGCAAATGCATTTGCAATCACTGCAAAAAAATCGCAGATTGATGAAATCGCGGCTGTACGCGGTGTCCAATCCGTTTACACTGCACCGCTTTATCAGGCGATTCCTACGGATGCAGACGGTGAAATTGAATATTCCGAAAAATATTTCACCGGTAGCGACAATACAACTGCATACAAGGGCACAGGAACGACCATCGCCGTTATCGATACCGGTCTTGATCTTAGCCATGAAGCCTTTTCCAACGCAGTCAGCAATCCCAAACTTGATTTTGCAGCTGTCGGTTCTGCCATCGAAAATACACATGCTTACAAAAACAGCGTTGCCGGTGGCAATGTTGTAACAACTGACGATGTTTATCACTCTGCCAAAATCCCGTTTGCATACAACTATGCAGATGCCAAGATTGATGTTTCGCATGATTATGACGATCAAGGTGACCACGGTACACATGTTGCCGGTATTGCGGCAGGTTATGCTACAGATTCCGAAGGCAAGGTATTGTTTGAAGGTGTTGCACCTGATGCACAGATTGTTGTATTGAAAGTATTCGGCGATCGCCGTGCCGGTGACTACGGCGATATCATGGCGGCAGTGGAAGATGCTGTTGCCCTTGGTGTCGATGTCATCAACCTCTCTCTCGGTTCCTGGGCCGGTTTTACATATGCAGGTGACTATCCTGATCTGGAGAGTTCTTATCAGTCGGCTGCACAGGCAGGTATTGTTGTTGCTTGTGCTGCAGGTAACGACTACTCCGCCGCACAGGGTTCTCTTTACGGCAACAATCTCAGTCTTGCTGCCAACCCCGACAACGGTATCATCGGTTCTCCCGCTTCTTATGATGACAACTTTGCGGTTGCTTCTGCAGCAAGTAACGAATACATGGGAAGATACCTTTTGGTCGGTGACAGAAAAATTGCCTACACAAACAATGCAACCAATGCCGACAGAAATATCGAAAAATTCCTTGGCGAGACCATTGAATATGCCGTTCTTCGTGACGGCAACGGCAATGTGCTGACCGGTAAAAAGACGGATTTTGATAACTTTGCCAAAACCTGCGGAATCAAAGGCAAAATTGCCGTTGTGCTCAGAGGTGAAACCTTTACCGAAACCGTAGCCAACGCACAGAGTGCAGGTGCAATCGGTCTGATTGTGTGCGATAATGTAGACGGTTCTCTTGTTACCATGATGGAAAACGACAGTGTTTCCATTCCCGCATTGTTTATTTCAAAAGCAGACGGTGAACATCTCTTCGATTATGAAGCAACGGACAATTCCATGTTCGTTTCCGAAGACTCTGACAGGGTTGAAAATCAGGCCAAGGGAACCATGTCCGATTTCTCCTCCTGGGGTGTTACTGCTGACCTGAAACTCAAACCCGAAATTACAGCTTACGGCGGTATGGTTTATTCTACCCGCAACGAGGGCGAATACGGCCTCATGAGCGGTACATCCATGGCAACTCCTTACATTGCCGGTGTTTCCGCCCTGGTTGCTCAGAAATATGCAGCTGTCCATGCAGGGGATGCACAGGCCATGCTGCAGGCAAGAAAAAATTATGCCGTATCCGTTATGATGAGCACGGCTTCTCCCGTAATTGAGAATGAAACAGGTGTTCGTTATTCTCCCCGTAAACAGGGTGCAGGTCTTGTCAATATTGATGCCGCACTGTCTTCCTATGCACACATTACCGTTGATGGCAGTGTAACTCCCAAAATTGACATCGGCGATGACAAAGCCAAAAACGGCGTTTATGACCTTACCTTCAATGTTGTCAATGACTCCGCAAAAGAACTTGTTTTCTCCGTGGATGCCACCGTGCAGACCGAACAGGTTGAAATTCAGGATATCAGCTACCAGACACAACGCATTGACCCCGAAAAGGCGGATGCCTTCATTGAAACCGGACTGACGTTTGCCAATTCTTATGCCGACAGAGTATACTACATTGACGAACTGAAAGATGTTAAATTTATGTCCGGTTTGCCGTACGACCTGACGGAAATGAGCACGGTCGAAGTGAATGCGGAAAATAATCGTATTACTGTTCCTGCAGAGGGAAGCGTTACCGTTACCGTTACCGTTACACTCGGCGAAGAAGCCAGAACTTACATGGATGAAAACTTTGAAAACGGCATTTATGTGGAAGGCTTCATCCTGCTTACATCCGAAACCGAAGGTCAGCCCGACCTGACAGTTCCTTACATGGGCTTCTATGGTGACTGGACCATGGCACCTGCATTGGACGAAGGTACATGGGAAGACATTTTCACGGGCAAAACCGTTTATCCGCAGATGGATGTTTCTACCGGTGCTGCTGTTTATCACAGTACCATGTTCCAGAATGGTTTGTATCCGCTGGGTATAGCCACTCGCTATTCGAGTCCTTTTGACCTTTATCAGGCAGGCATTGAATATCAGCCTGATATCCGAAATGCATTCGGTGGGGAAGATGGTATCCACTATGATGCCATTGGTGCAGAACTTGCGTTGCTTCGTAATGCAAGAGCCGTTCGCTTTACCGTAACCGATGTAAAAACGGGCGAAGTGTATGCAGAAGAAACAAGGGAATATGTCCGCAAGTCTTATTATTACAGCGATTCCGTCGGCATGGTCAACGGCGGTTACTTTGAGGATGATCTCTATCGTTTTGACGGTGTCGATCAGAATACGGGAAAAGACATTCCCGACGGCACAACCGTTCGTTATGATGTAGAAGTTATTCTGGACTACGGTAACGAAGAAGAACAGAACAACAAACGCAATACCTTCTCCTTTGTTGCCACCCATGATGTAACACCGCCCGAATTGAAAGATGTAAAGGTTTATATTGATGAACAGACGGGCGACGTGATGGCAGATGTCACGGTTTCCGACAATCACTTTGTTGATGAAATTCTGTATTCCCTGACAGGTTATTCTGCTTTTGGTGCAGAAACTTATTCGTACGGTGCATCTATGATGCTCGGTACACAGCCCGGTGAAACAATTGTGGATACGCTGAATATCACCGAAATGATGGGTTGGGAAAATATTGTCACCCCGCGTTCTCTGCGTATTCAGGTAGACGATATGTGTTCCCAAGAGTTGGTTAACCCGGATCCTTCCGATCCTTACGGTAAACAGTATTACTATATCTCGTTCTATGACAATGTAAAACTTATGTTCCCCTCGGGTGTAATGTCCGTTGGTGATACAAAGTTCGTAGATCTTAACAAAACCTACGGCTACGGTCTGATGAAGACGGAACCCTATCTGAACCACGAAAGTGGTGACAATATCAAGTTTGATGTGTATGAAGAATATTACTTCTCCAGTTCCGATCCGGATGTCGCTTCCATCAACACCGGCGGTCTGATTACCGCAAAGAGCCCCGGTTACACCACACTGACCGTTACAACCGAATTCGGTAAAGTTGTATCTTCATGCCGCATCCGTGTTATCGAAAATGTTCTGCAGGCACAGATTGATGCAACACCCGTCGGCGGCACATTGGTGATTGAAGACGGCGATCTGATTGAAGCCGTTACCATTGATAAGGATATGACGTTGGATCTCAACGGAACAACCCTGACCGGCGCAGACGGTACACCCGCAATCAAAGTAACAGGCGGACAGGTTACCATTACCAACGGTAGCATCAAAGCCGACTATTCCATGGATGAAATGGCATCTCCCGTTCTTGTGGATATCCTTTATGACAATACCCCCGCTGTCAAAGTTACCGGCGGTACTGTAACACTGGATCGTGTCAATATCACAGGTGCAACCGCTTCTTATGACGGCAAGACCTTTGTTGCCGGTTCCGCGGTCAAACTGACCTACGGTGCAGAGCTTTATATCCGCAACTCCAATCTCTACGGTCTGTATGCTGTCAATAATACCGACAGCGAAGAACCGCAGGGCGGCGACATCACCATCGCTTCCGGTCATCTCGAAGGACTTCTCGGTTCGGTTGCAGTCATGGATAATGTCTACGGTGAAGACGGTTCCGCCTTTGTGGATGCGACCAACCTGCTTGCCGGCGATACGGCTGATTACTTCGGCACCGTTGAAGGTACACCTTTCTCGCAGACATTGATGGCAGGTTATGTTGTTACGGCCCGTGAGATTGCCGAAAATGCCATTCCCGCTGAAGGTGTAACCGTTACCTATGACGCGGCAAGTGATTGTGCGGTTGTTACACTCAATGCCAATGCCAATGCCAATGTTCCCTTGGTAAGTCAATATCTGCAACTGCCCGTTTCCGGCTTCGATGCAAGTGCAAACAAGTCGATGGTTGTCACTTATAAGTGGGAAAAACTCAACAATAACGTTTATCCGAATATCGGTTACTCAACTCCGTTCGTTGCGCTTGATCCAAGCCATTTGAATAACGAAGGTTTTATTCTGTCATACGCGCAGGCCGGAGCTGAACTCAAAGAGTACAATCTGGATCTGGGGCAGTATACCAAGTGGAGCGGAGCTACTGATAATATTTATTTCTGGCCGGCTGTAAATACACCGAATGATTATGGTATTGGTTGCAAGGCAATTTCGAAAACGGAAACAATTGCGTTTAGGCAACTTGTTTTCTTTGCAAACAAAGCACAGGTGCTTAATTTTACCGTCGCAAACAACATTGCCTCCACAAATAACCTTCTGGTGGCAAATGCACAGACCTACAACACAAAACAGTCGCTTGACGGCAATACTTTGTTTGTTAACGTAACCCCCGACAATGTTTCGGACGGCACATACAAGTGGGTTCCCACCGAACTGTCCCTGTACACCAGAACCCCGAACGGAGACGGCACCAATACCGATACGCTTGTTGCAACAAAGGCGGTTGCTTATGATGAAAACGGTGAAATCAACACCGAATTCACCGTCAGTGATCCGAATGCGATCTATGTCGTAAAATGCGATTTCGATCTGGTACTTACCGCCGACAGTTCCGATGATTTCTTCGCCGCACAGGAAAAAGATATTCTCTCCTTTGTCGAAACATTCTCTTCTATGTTCACAGATGCATTCCTGCTCGATGAACTTGAAACTGCTCTGGAAGAATATGCCATGTATCTGATCTATTATCTGCGTGAAGGATGTGTTGAACGTGATGCACGGCATTATGACTGCCCGCTTTCTTCGGCAAATGTGCCTACATATTATCCCGATTATCCAAACATGATCGGCAGAAATGTCAACGGCAAGTTTGCGACATGGACTGCAATGTGGGATTCCTCAACGCTTCCGCAGGTAATCGGTAACGCCACAGCCAACTATCTGATTTCCGTTGCCACTTTGTTGGGTGATGAAAAAATGCAGATGTTGATGGCAGATCTTGAATCCACACTTCCGGAAAATGTATGGAATTCGCTCGATGTGAACTACCGCGTCGGTAACTACGGTTGTGAAGGTTCTCTGCCCACACTGCGTACACTGCTGAATGATATTGATGCGCAATCCGCTACACAGGAAGATCGCGAAAAACTGGCAGCAATGCTGTCGCAGATTGCTGAGTCCATTGTTGATTTGTATGAAAACGCAATCACTTTTTCTTATTCAATGAGCGGCAATGACGGAAGCATCAAGGATTATAGCGATCCTTCTGCATCTACCACCTTGTATCAGATTTTTGAAATTATCAACATTGTTGACGAGAGCCTTTTTGCTTTGTACAATGACAGACATGATGATTTCGGTGCAGCTGTTTCCGCAATTGCTGACTGCTACAGAAAAGTGGAAGAAACTGCCGCAGCTTTGAAGTATGCGAGTTTGAAGAGCGGCCTGCTGTCTGCGTTGACCAATTACGAAGACGAAGAAAACACAAGTGCTCTGCTTTCTCTTTACTTCGATGAAAATGCAATTGAGAACAGCGAAAAGGAAACCGGCATCAGTGATGTATTTGAAATGAATGCAAACTATGACGGCTACATCACTTACGTTCTCAACGGCGGTAAGAATTCAAAAGAAAACAAAAACGGTTATACAACGGCTCTGCCTGTTGTGTTTGCCGAACCCACCAGAGCAGGTTATACCTTCGGCGGTTGGTATACTTCTGCCGATTTCGCGGAAAATACACGCATCACCGGTACAGATGCAACTACGAACGGAGATCTTACCCTGTATGCAAAATGGATTGTCAATAAGTATACGATCACTTACATGGTAAACGACGAAGTGTTTGACATCGCAACATTTGACTTTGATGCCATGACTTCTGCGACCGAAAAGACAGTCAATGTGCCCGGTTTTGTGTTCAACTATTGGTATGAAGACTATCCGCATAATGAATATCAGTTCGGCAATATGCCTGCTTCTGATGTTGTGCTGTATGCAAATCTTGACTACGTTGAACTGAATGACATTGATTTTGTTGACGGTGTCTACTCATGGCAGTTTGATGACGGTGCTCCTGTTCGTCTTGTGATTGACAGATCCTGCACCATTGACTTCAATGGCAAAGTGATTACCAATATGGACGATATGGCAGCTTTGTTGATTACAGACCGCGCTGTGGTTACCATCAAAAACGCAGTAATTGCTCCGCAGGCATACAGCGATATTTCTGCAGAAAACTGTTCTGTCCGAGTAACCGACAATGCCGAAGTTACTTTTGAAAATTGTTACATTCTCGGTGCAAAAGATGCACAGAATTCCTATTATGTCGGCAATGCTGTTGATGTGGATTACGGTAATGTCACCCTGAAAAACAGCGTTCTTGCCGGTATGTATGCCGTTAAAAACGACAAGGGCGATGAAGTTTATTATGATTGCCAGGTCGATGTTGAAAACAGCATTCTGCTCGGTGTCGCCGCACCCGTTTCGCAGATGGAAGCAATGAACGTAATCGGTGAACAGATCAACGCTTCTCAGATTCTTGCCGAAGCAGATGATTATGCCGAAACACGTTTTGTAGCTGCATTCAATGTGCCCGAATTTACATGGGAATATGAAAGTGCATACGCACAGGGCTCTTCCGATGAACGCAATGACATCCTGCGTGTAAATGCCCCGACCGTAACATACACCTTGCCTGATGGTTCCGTTGTTGCATTTACTGCATCCGATGTAACCGCAGACGGTGTGGTGGCAGATGTTGCAAACGGTTCTGCCGCTGTTGAAATCCCCGCAGATTATGAAACTTATAATCATTCCGTTCAGGTTGCTTACGAATGTAACGTAAACCTTGCTGATACGGCAGCAAATGACCTGCAGAATAATGACGATATGGTTCTGTCTGCAATGAAGAACGAAATCAATGCCTTTGACAGTCTTGTTGCAAGATATGAAGACCTTCTGGCAACTTGGGCTAACCGTCAGTCGGCCATTAAAGATAAGTTCTATCAGTTCGACAACAGTGCCCTGTTGAAAGTATATCTTGCCAATATCCGCAAGCGCCTTGAAAACATCGGCGGTGCACAATACACAGGCAATCAGGATGCAGGCGAAGGTCTGGCTCCGAGATTGCGCGACAAGATTGAAGCTTATAAGGTACTGACTGATGATGCCGAAAAGTTTGCATGGCTGATGCAGAATAAGGCTGAAGTCATTTACCTCACAGTTGAGATGGATGACGATTTCAACAGTGTTTATGTTGATTGCGTATTGCTTAACGGTCTTTCCACTGTTTATTACGGTGATGACTATACGCAGAAATTGGGCTATGTTGAAGAAGTCTGCAATCGTTCCAATTCCTTGCGCTACACTGCAGAATCCCTGCCCGCTGTTGCTGAAAATGAATACATGGCAGCAAAAGACAGAGACGCCTTTATTGCAAACATGTTTGCCGCAACTCCGTCATTTGTTGATGATGCTGTTGTGAACACTGTAATTGACAATGCTGTTCAACTCAAAGATTCCTTTGCTACCTACACGGTTGTTTATGAACTTTACGATGAGTATCTTGATGAAACAACTTCCGAAATCTTTGTGATTATGGCAGGGGAAGATGTGCCGGTCTTTACGCCCGAGGCGGTTGAAGGCAGAACCTTTACCGGTTGGACGCAGGCTCCCGTTCAATTCCCGATCACCAAGATCTCTTACAGTGGTTCTCTGCTGAAAGATTCTTACACCATCACCTTCAAGGCAGAAGGCAGTGAAGACATTGTCAAGACCGCAAAATACGGTGATGATTTCACAGACATTCCCGCCGTTCCCGAACGTGCACATTATGATCAGGTTGCACCGTACTGGGATGTAACTTCCTTTGAAGGCATCAGCGGTGACATGGTTGTCAATGCGGTTTATACACCCAATGTTTACAAAGTTATCTTCAAAGCAGAAGGCAGTGAAGATGTTGAAAAGACCGTAACCTATGGTGAAGATCTTACCGATATCCCCGCCGTTCCCGAACGCGCACATTATGAACAGGTTGCACCGTACTGGGATGTTGATTCGTTTGAAGGTATCAGCGGCGACATGATTGTCAATGCCGTTTATACACCCGATGTTTACGAAATTGTCTTCAAAGCAGAAGGCAGCACGGATATCGTGAAGACCGTAACCTACGGTGAAAACTTTACCGATATTCCCGCCGTTCCCGAACGTGCACATTATGATCAGGTTGCACCGCACTGGGATGTTGATTCGTTTGACAACATCGGCAGCGATATCATCGTCAATGCGGTTTATACACCCAATGTTTACAAGGTTGTGTTTAAAGCAGAAGACAGTGAAGACATTGTAAAGAATGTTACTTACGGCGATGATCTGACCGACATTCCTGCTGTTCCCGAACGTACACATTATAATCAGGTTGCACCGTACTGGGATGTAACTTCCTTTGAAGGCATCAGCAGTGATATCACCGTCAATGCGGTTTACACCGCCAATGTTTACAATGTAACGTGGGTCGTAGAAGGTGTTGAAACAAGCGAAGAATATACTTACAACACCACACCCGTCTACACCGGCGAACTCGCAAAGGCATGTGATGAAGATGTTTACTATGTCTTTGATTCATGGACTCCCGCAGTTGCTCCCGCAACCAAGGATATTGTTTACACAGCTGTATTCAAGTCTGTACCGAAAGAAACATCCGATGTGGCTGTTCCCGCAGATCTGACTGCAACCTATGGCAGCACCCTTGCAAGTATCAATCTGCCTATGGGCTTTGTATGGAAAGATGCAACTCTTGCTGTCGGCAATGTAGGTGTCAATGAATTCACCGCAATTTACACTCCTGTTGATACCGAACACTATCTTGTTGAAGAAGTAACGGTTCAGATTACCGTTACAAAGGCAACACCGGTTGTTACCGCTCCGAGCGTAGACGGTGTCACGGGACACAAACTCAGCGAATTTGCACTGCCTGCAGGCTTTGCATGGGTAGACGGCAATACAGTTCTCGGTGCCGCCGGTACTGCAACTTACACGGCTGTTTATACTCCGGAAGATACACAGAACTACAATACCGTTACGGTCAATGTAACCGTTCATGTTGTTATTCCCGCTCAGTATTGTGCTGTATACGGACATGACTATTCCGGCATCAGAGTGGTTGCTCCGACCTGTACGGAAGACGGATACACGGTGCATACCTGCGCAATGTGCGGCAATGAATATTCCGACACGGTTGTTGAAAAACTCGGCCACAGCTATGAGGACACCGTGGTTGCTCCGACCTGCACCGAAAAGGGTTATACCAAGCACACCTGCAGTGTCTGCGGCGATACTTATAACGACACATTCGTAGCAGAAAACGGCCACAGTTATACTGATGCTGTCCGTAGCGAACCCACCTGCACGGATAAGGGTGTCAGGGTATACACCTGCAAGAACTGCTCGCACTCTTACACGGAATCCATTCCTGCTCTCGGACACACGGATGCAGATGGTGACGGACATTGTGACCGTTGCAGCTATCAGATCTGTGACCATATGTGCCACAAGAGCGGCATTGCCGGTATCTTCTGGAAACTGATTCGTTTCTTCAATAAACTGTTTAAACGAAATCAGTTCTGCGAATGCGGATATCAGCACTGGTAAAAGCAAAACGGATATAAACTGATCCGATTGCGCTGATTTTGATATGCGCAAAAGGAAGGAATATCTGAAAAAACAGCCCCTGTTGCGGCAAGTTTGTCGCAACAGGGGGTTTTTGTAAATAAAATCGGTGTTGGTTCTTAAATAATAAAAAAAAGGTATTGTATTTTATTTTTGAATCGTATATAATATCTTAATAATAAGCATAAATATCTGTATACGGAGGTGCTTTCAGAATGAACAATCAAAAAGATCCGACCAGAAAAATCGACATTGCCGATAAGAATGAAGCCGATGTTCGTGCAATTATGAGCACGGTTTATTCTGCATTGGAAGAAAAAGGCTACAATCCTGTCAGTCAGATCGTCGGTTACATTCTGTCCGAAGATCCCACTTACATCACCACGAACAAAAATGCACGCAGTCTTGTCCGCCGTATTAACCGATATGAACTGCTGAGCATGATGCTCAATGACTTTATGAAAAATTCTGATTCTTACGGAGAATAAAAGAAATGGCAAAAACAGAAAAATTGTTCACTTATAAGGGTAAGCCCTTGGTTCGTTGCGGTAAAACACTGTATTACGGCAACAGTTACGATCCTTTTGTTATCATGATGCAGGTTGCAACCACCAAAACCGTCGGAGATATGGAAATTGCCGATAAGGTTTTTGTGCAGTTGCTCAATACCGACCCCAATGTCCGTCCGCGTGATGCTATTGTCAAAAAGAGCGAGAAAAAAGGTCTTTATGCCGCTATGGATATTGCATCCATCTGGCTTGAAAGAGCACTCGCATCCAACGGTTAAATCTTTTTTAACATCAAAAGGAGAAGGAAGTTATGGATCTTATTTTTAAATCCGATAAACTGCAGAACGTACATTCCGATATCCGTGGTCCCGTTTTTATGGAGGCCAACAGAATGCGCGCAGAAGGTATTGATGTGCTTCGTCTGAATACCGGTAACCCCGCAACATTCGGCTTCGGCATGCCCGACAGCGTGCGTAATGCCCTGCTGAACAATGCCGACAAGGCAGTTGCTTACTGTGACCTCAAAGGTATGCCCGATGCCCGTGAAGCCATTTGTGCTTATCACAAAGCAAAAGGCATTGAAGGCATCACCCCCGATGATGTATTCATCGGCAACGGTGTCAGTGAACTGGTTACCATGGTGCTGACTGCATTGCTGAACTACAATGACGAAATTCTTGTTCCCGCACCCGATTATTCGCTGTGGACAAACTCTGTTTACATTGCAGGTGCAAAACCCGTTCACTATATTTGTGACGAACAGAGTGAATGGTATCCCGATCTGGATGATATCCGCAAGAAGATCACACCCAAAACCCGTGCTATCGTACTTATCAACCCCAATAACCCCACGGGTACGCTGTATCCAAAGGAACTGCTTGAAAAGATCGTCGAAATCGCGAGAGAACATAATCTTGTTATTTTCAGTGATGAAATTTATGACCGCCTTGTTATGGACGATCTGGAACATGTTTCCACCGCAACCCTTTGTCCCGACCTTCTTTGCATCACCATGAACGGTCTTTCCAAATCGCACATTGTCTGCGGTTTCCGTTGCGGCTGGATGCTCATTTCCGGTGCAAAGGACAAGGCACAGGATTTCATTGCAGGTGTTCGTGCCCTGTGTGCCATGAGATTGTGTGCAAATGCACTCATGCAGTTGGTCATTCCCGCTGCCCTCAATGACCCCGAAAGCACAAGAGCCATGCTCGTGCCCGGCGGCAGATTGTATGAACAGCGTGAAGCATGCTGTCGTGAACTTGCAAAGATCCCCGGTGTCAGCTTCGTCAAGAACAAAGCGGCTTTCTACATCTTCCCGAAACTCGACAGCCGTTTCAATATCACCGATGATCAGCAGTTTGCAATGGATTATCTGCATTCCAAGCATGTTATGATCATCCCCGGCAGAGGCTTCAACTGGCCCACGCCCGATCACTTCCGCATTGTTATGTTGCCCGAACCCGAACAAATGGCAAAAGCCATGCGCGACCTCGGCGACTTCCTTGCAGATTACAGACAGAACTGATTATATGAAACCATCCTGTTTTTGCAGGGTGGTTTTTTTGTGGCAATGAAAACTCCCTTTTCACTTCCGAGGGTAGTGAAAAGGGAGTTGCAGATGATTTTATTGTTTTAAGAAACATTTCCGTTTGTATCACAAGTCAGCGTAATTGTTTTTTCAATTGTTTGCAATTTCACACCGAGTGATTTTTGCACAACGGAAAATGTGACCGAAGCCGTATTTCCGTTTTTTGTGCAGGAATATTTATCCAGCTTCCAGTTTTTGTCATACGCTTTAAAGAAAAACGATGCATCAATGCAATTGACCGAGGATGAGGAATACTGGAATTCACCTGTTAACTCACCACTCCATAATAATTCCGAATCGGCAGAATAGTAATAAATATATTTTGTTTTTGTAACACTCTTTTGATTGCTCAGCTGTGCAATCAGCCGCCTGAATGCTTCTATAATTTTTTTAAACATTTCAAGCAGCGCATTCATACCGGAAATCTCGGGATTTACCGAACCTTCAGGTTTGATGCCGTCGCCCGGAGGAAACGAATCGTCAATGTTGGGCGGTTCTGCAGAAGAAAGAGGTTCTTCGGTGATAATAAAGAACGAGCCGTCTTCATTGGTTTCCATTTGCACATCGGATGCCGCCGCAAAGCAAGGAAGAATCTGCAGACAAATCAGAACACAGCAAAGAAAAGAAATAAAGATTCGTTTCATATACCCATGCCTCCCGTCAGCAGAAGTCCTGCCTGCAAAATGCCTTCTTCATAATAGCCGTGTGCTTCCGTATGCACATCAATGAAACTTGCAACAACAAAAATGATATACACCAAAACCACTGCCAACAGAGAAAACAGAACAATCTTTTTTATGTTCATTTTCTTTTTTATGTCGACAATGTCGGCATTTTTCAAAAAACTTTCCGCAATTTCTTCGGGCGTGCCGAATGCAGACAGAATACTGTCGAAATCCGCATCGGGCTCGTGTTGCACAAATTCATCAATATCATTTTTTAAATCTTCCAGAAATGCTTTTTTGTTTTTGCGGTCGCAGAGCAATAAGTCTTCCACATTGCTGAAATACGTATTCAACTCTTTTTTTAATGCCTCAGTCATTTTCATTCACCGCCTTCAGAATCAGATTCACACCCATCGACACTTTTTGGTATTCTTCCAACAACTTGCCGTAGTATTCTCTGCCTTTGTCCTCAAGGTGATAATACTTGCGAAGCCGCTTGTTGACCACCTCATCGCGGTCGGAAATCAACCCGTTTTCTACAAATCTGTACAAAACAGGATAAAGCGTGCCCAAGGGCAGCTCAAAATTCTTTTCACTTTTTTCGCTGATGGTCTTTACGAGTTCATACCCGTACATATCTTTTTGCGTCAGTACGCTCAATACGATCAATTCCACCGTACCGCGCTTGAAATTATCTGTATTCTGCATGCACTTTTTCCTCTTTTTTTATCGTTTTCACTATAGCAGAAAACCAACATTTTGTCAAGATGTATATTATGTCACGCAAAATAACTATTGACACAAGACAACTCTTATGTTATGATGAAAGCAAGGAGGTGTTCGTAATGAACAATTTTATTGAAAAAATCAAAAAAATCTTTGCCGCTTTGCTGTCCGTTTTTGCCATGCTGTTTTCGTTCGGCACAGAAAACATTGCTATGGATATTCAGGTGTCGTATGTACCAGAACAGACCATTTGTGTTGAATGGGAAAATCAGACAGGCGCAGTCATTTATTCTCCTCGTTATTCGGTAGAAAAGCAAACAGCCGCAGGGTGGGAAAAGGTCGCTTTTTCCGAGCATTTCGGCTTCAATGAAATGGCGACCACGCATTATCCCTTGCAGGGTGGAACCTTCACCATAAAGAGTGAGGAAGTATTCGGCAAGACTCTTTCGGCAGGCACATACCGTTTTAATTTTGAATACGGCACCGCAGACGGCGAAAAGGTTGCCGTGCAGGAATTTGTAATTTACACAGCACCGGATGCCGGATAACGGGAGATTTATTATGAAAAAGTATCTTTCACTTTTTATGATGATGCTTCTTGTTGTAATGAGTATAATCCCTGTAAATGCCATCGGTGAAGAGCAGGAACAGGCATTGGCACCCGTTATTCTGTATCAAAAAGGTGATCTCAATGCAGACGGTCTGATCACGGCAGAGGATGCCAGACTGTGCTTGCGTGCGGTTGTCGGACTTGAAGAACTGAATGATCTGCAAAGAGCAGCCGCCGACCTGTCGGGCAGCGGTGTCATAGACAGCAGTTGTGCAAGAAGTATTCTGCGTGCGAGTGTCGGCATGGAACAATTCAATTCGGATCGCATTCAGACATCGCGTGATGTCGTCATTATAAAACCTTTTCTGACCGCAGGCAGCGGTATGTATCAATGGGAATGCACCGTTGCTCCTGATAGTGAAGTTGCAACTGTGGAACGAACTTCGTATATCACTGCAGAGCCTGTTAAACCGGGTGATTCCGTGGCACAGCATTTTTATATCCATCTCAAATTCCAAGGAACCTTTGTTTTTGTGTTTAAACTGCATTGCGCATGGACGGGTGAAGTCCTGCGGCAGTATACACTTACCATTGAGAAAACTTAACGGAAGATATTATCGTACATGATTCAGAAAGGAGCTTATCGCTATGAGAAAAATGATTTCCGTTCTTATGTGTTTTGCTTTGCTACTTTCATGCTGTACTTTTGCCGTAGCGGATGATTCGCCGCAGCTTGCTGTGGTTGCATATCGGGATAATACAGCATGGATCGGTTCAGATGTGCATGAGGATTATGTTTGCTTCGATATATTGGCAAGCAATTGTGAGCAGCTTGAAAGCTTTGAATTGTTGATTACTTACAATCCTGCTGTGTTGGAGTATTCCGCACACTATCCGTTTTTATTGGATGAGATAGTCAGAAATTCAATCGATTGCACTGTCACAGAACCCGGCAAATTGTGTGTCATCGGCACAAATGATGGTTATGGTGCAGACTTTGATCCGTTCTGCTGCAAGGTCATCGGCGAGGGGGATACGGAAGTTGCCGTTGCACTTGTGTCTTTCAGAGGTGCAGACGGTGAAATTGAAAATGTTGTGCTTGAAACAAGCATTGAAAACTTTACCGCAGGGGATGAAAGTGCTGTTTTGCAGCTCATAAACGACCATGCAACGGCTGATGGTACGCAGTATTCCCGCTTTAATCTTGCGGTTGAAAATTGCGGCGCACTCGAAAGCTTCGAGCTGCTTGTTCATTACAACCCGGATGTTCTGGACTATTCGTCCATTTATCCGTTTCTGAAAATAGCGGAAAAGCTGAATTCGATCGACTGCACACTTATTCAGCCCGGTCTGATGCGTATTATCGGCACGAATGATTCTGATTTTCTGCAGGATTACAAATACCTGCATATGGGTTTTGAACCGTTCTGCTTCAAGGTGATCGGTTCGGGAAATACGGACATTTCCGTTGAATTGGTGTCTTTCAGAACTGCAGACGGTGAGGTTGAAGATGTTGTGTTAGACGCAAGCATCGATAACTTTACCGCAACGGTCGCTTTTGTGGAATATGACCTTACCGGGGACAGCCTTGTTACTGCCGAGGATGCAAGACTGGCTTTGCGCTTTGCAGTCGGGTTGGATACCGCAACGGATGCACAGTGCCGTGCCGCCGCAGTCAGCACAACAAATGAATTCACCGCCGACATTGCCCGCACCATTCTTCGCTGTTCTGTCGGCTTAGAGCCGTAAGCGAACAGGCATATATCTATGAAAAAACCGCATCGGGATTTTTTGCTTCCCGGTGCGGTGACTTTTTATGTGGTTTATTTCAAAAGCAATGTGCAGTTGTTGTCCGAAACGCCGTAGTTGCCGGCGGTGTGTTTGATGATGTCATACAGATTTGCGGGCTCTCCCCATGTGGTCGTGACCGTCACCTTGTCAAGAACCGGACGGAAGCGATTGAGGAGCCCGATCACGGCATCACCCTTGGGTGTGCCTGCCACAAAGGGCTGATCTCCCTCAAAAATACTGCGAACAAGCTCAATGGCAATTTCCGCAAACGGTACATCCTTTATGCTGTCATCTACCTTGATGCAAAGTATCTTTGCCACCTTGCCGACCGACCAGCCGTTGACCGCCTTGCCGAAAAATGTAATCACCTTGGCAAGTGTATCGTTGTCGCCAAGCCGCAGCTTGCGCATCACGCGCTTCGGGTCATCGACCATGCTCGTCAGCAGCACACGGATCATGCGCTCAAATTGCGCCTGCATATATTCTTTGCCCGTTTTGTTGCCCTTGTCCCATTCGAATTCGGGAATAGGAATGCTTTCAATTTCAACCGTTCGCTCGTCTTTGATTGTCACAAGGCGCATGAATGCGGGGCAACCGATGAGCGAGCCCGTGCAGACATCCCATATTTTATTGCCGTTTTCGGTGATATGCACATTCACGCTTTGGTTGTGCATGTGTCCCGTGAAAATGAGGTGTACATCGTTGTCGGCAAGAATTGTTGCCAAAGCCTTGCCGTTTTTCTGCGTGGCATCACCGATGAGTGAAAACAGCGGCTGACCGGGCAGCAGGGGATAATGCTCCATGGCAATCATCATCTTGCCGTCTTCTTTTGCTTTTTTCGCCTGTTCTTCCACCCATTCAAGGAAATCCTCATCATAAGCTTTGCCCTTGCCGTCCTTTGTGTCATTGCAAAGCACAAGCAGACGCACATCCTTTGAAAGTTCGGCAACATAGGAAAGATGTTCTTTGTTGAATGCAATCGCATCCTTGTAGCCGTAGTCTTTGTAGTAGTCATACAGGTCTTCAAAATCAACGCCTTCGGGTTCAATTCTTCCCGTTTCGTTGAATGCAAAGGGATGTTCGTTGAAGTCATGTCCCGCTGTTACCACATAAATGTCCTTGCCGCTTTTTTTGAGTTTCTTTAAAAGTTTGCAGAAACTCTCATGGCTTTCCTTTTCGCCGTTGAACGAAAGGTCGCCTGCAATCAGAACGATGTCGGCGCGGGTGTCTTTTGCAAGGTATTCAAATGCCGATTCATTGATTGCGGCGGTTTCCGCAAAGCATTTCTGCTCATTGTCCATGAAGTTTTCATATTCTTCGCCCCAACAGCCGAGCGAATGTTCAAAGTAATGCGTATCGGTGATCACAAAAAACTTAAGTTCTTTCAAACAAATGCCCCCCTTTTTGACATATTCTATGTTATTTTATCATGTTATAAAAAATATGTCAATATCAACAGCAAATTTTAAAAATCATCTTGTAATTCTGTGCAAAATGTGTTATTTATTAAGTAAAGATTTTTTAATAATGGGAGGATATACTGTGAAATACGAAAGCAATTGGAAATCTCTTGATTCAAGACCTGTTCCGCAATGGTTTCAGGATGCCAAATTCGGCATTTTCATTCACTGGGGGCTTTATTCCGTGCCGGGATACGCCAAAAAAGGTGACTATGCCGAATGGTACGGCTGGAATATGAACGATAAGGACTCCGAAACATGGAAATTCCATGAACGCAATTACGGAGTCAATTTTCAGTATGCAGATTTTGTGAAAGATTTTAAAGCCGATCTGTTTGATGCCGAAGAATGGGTCAGCCTGTTTAAAAAAGCAGGTGCAAAGTATATCAATCTGGTTTCAAAACACCATGATGGTTATTGTATGTATCCCACAGAATATGCGTGGAACTGGAATTCTTTTGATTTGCTCCCGCACCGTGATTTCTGCGCAGAGCTCAAAGCAGCTTGTGATAAAACGGACGTGCGCTTCGGCGTATATCATTCCGTTTACGAATGGTTCAATCCGCTGTGCATAAAAGATCCTGAACAGTATGCATTGCAACACCTGCATCCCATGCTCAAAGAACTGATTGAAAAATATCAGCCTGCCACCCTGTTTACTGACGGCGAATGGCTGTATCCTTCCGGTGTGTGGCATTCCGAAGAATTTTTGCAGTGGCTGTATAATGAATCGAGTGTCAAAGATTTCATTGTTCCCAATGACCGTTGGGGGATGGAAACAAGAGGTGTCCACGGCGGCAACTTTACTACAGAATATGGTTTTGTCGGCAATGCCGATGAAGAAAAGAGTGCGGAAGAAATTCAGGAAATTCGTTATTTTGAAGAATGCAGAGGCATCGGCAGAAGTTTCGGTGTCAACCGCATTGAAACCACAGAAGACTATATGTCTGCCGCTGAACTCATTGAACTGCTTGTTGACCTTGTTGCCGCAGGCGGTAACTTCCTTTTGAATGTAGGCCCCAATGCAGACGGCACCATTCCCGTTATCATGCAGGAACGCCTTGAACAGATGGGCGACTGGCTGGCCGTCAACGGTGAAGGTATTTATGCTTCCCGCAAACTCAAAAAGAGCAAGCTCGAAAAAGTCTGGTACACGCAGAAGGACGGCAAAATTTATGTCTTCTTTGCAGGCTTCCCGTTTGGTGAAAAGACCGTTGACCTTGACTTTGACCCTGCATACAAAGCACATCTTCTCGGCTGTGATGCAAAAGTTGATATTGCCGCCGCAGAAGACGGCATGAAGTTCATTTTCCCCGCAATCAATCCCGACGATATGAAATCTGATTATATTTACACCGTTTGTCTTGAAAAATAAGAGGTGATGATATGGCATTTATCAGACCGCGAGAAGAAGAACGCACGGGCTATCAGAACGGCTTGCCGCTGGAACCGCACATTGATTTTCAGAATGACTTCTGCATGTGCTACCGCCTGAACGAATCTACCGCCGATCGGGTAAAGCAGTATGTCGACAACGGCTATGTTGCACACCTGATGACAGGTATTTCATGGGGTTCGTATGTCGATTACCTGACGGGCGAATATGACGGCAGGGAACACATGGATGAATGGCAAAAAGACCGTTTCGGCAATGAAATCGTCCATGGGCACATGACCCCTTACATGGTTCCGACCATTTCTTTTGCGGATTATCTGAGCGAAAAACTGAAAATTGCCGTCGATGCGGGTGTGGTTGCCATTCACGTTGAAGAACCCGAGTTCTGGGACAGAGGCGGTTATTCCGAAGCGTTCAAGCGGGAATACGAGTTGTATTACCGCGAACCGTGGCAGGCACAGCATACAAGTGTGGATGCACATTACCGCTGTGCACAGCTCAAAGCCTATCTCTACCGCCGCGCCATTGATCGTGTCAGTGCATACATCAAAGAATATGCCAAGGTGAAATACAACCGCGATGTCCGTTTTTATGTCCCGACCCACAGTCTTCTCAACTACACACAGTGGAAGATTATGAGCCCCGAAGGAATGCTCGCCGATATTCCCGGTGTGGACGGCTTCATAGCCCAGGTCTGGACAGGCACGGCAAGAGAAAAAAATATTTACAAAGGCATTCTCAAAGAACGCACCTTTGAAACGGCTTACCTTGAATACGGTGTCATGCAGGAGCTTGTCCGCGGTACGGGCAAAAGAATGTGGTTTTTGCACGATCCCATTGAAGACAACCCCATTTTTGACTGGAACGATTATCAGTATAATTATTATAAAACCGTTACCGCATCGCTCCTGCATCCGCATATCAATCATTTTGAAATCTGTCCGTGGCCTGACCGCATCATGCACGGCAAATACCCCAAAGATGCACCCGATGCCGCCACCATTCCGCCCGAATACAAAACACGGCTCAACGGAATGTTCCAGACCCTCGGCGATATTGAATGTGCTGACAATGCCGATTCACTTCGTGTCGGTGTGCTCATGAGTGATACGGCACTGTATCAACGTACATTCACGGATGATCTGTACGGCTGTGTGCCCGAAGAAGAAGTCGGCACGGTGCTTCGCACAAACGAAGACCTGACCAATTCCATCATCCTCAAAATTGCAAACGGAACGGCAGAAAAAACGGAAGAATTGCAGCTTGCAGAATCCAATGCGTTTCCGCTGTTTTACGGACTCTCTTTGCCGCTTCTCAACAACGGTCTTGCAGTGCGGCCCGTGCTTCTTGACAATGTCCGTCGTTATCCCGATACACTTGATGAATATAATCTTCTGGTCTTAAGTTATGAATTCATGAAACCGCTGTCACCCGATGTCAACAATGCCCTTTGTGCCTGGGTGCAGAACGGTGGGGTGCTTGTGTATGTCGGTGACGGAAGCGACCCGTTCCATAACATTCGTTCGTGGTGGACAGGGAAGTACGACACCCCCGCACAGCACTTGTTTGAACTGTTCGGTCTGCAGAAAAATCCCGCCGATGGAACCTACAGCTGCGGCAAAGGCCATGTTATCATCCGCAATCTCAATCCCATGCATCTTTGCATCTGTGAAGACCTTGTAAAGCAGTATAAGCAGACTGTCCATGCCGCCGCAGAGCTGCTCGGTGCACCGTGGGACGAAGACAATAAACTCATTGTCCGCCGTGGTAATCACATTGTTGCCGCTTCTTTGCTTGAAAGCGACACGGCAGGGGATGTTGAGCTTGACGGTCTGTTTGCAGATCTGTATACCCCCGATTTTGCCGTCTGTGAAAAGGTGGTTATCAAACCCGATGAAAGCCGTTTGCTGTTCGATTTTGCAACAATTGAAGATGAAAACCTGCGTATTATCGGCACTTGTGTGCGAGTTCTTTCTATGGAAGAAAAGGATGATGCAATCCATCTGAGCGTTCGCGGGGCTGAAGGATTCAAAGCATATATGCGTCTGCGTGTTCCCGAAGAATATGCAAAAGCAACCGTCCTGCTCGACGGAGCAAAAATCCAATCCGTTTATTGCGAAAAATCACGTACATTGCTGTTGATATTCGACAGCCACGCGGGTGAAAGAAATATTGTAATCAAAAAGTGAGGTAAAATAAAATGAGTAAAAAAATCAAAGTTGCCGTCATCGGTTGCGGCTCCATTGCCAACAGCGCCCACATTCCCGCTTATATGAGTGATGAAAATGCCGAAATTAAGTATTTTTGCGACATCATCCCCGAAAAAGCCGATGCCTGCGTTGAAAATTACGAATGCGGTACGGCCGTGTATGATTATCACGAAATTCTTGATGACCCCGACCTCGATGCTGTTTCCGTCTGCACCCACAACGATATGCACTCCGTCATTTCCATCGACTTCATGAAGCACGGCAAGGATGTTCTTTGCGAAAAGCCTGCCGCCCGCATTCTCAGCGAAGCCAAGGAAATGGAAAAAGTGTCCTACGAAACGGGCAGAATTCTTGCCATCGGTGTCTGCAACCGCTACAATGATGCTGTCAACAAGATCAAAGAACATATTGAAAACGGCGACCTCGGCGAAGTCTATCACGTGTTCGCTTCTTTCCGTGCACACCGTTCCATTCCGGGCCTGGGCGGTGACTTCACCACCAAGGCTTCTTCCGGCGGCGGTGCTCTGATCGACTGGGGTGTGCATTATCTTGACCTGATTCTGTATTGCTGCGGTGACCCGAAGCCCCTGACCGCAAGCGGTGTTGCTTTCTGCAAGCTCGGCAAGAATATCAAGGATTATGTCTTTGAATCCATGTGGGCAAAAGATACCTACAATCCCGAAGGCACTTATGATGTTGATGACTCCGTAACGGGTCTTATCCGTACCGAAGGCCCCGTTGTCAGCTTTGAAGGTGCATGGGCACAGAATGTCGGTGAGCATGAAACCTATATCGACTTCCTCGGTGACAAAGCGGGTATCCGTCTGCAGTATTGCGGCGGCTATAAACTGTATTATGTCGAAGACGGCAAGCTTTGCAACTGCGAACCCGTCAGTGAACGTAACCCCATGCACGCAGACGAAGTGCATGACTTTGTAAAGGCTGTTGTTGAACAGAGAAGAACCCGCAATGATATTTCCAAAGCCATTCTCACGTCTTACATCATGCAGGGTATCTATGACAGTTCCGAAAGCGGCAGGGAAGTTGTTTTTGAATAATTTCATATAAAAAATGTGCTACCGCCTTACTTTTTGTAGGGCGGTATTCGCATTTTTCTCTTGACATTGTCGCCCAGTCGCATTATAATAAATTGGAATTCGCCAATGAATTCACCTGCCGGTGTGGCGGAATTGGCAGACGCAAGGGACTTAAAATCCCTCGGTGGCAACACTGTACCGGTTCGAGCCCGGTCACCGGCACCATAACTCCACTCTTATTTTGATACAATGAGAGTGGAGTTGTTTTATGCCCAAATGCCCATATATCAAGGGGTTTCACGGCACTTAACAAAATCAGCACCTTTGCAAAGTGATTTTGCAGAGGTGCTTTTTTGTTATTTGCTTTGCCTTGCTATGAGGATTAAAAAAGTAATCGTGTACCCAATCCCACCTTTCGTGTACCCAACCTGACCTTTCGTGTACCCAACCTAAATAATCGTGTACCCAACCTTTTGGTATTTCATATCAGATATGATTTTGATGAAACTATTGTTTTTTATTACAGTAGTGGTATGCTTTTATCATCTGGTACACCGAAGTATTTTTTCACTTCTCTTGTATACTTCATAGTTTGGATTTGGTTTGAAACATACCCAGGTTCGGTTAAAGTCAAAATCTTATTAGCAGTGATGTAACCATAGAAATGTGCCAACTTCGGACATACGGTTTCAAGGTATGTATGAAACTCCGTGATTGAAGCAAAACACTCCATTTCTGCTATACCATATTCCTTGATTATTTCGGCCACTACTTTTTCTGCATCTTTTCTTGCGGGTAGATTGAGCATTACACCTTCTTGAACATAATGCTCTAAACCTTGATTAAGAATAATTATGTTTGAAGGGTGCCTAAATTCGCTTATATTTGCCTTTAAACCCTGTGCAGTAGCAAACCTTATATCGGATGCTATTTGCTGTTTCAAAGCCGTTATTAAGGCGTTAACTGCTTCAGAACCGATGCTGGCAAGCATATCATCGACAGCGGATTCGGCACGGGTCTTTACTTCTTTAAAATCTTCACACCAAGCATCAATGTAATCAAACATCTTTTCAACGATTACAGAATCATTCAATAAATTATTAACCATTTCTTTTATATCCATTTTTTCAACTCCAAATATTATTATTGCTATGCCTATCCAAGTTACATGGCTAATAAAACGGAGGATTTATGCATTCCATATATTCACCGCCTCATAATGCTATCAGCATTTAAACTATGCTGTAGGCATTATAATAAACCACGATGAGTAAAAAATCTGTCGATTTCGGTAAGGTAAAAAAATAAAGAGCTGATTGCAAATCAACCCTTTATAAAGTAGCTATAAAAGCATCAAGAATGGCTGCAGCCGCTTTTCTTTGTTTTGGAGTAAGCTCCGACAGTTTTTCGGTCAGTTCATCAAAAACATAATCCTTACCTGAAGGCAACTCATCACGGAGAATGTAGTCTGCAGAAATATCAAGAGACTCTACAATTCTTATAAATACTTTTAGGCTCGGCATCTTTAACCCACGCTCAATTTCACCAAGATAAATAGGCCCGATACCTGATTTTTCAGCAAGCACTTCTTGCGTGTATCCTTTTCCGATTCTTGCTTCTTTTATCTTTTTACCAAGTTCAACTTTATCCATAATTGCACCTCCAAAGCAAATAGCATTATTTCCATACTATAAGTATATTTGCTTTGGAAGTTTAATGAACAAGCCGACAGCATTGATTATAGTTTATTAAAGAAGTTAATATAAAAATTAATAAGTTTAGGAGGGTGCTATGGTAAGCTACCTTGATGGCTATGATGCAGTCTTTCTGCCCGGTAAAATACATGGTGCAGAGCATCAGATTTATATTATTTATTACAACCCCGATGCTGATAACGGAAATGGGTGTTTTGAAATTGAAGTTCTTGACGCCGAAAGGATAGTTGAACTATACGAATATGTAGATGGGGATGCAGAAAATTTTTTCACCTTGCTACCAGATTGGTTTCAAGGTAAATGGTACTATTGTGATAGGAAGTGTATTGATTTTAAGAATTATGTCGAGTGTTATAATGAAGCCGATTTTATTATTGGTAGAGACGGAGGAATGGGGGCAGAGTTGAATCTTATAGTAAGTAGTTTTTGTTAAGTCAACCTCCTATAATTTGCCTTATGAGCAGGTCGGCAAAAATGCGCCTGTGTGCATTGCTGATGAGGTGCCATTTGAGATACCTGACACATGGGAATGGGTTAGATTTTGCAATGTAGTAAATTATTCTATGGGCAAAACGCCTCCACGGAAAGAGTCAGAATATTGGAACAACCCCATACATAATTGGGTTTCAATAGCCGATATGGTTTCCGATGGACATATTTCCGAAACTAAAGAAGGCGTTAGTGCATATGCTGCCGATGTTAGTTTTAAAGGGAGAAAAAGTCCAGCAGGAACTCTTTTAATGAGTTTCAAACTTACAGTAGGTAAAGTCTCTATATTGGATATCGATGCATTTCACAATGAAGCAATAATATCGATTTATCCTTTTGTTGACGATAACAAAATTATGACTTCATATTTATTTGCTGTAATGCCGTTATTGTCACAGTTGGGAGAAACAAAAACGGCTATTAAAGGTAACACATTAAATTCTGACAGTTTGGATAGCTTATGGATTCCTTTGCCTCCCCTGAATGAACAAGATAGGATTTGTTCAAAACTAAAAGAGCTTCTTCCAGTTTTGAGTAATTATTCTGAATTAGAGCAGGAAATCAAAATATTAAACTTGTCATTCCCGGAAAAACTAAAGAAATCAATTCTCCAAGAAGCGGTTCAAGGCAAACTTGTACCCCAAGATGAAAATGATGAGCCTGCTTCAGTATTGCTTGAGAGAATCAGAGCAGAAAAACAAGCACTAATCAAGGCAGGCAAAATAAAAAAAGATAAGAATGAATCCGTCATTTTCAGAAGGGATAATTCTCATTATGAAAAGCGTGGTTCTGAAGTGGTTTGCATTGATGATGAAATACCATTTGAGATACCTAATTCTTGGGAATGGGTTAGATTGAAAAGCATTTGCACAAAGCTTGTGGACGGAGACCACAATCCTCCTAAAGGTGAAACTTTTGAAACTCAATATATTATGGCTTCGTCTACTAACATAAACAACAATAGGTTAGTTGAATTAAATAAGGTTAGATATTTATCAAAAGAAGTTTTTGAACAAGAAAACTTACGTACCAATGCTACTACTGGCGATTTGTTTTTTACCTCTGTTGGGTCGTTAGGAAGAAGTTGTGTTTACGAAGGTGGATATAACGTTTGTTTCCAACGTAGTGTTTCTGTTATAACAACACTAATTTATAATTATTATTTAAAACTTGTATTTGACTCCGCATATTTTCAAAACAAAGCAATTAAGGAAGCAACAGGAACGGCGCAAAAAGGATTTTATCTAAATCAACTTGCAGAAATGTTAATCCCCGTTCCTCCGATGAGTGAGCAACAACGGATTGTTGATTTTGCAAACAAAGTATTGTCAACTATCGAAGCTTTGTAAAGTTCTCATTATGAGAAGTTGAACGGAATTGAACGTTGTATCGACGATGAAATACCGTTTGAGATTCCTGAAAATTGGTGTTGGTGCAGGCTCGGAACGATCACTTCGGTTTTAGGTGGTAAACGTATTCCTGCAGGCAGAAAGCTTATCAAAGATAACACGGGACACATATATATTCGTGTCTCTGATATGAAGGACGGTTGGGTCTCAACAGAAGATTTACAATATGTGCCGACAGACATTTATCCAAGCATCTCAAAATACATCATAAAAAAAGAAGATGTATTTATAACTGTAGCTGGTACTATCGGCAGAATAGGTAAAATCCCAAGAGAGCTTGATGGTGCTAATTTAACAGAGAATGCCGATAGGCTTGTTTTTACAATAATAAATCAAGATTGGCTTATTAAAGAATTACAATCTCCCTTAATTCAGGCTCAAATCGCCGAAGCTACAACTAAGGTTGGTCAGCCTAAATTAGCAATTGCAAGAATTGAAAAATTACTAATTGCATTACCGCCCCTCAAAGAACAACACCGTATCGTTGCTGCATATAATTCTTTGCTGCCGTACATCGAGCAATTATAACTTTCAATCTGTATAATTATAGCGAAAGGAGGTCTTTCGCTATGATAGATAAAAACAAATTTGAAAGACACTTGAGAGGTACAAACCTTTCAGAAAACACGATTTCATCGTATATGTTTGCAATAAAACAATTCAGCGAACAGTACGATGAAGTCACAAAGAAAAACCTACGGGAGTACAAGGTGTGGCTTATTGAAAGCTACAAGCCGAAAACGGTGAACTTAAGGCTCAGAGCAATCAACTGCTACTTGGAAAGTGTGGGTAAAGAAAAATGGAAAATGCCCTTTGTAAGAGTACAACAAAAGGCTTTTCTTGAAAATGTCATCAGTGAGGCTGACTATGAATATTTCAAAAACAGCCTTAAAAAAGATGATGAAATGTTTTGGTATTTTGTTATTCGCTTTTTGGCAGCGACAGGCGCAAGAGTCAGTGAGCTTATACAAATCAAGGTTGAACATATCAAGCTCGGTCACTTGGATTTGTACTCAAAAGGCGGCAAGTTAAGGCGAATATACATACCGCAATCTTTAAAAGAAGAAGCCCTTTCATGGTTAGCTGAAAAGCATCAGGAAAGTGGCTTCATTTTTTTGAACAAGTATGGTGACAGAATTACCACCCGTGGTATATCCGGGCAACTCAAAAAATTAGCTGTGAGATATGGTATTGACCCTGCTGTCGTTTATCCTCATTCATTTCGCCACAGGTTTGCAAAAAGCTTTCTTGACCGCTGTAACGATATTGCTTTTCTTGCTGACCTTATGGGACATGAAAGCATTGAAACAACACGAATATACCTTCGCAAAACAGCAACCGAGCAAAGAGAAATCGTTGATAAAATAGTCGATTGGTAATATTAAAGGCATACACCTCTCAATGAAGTGTATGCCTGAAATTATAGCTTTGTATAAAGAATATCAATCATTTGCGTGATTCGCTCTTGTTCCGCTTTTGGTGGTATAGGCAACAACATTCTTGATAATGTTTGACCATTGCAATTTGGCTGAGCTGTGGCAATAGTGCCTGAACGCAATTGAGACCAATACAACTCACTTTCCATAAAGTACTTTAAGTATTTTGGAACAAGTTCATTACTATAACGGGTTCTGATTAAGTATCCAGCATATATAGCATCTTCAAGAATTTCTGTTACTAAATATGATTTACCAACCGTGCCGCCTGTTCTGGCAAACAATATATCATTAGGTTTTAAAAGGTAAGTTTCTATATCCTCTTCGGCAATATCGCAGAACGGAACAGAATCCCATTTAACAGTATTATTATGTATGTCACTGATGCGTACCATCTTGATTTTTCCATCACTTTTTGCGGGTGCATTATAGCCATACTGTATGCTTTGCGATATGTTGCCCCATCGTTCCCATTGCCAACTTTCAGGAATTTCGAATGGTATTTCATCGTCGATACAACGTTCAATTCCGTTCAACTTCTCATAATGAGAATTATCCCTTCTGAAAATGACGGATTCGTTCTTATCTCGCTTAATTTTACCTGCCTTAATCAGTGCTTGTTTTTCAGCTCTTATACGCTCAAGTAACACTGAAGCGGGTTCGTCATTTTCATCTTGAGGAACAAGTTTTCCTTGAACCGCTTCTTGAAGTATTGATTTTTTGAGAATATCACTAAACGACGCATTAAGGATGGATAATGTATTTTCTTTGGTTGTGTATTCTTCGGTAAGTGGTTCAAATACTGATAATTTATCAAAAATACGTTTTTGTTCTTCTAAAGGAGGAACGGGAATTAACATTCTCGGTATATCGATTAAATTAATTTTATAAGTATGAGTACCACCGCCGACTTTGTTGTCGTGAATCCATTTATCGCCTAACGGGGAGTTTATTGCAAATACTAAATAGTCAGTTATTGAAATATCTACTGGTCTCAACAACCCTAAACTTACGAAAATGCTAAATTCAAAATCAAGAGTGCATTTAATAGCTTTTCCTAATGTGCCTATTCGGCAAAACAATATATCGTCTTTTTGTGGTTTGATTCGTTCAATCAATTTTTGATGTTCCTCTTGTGTTATGTATTTGATTTTTGTGAAATCAAACTTCCCACTCGAAATATTTTGAACTGAAAGAAATGGAACACCATCTGGTACATAATGCGGTGTTTTATGCGTGCCATCACTTATAACGCTTAACAAACTGCCTAATCGCACCCACTCCCAGCTATCAGGGATATCAAAAGGCACCTCATCAGCAATGCATACAGGCTCGTTTTTGCCGACTTTCTCATAAGGCAAATTATCGGCACCACGGAATATTACAGAAGGATTCTTTTCTTTCTTGATTTTACCGGCTTTTATCAAGGCTTCCTTTTCTGCTCTTATGCGTTCCAAAAGAACAGAAGCAGGTTCATCATTCGGGTCCTGCGGAACAAGTTTGCCCTGAACAGCCATTTGTAATATAGAATTTTTAAGCTGTTGTCCGGTCATTATTATTCCTCCGTAATATCGATTCCTAAAATATCAGTAATCTGTGCAAGAATGCGGTCAATATCAGCATTAAGACTTGCTCTTTTTGCCTGATACTGTTGAATGAGCTCTTTTGGAGGAAGTATTTCTTCTTCCTCATGAGGATAACCACAAAGGTCAATGTTATAATTCTTTTCAGCAATCTCTTCAACAGTGTATTTCTTTGCTTTGTCAAAACCATCAACTGCGATTTCTTCACGATTTTCCCACCAATCCATAGCAGGAGCAAAATGCTTGAGTTCCATCGGCTTTGTCTTTGAGAAGTTTTTATAACCTTCAGGCATATCAAGGCGGTAGAACCAAGTTTCTGTTGTGGGGCCTGTTCTGTCAAAGAAAAGAATATTTGTAGTAATTGATGTATAAGGTGCAAAAACGCTGTGAGGCATACGGATAACAGTATGAAGATTAAACTCTGAAAGAAGCTTTTTCTTGATAGCTACTTTTGCATTATCTGTACCGAAAAGGAAACCGTCAGGAAGAATAACAGCTGCACGACCATTCTTTTTGAGTCTGTACATAATAACTGACATAAAAAGGTCAGCAGTTTCACTGCTTGCAAGATCTGACGGGAAGTGATTTTTCACTTCGTTCTTTTCGTTGCCACCATAAGGAGGGTTCATAAGAATAACTTCAAACTGGTCTTCTTCTGTGTAGTCAAGCACATCACGAAGCAAGGAGTTGTCGTGATAAATCTTCGGAACATCAATACCGTGAAGAAGCATATTTGTAATGCAAAGCATATACGGGAACTGCTTCTTTTCGATGCCGTAAATTGAATTATCGTATTTTTCCTGGTCTTCGGTTGTTTCAATATGAGCTGAAAGTTCTTTGAGCCAGCTTGTAAGGAAACCACCTGTACCGCAAGCGAAGTCAGCGACATTTTCACCGATTTGGGGTTTAATCATTTTAGCCATAAAATCAGTTACAGCACGAGGAGTATAGAACTCACCTGAAGAACCGGCACTCTGAAGCTCTTTAAGTATAGTTTCATAAATATCACCGAAGGCGTGGCTTTCCTCATAATCATCAAGCTCAAGCTCATCAATAACATTGATAACCTGACGAAGAAGAACACCGTCCTTCATATAGTTGTTTGCATCTTCAAAAGTTGTCTTAACGATAGATTTTTTTATGGGTGTATCTTTGCTGACAGATAAGCCCTTGAGTGTGGGAAACAGAGTGTTGTTGACAAAATTAAGAAGATTATCACCTGTCATTGCATTACCAGAGCGGTCATCGACAGCCCAATTACTCCAACGACATTCTTCGGGGATAATTGATACATAATCTTCGTCGTCAAATTCCCAGTCTTTTTCTTTGGCGTCATAAACCTTTAAAAAAAGCATCCATGCCATCTGTTCGATACGCTGTGCATCACCGTTGATACCGGCATCGTTACGCATTATATCTCTTATTCTTTTTACAAAATTTGATAAGCTCATTATTTTAACCTACCTTATATAATTCTTCTTCAAGTTCTTTTATCGCTTTTAAATATCCGTCTTTGCCACCGAAATATGATGCGATTTTTGAAGGTTTACCATATTTTTTAAAGTCTTCAAGTTTAAGAACCTCTGTTTTTTCTATTTCGTAAATGCCTGTATTCATATATCTGTCAAGTAAGGTTTCGAGGACTTCTCTTGCTACACCACTGTATTTGCTTAAGAAATCACGCTTCTTAACATTGTTAGCACGCTCACGGCGTGTAAGAGGCTTTTTATCATAAGCGACATGGCAGATAAAGTCGAAATCATCAACAGCTTCCATTCCTTGTTCTTCTTTCATCTGCTGCAAATCAATCCCTTGTTCTGCAAGCAGGTTCTTAATAGCCTCTTTCTTTTCCTCAGCGGTCCACTGACGGATGAAATTATCAAGAGAAGCATATTTACCAAGAATATTAGATTTAGTATAGTCAACTATGCTTTCCTGACGAAGAAGCTTTCCATTTGCATCGTAAACAGAAACTGTTTTACCTAAAATTTGAACATTGCAGCCTCTTTCATCTACTATATATTTTTCAGTGGGAACAACCGGAGGAGTAAGACCTCCACCGCTGCCTGAACCTCCGCCACCAGGCTTGTGGTCAGGGTCATATCCGTCAACCGTCTCAATGGGGCCGTCCCAATCAGGGTCGGCAAAAAGACGTGTTACATTACGGAAATCCATAACAACAAAATGATTTTTACCTTCTTTTTCACGAAGACGAGTTCCACGACCTATAATCTGCTTGAATTCAGTCATAGAACTAATCATTTCATCAAGAACAATAAGTTTAGTCATCTTACAATCCGCGCCTGTGGAAAGCAACTTTGATGTTGTTGCAATAACAGGATATGGCGCTGAAACAGATATAAAATAATCAAGTTTGCTTTTTCCATATGCGTCAGAACCCGTGATACGAACAACATAATCAGGATTCTCTTTGCACATATCGGCATTAAGATTATTAAGGGCAATTCGCATTCTTTCAGCGTGGTCCTCTGTTGCACAGAAAACAATGGTTTTCTGCATTCTGTCGGTACTCTTAAGATATTCAGTAATTTCTCTTGCGACCTCATAGGTACGGTCTTCGAGAATGATGTTGTAGTCAAAATCACTGTTGGTATAAATTTTATCTTCTATTTCATAGCCGTTTTTATCAAGCTGCCCCTTATAAGGTCTCCATCCCTCACCGATGTTTGTTTTGATATTTATAACTTTAAACGGTGCAAGGAAACCGTCTTCAATGCCTTCACGAAGGCTGTAGGTGTATATCGGTTCACCAAAGTAATCAATGTTCGAAATATACTTTGTTTCCTTTGGTGTTGCTGTCATACCAATCTGCGTAGCTGATGAGAAATATTCAAGAATTTTACGCCAGTTGCTGTCTTTTTTTGCCGAGCCTCTGTGACACTCATCTACTATAATGAGGTCAAAGAAATCTTTATTGAAGAGCTTAGCAAAACGCTCAACAGCATCTTCGCCGCCAGTTTCATCATCCTCATCATTGCTATTTCCGGCAAGCTGCTGATAAAGAGAAAAATACACTTCGTGAGAAGTTATTGTAACAGGGTCATCTTTTGCAAAATTGATTTTATGTATAGTTTTTTCAAGTGGTGAAAAGTCCTGCTGAATAGATTGGTCAACAAGAATGTTTCTGTCCGCAAGGTATAATACCTTTTTCTTGAGATTGCTCTTCAACAGACGATATACAATCTGGAAAGCGGTATATGTTTTGCCCGTGCCTGTAGCCATAACAAGCAAAAGACGGTCTTGACCCTTTGCGATTGCCTCAACAGTACGGTTAATTGCATTGCGCTGATAATAACGAGGGTCATAGGTATTCTGACTTGAATAGTAAGGCTGTGCAATTACCTTCTTTTCATTATCAGTTATGCCTTGTGCTTCCCAACGGGCTGTTAATTCATCAGCTGTGGGAAACTCATCCATAGAGAGTTCTCGCTCTACTCCTGTTAAAAAGTCGTATTCTTGAAAACCGTCACCGTTTGAGCTGTAAGCAAAGGGAACATCAAGCATTTGTGCATATGTTTTAGCCTGCTGAAGTCCATATGAGATAGAATGGTTGTTATCTTTTGCTTCAACAATGGCAATGGGCTTGTACTTATTAAGATACAAAACATAGTCAGCTTTTTTTGGCTTTTCTCTTGCAACAAGATTACCTTTAAGGTTAATACGACCATCGGTGATTCTTGTTTCCATAGTCATACTGTCAAGACCCCATTTGCTTTGTATAGCTGGGGTTATGTACTGAAGCTTAATATCTTCTTCTGTCATTTGTTTTTTGCTTAATACGGGACTCATATTTACGCCCTCCTTAATACAACTTCTATATAATAAAAATTATCGGAAGTTGATGATAAAAAAAATTATTCTTCGCTATTATAAAAATCATCTAAAACATAAGTTTGTACTGGCGTTATGTAAAGCTCATATCTCTTTACAAGTCTTACAAGCTCATTGCCATCAATTAAAGTAATTGGCGAACCTTCTCTTGCGGCGATTCTTGCAGCATTTGTAAATCTACCATTTGTAATAAACACACCATAATCAGCTTGATATTTATTCATAGCCCCTAAGAACTGATTGATTTCAGGTTCTCTAACGGGTGCTACATTGTATCTTTTGCACTGAATAACAACTCTTGTTGTTCTAAAATCATTTGCATCTATATGATAACCATATCCATCTATACCGCCATCATTACTGATTTGAACACCTTTCTCTGTGAATTCGACTCCCATTTTATTAAGTAACGCTCTTGAGAAAGCTTCAAACTTCTTAGGAGACATTTTTGAAATAGCCGCAAGAAGGATTTCCTTGAAATCGTCCTTAATTTTTTCTTCCGCTTGAGTTTCTTCTTCACTATCTGAAACATCAACAACCCTATTTTTCTTATTGTTTTTGCTTATTTCTTCCCAGTGTACCTTTGACGCTTCAATAACATCTTTTTGAACATTAAGAGCATCAACATCAAGATATAAACCTTTTTCAGTCAAAGTGACGGGAGAAGTATCTGTATAGGTTAATAATCCAATGAAATACAAATCTTTAATCGCAAAGTTGAATTTAAAATTGAATTCTTTGTATGTATTTCCTGTTTTCTTGGATGTCTTTTCAAGTTCAGCATAGTCAGCAATTTGGTCATCCATATCGGCAATTCTTTCTTTAATTTCAGAACGCTCAAGCTGTCCGCCAGCTGCTTGTAAAACTTTTAAGATAGGTTTAATCAAATATGCTATTTTTCCGTCCGCAGATAATTCCTTTAACTTCATAATCTAACCCCTTTAATTCCACTTGAGATTCATTACAATAATACTTATACATAATAGCACAAAATTTCCTAATAAACAATGCTTTTTATAGTACATTTTCTTCAAGTACATTTATTTGGACCGAAAAAGAGAAAAAGACGAATATAGATAAAAACCCATATGTCTTTTTCTCTTGTTCTCTTACGCAATCTTCCGCTCAACAAACCATCTACCAATGTAATTTCCAGTAAGGTTCGTACTTCTTTCAAAGAAAAGATAGCTTTGTTTTCCTTTGATTAATATTGTGTATCTGTCACCTTGACCGCCGGCTTTCATAGCAGGTGCTTGTCTTATATCAAGGATTCGTTCAATTGTAAATTTCTCTCCATCTTCCCAGGTGATTTCCCTTGGAAGCATTGTGCCGTCTTCAGAAAAATCCGTCTTAACGGCTACATAAACTTTTATAGGTTTAGCAGTAGTAGTCTGCATTTTCAGGAACCTCCATGTTACGCATAAAATTACTACGGGCGTTTGTTGGTGGCTCAACTAACATAAAACCTTTCCATTTCATAACACGGAACTTAAAGTCTAAAAGTTCTGCCGGAACACGCAGTGATGCTGCGGCTGTGAAGAAGGTTGTATCTTGGTTCAAAGCCTCAAGTACATCCTTATCCTCAAGAAGTAGTTCGGCGGCAAAAAGATTGGCGTCTTTTTCATAGACAGAGGTCTGGTCGAACATTGCTACTTCATGGAAAGCGTGGATGCCGCTTTTTCGATGATTTTCTGCGTGGCATAATTCGTGAGCCACTATTATTCTTTGTATTACTTCTGGGAGGTCAGAGTTGACCGTAATAGTTCGGATTCGCTTGCTTTCAAGAAAGAAACCTTTTATTGCATCTGGTGCAGTACCTAACGATTGAAAAAGCAAAATAATACCCATTGCACGACACAGTTTAAATGGGTCACGCTCTTCATATTTTTTTACAAGAGTTTCAACCGAAGTATGGATTTCCTCGTAGGTCAATGCCAACCCTCCTTTACATTATAATGATATAAGGTATTTTACTCATGAAGGTAAATCTTAATATTTATCTTCAGCCATTTTCCTTTTTTCTCTTTTTGGGTGATTCTACCGAACAACAATTTCCCTGCATCCATCAAACGGGAAAATATAACATTATCCTCTTTTGGCACATAACCTATTTTTATACCATCGCTGTTTTTTATAACGATAGCTTTAGGGTCGTACTTGTTATCCGGTTCACGGTAAAAATTAAGTTTGTCATCAACATTCAAATGTGGTTCAAGCTCTTCAATTCCCGGAATGTGCGTTGTTCCTGCAACATAGCTATCAAAAAGGTAGATGTCTTTTTCAAATGGCTTAGGAATTGATAAGCCTCCTCCTTTTCCGTGGAACAAGCCAACGAGTCCGCCTTCATCACTTTTTATAATATCACTCATATTATCACCTTAATAATTCTTTTATTCGAGCCTCGTACCAATCATATACTTCTTTCAGTTCTTCAATTAGGCTTTGTAGTTCGGTCTTCTTTTCTTCTATCTTTTCCGGGTTGTTTACAACGTCTTTCATAGTGTACGGGTACTCTGATTTGATTTCTGAAATCTGTTGATGGATAAGTTCGAGGGATTTTGTAAGACGCTCTTTTTCTTTGGTTAACAATGCCATACCATTTTCTCCGACTTCCGGTATAACAGGGTCTGCGACCATTTCGTGGATAATTCGCAAGCTATTCAAGTCACCGTTTTCATACGCCTGAACTGCATTTTGGAACAGTTGCAGTTGGGCAAGTGTAACATCAGGATGCAAGTCAGGATGGAGTGCTTTCACAATATTACGATAAACTTTCTTTATTTCTATTGTCTCTTCTGCAGTGAGGGGTGTACCTTTACTGTGGTCGAGCGCCTTATTCATTTTGTCAATTTGTTCATCGAGGTGCTGTTGATATTCAGCAAATTCCTCATCGAGCTGTTCATCAATATCAATAAGAACAACCTTTTCCTGGCGATTCTTTTTTGCTTGGATAAGGTCTATTTTTCTTTTTAAACGCAATACAGCACAATGCAATTCATAAGCCTTATATTCAAGACTGCCAAGGGCTAACATATATGCAGTTTCTATATTTTTACAAACTACTAATTTGAGCTCGTCTCTTTCAAGTAGGAGCATTGATATCTCTGTTCTCAACTTCTCCACTTCTTTTTTCAACGCTTCAAAGTCAGGAAAAAGAATAATATTACTATCTTCCATAAAACACACCTACCTCCATAATAATGTGACTACCAATTTGCAAAAATAATTATACATTATGTAATGAGGGCATTCAATCCCCACATATAAAGTTTAACATCTTTACTGTCCCAAAATACGGACTTAACCATTGTTCTTGCTGCCGAACTTAATTTTAGCTTCTTCTTTACAAGTTATGTAAGCTTTCATAACGGCTTCAAAGAAGGCATCTTTCTGGTCTTGCGAAAGGTCGCCACCTGCAAACAGGGCTGCATTGTCTTTGAGAAGTTCATCCATATCACGAACACCCTTTGAACCATATAAAGCACGAGCTTGTTCAATGTATTCATCTTTTTCAATTTCTGCCAAGGGGTCTGTGCATTTTTCATCTGTGAGGTATTTTACAGATACCTTAAGAGCGTATGCGAGTTTTTCTGTGGTAGAACGTCTTGCCACTGCTCCTTCGGATTCATAAGCAGTGATTGTACGGCGAGAAACACCTATTGCTTGGGCAAGTTCATCTTGAGTTAAGCCTGCTACTTCTCTGGCTCTTTTTACTTTGTCGGAAAAAGTCATAATCATTCCCTCCATAAAAATTTTCAGTTGTAACTTCTCCAAAATCACAAAAGGTATTGACAAACACATTTTTTGTCGCTAACATAAAATTATGAGAAGTTTGAGAAGTTACGCATTGATTATACACCTCTCAACTTCACATTGTCAATACTTTTTGGGAAGTTAATTTGAGAAAAGTGGTGTTTTCTTGATGGAAAGAGCAATTTTGCATAGTGACTTAAACTGTTTTTATGCTTCGGTGGAAATGATGCTTAACCCTAAATTAAGAGGAAAGGCTGTGGCTGTCTGTGGTTCGACAGAAGAACGCCACGGCATTGTTCTCGCTAAATCAGAGAAAGCAAAAAAAGCGGGGGTAAAAACAGGAATGGTGAACTGGGAGGCAAAGCAGTTATGTAAGGATTTAATCGTTGTCCCGCCCCAATACGACCAATACCTTAAATACTCAAAGCTAACCCAGGCTATCTATCAAAGATATACCGACCTCATTGAACCTTTCGGTATGGATGAATGTTGGCTTGATGTAACAGGCAGCAGATATGTTTACGGAGATGCTATGACCATAGCTGAAGAAATCAGGCGCTCGGTTCGAGAAGAATTAGGGTTGACTGTCAGTATCGGTGTTTCGTACAATAAAATATTTGCAAAATTAGGAAGTGATATGAAAAAGCCTGATGCAATCACAGAAATCCGGAAGGAAAACTTCAAAGAAAAGGTGTGGCCCCTCGACTGTAGTGAAATGATATACTGCGGAAGAGCCACAACAGCTAAATTGGCAAGAGTAGGTATTCATACAATCGGGGATGTAGCAAACGCAGATCCTCAATATTTAAAACTTCTGCTCGGTGTTAATGGTATAGCTCTTTGGAGATATGCCAACGGCACGGATTCTTCAAGAGTAATGCACCGAGATTTTGTTTCTCCCGTAAAATCTGTAGGACACGGAATTACCTGCATTTCTGACCTTGAAAATGATGATGAGGTATGGCGGGTGATTCTTGCATTGAGTCAGGATGTCGGTCACCGATTGAGGGTGCATCAGTTATCCGCTACCGGTGTACAGATATTTGTCAGAGGTAATGATTTGTTCGGCTCACAGTATCAGTGCAAATTACCGCTGAAAACACAACTGCCCTCAGAAATAGCCAAAGCTGGATATCAACTTTTCAAGGAAAAACACATCTGGCATTCTAACGTGAGGGCTGTAACCATTCGAGCAATAAACCTTGTACCACAAACTACGACCGAACAGTTATCTTTCTTTACCGATATTCAGAGAATTGAAAAAAGAGAACGACTGGAAGATGCCGTTGAGGACCTTCGCAGCCGTTTCGGTAAACAAGCTATTACTTACGGTTGTTTATTGCATAATCTTAAAATGCCACTTGATGGAAGGGATAATGTTAAGATGCCAGGTATGATGTATGTGTAATTATAAGCATATAAATCGGGTTAACAATCACTGTCAATATTATTGTGCGTCGAAAATGCTAATTCTTTAGTTTGGCGGCGTTTTTACATGAAGTAGGTCACTTACCGTATACATAAAATAGTAATACCTAAATTGTGTTATTGAATGGATATTAGACAATAAATGTGTAGAAAATTAATTGAAACATTAGTTTTTTCTATCAAAAACTATATTTTTTTGGAAAAAGTAACATAAGTTTAGTTAATTTTGTAATTATTACTATTAAAAGACATACAATATAATGTTAACTTTGTAAGTTATACCAAAATTAGATTTTTTTTGAAAAATCCGTGTTACTTTTTACAATTTTGTTTTATGAATCTTTTGTCGAAAAACAAACTTTTTTATAATATTTATTCGAAAAAATTCGAACTATAATTCAAATCTACAATAAATTACAAATAAATTACTTGAAGTAAAATTCAAATAGATATTGACAACACTGTGACTTTCAGATATAATTTAACTATCGAAAATCAATAACATTGCAGCGACTGCTGACATTTATAATAATATTGCATATAATAATAGCAGTATTCGACAAAGAAAGGGATTGATAAATTTTGTTAGCGACAAGTAAAGGACAGCTCTTTCATAATATTTATGTTCTTACCAAAAGAAATAATATGAAAATTGGTGATGTAGAAAAAGCTGCAGGAGTAAGTACTGGTTACTTTTCGAGGGTTTCAAAAAATCAATACAAAGCTTCATTAAGTATAGAGGCTCTGGTAAAAATAGCAAACTTATTTGAGGTATCGGTTGATGCATTATTGTTTGCTGATTTTGAAAGCCACAACCCAGGTGATGCCTATCTATTAAATTTCATTTGTAAATTACTAAAACTTACAGAAGGTGGAGAAATTGACTGGAAAGCATACTACTATTTTAAAGATGTTTTTGAAGAGTCTTCTAAAAAAACTCCAATACGCTTAGGCACGGTAGATTCCCCTTTGACTGTAGGCGTAACATTTTGGGAGGAACTTACATATAAATCGTTATGCTATCCTAAATACACGGCAACACCCTGTAAAAATATATATGTTGCTTCTATCGATGGCGTTGGAAAAATCGCTTTAGTCTTGAGTAACTTATCAGAACTTGCAGCCCCGTATGCTTCTACAATAGATACCGTGTACGAATTATATTTATTAGGAAAAGATTTTAAAAACACAAACCCTATATGTTGTACAACATTAAATCATAGTGATGTAAGTACAGAGGAAAAGGCTCGACATTTAGATTTTAATATATTCTTACCCAAGTTGTATGCCGCAGTTGAACGTCGAATCGAAACACCGGATATAAATAACAAAGTTCTTGATTTTATAAATAAATTCAATGAAAAATATTAATAAAGCAACGATAGGAGGAAGTTGAATGAAAGAGAACACCCCCAAAAAAAACAAAATGGTCTACACCCCTAAAGAACACATTCCTCTCGGAGAAGCAGTAAAAACTGAAACCGGGGAATACGCATTAAGAATAAAGAAAGCTAAAGAAAACGCCTATGAAACAATTTCTGTAGGAATGCTGATGACACAAATTGTTCAAGCAGCAGAAACAACAAAGTAAGCAGAAACCCCAAGTGAGGGATTCGCATAAAATATACAGCTCAAAGACGAGCAGAACCAAGTGAGTTCAAGCCGGCACGAGCATTCAGAGGTTTATACCTTGAATGTTTTGTGTCGGCTTTTTGCTTTACAACAGAAATAAAGAAAGGAGGAAATGCCTATGAGTGAAGTTCGCAACCTTAATAATAAGCGCGTCTGTGATGTAAGTGAAGACCGCAGGGTTGTGGAGATTGTAGTAAAAGGATGCAAAACTCGCATCACAGCAAACCCCGACGGCACACTTAACATTGAAAACATCTTAACCACCGCAGCATAAAAACAGAATATTAAAAGTTATCTGCCAGAACGCAAGACGGCCGTGCAGTGACATATCAATACCGATTATAGGTATCAGTGTGTCACACACTGCCGTCTTTTTCTTTTTGGTGGACATCTTCGGCGGCTCTGGCGGATTTCAAGAAAAATCCAAAGGAGCAATTTTTATGATTATCGAATACAGATATAACGCATTCAACGAAAAGACAGGTACTTACGAAATTAAAAGAACAGCCGTAGAGGTTGAAGATGACATAGGCATCAGCATTAAGGAAAGTCGCAAGAAAGAAGATGCGAGTGACCATCGCCACAAATACTACTGCCCGGTTTCAACGGATGAAGCTAAGTATGAGGGCATGGCATATGCTGACCACACAGTGGATTTCTACATAACATCGGAAGATGAAAAAAGAGAAATAGCCGCAAAAAAACAAGCTGAAGTAGAAGAGCGAAGCAAACGAACCGAGTATGCATTTTCAAAATTATCCGAGGTTCAGCAGAGACGCCTTTTACAGCTTGCCGAGGGAAAGACATTAAGGGAAATTGCTGAAACAGAAGGAGTCTCATTTCAGTCTGTTCACGAGTCAATTGAGGCTGCGAAAAAAAGATTTAAAAAATTTTTTTAAAAAATTTCTGAAAAAAGCCTAAAAACACCCTGACAAAATGCCCCTTTTTCTCCATATGGTGAGAGGACTACATAACCACCTCTCGGAAAGGACTGAAAGCTATGGAACATAATCTTAAAATCAATGTTTCCAAAAAGCCAACCCCGGACAGCATTGTCTTCTGTAAAACCATAAAGATGCGTGAACGTATTCTTCGCTTCCTACTCGGTGACTGCAGAAAAGTAACAATTCTCGTACCGGGCGACAGCGTATCAAAGCTGTCAATCAGTGAAGTTAAGGAAGGAGGTGTGTGTGATGGATAAGGACAAACTCCTTCTTGATGTAGCTCTGAACCTTCGTAAACTTTCGGACAGTTTAATGGCTTATGTGGACGCAGTTATTGCTACTCCCCCTTGTGATGAAAACATCAAAGAAGAACCTACAGAATCTGTGAAAGTTGAAACCGATGAGGACCTTAAAAAGAAAAAAGAGAAGTTGATTCTTGAAGCAAGGGCAATTCTCGGAACAAAGGTTACAGCTGAAGCTCAAGAACTTATTCGCTCCTACGGTGTGCAGAATTTAAGCAAGGTCGACATTGCAAGTTTCGAAGACCTTATTTCTAAAGCGAAGGAGCTCACAGATGCCCCCAAATAAACACGCCTTGCTCGGTGCATCATCTTCTCACAGATGGCTGAATTGCACACCATCAGCTGTTCTTGAAAGAGAGTTTGATGACCGAGAAAGTGAAGCGGCAGCCGAAGGAACAGCTGCACACGCTTTATGTGAACACAAACTTCGCAAGGCACTTAAGATGCGTTCCCGAAAACCGACATCACAGTACGACTCCGATGAAATGGATATGTACACCGACGGCTATGTGGAATTCGTACTTGAGAAGATTGCAGAAGCCAAAGAAAAAAGTGCTGACCCCCTTATCCTCATTGAACAGAAACTTGACTACTCCTGTTTCGTTCCTGAAGGGTTCGGTACAGGTGACTGCGTTATTATAGCCGATAACCTGGTTCATATTATCGACTTCAAGTACGGACAAGGTGTTCTCGTAGATGCTGTTAATAATCCTCAGATGATGCTTTATGCACTGGGAGCCATAAAGATGTATGACCACCTTTATGAAATTGAGAATGTATCTATGAGCATTTATCAGCCGCGAAGAGAGAATATCTCAACCTGGACTATCACATACGATGACTTGATGTCTTGGGCAGAGGAGTTCCTTATTCCAAGAGCAGCTTTGGCGGCAAAAGGAGAAGGAGAATTCATTCCTGGTTCTCACTGCACTTTTTGTAAAGCTGCTGTTAAATGTCGTGCAAGGGCTGAAGCAAAAATGAAGCTTGCAGAGTATGAATTTAAACTCCCACCTCTTCTTTCAGATGAGGAGATTGAAGATATTCTTCTTCACCTTGACGACCTCACCAAGTGGGCAAACGAAATTCAGGCTTATGCCCAGGATGCAGCTATTAATCACGGCAAAAGGTGGAATGGATTCAAGCTCGTTGAAAGCCGTTCCGTAAGGAAATATACCGATGAAGAGGCTGTTGCTGAAAAAGCCTATGCCGCTGGATATCGTGACATTTACAAGAAGAGCCTCATCTCGATAACGGAGATGGAAAAGCTCATGGGAAAAACCACGTTCAAAGAAATCCTTGGTTCGTTGGTACATAAACCCCAAGGCAAACCAACGCTTGTTTCAGTATCGGACAAGCGCCCTGAAATAATGACTACAGATGCTAAAAATGACTTTACAGAAATCGAGGTAATTAATAATGACTAATAAGAAAATCATATCAACAAAAGTAGTAACTGGTCCCGTTCGTATCTCTTATGAACATGTGTGGGAACCGCAGTCCGTTAATGGAGGCACCCCCAAATACGGTGCATCTTTCATCATCGACAAGAAAGATACCGAAACCATCGAAAAAATCAGAGCCGCCGTTGAAGCTGCAAAGCAGCTCGGCATCGGTAAGTTCGGAGGTAAAATTCCTCCCGATGGCGCTCTTAAACTTCCTCTTCGTGATGGCGACACCGAGCGTGATGATGAAGCATACAAGAATGCTTATTTCGTAAACGCTAACAGCACAACTCCTCCCCAGATTGTTGACCGTTCAGTACAGCCTATTCTTGACCGCAGTGAAGTTTATTCCGGTTGCTATGTTCGTGTAAGCCTTAACTTCTATGCATTCAACAGCAATGGTAATAAGGGTATTGCTTGTGGTCTCGGCAACATTCAGAAGGTTCGTGACGGTGAGCATCTTGGTGGCAAAACAACTGCTGCACAGGATTTCACAGCTGATGATACAGAAGACTTCCTTTCATAAATATAAATCGTTGGGTGGCGGAGGGAAACCTCTGCTGCCCTACACCCACTTGAAAGGATGTTGTTATGAACGATATTTACATCGACCTTGAAACCTACTCTTCAGTTAACCTTACAAAAAGCGGTGTTTATAAGTATGTCGACTCTGCCGACTTCGAAGTTTTGCTTTTTGGTTACTCTATTGACTCCGCTCCCGTAGAGGTCGTTGACCTTGCTATGGGCGAACAAATACCGACGGCTGTTATAACAGCTCTTACCGATCCTAATGTTCGCAAGTGGGCGTTCAATGCACAGTTTGAGCGTGTATGTCTCTCAAAGCATCTCGGACTCCCCACGGGTATTTATCTTGACCCCTCTTCCTGGTACTGCACTATGGTTTGGGGTGCAACATTAGGCTTACCTTTATCACTTGAAACTGTAGGTGCAGTTTTAGGTCTTGAAAAGCAGAAACTCAAAGAAGGCAAAGACCTCATCCGATATTTCTGCACACCAGTAAAACAAAAAGACGGAACATATAAGCGGCATTATTACAGTGATGCCCCCGATAAATGGAATTTATTCAAAGCATACAACAAGCGTGATGTTGAGACTGAAATCGGCATTCATGAGAAGCTTCATAAATTTCCTGTTAGTGACAGCGAATGGGTAAATTACCACCTCGACCAGAAAATTAACGACAGGGGCATTATGATTGATATTCATTTTGTGCGGCGAGCCATTGACTGTGACGAGCAGTTCAGAGACACACATATGCAAAAAGCTCGACTGTTGACAAACCTTGAAAACCCAAACTCTCCAACACAACTTAAGGATTGGCTTTCAGAACAAGGCGTAGAGGTTGAATCCCTCTCGAAAGCAGCGGTTAAAGACTTGATAGATGAAAGCGAGGGTGATGTAAAAGATGCCCTTACCTTGCGCCAGGAACTTGCAAAAAGTTCTGTGAAAAAGTTCGTTGCTATGGAAACGGTTGTATGTTCTGACAACAGAGCAAGAGGCTTAATTCAGTTTTATGGTGCAAATCGGACCGGCAGATACGCGGGTAGATTGGTTCAAGTACAGAACTTACCACAGAACCATCTGCCAGATCTGGAACTGGCAAGAGAGCTTGTTCGTAGTGATAACTTCGATATGGTTGAACTGCTGTTTCCTTCGGTACCTAATGTGTTGTCAGAACTTATTCGTACAGCCTTTATTCCAAAAAGAAACAACCGTTTCTTCGTTGCTGACTTCTCTGCTATAGAGGCGCGTGTAATTGCTTGGATGGCAGGTGAAGACTGGCGACAGAATGTATTTGCTGAAGGCGGTGATATTTACTGTGCTTCAGCGTCCGAGATGTTTAATGTTCCTGTTCAGAAGAATGGCATTAATGGGCATCTCCGACAGAAAGGTAAGATTGCTGAACTTGCTCTTGGTTATGGTGGCTCCGTAGGAGCATTGAAGGCTATGGGAGCGTTAAATATGGGTTTGAAAGAAGAAGAGCTGCAGCCCCTGGTAACAGCTTGGCGCAACTCCAACCCTCATATTGTAAAGATGTGGTGGGATGTTGACCGGGCAGCAAAGGAGTGTATCTCTACAAAAAAGACAACCAGGACCCATGGAGTTGTCTTTACCTACCAAAGTGGCATCCTTTTTGTAACCTTACCATCTGGCAGAAATCTCTGCTATGTAAAGCCGAAACTTGGTACTAACATTTTCGGGAGTGAAAGCATCACCTATGAGGGCATCGGTGAACAGAAGAAGTGGTGCAGACTTGAAAGTTACGGACCTAAGCTCGTAGAAAACATCGTACAAGGCACAGCCCGTGACATACTTGCTGAATCAATGATAAGGCTGAATGACCACGGATATAACATCGTAATGCATGTTCACGATGAAGCCGTCATTGAAGCACCGAAAGATGCATCTCTTGAAGATATTTGTTCCGTTATGGGACAAACCCCAGAATGGGCAAAAGGACTCCTCCTTCGCGCAGACGGATATGTCTGTGACTTCTATAAAAAGGATTGATATTTATGAAAAAAGAAAGACCCCTTGTATATATTTGCTCTCCCTTTTCAGGAGAGGTTGAAATGAACTTAACCAATGCTCGCCGTTACAGCCGTTTTGCTGTAAAAAAAGGCTACACACCAATTGCACCGCATCTGTTATTTCCGCAGTTTATGGATGATGACGATATAGAGGAAAGAAGAACAGCTATGGAGATGGATATTTCCCTCCTTTCTCTTTGCTCTGAACTTTGGGTGTTCGGTGACAGAATTTCTAACGGAATGAGCATTGAAATGAAACACGCAAAAGAAACGAATATTCCTATTCGCTATTTTAATAACAACTGTGAGGTGAAAAAAAGATGAAAATCGCTGTAGCCGGTAAAAGGCTCGAAAAGAAACTTAAGAATAAAGAAATCAACTGGGAAGACCTCCTTGCCTTATTAAGCCAAACGAAACGCACGCCCGAAACTGTCGAGGAGTATCGAAAAATGGGCAGAGCTGCACAGGCTGATATTAAAGACTGTGGTGGTTTCGTTGCGGGCGAACTTAAGGAAGGCAGAAGAAAGAACGGAATGGTTAACAGCCGTAGTGCGTTGACTCTTGACATGGACTACGCACTTCCCGATACTTGGCAGAAAATTCTGATGCTCTTCACCTTCAGATGTTGCGTCTATTCCACACATAAACACACACCCGAACAGCCTCGACTCCGTCTTGTTATTCCGCTGTCCCGCGATATATCCGAAGAGGAGTATCCTGCAGTTGCAAGAATGGTTGCAAAAGACATCGGCATAGACCTTTTCGATGATACCACATACGAAGCCTGTCGTCTTATGTATTGGCCTTCAACCTCGATTAACGGTGACTTCTTCTTTGACAGCCGTGACGGTGAACTGCTCGACCCCGATGCTTACCTTAACAGATATGCCGATTGGCACGATGCTTCAACCTGGCCTGTATCTTCAAGACAGTCAGCGGCAATGAAACGCACCATTTCTGAACAGCAAGACCCTCTCTCAAAACCAGGTATTGTCGGAGCATTTTGCCGTGCTTATACGATTGAAGACGCCATTGACACCTACCTTGCAGAAATTTACGAACCCTCGGCAATGCAAGGAAGATATGATTACATACCCGCGGACAGCAGTGCGGGACTTGTAGTTTATGATAACAAGTTCGCATACAGCCATCATGCTACTGACCCTGTATGCGGAAAACTCTTGAACGCCTTTGACTTGGTTCGTTTACACCTTTTTGGTAGCAGTGATGAAAATGCACCTCTCGATGCACCCGTTACAAAACTGCCCTCATATAAGGCTATGTGCGAAATAGCTCTTGATGATAGCCGTGTAAAAATGGTGTTTGCAGAGGAAAGAAAAGAGCAGGCTCAAGAAGAGTTTTCCGATGAGGATTGGCAGGCACAGCTCACTCTCGATAAGTTCGGTAACGTCAAAGATACTATGAGTAATATCTGCACAATTCTTCGTCACGATACAAATCTTAAGGGCATCGTATTCAATCAGTTCAAAAGTACAATTGATGTTATTTCTCCTTTGCCGTGGCATCAGGTGAAACCAGGTTGGAATGACACCGACCTCGCTTGTGCAAAGCTCTACTTTGAACGCACCTATGGCGTGTGGTCTCCCACAAAATTCAAAGATGCTCTGCTGGCAGTAACTTCAGCAGAGCGACTCTATCACCCTATAAAAGAGTATTTTTCAACGCTTAAATGGGATGGTGTACGCAGACTTGATACTTTGCTTATAGATTATCTTGGTGCAGCCGATACACCCTATGTGAGGGCTGTAACGAGAAAAACGCTTGTTGCAGCTGTAGCCCGTATTTATCAGCCTGGTATAAAATTCGACTCCATACTCGTTCTTGTCGGCGGTCAGGGTATAGGCAAGAGTACCTTTTTCGCAAGGCTCGGCAAGAAGTGGTTTTCAGACTCCCTTTCCATTTCTGACATGAAAGATAAAACTGCACCAGAAAAACTCCAAGGTTACTGGATACTTGAAATCAGTGAACTTAATGGTATGAAGAAAATGGATGTGGAGGTTGTTAAATCATTTGTTACACGCCTTGATGATAAATACCGCCAGGCTTACGGCACAACAGTTGAAAGCCATCCCAGGTCTTGTGTCATCGTTGGTACGACTAACAGTGATGGCGGATTTCTCCGTGATATCAGCGGAAATCGTCGTTTCTGGCCACTCAAAGTTACAGGTAATTCCAAACACAAGCCTTGGGAACTTAACGATGTAGATCAGATTTGGGCAGAAGCTCTTCAGTATTACAACGATGGTGAAGAACTCTTCCTTAAAGATGAAATTGCAGCAGAGGCATATATTCAGCAGAGAGATGCTATGGAAACTGATGACCGTGAAGGTATCGTACAGGAGTATCTTGACCGTTTATTGCCTGAAAACTGGGATTCCCTCGACCTTTACCAGCGCCGTTCTTATCTTGAGGGCTCCGACTTCGGTGAATCAAAAGCTGAAGGCAGTATTAAACGCACCCGTGTATGCGTTATGGAGATTTGGTGCGAGTGTTTCGGTAAGCCACGTGAAAATATCAAGAAATCTGACTCCTATGAAATTGAAGGCATTCTTTTTAAACTCGGTAGTTGGAAACGCTACGATGGCAACGGTACGGGTAAAACAAGAGTTCCCGGATATGGGGTTCAGAAAACATATATGCGTGTTGCCGATGAGCAACAGTAACAAATCTAATCCGTTTCCATTTGTTGCCTTAAAGGGGTGTTGTCAACGGCAATGGTAAACACTCCAAGGGTACACCGTTAGGCAAGTTGTCTGCTTTGTTGCCTATGTTTCCCATTAACTACTTAAAGTTTATAAGTATAGAAAAAAGGACACATAGGCAATGCGTATAGGCATATATACACAAAATGTTTTAAACACCAAGGGCAACAGCAATGAGAAACACGGAGGTTTTATGAGAGAAAAAACCATCGAAGCAAAACTTGTAAAGGCTGTCAAAGCCAAAGGTGGTCTCGCTCTTAAGTTTATATGCCCAGGGTTAAATGGAGTGCCAGACAGACTGGTACTCCTCCCAAAGGGCAAGATAGCTTTTATTGAGTTGAAAGCACCTGGTGAAACAATGAGACCTCTACAAGTAAAGCGAAAAAGACAGTTAGAATCACTCGGCTTTTTAGTTTACTGCATAGACAGTGCCGAGCAGATTGGAGTGACGATAAATGCAATACAAGCCTCATAACTACCAAGCCTATGCAACACAGTTCATTGTGGACAATCCTATAGCGGCTGTCTTCCTCGACATGGGACTTGGTAAAACGGTGATAACTTTAACAGCAATTTATGAGCTGCTTTTTGACCGCTTTGAAATTTCAAAAGTACTCGTCATTGCGCCTTTAAGAGTAGCAAGAGATACATGGGCTGCCGAAATAAAAAAGTGGGACCACCTCAAAGGATTAACCTATGCCGTAGCAATAGGCACAGAGGCTGAAAGAAAAGAAGCTCTCAATAAAAAAGCAAGTGTGTACCTCATAAACCGAGAAAATGTTCAGTGGCTTATTGAAGAAAGCGGAACTGCCTTTGATTACGATATGGTTGTAATAGATGAGCTGTCATCCTTCAAATCATATCAAACAAAACGCTTCCGTTCTCTTATGAAAGTAAGACCCCATATAAAAAGGATTGTAGGTTTAACCGGTACACCGAGCAGTAACGGACTTATGGATTTATGGGCAGAGTTCAGACTGCTTGATATGGGAAAGCGTCTCGGTAAATTCATAACCCATTACCGCAACAATTATTTTCAGCCGGATAAGAGAAATGGACAGGTGATTTTCTCGTACAAACCTCTTCCCGGTTCAGAAGAAAGCATACATAAGCAAATAGCCGATATAACGATTTCTATGAGGGCAAAGGACTTCTTGAATATGCCCGATTGTGTTATGAACGAAGTGTCAGTTACTCTTTCAGAAAAGGAAAAGAAAGTATACGAAACTTTCAAGAGAGAACTCGTTGTTTCTCTTGGCGATGAAGAGATTGATGCTTCAACGGCTGCAGTGCTTTCAAACAAACTCTGCCAAATGGCTAACGGTGCCGTGTACAACGAAAGTAAAAAGGTTCTTGCCATTCACGATAAAAAGTTGGATGCCCTTGAAGACCTTATTGAAGCCGCAAACGGAAAACCAGTTCTCATAGCCTATTGGTTCAAACACGACCTTGAGAGAATAAAAGAACGACTGTCAGCCAAGCACATCCCTTTTTCTCTTTTGGACAGTTCCGATAGCATTATTCGTTGGAACAGAGGTGAGCTTCCAGTTGCCCTCATACATCCTGCATCTGCAGGACACGGCTTGAATTTACAAAGCGGAGGTTCAACCTTGATATGGTTCGGTCTTACTTGGAGCTTGGAACTCTACCAACAGACTAACGCTCGCCTGTGGAGACAGGGGCAGAAAGACAAAACCGTAGTCATTCACCACATTATTACAAAAGGCACAATCGATGAAAATATTATGAAAGCCTTAAACCGAAAAGAAAAAATACAAACTGCTCTCATCGATGCAGTAAAAGCGACATTGGAGGTATAAATATGGACGCAAGAGAATATTTAAATCAAGGCTATAAACTCGACCAAAGAATTAACAGCAAGCTTGAAGCTCTTTCTAACTTGAACGACCTTTCTACTAAATGTACAGCCACATACTCTGATATGCCTCGAAATCCTAACCGTGGCTCGTCAAGAATGGAAGATACTATTGTAAAAATCATTGACCTTGAACACAGTATCAATGATGACATTGATAGGCTTGTTGACCTTAAAAGAGATATTATTAAATTAATCGGAGCTGTTAAAGAACCCGAGTTGCAAATGTTACTTGAACTAAGATACGTTTGCTACAAAACCTGGGAACAAGTAGCTGTAGAAATGTACTACAGTATACAGCATATTCATCGACTCCACGATAAAGCAATAGCAGAAATTGATAAGCTCCTTGCAATGAGAGAAAAAGAGATGGAATGAGACTGCCACCATATGTTATTATTATAATAGGGAGTTTGAAAATAAAACTATTAGTTCCTTTCTAAAGTTTTTGTTTTAGTACCCTGTTTGAAACTGCGAATGAAAGCCATCGAGAGTTCACACCAACTTTCGATGGTTTTCGTTTTGCCCGGAAAGAAGGTGAACCCAATGCCAAAGAAACCGAAGAGACCTTGCTCTCATCCTGGATGTCCTAACCTTACGGATGGTAGGTTTTGCGAAGAACACACCAAGGCTGAAGCCAAACGCTACGAGAAGTATGACAGAGACCCTGCTGTACGTCGTAGGTATGGTAGAGCCTGGAAACGAATCAGAGACAAGTATGTTGAAGAACACCCACTGTGTGAGAGGTGTCAAGCTGATGGCAAACTCGTACCGACACAAGAGGTTCATCATAAGAAACCGTTGTCAGAAGGTGGAACACACAGCCGAGATAACCTCATAGCTCTTTGTAAGAGTTGTCACGCAAAAATTCATGCAGAGCGTGGTGACAGATGGCACAACTCCTGATGGTAGGGGCGGTCAAAATCTCCACGACTAATTTTTTGTGCAACGGGCGTGGGGTATCACGCACAAAACCGCGATTTCAAAGGGGGTATTAACCCCTAAATACTAAAAAGGAGGTAAAAAAGTGGCAAAAGACGGCACCAATAGAGGCGGCGCTCGTGTTGGCTCGGGTGCTAAAAAGAAGCCTCTTGCAGATAAAATTGCTGAAGGAAACCCCGGAAAAAGAAAGCTGACTGTCATCGACTTTAATAATGATTCAGTCGATTTAGAAGGTCAACCGATGCCGAAACCTTCCGAGATGTTATCTGCAACCCAAAAAGACGGTAAGAAACTGATAGCTGCCGATGTGTATGAAACAACCTGGCAGTGGTTGGCGGAAAGAAAATGTACCGCCTTGGTTTCACCGCAGCTCCTGGAAAGATATGCGATGAGCGTAGCAAGATGGATTCAATGCGAAACGGCAATTACCGAGTTCGGTTTCCTTGCGAAACACCCAACGACGGGTAATGCGATTCAGAGTCCCTATGTAGCTATGGCTCAAAACTTCATGTCACAGACCAACAGACTGTGGATGGAGATTTTCCAGATTGTCAAAGAAAACTGCACCGGAGAGTATGGAGGTGCAACACCCCAGGACGATGCTATGGAGCGTTTGCTGCAAGCTCGCAAGGGAAGAAAATAAACAAAGAGCATACAGCTCGGAAAGGATTAACATTATGTTTGAAAAAGTAAACCCTTCGCATCCTGATAAGATAGCGGACAGAATTGCCGGGGGTATTGTTGACCTGGCATACAGAAAAGAAAAAGACCCCAAGATTGCAGTTGAGGTTCTTATCGGTCACGGAAACTGCACGGTGATTGTTGAAACCTCTGCTGACATTGATGAAATTGATGTAGCCAAGGTTATAGCAAGAATTGCAGGTAATGTCGGTTTCGATATTCATATCGTACCCCAGGATAAGCATCTCGCAAACAATCAGAAGAATACAATCCGCTGTGGTGATAACGGCATCTTTAAAGGTATGCCTTTAACACCCGAACAAAAAGAACTGTCACATATTGCAAGAGATTTATATAGTCTCTGCCCTTATGATGGTAAGTTCATAATCAACGGCATCGAACTCACCATTTGTCAGAGCAATGTTTCTTCTCGCATTCTTGAAAGACTGTATCCCGGCGCAAAGGTAAATCCTCTCGGTGACTGGACCGGTGGTATTAATGTTGACACGGGTGCTACAAACAGAAAGCTCGGTTCTGATATGGCCGATGGAGTAACCGGTGGTGGCCTTCACGGTAAGGACTTATCAAAGGCTGATGTGAGCGTAAATATTTATGCTTTCCTTGAAGCACAGAAAACGGGTAAGCCTGTTGAGTTTTGCTGTTCAATCGGTGATGAGAAAGTAAACGGTGTTCCTTATTCTGAAATTGTAGAAACGGCAAGAAAATACATAAGCGACATTGGTGGCTTTGAGAAATTTGCCGAGTGGGGTCTCGTATGATTATTGAGAAAAAGAAAGTAGCAGAACTTCTGCCAGCGGAATATAATCCTCGAAAAGACCTCAAACCCGGTGATGCCGAGTATGAAAAGCTGAAGCGTTCAATTGAACAGTTCGGTTATGTAGAACCCGTCATATGGAACAAGACCACCGGAAAAGTTGTTGGCGGTCATCAGCGACTCAAGGTTCTTATGGATATGGGCTACACCGAAGTTGACTGCGTTGTAGTCGAACTTTCAGAAGAAAAAGAAAAGGCTCTCAACATCGCTCTTAATAAAATCAGCGGTGAGTGGGATAAAGATAAACTTGCTCTTCTTATCACTGATCTCCAGGCTGCGGATTTTGATGTAAGCCTCACAGGCTTTGAAACAGCAGAGCTTGATGATTTATTTAAAGATAGCGTTAAGGACGGGATAAAGGAAGATGACTTCGATGTTGAAGCCGAACTCCAAAACCCGTCTTTTTCTAAACCCGGTGACGTGTGGACACTTGGCAGACATAGACTCGTCTGCGGTGACAGCACTAAAGCAGAAACTTTTGAACTGCTCATGTGTGGTAAGAAAGCAAACCTCGTTATTACCGACCCTCCCTACAATGTAAACTACGAAGGTTCGGCTGGTAAAATCAAAAACGATAATATGGATAACGATTCATTTTATAATTTCCTTCTTGATGCTTTCAAATGCACTGAAAGTGCTATGGCAGATGATGCTTCCATTTATGTTTTCCATGCAGACACAGAGGGTTTGAATTTCAGAAAAGCATTCAACGACGCTGGCTTCAATCTTTCAGGTTGTTGCATTTGGAAAAAACAGTCATTAGTGCTTGGCAGGAGTCCTTATCAGTGGCAGCACGAGCCTTGCCTTTTCGGATGGAAGAAAAAGGGTAAGCATTTGTGGTACACAGGAAGAAAAGAATCGACCATTTGGGAATTCGATAAGCCGAAGAAAAACGGTGAACATCCTACAATGAAACCTATACCGCTTCTTGCCTATCCCATTATGAATTCAAGTATGTCAAACTCAATCGTCCTTGACCCCTTCGGTGGTTCGGGCAGTACCCTTATTGCCTGTGAACAGACCGACCGAATTTGCTACACTGTAGAGCTTGATGAGAAGTTCTGCGATGTAATCGTAAAAAGGTATATTGAGCAGGTCGGCTCTTCGGCAGAAGTTTCCGTGCAGCGTGACGGCTTAACATACAGTTTTGACGAGGTTTCCGGTGAAGACGATGTTATTCCTCTTTTTTAAGGAGGGTTAATATATGAAAGATAATACATTAACGCTCGCCAGTCTCTTTGATGGGTCTGGTGGGTTTCCTTTAGGTGGTTTGCTTGCAGGAATTACTCCTGTGTGGGCATCGGAGATTGAGCCGTTCCCTATAAGGGTAACAACAAAGCGACTTCCTTTCATGAAACACTACGGAGATGTTTCAAAAATCAATGGTGCAGAAGTTGAACCCGTCGATATAATCTCATTTGGTTCTCCTTGCACGGATATGTCAGTTGCGGGTAAGAGAGCCGGACTTGATGGAACACAGTCGGTTTTGTTTTATGAAGCAATCAGAATTATAAAAGAAATGAGGTGTGCCACAAATGGCAAATACCCAAGATACGCAGTCTGGGAAAATGTCCCCGGAGCCTTCTCCTCAAACAAAGGCGAAGATTTCCGTGCCGTACTCGAAGCGTTCATTGGTGTCATCGAACCGAATGCCCAGGTGCCTATGCCTGAAAAAGGAAGATGGGCTTACGCCGACCTTATCATGGGAGACGGATGGAGCATTGCTTACCGCGTTCTTGACGCACAATATTTCGGAGTACCCCAACGAAGAAAACGCATCTATCTTGTCGCAGATTTTGCAAGTAGGAGTGCCGGAAAAATACTATTTGAGTCAGAAGGCCTGTCAAGGTATTCTGCGGAGAGCTTCCGTGCGTGGCAAAGAGCTACCGGAGGTTCTTCGACTTGCGTTGGAGCGTCAGGCTTCGATGGCTATAACGGAGTCGTAACCGATGAGGTTTCTTCAACTCTTGGAGTGAACTGTGGGATGTCCACAGGTAGGAACGGAATTATTCTGAATGACCAAGGCGGAAGCCGAATGGATGTAACAGAAGATGTTACGGCTACATTAAGAGCCGAAGCACATCATCCTCCGTGTGTAATGGAGTCCGCAGGTTTTTGTACAGAGCATTCAGCCAAAAGCCGAACCATAGGATATGAAGAGGAACGCTCACCTACACTCCGTGCAGGGGTTGTTCCGGCCGCAATCGCTCTTGAGAATCATCCGGCAGACAGCAGAGTTAAACTTGACGAGAGTGAAACAATACAAACCCTAACTTCCCGAATGGGAACAGGTGGAGGGAATGTCCCTCTCGTTATGAAAATACGCAGTGGCTGTGAAGGCGGTGGGAAGGGTCCTTTGATACAGGAAAACAAATCGGCAACCCTCGCTTGCAACAATGATCAGACTCTTTTTGAGCCGTGTAATTGGGATGGTGAACAAACAGCCGGAACCCTTACAGCTCATAATGCCGGTGGTAGTCAGCGAATGCCTGACAAAAACCATTTCAATTGCGTTCTTCAACCTTTCGGTATTAGTGCCGATAAATCAAATGCGATGCTGTCCGATAACCCTCACAGCGGTATTTATGAAGCAGATACAAGCAGAACCCTTGATGCCAACGGAGGAAATCCCGGTTGCAATCAAGGCGGTATTGCTGTGGTGTGTGTAGACCAAGGTGGGGGTAAAAGCTCGTGCAGTGTAAGTGAGGAGGTTGCTCCTACTCTTGCCTGTACTCATGGTGGTGAACCCGCTGTTTGCGTCAAGGATAAAACTATTGTTATTGAAGGTAATGGTTCTCGACCCTCTCACCAAGGTGATGGTTTCAAAGAATCCGATGTTATGTATACTCTCAATACTGTTGACCGACACGCGGTTTACTCGATGACCACCGGATATTATGCACAGCCGATAAAAGAAAAATCTCCAACTCTTCTTTCAAGAGATTATAAAGATGCTGCAATCGTAAATGAACCTTGCTACGGAATAGACCGTGCAGCCTTTAATCAAGGTCAGAACGCACAGTATAAACCGGGCATTGAAAAAGACAAACAACCTACGCTCACTTCCCGTGGCCCCGGTGCTGTAGCACAACCGGTGTCATTTTATCCGCAGATGAAAGCGGAATGCCAATCACCGAGAACTAATGTATCAAACACCCTTGTGAATGGTACGAACCCCGGTTATCAAAACGGCATTATAGATCCCCATTATGCAGTTCGAAGACTTACACCCACAGAATGTGCCAGGCTACAGGGCTTTCCTGATTGGTGGTGTTCAAATCTTAATAGCGACCCCACTGAAGAAGATGTGCAATTCTGGAGTGAAGTCTTTGAATCTTATAGAATCATAACAAACGGCTCTTCAAAGCCGAAAACAGAAAAGCAAATAAGGAAATGGTTAACCGACCCCTACTCCGATGCTGCAGAGTATAAGATGTGGGGCAACGGAGTAGCTCTGCCGTGTGTTTTCTTTGTTCTTGCCGGCATTGCTTATTATGCTTTCTCTGATTAAATAACCAACTCCATTTTACGCACTTTCGGCGTATGTGTCCTCCAAAACAGAGGCATACCGATTTTGCTCCTTTTTCGGTATGCCTCTGACCTCCTTTTGAACAATTCGGAATTTCCTAACAGTTCTTTTTTGGGGTGTGTATAGTACACAATAAAGCACATAAAATTGAGGCTTTTATTCTACATCCGAATATGCAGAAATGACTGGATATATCTCACACCTGACGGTAATATGTGACTACCAAATTTAAAGGAGGTCATACCAATGACAGTAAATTACAATGTACCCGGTAACAAAAGAAAGCAGCTCGCATTGACCATAGCAAAATGGGCAGGCCACGAAGTAAACTATCTCGGAGCCCCTACCTTTGCTTACCAGGTCGGTTGCTTCACAATTGACAAAAACGGCACCCTTACATTCGACAGCGGACTCGGCGGAGAGGTTGTTGAAAGACTTCTCGAACACCTTCACAATGAGGGGTTCGAACTTGAGGATTTCAGCAACGAAACCACAAGCGAGGCCTACAGCGAAGAAGACATCGAAGAAATGCTCATCGAACAGAGGCTTGAAGAGCAGGAAGAAATGGGAATCATCATTCAGATGCCTAAAGAACACTTCGATGAAAAGGCTCTGCAGAACCTTAAAGACCTGATTGATTCAAAAGCCGACCTTATAAAAAAAGCACTCGGTACAGATAACCTTACCATTCATACATTCGGTGAAAAAATAGATTTTCCCTGGTTCAAAGAAACATCGAACCCGGATGAAGTCAAAGCCTATATGCATTTTGTAACGGCACTTTGCGAAATGGCAAAGAAGCTCACTCGCATTAACAAAGGTGAGAAAACAGTTGAAAATGAAAAGTACGCTTTCCGCTGTTTCCTTTTAAGGCTCGGTTTCATCGGTGCGGAATATAAGACCGAAAGAAAAATTCTGCTTCAGAACTTTACGGGTTCGGCAGCATTCAAGAACGGACACAAGAAAGAAAAGGAGGAAGAATAATGATTATCCCAAGTGAAGCGGTTGTAAAATCACTTAAGGAAAAGTATACGGAGGGTACCAGGGTCGAACTTGTAAAAATGGATGACCCTTATAATACAAAGCTTGTACCCGGTTGTCGTGGCACAGTTCGATTTGTTGATGATATGGGTACAATCCATGTGCGTTGGGATTGTGGTTCGTCTCTCGGCGTAGCCTACGGAGAGGACTCCTGTAAGATAATCGAAGAGTAAAAATCCACCATAAAATACACAGTTTTCTGTGCAAATGATTGTGTAATATATATCTCCGAAATGACTGGATATATCAGGGAATTGACGGTAATATACAGACACATTAAGAAACACGGAGGACACAAAAATGAATACAAAAACACAAAGACAGATTGAGGAAATGAAGAAGCAGACCATAGGGGTTGAGGTTGAAATGAACAACATCACCAGAAAGAATGCAGCCCGCCTTGCAGCCGAGCTTTTCGGCACAGACCGCTACGAATACACAGCCTCACGAAACGGCTACGAAACCTGGTCAGCTTGGGATAGCGAAGGCAGAGAATGGAAATTCTCAAAGGATGTCAGCATCAACGGACCCGACGAACAAAAATGCGAACTTGTTACACCGATTCTTAAATACACGGACATTGAACTTTTACAGGAACTTTGCAGAAAGCTTCGCAAAGCCGGAGCAAAGAGCGATGCAACAAGAGGATGCGGAGTTCACATTCACATCGGAGCAAAAGGCCACACACCGCAGACACTTCGCAACCTGGCAAACATCATGGCAAGCCACGAAGACCTTCTTGCACAATCCCTTAAACTGGACAGCTACAGAATGGAAAGATACTGTCGAACAGTTGATGCAAGATTTCTTTCAAAACTCAACCAAAAGAAGCCGAAAACAATGTCCGACCTTGCAGACATTTGGTACGGTACACAAGGAGCTTCTTGGAACAGAAGCGGACACTACAACGACAGCAGATACCATATGCTTAACCTCCACGCAACCTTCACAAAGGGTACAGTTGAGTTCAGGCTTTTCCAATTCGATGCACCGACTGCCGAAAGAAGAAACGGCATCCACGCAGGACAGCTTAAAAGTTACATTCAGCTTTGCCTTGCCCTCAGTCAAATGGCAAAGGAAGTAAGAACAGCAAGTTCGAAACCACAGCAGAACGAAAACCCAAAATACGCAATGAGAACCTGGTTACTCCGCTTGGGTTTCATCGGTGAGGAGTTTGAAACAGCAAGAGATTTCCTTACAAAAAACCTTACAGGAGATGCAGCCTTCCGTAACGGAAGAGACGCAGCTTGAAGGAACAGCGGTTAACCAAAAATTGACCGAAGGGACAGACCCTATAAACACCTCGGACGGCTTGACCGTCCTTATGGTGGTGAAAGGGATACCCTTTCGGAAAGGATGATAAAAAATGAACAAACGATACTATGTAGCTTATGGTAGCAACCTGAATGTTGCTCAAATGCGTTACCGCTGCCCCAATGCAAAAGTCATAGGCACGGCCTGGCTTGAAGATTATCAATTGCTTTTCAAAGGCAGTAAGACAGGTTCTTACCTTACAGTCGAACCGAAAAAGGGTTCGAGAGTACCTTTGGGGGTTTGGGAAGTCGATGAAAGGGATGAGTTAAGACTCGACCGATATGAAGGCTATCCGGACTTCTATTATAAAAAGGAACTCCGCTTGAAAATCAAAGGTATTATAACCGACAAGGTCAGAGAGCGTGATTGTTTCATTTACATTATGCACGAAGACCGACCTTTGGGTTTACCCTCCACCGGATACATTTCCGTTTGCAGTGAGGGTTACAGAAATTTCAGGTTCGAACAGCTTTATCTTATGAAAGCCTATGCTGAAAGTTATAAGGAGGTTCACTATGAAAACCAATAATACACGCAGGGGTATATGCCCCAAATGCGGAAAAGAATATAACGGTGTTCCTGCTCTTTCAAGAACAGACAACGAAACTATGATATGCCCTGATTGCGGAATCCGTGAGTCTCTTGAAACTCTCGGTCTACCCGTTTCCGAACAGGACAAAATCCTTGATGTCATCCATAAGCACACAGCGGAAATGGTGCAATAAAATACACAGTTTTCTGTGCAAATGATTGTGTAATATATATCTCCGAAATGACTGGATATATCAGGCTTTTAGAGTTAATATGGGTACACAATAAAGAACGGAGAACATTCCAATGATTAAGCTTTACAAATTTTACGAACTGATTAACCGAAACGCAACAGTAACCCTTGCAAACACAAGCCTGGACAAGACTTACTTCGAAGGCTCGATGAAGTCTATCCCCGACACATTTGATGATTGCATTGTAACCGATTTCGCAGTTTCCAACGACGGCGATTTCCTTTTCAGAATTGAGCGTTAAGGAGGCTTTTAAAATGGTAAAGACAGTTGCTTACGAAGAATTCAGAAACGAATACAGAGCCCTTACAAAGGAAATCAGGCGCCTTTCCGATGACAGAATCGAAGCATACGAGTTGCCCACCTGGGGAGACCCTAATGCAACCATTCAGCTCGGACTCAACTGGTCAGCTTGCGGAACAAAAACTATTGAGCAAACAGAGGACTTTGTTATAGCTCTTCAAACAGCCATTGAGATGGTTAAGAATTTCAAATACAACGGATACAAGATTGTAGAAGGTTAAGGAGGGGCAAGAAAATGACATTCAGAGCATTAACAGCAATTGAAAGGCCTTATACTTTTAAGCAATCCCCCAACGGGTATGAAGAACTCGGTTGCATCGGTTACCTACGAGCCGATTTCGGCAGTACCGGGAAAGAGTTTTATTCAACCTGGAATGAATTGATGACCGAATTTAAAACGGCTGCCTTTACCCAGGAATTCGACATTGTTATAAACACCCTTCGTTTCGCAGCCGAATACGGAAAAGTGCTCTTTTGCAGAGAGCGTCTTAAAGCATACTGTAATGCGAACCCGAACAGTGCTTTTAACGATGACAGAAACCATTACGGGTTCAGAGCGGATACAGAGAAACACACATACCTCTTTCGCTTGAATCCGAACAAAGGCGAATATAACATCTATTGCTATTGCTACCTTAAAGAAAGGTTCGACAACGGCATAAAATAATAACAGGAAGGAGTCTTTTATAGGCTCTTTCTCTCGTACAAATATACACAGTATTTAAGCCTAATGTTTGTGTAATATATATCTCCGAAATGACTGGATATTATGTGCTTTTAGAGTTAATATGAGTACACAATAAAGAACGGAGGACACAACAATGACAAACCTTAACGAACAGATTCGCACCCTTCAGAAGACCGGAGAATACCGCTTCGAAGGAATGACAAGAGAAGAAAGCAGAAACGCAGCTACAAACCTTGCGAAGAAAGCAAAAGCCTTTGACCGCAAGTACGGGGTTGAATGCAACTACGGAATTGCAAGAGACGCTTTCGGATACTACAAAGCAGTGGTAATCAACGATTAAGGAGGACAAAACAATGGCAGGCTTTACAACAATGGAAAAATTACAGTGCAATGTTTCAGCAAGCTACGGAGCCGTTTTACAGTACGGAGACAAGGTTTTCGTAACAGATGTAAATTGGAGAGGCGGATTTATCGCAGAGATTTGGGAGTTCATTGAAACCCCTGAAGAAACCGGACTTGCAGATTGCGAATGCAGAATTTCCCTTATAAAAACCTCTGAAGTTTCGTTTGAAGACAACGGACACGCAATTGCCTGGTGCATTCAGCAAATGGCAAAATAAGAAATGGAGGGAAAAGCAATGACAAGAAAAGATAAGATGAAGCTTATAAGAGACATCGGCAACAAGCTCGAAGAAAACGGAAGATATTACAATGTCGAACTTACAGCGGATGGAACGATAGCAATTGACATTTCCTGGGGTGATTGGAAGCACGACCACGCATTTCTTAATGTGCTAATTAAGAATAACTTCAACCTCAACCTTGTTGATGAAGTGGTCAACGAAGAGGATGGTTCAGACTGTTATTCCTCAACCCATTATTTTAGCAAGTAAGTTTTAATCACATATAACTGAAGGAGCCGTTCGGCTCTTTCTCTCGTAGCAGCCTACAGGGCTGTTTTTTTATTACTCATAAAGGAGGTAACAGCGTGAGAAAGCTGAAAAAATATAAACCGACAAAGTTTATGTCAAAAGACTCTTACTACGATAAAGATGCTGCTGATTATGCTGTTGACTTTGTGCAGTGCCTTTGCCATACAAAAGGTTCCTGGGCGGGTAAGCCTTTCGAGTTAATTGATTGGCAAGAACAGATTATCCGAGACCTTTTCGGTACAATGAAACCTAACGGGTATAGACAGTTCAATTATGCATATGTAGAAATACCAAAGAAAATGGGCAAATCGGAACTTGCAGCCGCCATTGCTCTTTTGCTCACTTGCGGTGATGGTGAAGAACGAGCCGAGGTCTATGGTTGTGCGGCTGACCGACAGCAGGCGTCAATCGTTTTTGAGGTTGCAGCTGATATGGTAAGAATGTGTCCGGCTCTGAATAAACGAGTAAAAATACTTGCGTCGCAGAAAAGAATTGTATACGAACCTACAAACAGTTTCTACCAGGTTCTTTCAGCCGAAGCCTATTCAAAGCACGGCTTCAACATCCACGGAGTGCTGTTTGATGAGCTTCATACACAGCCAAACAGAAAACTCTTTGATGTCATGACAAAGGGTTCCGGTGATGCTCGTATGCAACCATTATACTTTCTGATTACTACAGCAGGAACAGACACTAACAGTATTTGTTATGAAACTCACCAAAAAGCTAAAGACATAATGGAAGGTAGAAAAATCGACCCTACATTCTATCCTGTTATATATGGAGCAGATGAGAACGATGATTGGACTGACCCGAAGGTGTGGGCAAAAGCGAACCCTTCACTCGGCATAACAGTAGGCATTGATAAAGTAGAGGCAGCCTGTGAATCGGCAAAACAAAACCCTGCCGAGGAGAACAGTTTTAGACAGCTTCGCTTAAATCAATGGGTAAAACAAGCAGTACGATGGATGCCAATGGACAAATGGGATAAATGCTCGTTCCCTACAAACCCCGATTCACTTGAAGGGCGTGTATGTTATGGTGGTCTTGACCTTTCATCCACTACAGATATCACTGCCTTTGTTCTTGTCTTCCCACCAGAAGATGAAGATGATAAATACTCTGTACTGCCGTTCTTTTGGATACCGGAAGACAACCTTGACCTTCGTGTTCGAAGAGACCATGTACCGTATGATGTATGGGAACGCCAAGGTTATCTTAAGACTACCGAAGGAAATGTTGTTCACTATGGCTTCATCGAGAACTTCATAGAAGAACTCGGTAAGAAATATAACATAAAAGAAATAGCATTTGACCGCTGGGGTGCGGTGCAAATGGTTCAGAACCTTGAGGGTATGGGATTCACTGTTGTACCTTTCGGGCAAGGGTTTAAGGACATGAGTCCTCCGACAAAAGAATTGATGAAGCTTACCCTTGAAGAAAAAATGGCACACAGCGGACACCCGGTTCTCCGATGGATGATGGATAACATTTTTATACGAACAGATCCGGCGGGAAATATCAAGCCTGACAAGGAAAAATCTACAGAGAAGATTGACGGTGCCGTTGCCCTCATAATGGCACTTGACCGAGCAATCCGCTGTGGTGGAGAATCTGGTGCTTCGGTTTATGACGACCGAGGTATTCTATTTATATAAGGAGGTCTTACATTGAGTAAACCAAAATTACATATTGTATCGCTGTCCGGTGGCAAAGACTCCACGGCTATGCTTCTTCGAATGCTTGAAGAAGGGATGCCCGTGGATATTATTTTGTTCTGCGATACCGGGCTTGAGTTTGATGCGATGTACAGACACATTGATAAACTTGAAAAGTACATTGACAGACCTATAACAAGACTAAAAGGAAAAGACAGCTTTGAATACCTTTTCTTTGAACACGAACCTAAACGAAGAAACCCCGAACTTCAAGGTAGAAAAGGATTCAGTTGGGCGGGGCCGAGGAATCGTTGGTGTACGGCAACCTTGAAAACAAGGGTAATAAATCACTATCTCCGTGGTCTTTCTAAAGATTATGAAATCGAGCAGTACATCGGCATTGCAGCAGATGAGCCTCAGAGAGTACACGAGTTTAATTACCCCCTCATTGATTGGGGTATGACCGAAAAGGACTGCCTTCAATACTGCAAAGAGAGAGGTTTCGATTGGGAAGGTCTTTATGATATCTTCCATCGCGTATCCTGTTGGTGCTGTCCTCTTCAGTCTTTTGATGAATTACGCAAACTTCGCACTCACTTTCCCGAACTATGGGAAAAGTTGAGATATATGGATAAGCACACTTGGCGTAAGTTCTTAAAGAACTACTCGGCAGAAGAACTTGAAATACGCTTCAGTTTTGAAGAAGAAAGAACTGCCCAGGGATTGCCAATTAAAGGAAAAGTGTTCTTTTCTGAATTAAGGAAAAGGCTTGATGATTTTAATGGAAAGGAGTAGTCATATGATTCACGGACTTTTAGTACTGCCTGGGCTGTACATCACAGCTTTCCTTGTGCAGATTATTAAGCTGTTGGAAATCCTCGGAATAGCATAAAAGGCATCTATCGTTTTTTAGGTAGGTGCTTTTTATATACCAAAATTTACAAACAGGAGTTGATTTTATGAACATCTTTTCAGGCTTGTTTCGTTCCAGAGATAAGCCTTCGAACAGTACAGCGGGTAGTGGATACAGTTTCTTCTTCGGAAACAGTACATCGGGAAAATCTGTAACAGAGCGTTCAGCTATGCAGATGACGGCTGTGTACTCTTGTGTTCGAATCCTCGCTGAAGCCTTGGCGGGTTTGCCGTTGCATCTTTATCGTTACGGTGAGAGTGGTAGTAAGGATAAAGCCATCGACCATCCGCTTTACAGACTTCTTCACGATGAACCGAACCCTGAAATGAGCTCATTCGTTTTCAGAGAAACCCTGATGACACACTTGCTCCTTTGGGGTAATGCTTATGCACAGATAATAAGAAATGGCAAGGGCGAGGTTATTGCCTTGTATCCCTTAATGCCAAACAAAATGACAGTTGACCGTGATGATAAAGGTCAGCTTTACTACACCTATTCGCACTCAAAGGAAGAGGCAAACACCATGGAGGGTTCAAATGTATATTTGACACCTTCCGATGTTCTGCATATTCCCGGACTTGGATTCGATGGTCTTGTCGGTTATAGCCCTATCGCTATGGCAAAAAACGCAATTGGTATGGCAATAGCCTGCGAGGAATACGGAGCTAAGTTCTTTGCTAACGGTGCTGCCCCCGGTGGGGTGCTTGAACACCCCGGAACAATTAAGGACCCACAGCGAGTGCGTGAAAGTTGGCAGTCCACTTTCGGTGGTAGCCATAATGCTAACAAGATAGCCGTGCTTGAAGAAGGTATGAAATACACTCCTATAGGTATTTCACCTGAACAGGCACAGTTTCTTGAAACGAGGAAATTTCAAATTAATGAAATTGCTCGCATATTCCGAGTCCCTCCCCATATGGTTGGAGACCTCGAAAAGTCAAGCTTTTCAAACATCGAGCAGCAGAGTTTGGAATTCGTGACCTATACCTTGCAACCCTGGTTGATTCGTTGGGAGCAAGCCTTGTTCCGTGTGCTGTTAAACGAAAAAGAAAAAGGTGAGCTTTTCTTCAAGTTTAATGTAGATGGTCTTCTGCGTGGCGACTATGCAAGCCGTATGTCCGGCTATGCAATCGGCAGACAGAACGGTTGGCTTTCCGCTAATGACATCAGGGAACTTGAAAATCTTAACAGAATCCCTGCGGATGAAGGTGGCGACCTTTACCTTATAAACGGCAACATGTGTAAAATGTCCGACGCCGGAATATTCGCGGGACAAATACCTGAAAAGGAGGAAGAACCCACAGATGAATAAATTCTGGAATTTCAAAACAGAAAACGATGGAACTCGCACCCTTTACCTTTGCGGTTCTATCGCAGATGAAAGTTGGTTCGACGACGATGTCACCCCCAAGGCGTTCAGAGCTGAGTTGGAAGCCGGTCAGGGTGACATTGTTGTTTGGATTAACTCACCCGGTGGTGACTGCGTTGCTGCCGCACAGATTTATAACATGCTTATGGATTACAAGGGAAATGTAACCGTGAAGATTGACGGTATTGCTGCATCCGCCGCTTCAGTAATTGCTATGGCAGGTACGAAAGTACTGATGTCACCCACAGCACTTATGATGATTCACAATCCCTTGACCGTAGCCATTGGAGACAGCGATGAGATGAAGAAAGCTATGGATATGCTTGCTGAAGTAAAGGAAAGCATCATCAACGCTTATGAAATCAAAACGGGTCTGTCCCGTGCAAAGCTGTCCCACTTCATGGATGCTGAAACCTGGATGAATGCAAAGAAAGCAATCGAACTCGGTTTTGCCGATGACTTGCTTTTCAAAAAGGATTCAGAAGATGAAGAAACACTCAAGGTTGAAGATAGCTTCACCTTCAGCCGTAAAGCAGTGACAAATTCACTGATGTCAAGACTCTCTCGAAAAAGAGAAACCGAAGCAGCGAAAGAACCGGTTAAACCCGGTACATCCTATGACGAGCTTATTAAAAGACTCGAACTTATTAAACCTTGAAGGGAGAAAAATTACTATGAGTAAAATTAACGAATTAATGACAACACGTGCAAAGGCCTGGGAAGATGCAAAAGCATTCCTTGATTCGCACAGAAACGACAAGGGTATTCTTTCAGCTGAAGATACCGAAACCTACGACAAGATGGAAAAGGAAATTGCTGACCTTACTCGTGAAATCGAACGTCAGCAGAGAGCCGATGCTCTTGAGCGTCAGCTTAGTGCTCCTACAAGCACACCCATCACAGAAAAACCCGAAGCAAAGAAAACCGATGACAAGACCGGCAGAGCTTCCGATACATACAAGAATGCGTTCTGGAATCAGATGCGTGACCGTTCTTCTATTGAAGTGCGTAACGCTTTGAGCGAAGGTGTGGATACCGAGGGCGGTTTCCTTGTTCCTGAAACCTTTGAGAAGAACCTCATCACAGCTCTTCACGATGATCTTATCTTCCGTAAACTTGCACACACATTTACAACCTCAACAGGTGTTCACAGAATTCCTGTTGTTGCATCCCGTGGCGTTGCTTCTTGGGTTGAAGAAGCAGGTGCTATTCCCGAAAGTGATGATACATTCGGTCAGAAGTCAATCGGCGCTCACAAGCTCACAGCTCTTATTAAGGTTTCCGAAGAGCTTCTTAATGACTCTGCATTTGACCTTGAAGGATATTTCCGTGATGAATTCACCAAGCGTATGAGCAGTGCCGAAGAGGAAGCATTCCTTATCGGTAACGGTAATGGTAAGCCTCTCGGTCTCTTTACTGATGCAGAGGGTGCTGAAGTCGGTGTAACAGCTGCATCCGCAACTGAAATCACAGCTGATGAAATCATCAACCTTTATTACTCACTTCGTGCGCCTTACAGAAAGAAAGCTGTATGGCTTCTTAACGATTCAACCATCGCTGCAATTCGCAAGCTCAAGGATAACAACGGCCAGTATATTTGGCAGGCAGCTCTCAAGGAAGGTCAGCCCGATACTCTCCTTGGTAAGCCTGTTTATACTTCTGTTTCCGTTCCTGGTATTGAAGCAAGCGCGAAGACTATCGCATTCGGTGACCTTTCATATTACTGGATTGGTGACCGCCAGGGCGTTACATTCAAGCGTCTCAACGAGCTTTATGCAGCAACAGGCCAGGTAGGTTTCCTTGCCACCAAGCGTGTGGATGCGAGACTTATCGTACCCGAAGCTGTTAAGGTTCTTCAGATGGGTGCTTGATAAAGGTGACCTACTATGGAGCATTTATTAACGAAAGTTAAGCAAAACCTTATACTTGAGCATTCAGCCGATGATGCACTTCTCTTACAATATATAACGGCTGCGGTTTCCTACGCCGAAAGCTATCAACATATTCAAGAGGGGTTCTATAAGGAAAACAAAATGCCTCCAACTACAGAACAAGCGGTAATTATGCTCGTAAGCCATTTCTATGAAAGTAGAGATGGCTCTACGGGCGGTTTCTTTGCGGACAACACCCAGGCATCAAGCCAGGTGTGGAATACAGTAAATCTTCTTTTACGACTCGATAGAGATTGGAAGGTGTGAGCCTTATGTCTTTCGGAAAAATGAATACTCCCATTTACATTACGGGCAAGAGAATATCCATAGATAACGAAGGCTTCAAAACCATAGGCCACGATGTGATTGTTTCTGTGAGAGCTTATCGTGAAGGCAGACACGGAAGTGAAAGATGGGCAAACAGAGCTGTGTTCTCTGATGCCACAGAACTTTTCCGCTTTCGTTCAATCCCACATTTGACGGTAACAACCGAAATGCAAATACACTGCGATGGCAGAGTGTTTGAAATAATCTCCGTTGAGGATGTAAAAGGAAGAGGAATGTATGTTGAAGTTCTTGCAAAGGAGGTAAAAGAAAGTGGCTAAAGTTACAGTAAAATTGCCCGAAGACTTACTCACAAAGTTCTCGAAATTAGCAGAAAAAAGTGATGCGGTTGCTGAAAGAGTTCTTGAAGCCGGTGGTGAGGTTGTTCTTGCCAAGGTAAAAAGTAATCTTTCTTCCGTTATAGGCAGCGGAACAAAATATGAGTCACGCTCCACAGGCGAACTTGAACGAAGTTTAGGTCTCTCCTCTGTGAAGCTCGACCGAAACGGCAACCACAATATTAAGATAGGTTTCTCTGAACCTCGTACAGACGGTGAAAGCAATGCAAAAATTGCGAACATCATCGAATATGGAAGGCACGGACAACCTGCTAAACCCTTTCTGAAACCCGCGAAAACCTCCTCTAAATCCGCTTGTATTGCACGGATGAAAGAAGTCCTCGAAAGCGAGGTGGGCGGTTTGTGAGCCTTTTATCGGAACTTAAAAGCATTATTGAAAGTATCGGTATTGCTGTCGAAACGGGTGTTTTTTCAGATACTGCCCCGGAAAGTTATGTCGTGCTTACACCAACGGTGGATACTTTTCCTTTATCGGCTGACAACTTTCCGATAAACGAAATACAAGAAGTTCGGATTTCTCTTTTTGACAAGGGAAATTACACGAAGAAGAAAAATCAAATAGTCCGGTTGTTGTTACAGGCGGATATAACCATAACGGATAGAAGGTACATCACCCATGAGGATAGTACCGGATATCACCATTATGCCATTGACGTGGCAAAAAATTATGAAATGGAGGAAATCTAATGGCTACCATTGGTCTTGATAAACTTTATTATTCAAAAATTACCGAAGACAAAGACGGCAATGAAACCTATGCAAAGCCTGTACCCCTTGCAAAAGCAATGACAGCAGAACTTTCGGTTGAACTTGCAGAGGCAACTCTCTATGCTGATGATGGTGCTGCTGAAATCGTTAAGGAATTCAAGTCAGGTACACTCTCACTCGGCATCGATGATATCGGTGCTTCCGTTGCTTCTGACCTTACAGGCGCAACGATTGATGACAACTATGTACTTGTTTCTTCTACTGAGGACAGTGCTGACCCCGTTGCAGTCGGTTTCAGAGCAAAGAAATCAAACGGAAAGTATAAATACTACTGGCTGTATAGAGTTAAGTTCGGCATTCCTGCTACTAACCTTGCTACCAAGGGCGATTCAATCACTTTCTCAACACCTACCATTGAGGGTACTATTCTTCGCAGAAACAAACCCTCCGCAAACGGGAAACACCCCTGGAAAGCAGAAGTTACCGAAGGTGACAGTTCTGTAAACACAGCAATCATCAAAGGTTGGTATGATGAAGTTTATGAGCCTTCCCAGGCTTCAGCAGCAAGTGAGGAGGGTTAATAAATGATTGACGAACGCAGTGCTAAAATCACCATCGGTGGTGAAGAGTACGAACTTGTGCTTTCGACAAGAGCCACCAAGGAAATAGCAAGTCGTTACGGCGGTCTTGAAAATCTCGGTGATAAGCTGATGAAAAGTGAAAACTTTGAAATGGCAATAGCCGAAATTGTGTGGCTTGTTACTCTTCTCGCAAATCAGTCTATCCTTATTTTCAATCTTAAGAATAAGGAAACCCCAAAACCTCTCTTAACGGAAGAAGAGGTTGAAATCCTCACCACACCCTTTGAATTTGCCGAATACAAGACAGCAATTACAGAGGCTCTGTATAAAGGAACGAAGCGTAATATCGAAAGCGAAAACGAGCCAAAAAACGCAGTGGTCGAGTAAGTGACGAAGAGTTGTTTACTCGACTTCTTTATTACGGAATGGCACAGCTCAATCTTACAATGGATGAAACCATGCTGATGCCTTTCGGATTACTCCTTGACCTGTGGGAGTGCCACAAACAATTCACAGGCATATCCAAACCGAAAAGGGAAAATTTCATTGATGATATTATCCCCGACGGAATCTAACGAAAGGATAAAAGAATATGCAAGTAACAACAACCATAAATGGTCAAACATATACTTTGACATATAACTCTTCAACGGGTGCTTATGAAGCAACGCTCAATGCTCCCCAGGGTTCATCGTTTAATCTTGATGGCGGCTATTATCCTGTGTCGGTTTCGGCTACTGATGATGCCGGAAACACAGCGACAGCAGACAGTAACCATTCTACCCTCGGTTCGAGCCTTCGTCTTGTTGTTAAAGAGAAAGTTGTTCCTGTTATCAGTATTATTTCACCTACAGATGGTGCTCTTAATACGGATGGCAAACCCGCAATTGCATTTACTATTCTTGATAATGTATCACAGACATCAGGCTTCTCCGGTATTAATCTTTCAAGCCTTGTGCTTAAAGTTAACGGTGCAAAAGTCGATGTATCGAAGATTTCCTCAAGTCCTGTCACGGGTGGATACAACTGCACCTACACACCTTCATCCGTTCTTCCCGATGGAGAAAACAACATATCAATCGATGTATCGGATAACGATGGTAACGCCGCAGTAACAAAATCCGTTTCGTTTACAGTTGACACAGTTGCTCCTTCTCTTAATGTTACAAGTCCTACCCAGGGTTCAATCACCAATAAGAAAACTATCACTGTTTCCGGTACAACCTCCGACAGTATTTCAACACCTGTAACGGTTAAGATTTCTGTAGGTACAAAGGACCAAGGTACGGTTACTGTAAGCGGTGATGGTTCGTTTACCAAGGATATAACCCTTGATGAAGGCGTTAACGAAATCAAAGTTACCGCAACAGACTCTGCCGGCAAGACTACAACTGTTACAAGGACTGTTACAGTAAAAACCAACGCTCCCGTTATCCGTTCCGTTGTCATCGAGCCTAATCCTGCCGATGCAGGTAAGACTTATACCATTTCGGTAGTAGTCGATGAGAACTGACAGACAGATAGTTCGAGTTTACGGCAAGGCTGATAACTTTGACCTTGAGTTTACACCAACGGGAGGTAATGAGTGGGAATGCACCGTACCTCCCGATATGACTGATGGTCAATACGCTACAGAGATTTACGCCCTCGACAGTGAGGGCTATTTTGCTTATTGGACGGGAATTCTATATATGCTTAAAGGCAGGGTTCATCTTTGTTTAAAAGAAAGCAAATATAAAATTCAGCTCCTACCTCAAAAACTCGAACTTGTTATTATAAAGGACGGTGGTAACTGTGATTGAATCACGCACATTTTTGCTCGGTGAAGAAAAGTATATCGACTTTATGGTTTGCAGCAAAGATGCTGATGAAACGATTGTTATCACTGATGCAAAATATAAACTGATTGAGCATAAAACTGAATCAATTGAAAGCGAGGGTGTCTGCCAAATTGACGGCAGATGCCTTCGTGTATTTTTATCCCCCTCGCATAAAGGCTTATATCATCTCGTGGTGAATGTTGAAATTCCACCTGAAAAGTTGAAAGCATATATAGATATTGTTGTTAAGGAGCGTGATTAATATGCCTACACGTTCTGTGTCTTTCTGTAGTGATAATACAGAGGGCACCGGTCTTAAAATGACCCACTGTTTACTTGTAACAAACGCCTCATCCTCTGTTAGTCAGATGCAGATGTACATTCCAGCATATTCAAGAATTGATGATGTAAGAGTTACATTACAATTTAAAACCAGTCTTTCTACCAAAGGTGACTGTCGTTACAACCTTGAAGCAGAAACGGATTCATATTTTTCAGCCGGTGGCTACAAAATAGATCCTTTGTTTCAAACGGGTAAAGATTACTTAACTGCTGCGATTAACAAAAACAGTGTTATTGATGGTACGTCAAAACGTTTGACGGATATGTTTAATTCAATGACATCAAAAGCCGGAGTTTATTCAGGAACAAAAAACTTGTGTATATGGTTTTCGGCAACCATCACCCGAAAGTGGTATTGGAAAAGCTCATCCTTTGCCATCGACTATACGGAACCGTCTTGTGTTGTCAGCGTGAACTCAAATGGCGGTGGCACTGTCAGCGGAGCAGGGACATATAAATTCGGAACTTCTTATACGATAAAAGCTACACCCTCTGCCGGGTACAGATTCGTTTCCTGGTCTGATGGCAACACAAATGCATCGCGCACTTTTAGTGTAGATGCAAATCTTATAAACGCTTTCACAACATCAAAATCATACACAGCAACATTTGAAAAGATACCGGACACAACTCCGCCTACTATAGTTTCCGTTGCCATTACTCCAAACCCGGCAACTACGGGACAAGGCATAGTTGTTGCCGTAAAAATTACTGATTAGGAGGTGTTAGCATGGCAGATGATTTCGGTTTAAAAATCGGACTTGAAGGTGAAAAAGAGTTCAAGAAAGCCTTATCTGAAATTAATCAGAGTTTTAAGGTTCTCGGTTCTGAAATGAAGCTCGTTCAGTCGCAGTTCGGTAAAAATGATAACTCTGTCGAAGCTCTCACTGCTCGTAACCAGGTTTTAAATAAAGAAATTGAAGCACAAAAACAGAAAATTGAAACTCTTAAGGCGGCACTGGAAAATGCCGCCACTTCTTTTGGTGAAAATGACCGAAGAACACAAAACTGGCAGATACAATTAAACAACGCTGAGGCAGCCCTTAATGGCCTTGAAAGTGAGCTTAAGGAAAACAATAGCCAACTCGAAAAGGCTTCCGATGGACTCGATGATGCAGAAAAGAATGCAGATGATTTCGGAGAGGAAATCGAAGATGCCGGCAAGGAAAGTGAAGATGCCAGTGGCAAGTTCGAAAAGCTCGGCAGTGTATGTAAGGCAGTAGGTGCAGCAATGGCTACAGCTTTCGCTGCCGTAGGCACAGCTGCTGTTGCCGCCGGCAAGGCTCTTATTGACATGTCAAAAGAAGGTGCAGCTTATGCCGATGATGTTTTAACTACATCAACGCAGACAGGCATTGCCACAGATAAGCTCCAGGAATATATGTATGCCGCTGAACTTGTGGATGTTTCTACCGAAACTCTCACCAAGTCGATGGCAAAACAAATCAAATCGATGAAGGCTGTGCAAGACGGTACCAAACTCTCCGTTGAAGCCTACGATGCACTTGGTGTGTCTGTTCTCAATGCTGACGGTACCATGCGTGATTCGGATACCGTATATTGGGAAGTTATCGATGCACTCGGCAAAATGGAAAATGAAACCGAGCGTGATGCTCTTGCAATGCAAATTCTCGGTAAATCCGCGCAGGAATTAAACCCATTAATTGAAGCCGGAGCTGAAAGAATGAATGAACTTGGTGAACAAGCACAAGCTGCCGGATATGTCATCAGCGATGATATGCTCAATGCTTATGGTGCTTTCGATGACCAACTTCAGTATTTGGCAGTCGGCGCTGATGCTGCCAAAAATGCTCTCGGCACTGTTCTTCTTCCCATCCTGACACAGCTTGCCGGAGAAGGCGTAGGTCTTCTCGGTGAGTTCACCAACGGAATACTTGATGCAAATGGTGACATAGGAGCAATGTCAGATGTAATCGGTGGGATTTTACCGAAAGCTCTTGACCTTATGATGGAGTTCGTACCTGAAATGATTGAAATAGTCGGTGAGATTATTTCTGCATTGGGCGGTGCTATTGTCGATAACCTACCTCAAATAGTAGAAAGTACTTCACAGATTATTTTTACTATTTTGACGGGTCTTACCGAAGCGTTACCGCAAATCGGTGAGGCGGCTTTATTGCTTGTAGTTACGCTGCTGGAGGGTATAATCGCAAACTTGCCGATGATACTTGAGACAGCTTTACAAGTTGTAGCAACTTTGGCTATGGGAATAGGTACTGCATTGCCGACCCTTATACCATCGATTATCAGTATGGTTGTACAGATTTGTACTACCTTGGTAGAAAACCTGCCTCTCATTCTCAATGCGGCCTTGCAGTTGGTGCTTGGCTTGGTTGAGGGTATTCTCGCAGCAATACCTGTGTTGGTTGAAGCTCTGCCCGAGGTAATCGGTGCGATAGTAAATTTCTTACTTGAATCGATACCCCTTATCATTGACGCAGGTATACAGCTCTTAACTTCACTGATTACAAATCTACCGACCATCATTCAAACAATACTTACTGCTATTCCGCAGATTATTACAAGTGTTATCAATGCAATTTTAAGCAATATACCTCTCATCATTGAGGCTGGTGTCAGATTACTTGTTTCTTTGATAAGTTCATTACCGCAGATTATTACAACAATCGTAGCAGCTCTTCCACAGATTGTTACTTCTATTGTGACGCTCTTTACGAACAATGTAGGTAAGATTGCGAAAGTCGGTGTTACCTTGCTTGTATCACTCATTAAAAATCTGCCGTCTGTAATTGCAAGTATTGTAAAGGCCGTACCTCAAATCATCACAGGCATTGTAAATACCTTAACCGGACAAATCTACAAAATTACCAATGTCGGTAAAAATATCGTTCAGGGTTTATGGTCAGGTATTCAAACCTTAAAATCCTGGTTATGGAACAAGGTCAGTGCCTGGATAAACAGCATCTGGGACGGCATTTGTGATTTCTTCGGTATCAGATCACCTTCTCGTGAGATGGCTTGGATCGGTGAGATGCTTGTAAAGGGTCTCTCCGGTTCAATTGACAGCAACGGTGGTGAAGCTGTAAAAGCAGCAGAAAAGATGAGCGGAGACATTAATGATGTTATGCATTCTCTCGCAGAGGATATGTCAACAGCTCTTCCCACGAATTTTTCTGTTGATAGCAGTCTTGGAGACGAGCTCTATGCTCCGACGGGGCATTCAAAAACGAGTGGTCTTACTCTTCAGCTTAACATCGATAAATTCAATAATTATTCGAGTGAAGATGTCCGTGACCTTACAAATGAAATTCTTGTAACAGCCGGACAGTTTGCTCAAAGGAAAGGAGTGGTCTTTGCGTGAACTACTTTGAATATGCAGGCGTGAATTCAGATTATATGGGTCTTCGCATCGAAAAGAAGGATGTTTTTTCTGCGCCGAAATATGAAACTGAATTTACCGCTATTCCGGGAAGAAACGGAGATTTAATATCACCGAATGGCAGATATGGAAATGTGCAAGTGGTCTATTCTGTTTTCTTACCCGCAAAATCGAAAGAAGAACTTGCAGATAAGATTTCAGCCGTTAAAGCCTGGCTTTACGCAGAACCGAATGTTTATCACGAACTGCGTGATACTTACGATGAGAAGTATTTCAGAAAGGCTGTGTTTGCAAGCAAGCTTGATATTGAAGATGAGCTTAATCGAATAGGCGTTTTCACTATCAGCTTTTCTTGTTTGCCTTTCAGATATGCAGTAGATGGTTTTAATGAAATCAGCGTGTCTTCCGGTACCGTCATTGAAAATCCCACAGCCTTTGAAGCAAAACCATATATTATGCTTACGGGCAATGGTAGCGGAACTCTTACAATAACCTCTCCCGGCTCAAAAAAGAGCTGGACCTTTTCCAATATTCAGCAGTATATCGAAATAGACAGCGACCTTATGAACTTTTATAAAGGTTCGACACCGGAAAACGATGCTGTTGAGGGTGAAGGTTTCCCGATCCTTTATCCCGGCGGAAATACATTCACTTTTTCCGGTGGGATAACCGGTGCGTATGTAATGCCGAGGTGGGTGACATTATGATTCCTGTTTTATACAAGGCAAACGCTACCAACTTCAAAACCTACGGCATAGGAACTCTTACGGATTGCACCTTTTGTGAAGTTACTGAGGAAAGAAACGGCTCCTATGAACTCGTGCTGAAGTATCCTACCAACGGACCCTTATACACAGAGATACAAACGGAAAGGCTTATAAAAGCTAAACCGAATGATACCTCCGATAATCAGTTGTTCCGAATTTACAGAATAACTACTCCCATTGAAAACATCATAACTGTTTACGCACAGCACATCTCTTATGACCTTTGCAATATTGCAGAGCTAATATGGTCGGATGAAAATATGTCTGCACCGCTTGTAATGAATAAAATCTTTTCCAATACGGCAACAACCCATAATTTTATTTGCAGTACAGACTATTCTTCATCAAAGCCTTTCTCTGTTTCCAGGCCCCAAAGCGTAAGAGCTTGTCTCGGTGGTGCTGAAGGTTCGATGTTGTCTTTATGGGGTGGCGAATTTGAATGGGATAATTTCCACATTATTCATCATCAAGGCAGAGGCACAAAGACCGGTGTTGTTATTGAATACGGAAAGAACCTAACGGCTCTTGAACATGAAAATGACAACACCGCTTTATATACAGATATTTTGCCCTTTGCTGTTTCAAGCGACATGGACGGTAACGAAACCGTTGTTACTCTTTCAGAAGTTCTGCTTCCGGTGGTTGACACATCTCTTACTACAAGAAAAACCCTCATCAAGGATTTCTCCGATTCTTTCTCTGAAGGAGAAGAGTTGACGGAGTCCGCTCTGAGGTCAAAAGCAAACACATACATAGAGAACAATGCTCTCGGCACTGTAATTCCGAACATCAAAGTTTCCTTTGAACCTTTATGGAAATACCCCGAATATGCCACTGTATTGGAACGAGTTTCTTTATGCGATACTTTGTTGGTGAGACACTCAAAGCTCGGTTTAAAGGCAAAAGCAAAAGTAATAACCACGGTCTACGATACGCTTTCCGAAAAATATGTATCCATAACCCTCGGCGCGTCCGGTGCGAACTTGCTGCACACCATTTCCGAGGTACAGGAAAACACCGATAAAGCCGTGGCAAAAGTAGAGCGTTTTCCAAAATTGATGAACGCAGCTATCGAAAGAGCTACCGGTCTTATTACCGGTCAAAGCGGTGGATACGTGGTTATCAATACCTATTCCGAGAACGGACAGCCGTATGAACTGCTTATTCTTGACAACCCCGATATTAACACTGCCGTAAATGTGTGGCGTTGGAATGTGGGTGGTCTCGGTTTCAGCAGTAATGGTTATAACGGACCCTATACAACGGCAATAACCTCCGGTGGTGAAATCGTAGCTGATTTTATTACTTCCGGTACTCTTGTTGCCAATATCATCAAAGCGGGTGTCCTTCAGTCACAAGATGGTTCTTCCTATTGGGACTTGGAAACGGGCGAAGTGCATTTAAATGCTTATGCAACAACCTCTTCCCTTGAAGAGACAAATCTTTCAATAGAGGGTATACAAGAAGACATCGTAAAAACAAACGAGAAAACATCTGAACTTCAAACAACAGCCGAAGGTCTTACAAGCTATGTATCAGACCTTACGGAAACAGTGAAAACAGTAACCGATGAACTTGGTAATCAAAGCGATGAACTTATTGTTGCTCAAGAGAAAATCTCCGAACTTGAACACACGGTTGAAGGTTTGGGTGTCAAAGTATCGGAGCGTTTCATCGGTGGTATAAACCTGGTGAAAAACTCATCGGGTCTTAACGGATTATCCGATGACTGGACTTACAGCGGAACAGTATCCTCAAATAGCGCCACTGACACGCAGAATAACACGACAGCCGATTCTTGCTTCGTTCTCGGTGCTTATTCTGACCTTACCCAGGTTATAACGGGCGTTGTTACCGGAACTTCCTATGTGGTGTCATTGAGAGCAAAAAAGACAAGCACATACTCAGGTTATTTCCGTGTGACATATAACGGTGATAAGTATGTGGATTTATTCAATACTTCTTCTGCATTTGATTGGCAGGATTTTACTGCAGTAATCGATGATGTGCAAGACGGTACCATAACCATTTACGCATACAGCAGAGCTGCCTCTTTGTATATAGGTGACATTATGATTACCGAGGGTTCTATAGTTCAGAAATGGACTCCCGCACCCAACGAGATATACACCACCGAGGTGAAAATCGACCGAAGAGGTATTGAAGTTTCCAATGCCGATTCACCACAAAGAACGGTTATTAACAACACGGAGTTTTCCGGTTATTACAACGATGAGAAAATATTCACCCTAAATAAGGATGAAACCATAACAAAGAAAACCACTGTTGACGGTGAGCTTACCGTTGGTAAAACAAAGTTCGTTCCGATGCCCACAGCTTCTGACGGACTTAATATTGTAATTCTTGACTAAGGAGGTAAAAAGCTATGGCATTGAGTGGTAATTTTTCAAAATATCCGTCTACATATCTTGGCTTGTACTGTACCTGGTCAGCCACACAAAGCGTTACGGGAAACTATTCTGATGTTACCTTAAAGGTCTATCTGAAATATGCATCCCTTTATGTAGGTGCAAGAGATGACTGCACGGTTTCAATTAACGGAACAAGCGAAACGTTCTCAAGTCCCGCCGTTTCGGAGGATGATTCATCAACGGCTCATTCGAAGCTGTTAAAAACAAAAAAAGTACGAGTAAATCATAACAGCGATGGTACAAAGACTGGGGTCAAACTGTCTGCCTCTTGGCGTTTCGATGGTACTTATGCCGGAACTTCAATAGGTACAATTACCGCATCGGCAACAATAAGCCTCGATGCAATCGACCGTACTGCACCCACCATTAAATGTACTGTAGGTTCAATAACAGCTAACGGCTTTAAGATTTCAGCCACATCATCCGCTAAAGCCGATATATGGCAGTACAGCACAAACGGAGGTTCTTCTTGGACGCAGTTTTCAACGACTGCCGGAACGAGTGCAAGTATATCTCTTTCCGGTCTTACGCCGAACACTTCTTATTCGGTAAAGGTAAAAGCAAGAAAACAAAGTAACCATGTGTATGGTACTTCGTCAGCAACAACTGCCAAAACCCTCGGCGGTTCGGTTTTATCTTCGGTCGGTACGGTAACGGCTGATGCATCCACAGTAAAAATAACTCTGAAAACAACGGTTTATGAAGCGTCATATAGCCACACCTTGGCTATTAAAAACGGCAGCACAACTTATCTTACAATTACCGGTATTACCCTTACAAAGGGAACAACGGATAATACGATAACCTTGACCTCTGCACAAAGAACAACCCTTCTCAATGCGATGGCGAGCATCAAATCTTTCACGGGAACATTCGTGCTTACAACATTGAACGGCTCAACACAGATTGGTTCGGCATCGTCAAAAACAGCTACTGTTCAAACTTCATCGGGTAATTCCTCACCCACGATAGGGGCCTTTACAGTGGCTGATACGAACACAACTACCACAGGAGTTACGGGAAATAACCAACTTTTTATACAAGGTTATTCTACTTTACAAGTAACCCCGGCTACCGCTACAGCAAAAAACGGAGCAAGCATTGTAAAATATTCTGCTACTTGTAACGGAGTGACGAAATCGAATACAACAGGTGCTGCTTTAACCGTTGGTGCTATTTCAAAATCCGGTACTTTAAGTGTCGTTGTAACAGCGACCGACTCAAGAGGTTACACGGTAAGTAAAAGTATGGATATTACGGTTATTGCTTATGCAAAGCCGAAAGTTTCATCTTTATCATTAAGACGAACCAATGAAATTGAAGCCGAAATGCAACTTACTTTCAGCGGTACAATTTCCCCCGTGACCGTAAGCAGTACGCAGAAAAATAGTTTAACCTATGTAAGGTATAGGTACAAGAAAACCAATGCAAGTAGCTATGGCTCATATGTGAGCATTCTTTCATCGGTTACCAAGAGTGGTTCGTCTTTCTCATTTTCAAATCTTGAGCTTTGTTCTCTCGATGCGGGAAGCTCTTATGACTTTCACATACAAATACGAGATAGTTTAGGCTCCTCGTCCTCGCTTGATCTTTATTATGTTGTTCCGCAAGGTACACCTCTTGTAGCCTTGAGAAAACAAAAAGTAGGTATCAATACCCCAAATCCCACTGCAGCTCTCCACGTTGTGGGTGATACAAAAATATCCGGTGCGGTTACAGCAACTTCTTTTTCCGGTTCTGTTGCACCTTCATCATTATCCTCTGCGGTTCCTATTGCGAAAGGCGGTACAGGGGCTACAACAGTTGCAAATGCTATTGCTAACATAATAAATGGACAAACCATAGCCCCTAAAATTATAAAAGTAACGGGAGGTCAGTATTGGGTAGATGATGCTTACGGCATAGATATGCAGAACTCTGATATCATAAATATTAACGGCTTATATTTCAAAGATGCTGTAGACTCTCAAGGTGAAGGTATAAACTTTTACAGAAGTGCAACAACCTGGGACAGACTTTATTCTGCTTCTGGTACATTATACTATGCTCCGAACGTTGAACACCAGACCCATCCCGGAACACGCTACCAAGTTTATCATTCGGGTGGAGCTACCATTCCTTTGGGTAAAGGCGGTACAGGTGCGACATCGGCGGCAGATGCACGAAGCAACCTCGGCCTTGCTTGTACGAGTTTGTATAAAGGAACGCTTACGGAGGGGTCCGCTACTTTTACTTATGGTAGTCACAAGGCATACATCATCATGGGGCGACCGAAAGATGGCTCTGCGGTTTGCACTATGATAACTCCGAAATCTATGATTACAACATCGGGACTTAAATATCAATTTGCCGATGAAGTGAATTATGTAGCATTTACGTTGTCTTATTCTGGTACAACCGGAACAGTTACAATTTCAACACGAAGTTCTGATGGTTATATATCAAGAGTATTCGGTGTGAATTGAGGTGAAATAAATAATGCAAATACGCATCAATGAAAACGGCTATGTTCAAAGCTATGCCGAAATAGGGAATCTAACAAACGGAATAGAAATTGAAGCACCTTCTGACCTTGAACACTTTGAAGTGAACTTCGAAGCCTATCAAGTAAAAGATGGTGTTCTTATTTTTGATGAAGATAAACGCTTACAACTTGACAATCAGCATATCCTTGATGACCTTCGTTTTGAGAGAGAACAGCAGTGCTTTCCAATTATTAACAGAGGCCAACTATGGTATGAGATGCTTTCAGAAACGCAAGTTGCAGAACTTCAATTGTGGTATCAAGCCTGGCTTGATGTTACAGAAACCTTGCTAATACCGGAAAGACCCGGTTGGCTAACATAAGGAAATTAGGTACTCGTCCAGGGTGCCTTTTTTTAATATAAAAAATTTTTGTCAAAGGAGGCAAAAAACTATGAAAAACATCTGGACAGTAATTCAAGCAGCATTCACAGCTTTCGGTGGAGTCGTAGGTTGGTTCCTCGGAGGCTTTGATGGTTTCCTTTATGCCCTCATTGCCTTTGTGGTAATCGATTATGTGAGTGGCATTATGGTAGCCATCAGCAACAAAACCCTCTCAAGCAGAGTAGGTTTTACGGGCATCTTCAAAAAGGTGCTTATTTTCCTACTCGTGGGTGTAGGCAATATCCTTGATGTTTACATTCTCGGTGATGCAGGGGTTCTTCGCTCGGCAGTTATCTTCTTCTATCTGTCGAATGAAGGTATTTCAATTCTTGAGAACACGGCAACTCTCGGTATGCCTTACCCCAAGAAGCTCAAGGAAATTCTCGAACAGATTAACGAAGAAGAGAAAGACGAGGAAAACAGCAATGGAACTGAAGAAACAGATTCTCACTAACAACGCCTGTTACAAGGCGAATCAGAAAATCAAGGTCAAAGGCATAATGGTTCATTCAACCGGGGCTAATAACCCCTGGTTGAAGCGTTATGTCGGTCCTGATGATGGTTACCTTGGTGTAAACACCTATGGTAACCACTGGAATACTTATACCCCGGTGGCAGACAGATTTGCTGTCACGCTTTTATCGGTAAACTCAAGGATGGCAGCATTGCGACGTACCAAACATTGCCTTGGGACCACAGAGGCTGGCACGCAGGTGGGGCTGCCAACAACACACACATCGGCTTTGAAATCTGCGAGGATGGTCTTACCGATAAGACCTACTTCAATAAGGTTTACAAAGAAGCTGTTGAACTCTGTGTATATCTCTGCAAACTCTACGGTCTTACAGCTGATAACATTATCTGCCACAGCGAAGGTTATAAGAAAGGTATCGCTACTAACCACGGTGATGTTATGCATTGGTTTCCCAAACATGGTAAGTCTATGGATACCTTCAGAGCAGACGTCAAGAAAGCTCTTGATGCAGATAAAAAGACCGAAACATCAACTACAACAAAGCCTGCGACACCTACAACGGGAACAACCACCACCTCGAAGGCTACATTCAAGGAAGGCACAAAGGTCGCATTTAAGGAATCTGCAAAGAAGTACAATCCTTCTTCTTCTACTATTCCCGAATGGGTAAAGGATGATTATTACCACATCGTTACACAGACCAAGTCGAATGGCAAGGCTGTGAAGAAGGGCGGCAAGACTTGTGTTCTTCTTGGTGAAAAGGTTAATAAAAAGACCGGAAAGACCGAGGATGGTATTAACACCTGGGTAGCTATTGAAAATCTCACGCTTGTGGGTAAGACTACAACCACAACTACAACCACTCCTGCGTATACTACTTACACAGTGAAAGAAAATGATACCCTTTGGGATATTGCCAAAGCCAAGCTCGGCAGCGGTTTAAGATATACCGAAATTGTAAAGCTCAACAATCTCAAGAACGATACAATTTATGAGGGTCAGAAACTTAAAATCCCCAACTAACCATTACGCCCATCGTGCCTTAACCGGTTCGGTGGGCGTTTTTTTTTGTTTTGTGAGTCCGTTTTATAGGACTTGACTATCTACTAACGCACACACCTATTGATTTCGCTGAAAAAAATTATATAATTAAAGTATCAAAGAAAACGGAGGCTTATTATGGCTACGAAAGAAACTCCTGACAATGCAACAGAAATTTCTGCAGAGTTACACCCAATGGCTCAAATAGTTGTTGATGCCCTTGGTAAATCACCCGTTGAACTTAACAAAGGAAAAAAGTCAAAAATAAAAGAGATTTTTCCCATTCCAAGAGAGCAACAGATATTGTGGGCAGATGCAGAGTTTGATTTGCGCCCAAGTGGTATAGTCTGCACCGATGAGGGCGTTTTCATAAAAACCAATGTTGATGTTATAGCCAAAAAGGTAAAAAACAAAGATGGTAAAAAGGAAAAAGCAAAATCGCACCTTTTCTACTATCGTTGGGAGGATTTTGAGCCATCTTGGTTCGTTAGTGATGACGCTGAAGAAAACAGAGCCTTGATGGTTGAACCCCAATGTACAGAACATTTTATAAATGGATGTAAATCTTTAGCCGAATCAAGCAAAGCAACCGATGAGCCCGACGCTTTTGATTTCCTTATGGAAGACCGAGACATCGAAGAATTACTTGCTAAAGTTGTACCTCTTGATGTCGCTGCGTGGCAATCAGCAGATTCAGCAGTTTTTGTTGAACAGAAGTCTGCTATCAATTCTCCTGCCGGACATGGTGAAATGGCGGAAGAAGCAATTACAATAATGGATAAAATGTTGGGGCATGAGGCTTTTGTTATAGGTAGAGATAATGCAAAAGATGGTGCTGACCGTTGGGTAGACAGAGCTTTTATACAGACAAAATACTACAAATCAGCAACAGGCTCTTGCGAGGCTTGTTTCAGTAGCGAAACAGGAATGTATCGTTATATGAATGGTAATAAGCCTATGCAGCTTGAAGTTCCCAAAGACCAATACGAGGCTGTCCTTAATAGGTTTGAAATGAAAATCAAGCAAGGAAAGGTTCCAGGTGTTACTGACCCTGCTGATGCAAAAAAGATTGTTCGCAAAGGACGATTAACATATAAACAGGCTGTAAATCTCACAAAGCCTGGCACGGTTGAATCTATTGCTTATGATGCTGCAACCGGAGCCGTTATTTGTAGCTGTGCTTTTGGTATAACCTTCGTTGCTACAGTTTTTCTTACCTGGCGCAGAACCGGGGATATTAAGGAGGCTGTTAAGGCAGGTGTTTCTGCCGGTCTTCAAGTGTTCGGTATTTCTTTCGTTCAACATATGGTTGTTTCGCAGATTGCAAGAACGGGACTTGCCAACGCATTAATGGCCCCAAGTCAGTTTGTTGTTCAAAAGTTAGGTTTCCAGGCATCAGCTACTATCGTAAATGGCATAAGGGCGCTGTCCGGTAAAAGTGCAATTTATGGTATTGCCGCATCAAAACATTTAGCAAAAATTCTTCGAAGCAATGCTGTAACCTCGGCTCTTTCTTTTGCCGTTTTTTCAATTCCTGAAACATATAAGGTTGCTTCAAGAAAAATTTCTGTGGCGCAATATGCCAAAAATATGTCTGTACTTATTGGCTCTATCGCAGGTGGAGCTGGTGGTGCTTTAGCCGCCGGGGTTGTTGCCGCCAAAGTTGCGGGGGCAGCCGGAACAGCTGTTGCTCCCGGTGTAGGAACAGCAGTCGGAATCGTTGGTGGTTTTGTTGGTGGTATGGTAAGCTCGAAAGCCATAGACCTCGTGGGCGATGCGCTACGAGAAGATGATGCTGAAATAATCGGCAGACTTTTCAATGCAGTAGTATCGTGCTTAATTGGTGAATATTTGCTCGATGCCACTGAAATGGATAAGCTCATCGAAAAGCTCGATGAAATTCCACAAAAAGAATTCAAGCCGTTGTTTGGTAAAATATTAAAAGCAGAGAAACAAGAAGAAACCATCCGTGTTTTTCTTACCCCTTACTTTGACTCCGTTATAAGTGAGAGAGAACCCTTCGCCTTACCTTCGGGTGAAACAATTCTTGAAGCGATGGTTGAAGATTGCACAGAGGAAACCAATGCCTGATCTAAACGATTTTTATGCTTTTAAGATGACATCTTCCAATAACGGAGGCAGTAATAAAAGCGGTGGAAATGGTAGTGGTGAGAATGCGAACCTTTTAGTTTGGATAGTTGCTATTATATGTATTTTATGGATTGTCGGGAAATTGTTCTGATAATACCGATTCGGATACCCATTAAGGTGTAAAAACCTCGATGGGTATATTTTTTTACCCATTTTTATAAAAAAATTCTGAAAACAGCTATAAAACACCCTGACAAAAACTCTCTTTTTCTCCATATGGTGAAGGAGGTGCTGTTATGACCGAACTTGAAGAAAAAAAGATATGGGATTTACGCTCCAAGGGTAAAGGCTATAAAGCAATCGCAATTGAGCTTAATCTTCCTACCGGAACCATAAAATCATATTGTACCCGAAATAAGGTCGGCAGTGGCAAATGCAGATATTGTGGTGAACCTATCGTTCAAACACCAGGCAGAAAGTCGAAAAAATACTGTTCAGAGGAGTGCAAAACAAAATGGTGGAATCGAAATAGAAAAATAATAAAGCATCGATTTATTAAACCTAAGTTCTGTGAACATTGCGGACAGAGTTTTTTGCCGATTAAACGTCCCTCACAAAAATATTGCAGCCGTGACTGCTACCTTGACCACATAAGAAAGGGTGAAAACGATGTTAGATCTGAATGAGAAGAAAAATGCGTACATTGTTACGATGTCTTTGGCTAAATCTATGCTTGAAAAAGGCATAATAAACGAAGAAGAGTACGACAAAATTGATACAATTATGCTCAAAAAATACGGCTTAAATTCGTGTACTTTATGTTTGTAATTTACTGGATAATAATAGATAACAGAGGTAATATGTGTCATACCAAGGAGGTGATTTTTGATGGAAAGAGTAATTGAACGGGTAGCGTTTGATACATTGAGCATTGCAAGGCTAAAGAAAGTTGCTGCGTATACCAGGGTGTCTTCTGGTAAAGATGCAATGCTTCATTCTTTGGCAGCACAAATCAGTTATTATAACAGTTTCATACAGTCCAACCCCGAATGGTCTTTTGCCGGAATTTATACCGATGAAGCAATCAGCGGTACAAAGGTTAATCGTGAAGGGTTTCAGAGGATGATTGATGACTGCCGAAAAGGAAAAATTGATATGATAGTAACCAAGTCCATATCACGATTTGCTCGCAATACGCTGACCTTATTGCAGACGGTTCGAGAGCTAAAAGAACTCGGTGTTGATGTGTTTTTTGAAGAACAGAACATTCATACAATGAGTGGTGCTGGAGAATTGCTCCTCACCATCCTTGCATCGTTTGCCCAGGAAGAGAGTCTTTCTGTGAGCCAAAACCAAAAATGGAGGGTGAAGCAGAATTTTGAAAAAGGACTGCCCTGGAACTGCACAATGCTCGGCTACAGATGTAAAAATGGTGAATTTGAAATTGAACCAAAAGAAGCTGAAACAGTAAGGTTTATTTTCACTTCTTTCCTTGATGGTATGGGGCTTGAAGCTATAGCCCAAACGCTGAATTTACAAGGAGCAAAAACAAGACATGAGAAACCCTGGGGTAAATCAAGCGTAAGGTGCATTCTTCAAAACCTTTCTTATACCGGAAATTTGATGTTGCAGACAACATACATAGAAAACCACATCACAAAGAAAAAAGTATATAACAATGGTGAAAAGCAGCAATATTATGTTGAAAACAGTCATCCGGCTATTGTCAGCCAGGAAGAATTTGACCTGGTTCAAGCAGAATTAATACGGAGAGCTGACAAGCATTCACCAAAGGGAAGAAAAAAGAACCTTTATACTTTTTCGGGATTGCTTGTTTGTGGCAACTGCGGTGACACCTATAGAAGAAAAGTGACGAGCAAAAGAGTAGTTTATATTTGCAACACTTATAACACCAAAGGAAAAAGCATCTGTGCTTCAAAGGCTATCCCGGAAGAGACGCTGAAAACCTTAACCTTGGATATCCTGGGTATAGATTTTTTCGACGAAGAATACATCAAGGCACAGATTAAGCAAATTAAAATTGAAAATAACTATAAAGTAGTTTTTTTCTTAAAAAACGGAGATGCGGTCACGAAAACCTGGGTCCCTATTTCACGAAAAGACAGTTGGACACCTGAAATGAAAGAAAGAGCAAGACAAGCTGAATTGATGAGAAAAGGAGCACACAGATGAAAGAAAGAATAGTTCAGATAATACCAGCCATAAAAGACCCAAAAACAAGAAGATTATTAGCTGAAAACAAACGAAGAAAGGTTGCAGCTTACGCTCGTGTTTCAACTGACAGCGAGGAACAAAAAACGAGTTATGTTGCCCAAATAGATTATTACACTAACTATATTAATTCCCATGAAGACTGGGATTTCGTAAAAGTATACACCGATGAGGGTATTTCAGGAACGAACATTAAAAAGAGATACGGATTTCAAGAAATGATAGATGATGCTGAAGCAGGCAAAATCGACCTCATTGTAACCAAATCAATTAGTAGATTCGCAAGAAATACCGTTGATACTCTTACAACCGTTAGAACGCTTAAGGAAATCGGTGTTGAGGTGTTTTTTGAAAAAGAAAACATCCATACCCTCGACACAAGCGGTGAACTTCTTATAACAATTATGTCCTCAATTGCACAGGAAGAAAGCAGGTCAATTTCCGAGAATATTACTTGGGGCCAAAGAAAGCGATTCGCCGATGGTAAGGTTACACTTCCGTATAGCCACTTCCTTGGGTTTGAAAAAGGTAATGGTGATTTTCCAATAGTTAACGAAAGCCAGGCAGTAATTGTGAGAAGAATATACAAGGAATTCTTGAATGGAAAAACTCCTTGTATGATAGCAAATATTTTAACCCAAGAAGGGATACCTACACCGGCGGGAAAAACCAAATGGCGTCCTTCCACAATTTCAAGCATTTTGCAGAATGAAAAATACAAAGGTTCGGCAATATTGCAAAAGGAATATACCTTGGATTTCCTTACGAAAAAAATGAAAAAGAATGAAGGCGAAGTTCCGCAGTACTATATTGAACACAGCCACGAAGCTATTGTTTCCCCTGAAATCTTCGAAGCAGTTCAACTGGAATTAAAGAGAAGAAAAGAAATGGGAAAAAGTTACAGTGGTAACAGCATTTTTTCAACTCGCATAGTTTGCGGTGATTGTGGTGGTTACTATGGTTCAAAGGTATGGCACTCTAACAGTAAATACCGAAGAACAATATGGCAATGTAATAATAAATTCAAAAATGGTGAGCATTGCAGCACATCGCACCTGGATGAAGAAGCAATACGTACTGCCTTTATTACAGCTTTTAATAAACTCCTTTCACAGCGTGATGAGCTGCTTGAAAACTGCAGAATTATGCAAGAAGTACTAACCGATACAACTGAAATTGATGAAAAAATCGAGGAGTTGTATTCGGACATAGAAATAATAGAAGAACTTATAAAAAAAGCAATAATAGAAAATACTATGAAGGCGCAAGACCAGGAGGAGTTTTCCCACAAGTATTCTAAACTTGAAACAAGGCATTCCAAAGCCGTAAAAAGCCTTAAATCCCTTGAAGCGGAAAGGCAGCGTAAAGAAGAACAAGCTGAAGCTATAGGCGCATTTATGTTCCAGTTAAAAGAAAACGATGAGCCCCTCACAGATTTTGATGAAAGGCTGTGGTTACATATGATTGACAGGGTTGTAATATATCACGATGAGAAGATGCAGTTTTTCTTCAAAGGAGGAACGGAAGTTACTATATAAAAAATAATAGGCTCGTTGATATTTTCTACCATCGAGCCTTTGTTTTAGAAACAGTTCCCACAAGTTGTATATCCACGAGACAAGATGTCATCGAGGCTACCATTATATTCTTGCTTATTTTTATCCGCCATTTGTTTTACGGACCTACAACCGGGGTAATGAACTTTTTTCGTATTCGTATTAAGAATGTATGAAGCTGAAACATTATGGCTACCGCTATTTGTAGTAGTGGGGGCCTTTGTCGTTGTTTCCTTAGTGGTTGTTTCTTTTTTTGTTGAGGTTTCAGAAGAACCACCTTCAAGATAGCTACTGCCCGTAGCATAGTTTATCACAACTCCGGGCTGAACATTATAACAATAAACATTAAAGCAAATACCATCTCCGCCGTCTTCGACAGAGTATGCTTCCATTTGCACACCACTTGCTACAAGATTGTTACCCTTGAAAATTGGGGTTATTCGATACATAACGTGGTTTCCGGTTTCGTTTATGTAGTCGGCTACCATATTTTCAAAAGGCAGCATACCCTCAATATTCAGATATTTTGTTCCGGTTATAAGATTTCTTCTGTTTGCATTTTCTGCGGAGAGCTGCCAACCAATAAGATGACAGCGGTTATATAAGTATTTACCACTTACACAATCGTATTGAGCTTGAACCCAACCGGACGGTTTTATGCTGCTTATGCTACCTCTTTCTTCACCGGGCCCCGGCATTATTTCTGCACCACAGCAAGCCATCGCAACACCGCATCTTCCATTACTGTCAAGAGATGTATAAGTCTCAAAGGCTTTTGAGGTTATTTCAGACTCGGTGAAATATGGTTTGTTGCCATTTACAGCTATATATGCTTTGCCAGAAAAATTGGGGATGTCCGCAACAGAAACCTTATTTGAACTTAAGTTCTCTTTATTAGCTACGATTGAGGAGGTTGCTGTTTCGGTAGTTGGTTCGGTAGTTGGTTCGGTAGTTGGTTTGGTAGTTGGTTCGGTAGTTGGTTCTTCCGTGGTTGCAACTTCAGAAGTTAGCTCTTCGGTTGTTTGAGCAACAGTGGTGGCTGGCTCTTCTTCTTCGGTTGTAGTAACTGTTGTTTCATCTATTGGAACATCCGTCTCAAGCTGTGGCATAACCATACAGCCACCAACGAATAAAACTATTGATAAAAGAACAGCAACGAGTGTTTTTACCTTCAGTTTTTCTCTCAAGAATTTTCTAACAGGCTTAATCGGCATTGCTATAAGTCCCGCAAGCAAAATCAAAAAGCTACCAAAGGTAAAACCATAGACTAAAACACCTAAAAAACACAATACTGCAAATGCCCACTGCAAGGCAGAAGAAAGGGTGTTACTTATCTTTTTCATTATTAACCATCCTTTCTGACATAGATTTCTTCTGTGATTTTCTTGTGTGATGATCCGGCAAAATCAGTTTTAGATACACGCTTGTATCCATTTGCCTTTAAATCGAAATCAAACTGTATGTCAGAAGGATAATGACGGTTCCAGTTATAAAGGACTATTTCCGTACAGTTTTCAAAGTTGTATCCACCATCTTCGATAAAACAGTAGTCGTCTTTTTCTGCCTTATTAACGTAATCATTATCAATTGTTATGTTACCGCCTTCGGTAAATTGCCTTGATGAATAATCACTCATCCAAAGGCGTGAGTTTGTGGCTAAATTAAGAATTCGTTCACGCAACACTCGGTCTTGGCTCTGTCGGCGGCCATTAAACATCAAGCCGTTCTTGTCATCAATACAAAAAATTAGTTTCATAAAAACACCTCCGAAAGTATTTAATAATAGCCTCTGTCCTATAAAAAGGTCTTGGAATGGCTTTATAGTTCTAATACATACAGATTAACATATTTTATGAAATAAAACAAGCAAATAGCATTGTATTAACGCTATTTACTTGTTTCGGCTTTGTATTTCTTCACAAACGGCATCAAACAGTTTCAGCTTTAGCTCGTAAGATATATTTAGTTTGTTAATGTTTTTTACTACCATATCAAGATGAGCTTTACATATAGCTCGTGAAAGTTTTTCTTTTCCCTCCTCTGATACTGGCAATATAACCTTTATTTTCAATCTTCAAAAGTCTCCTCAACTGCGTCATCAAGTGATACTTCATCTGCTTCTTGATAATCATCACTTGCAGAAGAAAACTCAAAGGTTTCTTGAAGATGTGCCTTTTTGTTGGAGTATAGGTTTGCCCAACGCAATGGATAACGCATCTTTTTATTATAAGCTAAAAGCATAGCCTCGGCATATCCCATAGAGCCGGATGCTCTTTCTTTTGCTGTTCGAGTAATGTCCTTCGCTGAATATATACCAACTTTATCCTTGAAAAGGTCATCTCTCAACTTGTCACCGAAAGCTACAATAAGGCGAGCTATGCCTTTAAGCATATTTGAAGACAAGGAGTACGGTTCACCTTCCCAAGTGCTGACGGTAAGACGAAGGGTACGGTCAAGAACATGAAACCCGAATTTTTCATAAATGTATTCTAATGAAGAAACAGCACAAATAGTATTTATGCCCCTGGTAGCCCCAATAACCAACTGATAGGACTCAACAAGGTCTTTTATTATAAGCTGCATATCGTTGCCCGCTTCAAGGTTTGCCATAAAGATTTCATATGGTACGAGAGGCTTTACGCATTTTTGCTGATTTGCAAAAACATCGGCTTCCATTGTGTAATCCATATCATCGTAAACCATACACCATACAGGGGTCTCACGGGAGTTTGATACCGCTGCGATTATTTCGATGGTGTGCTGTCCATTGAAAACATAATTTATACCATCACGCCTACTAACTTTTACCGGATTTACTTGATAAATATCAAAACTCTCAACGGTTCTTCTGATATGTGAGGTAGAAAGATTTCTTTGATAATCCTGGTTTGATACAAGATTTTTAATTGGAATAAGTTCAAATTTTACATTGGGAATAAACAAACTCAAGTCAAGAATATCTTCACTCGGTTCGGTATTTTCAAATAAATCTTGGATATTATCTTCCATTGTTTTTACTCCTTTATTTCTGAATACATTGATTGAATAGCACTATTAAGTTCTCTTAATGCTTTTTTTAATCGTGTTTTTGCCAGGGCGCTTACCTTTGTCATATCCGTTGCTGCCTTAGTTCTATTAACAGAACTTATCCACATCGGAATTGTCAGAGTAAGGCTTGAAACCTCTGCATCCGGGTCATATTCTGGCATATTTTTTATCAAGCCAACTGTAGGCATTGTTTTACTCTCAAATCCGGGGGTTTGCAATAATATTTCACGGGGTGCTGAATAGTTTTTATTATTCTTATGCTCGGTTAATATTTTTTCCGCTGCTGTCCTTATTTCATTGGGGGGCAGAGAAACGATAGCTTCCATATTTTCGTGTGAAATGCGAATATTTCCGCTGATGATGCCTTTTGCCAAATCAGGCGAAACTTCCATAATGGTATCTACCATTTCTGCGTAAATTCCATATTTTCGTACCGTAACATATGAAATGTGGTAGTCAGCACCTATTCTTTGTCTGGTACTGGTTGCAGTTTCATCATACTTTGTACCCCCGATTTGCTGTTTATATTTAGGATTCCTATTTGCAAGTTTTCTCGCTTCCATATGAGAGTGAGCACCAAGAACCCTTTCAAAAATATACCTTTTTCCAATCAAATATTTTTTCATTTCTTCAGGGAGCCATTTGCGATTTGCAAGTTCATATTTGCAAATCCACAAAAGTGCCTCTTCCATATTTTTGGCTTTTATGTGTTCGATGCGGTATGATATATCATTTTTCTTGCAATATTCAAAGGCCTCATGGTCGGTTAAGACATAAAGATTCCAAACTTTAATAGTTCCTTGATAACCTTTTTCATCCAATTCTTTATGTAGGTCTTTTACCTCTTTTGGTGTTAGCGGGTAAATGTAATGCTCCCATTCCGGGTTGGTTTTAAGATAGAGGCTCTCATTGACCATCAATATCAGCCTCCTTGCTAACTCGTAATTCCTCCGCACCTGTCATTGAAAATACAGCTATTGATTTTCCTTGAATCACATCGCCACTTAATCTGTAGGTGCTTTTTACTCTCCATTCGGGACAAACCTCTAATAATTTTTTTACAAAAGAACGACTATAAATTTCGCAACATCGACCATCTTTCAATTTGTTATACGAAACTCTATGTGTGTCTGCAAACTTTTCAGAGCCTCGCATAATTGCGATACTCTTTTCGTTTGGGTTTACCATAAGCAATATGTAATCGGGATTGCCTAAAGCAGACAGAACCCTGGTATGTATGCAAACTCTGAATTTTGAAAAATCCACAAGCAATGAAGCCGGTAATCCTGCTGTCATACATTTTCCCCTCCTTCAGGAATACTTTCTATTGTAAGTTCGGCAGTGGGTGCGTTGTTTTCTTTTTTCTCCTGAACTCCAAAAACGGTATAACCATCAAATATATTAACTTGCAACAGTTTTTGATGCTCTTCAACCGGAAGACCGAACTGATCTTGCCATTCAGCAGGAAAAATTGGTGTGCGTGAGGTTCTGATTTTACCATCATCCTTTACTGTTCGCTGATACATTTCGGTTGCATTTAAGTCGAAGAGGATAAGAAAATCATCTCCGCTTTTTATAATTTTGCCGAGCATCTTATATCTGTAGTTAGGATTCCAACCCATCAAACTTACAAGCTTTGCAAAAAACAAACGGCAAGTAATCTGCTTGGGTTTGCGTTTTCCATTCTTATTGTTGCACCACAAAAATGAGTCTTTATCATCCTCATTACAGGGGCGTACTGCAAGTTTCATTGTTTCGGGATTTACAAGTATCTGCACATACTCAACCTCAGGTAGTTTCTTTATACACGCAGTATTTAAAGAAACCTTGCAGTTATTAAATGTTATAGATGGCTCATACATATGAGCAAAAAACTCGCCACGAACAACTTGGAATCCCTCATATGAAAAATCCGGGTCTTCAATAATCTCAATTCTTGTATCAGATGCTTTTTCTTCATTTAAGGCTAAAGCTACAGGGTCATTAATATATGTATCCATTATTCATTTCCTCCTAAATCTGCTCCGTCTTTGGAAGCTGTGTTTTTAATATCACTAATTATTTGTTGAATATTGTTTGCAATATCGTTCGGTGCCGTAACTTGTAATTCTGGCATGAAAGGTATGCTTTTTGCATCCGCTTTTTCCCATTTTTCCTCGCCATCCATACACATAGGGGTTTCATTTGTTTGGGCGTGCAAATAATAATCACTACCAAAGCTGTCCGCCCAATCATTTGGATATGCTACGACTTTTTCACGAACATCAGGCATTACCGGAGTAACATCGCTATGTTCGGCATCTTGGGTTTCGGCATCAAGCACGGCTTTGGGGATGAAAAGTTCTGTTTCTTTTAAATCGAATATAAGTATAGATTCATCTCCTTTTGTTCTCTTTATACCTCTTATTCGATATCGGTATTCCGGGATCCATTCAAACAAATCATACATGGTTTTTATAAAAGCTGCTCCGCTGATTACTTTCGGAACATAATCACCATCGGGGGTAAGGCGTGACCACTTGAGAGCATTCCTCACAGTTTTATCGCAAGGTCGAACTGCAAGTAAATGTTGAACCGGATTGACAAGGATTTCTACATACATTTTTTTGTCGAACTTTTTAATACACGATGTAGAAAATGTGACATGGTCGCAGAAAAATGATATGCACATTTTATCTTGGGTATCGAAAAACTGCGACCGAGCAATTTCAAAACCACGCAAATCAAACTCACCTGATTTAGCAGTTACCTGTATTGGTTCATCTTGCGTAGGGGTATCCGGAACAACGCTCGCAGATGCCTCGTAATAATCGTCCCGTGTGAAACCTCCCCATCGGGGATTAATGGATACAAATCCTTTTAATGCACCGCTTGAGATTACTTTTAATTCGGGCAGAATTCCTTTGTTTCCGTATTTAGCATTATTAATTAAGTGCTGCACGGCAATAAAATCGTCACGAGAAACGATGCCCTCGTGTTGCTCTCTCCATAGATGCTGCGTCTTATTTCCTCTGTTTTTGACAGATTTATGATTTAGATAATTAGGTGTATATGTTTTTCTTGTTAAAACATCGCCACAATGTCTTTCATTGCGGAGAATTCCAAGAACAGTTCCTGACGCCCATTCACTTTTTCCTTTTGGGGTTAATATTTCAAGTTTAGTTAGTGTATCAGCTATCTGCTGACTCGTATAACCATAAAGATACATAAAGAAAATTAATCGTACAACGGGTGCCTCTTCCTCACAAATTATCAATTTGCCTTCTTCGTTATGGCGGTAACCATAAAGTTCGGGGGTCAACAAAATACCATGGCTAAATCGCATCTCTAATGAGGAGTTCATTATGCGGCTCTTTGCATGAGACTCCTCCTGTGCCATAGCCGCTTGAAACGAGAGCGTCATTTCGGTGTCTTCTTTTAAAGTAAATATGTGCTCCGTCTCAAAGAAAACGCCAACCGGGTCTCTCATCTCGGACAGCTCTCTTACAATTCTAATGCAATCAACGATATTTCTCGCGAAACGGGACACGCTCTTTGTAATTATCAAATCGATTTTTCCAGCTTTGCAGTCATCAATCATCTGATTAAAAGCCTCTCGATGCATCAAAGAAGTACCTGAAATACCTTCATCGGCATAGATGTCTACCAAGGCCCAGTTATCGTGCTTGTCAACCATGTCTTCATAGTAATTCTTTTGAATTTCAAATGAGGTGGTTTGTTGGATATTATCTGTCGAAACACGAACATATACTGCCACTCGTTTAAATTTTTCATCATAAAAATCGGGAGCAGCTTCAGCCGGAATTACTTCCATATTGGATGTGTCCATGCCCCTATATCTCTGCCTGATTTTTTCTTTCTGCTCGGCTTTGAGCAGCCGTTTTGAACTGTTTAACATTTAAGTCACTCCGTTTTACTTTTATGTATCAAAGTGTACATTAGTTAAGAAGAAAAGAAAAATAACCACAGGTACATTCCTATACCTATGGTTATTAAACAAAATACATTTATTAAGTTTTATTCTGATTTTGCCGTCCTGATTGCTTCTCGCATTTCCTTTGCCATTTTCAAAATGCTAATTACTTCTGCGGGACTGCAATCAGAAATTATTTCTTCAAATTCAGTGTTCAACATATCTTTTACAGCGGGGGTCTTGATGAGAAGCAATTCATCAGAAGAAATATCAAGGGCTTCAACTATTTTCATAAATATTTCAACCCCAAAACTTGTGCGCCCGTTTTCAATACTACTTAAATGTGAAATAGAGATGTCAACCTTTTCAGCAAGTTCAAATTGACTCATTTTTTTGGACTTACGGGCGTCATGTATTCGTTTGCCTAATGTTTTCCTATCAGTTACCATAATATTACCACCTAAAAAACTATCACTATACAAGATTATATCGTGTATAGTCGACAAAAAGAATAAACTATACTGGATATCTTCCACTATCGTAGTTATAATGCATCATAATTTTACGATAGGAGGTGAAAAAAGTATGGTTTTGAACCACAAAATGATAGGTGTACGGGTAAAGGAGGTTCGTATTTTGAAGCAATTGTCTCAAGCGGACTTGGCTGAATTTACAGACCTTTCCGTTTCGTACATAAGTCATATTGAAACGGGTCTCAAGAAAGCAAGTCTCGAAAGTTTGGTTCGCATTTCAAATGTTCTCGGCATTACTGTTGACCAACTTCTTTATGGCAACCAGGTTAGTGACAAAAAGCAATACTGTAATGAGCTGACCGAACTTGTCAAGGATTGCAACACCTGTGAAAAACGTATTATTTATGATGTTGCACTCGCTGTAAAAGAGAGCTTGCGCGGTAATGAATGGATGAAGACAAATCAAGAGCCGACTTCGTTTTATTACTAATGTGCTTATGCACAAAAAAGAGGCTCCGAGATAATACTTGGAGTCTCTTTGAAATCATATCTGATATGAAAACGCCAAAATTATTGACCATATTTTTCGGCAAAGGTACAATCGTTGTAATTAAAGATTTATCTTTAAGGAGTGTTCAAAATGAAAGTAAGTTATAAAAAGCTATGGAAACTACTGATTGATAAAGAAATGAAAAAAGGAGATCTGGCAAAAGCCGCTGGCATTAGTAATTTTTCATTAACCAAAATGGGTAAAGGCGGAAACATGCGAACCGATGTATTAGAAAAAATATGCCTGGTACTCAATTGTAAGCTTGGGGACATTATGGAAATAATTCCTGATACTGAAAACACAAAGTAGAAAGAGAGGAAAAATAATGATTTATTATACAGGTGATATTCACGGGAATGTACTCCCAATACAAAATTTCATACGCAGATTTAATTTAACCGAAAAAGATACCATTGTAATACTTGGTGATGTTGGTCTTAATTATTATGGAAACACGCTCGGAGAGAGAAGGAACAAATATCGGCTTAATTATATGGGGGTAAATATTTTCTGTATTCACGGCAATCACGAAATGCGCCCAGAAACCATATCAACTTATAAAGAAAGTATATGGAATGGTGGCGTAGTATATACAGAAGAGCAATACCCCTACATAAAATTTGCTAAAGATGGTGAAATATACGACCTTGACGGTTGTTCAACTCTTGTTATCGGAGGAGCCTATTCGGTAGATAAACCTTATCGGCTAAAACATGGTTTATCTTGGTTTCCAGACGAACAGCCTTCAGAAGAAACAAAGGCCCGCGTAGAAACAAAACTTGAAAGTATTGATTGGAAAATTGACCAGGTCTTAAGCCATACATGTCCTTTGAAGTACGAACCCAAGGAAGCCTTTCTTCCCGGATTGAATCAAGAATTGATTGATAAAAGCACTGAAACTTGGCTCGACTTTATTGAGGACAAACTTGAATATAAAAAGTGGTTTTGCGGTCATTGGCATATAGACAAAAAAATTGATAATATGGTCTTTTTATTTAAAGGCTTTGTGGGAGGGATGGAATGAAAGAACAGTATTACGCATTAACCTTGGATGACTACGCACTTCCTGGTATCGCAAGTGGTGATAAACAATACTTCGGAACATTAGGTGAAATCGCATCATTAATTAATTCATTGAAGGCTGATGAAAAACTATCAAAAGACCATGGCTGTTTAATTGATGCCTTTGATAAATTTTGTTCTGGCGATACGGAAGTAACACATTATGTTGCATACAATCAGCATAGGCTTTTGCAACCGGTAAATCTCATAGCTACATTTGAACACGAAATGAGAGATTATACTTGGGAGCATAAAAATATTTATGGCTTTCCTTATTATATGCGTTTCAAATCAGCTAAAGTAAAACATTACTGGTTTCAAGCAGAGAATAACTACTTCCGTTGCTTAAGCACCGATGTTGTTGGTTTGCAATATAAAAACACACGTGGAGAATGGCTGAATCGTGACGATGATTATTGGGGGTTCCCAAACATTATCATTAATGAGCCACCACACACACGTACCCAACTTGCAGTTCAAGAAAAAGTATTCAGATCAATTGACGAATTGCAAAATGACGATGAAAATTTTGAACCCGGAATCGATATTAACTTTACAGAATTTTGTAACGATATTTTCGGTGATGGTTGAGAAGGTAAAAAACATGAATATTAAGACAGAAAATTATCCATTAGTACGCTATTTGGACAACACGATTTATAACACAGTTCGCAATGGCACAGAACTTGAACTTTGCTTTACAGACCTTTCTGAAAAAGAGCAAAATGCAATTTTAGATGGTGCCTCTCGTGAGGAACTCATTAAACTGTGCAAAACTCTTGCTACTGATTTTCGTAATGTTGCAGAAGTTGAGGATTTAAGTAATCATCCTGAAGCTACTGAATGTATGAAGCGTTTCGGCTTTGTGATTAAAATCCCGTGTAAAAGAAAGCAGGTTAAGAAATGAATATTGTGATAATCTCTGCAATGTCAGATGAGGGTAAAGATTTAGATTGTGAAGGTAGCCCATATGAAGGATTTACCGGTTTGTATGCGAATGTTGATGATATAGTAATTGGTGAAATACTCAAATTTCGACACATACTCTATAAATATAGCTTGTTCGTAAATGTTGTAGTAAACGAGCATAGTCTTGATGAAACAACGGGTATACACACCATAAAAACGAATGACGGCACAATCGTTTTCGAGGAGCTCGATTACGGAAAAAAGAAAACAAAGAAAAAAATCAATTCAACTTTATATATGGGGGCAAGGTTGGGTAGGCATAGTTTTGACCCTACAGCCCAACCGAACCGTTATTTGTTGTCGCAAGGCAAATACCCAACGAAGATATATGCTTCTGATTTACCACCTTGGTATGTGTTTGGATATTTGTATAAAAGACACGGCTATATTTCTGCAAAAGGGGTAAAGCATTTATGGTATAAACCTAATTACCTCATCGACAACCATTATCTTAAATACGATTACCTTTTTGTTTCTTACGATGAGCCGATTATTCCAGTGAAATCAGACAACAATTTTTCCTGGTTTGAAGGCTATGAGCATTGTTTGTCAGGTGGAATAATTGTAGATTTTATTGAGGCTGTTGAAAAATATAGTGACTACGATGTAACCGAAATAAAAAAAGAACTCGAAAGAAAAAAGGAATGGTATTACCGACAACGAGAAGAATGAAATGTATGGAACCCCTAATAATTGAAAGGAGAATAAAGTGGTTTATGTAATGTCAGATATTCACGGCAATGAAGCCCGTTTCCGTGATATGTTAAAGCAAATAAAATTCAGCGAAAAGGACACTTTATATATTTTAGGCGATGTGGTTGACCGAGGCGATGGCGGTATAAGAATACTGCGATACATAATGAAAACTCCAAATATAAAAATGCTGCTCGGCAATCACGAGCTTATGATGTTAAATGTTTTGTACTATCCAATTGATGATGTGGATAAATTTTCAAAAAATTTCAAATCATTTGCCCGGTTGAACAATTGGTATAGCAATGGCGGAGCAGTTACCCATAACAGCATAAAACATACGAGGAAAGAAGTCCGAAAAGAAATCTTTGAATATCTTGATTCGTTGCCGTTAAATATCGAGGTCACAGTAAATGATAAAAACTATATTCTTGTACACGCAGGTATTACTGATAATTACATCGACAGATTAAGTAAATACGACAGCGTCAAACAATATGCCGTTTGGACTCGCGATTCGGAAACGGCATCTGTGCCGGAAGGCAAAACTATGATTTTCGGTCATACCCCTACTTGGCAGTATCAAGATGATGAAATAATGAAAATCTGCAAATGGGATGACCGTATAGGAATAGATTGTGGCTGTGCTTATGGCGACATAGGACGGCTTTCTTGCTTGCGCCTTGATGATATGGAGGAATTTTACTCTGGTGTTTAAATCTGTTCTAAAACCATTGAGGAAATCCTCAAACAAAGCAAATAGTTTTTTACAGATACTGAACTAAAAATGGAGGTTGCAGAGAAATATGGATATCAAAGACGAAAGCCAAATTCCTGAACCCAGGGGTTTGGATAGGCTTTACAGCGAAGTTGAAAGAAATGGAAAAACCGTTGAGAGGTGCTTTTCGGACTTGAGCCGAGAAGAACAGAAAAAATACCTCGATGTATTGAACAACGAGGAATTAAAAAATGTGTGTTATGAGTTGTCAAACACTATACGAATTATAGCGGAATTTTTCCGGTTTTCGTGTTTCTACGATGAAGCATAAATATTTTATGAAAAGTTTTGTTACTTTTTCTTGTTTCCGACACTTATATTACGAAGGGTGAATGAAAATGGATGAGAACATAAGATTTGAGAGGAACAAGGATGGTTCTTTTCAGCTAATTGTGTCAATGCCCGAAGAAGAATACTTGCAGCTTAATCAAATTCTTGTTGAACAAAACATTTCATTTCAAGAACTAATTAATGGGTTGTTCAAGGAGATAATTAGAACGGGAAGAATACCCTTCACTTACTAAAACCTAATTATGGCGAAAAAGCCACAATTAACCATAACGAGATGGAAGGATGAAAGCAATGAATAGATGCAAATTAGATGAGTTAATTTCATACAGCCCCTCTTTGTGTGGCATAGATTCAATTGAAGAACGGCAGAAAATGATTGAAACGGGAGAAACAATTCTTAATGCTTTATTGTTGCAACAAATGGCCCCAGAACAGTTATCTGCTGATGAGTTAAAAGCCATAAAGAAAATGAAAAAGAGATTACCTGAATGGCAGAAAGATTTAGTTGCTGAAATCTATTTAGCAAAATATCTTGATATGTATTTTACACCTCCTGAATATACTTTGGAAGAAATCAAGAATCTTTATGCCACGGGTTTGTACTTCACAAAAGCTGAAATAATGGAGATAATCCATTGGGAATTTGCGAAGCCGGAGGAAGAGTGTAATTTCGAAGTAGTAAACTTTCTGTTTGATTGCATTGAAAAAAATCTGTTTCTAAACTCTGTGGCAGATGCAGATGAGTCATTGCTTGGGTGAAACAGATGAAAGAAAAACCTATGATTTCAAAAGACACTTTTTGTAAAGCTTTGGAATTGATACGGGAACAAGAATCAACCGATATTGATTTCAGTAAGGCGCTACAGAAAGTCGGAGACGGGTGCTTTGTATTCGGTGTGAAAAACAAATACCAGGAGGCTCTGCTGCTCGTATTGGCTGAAGCGATGAACGACAAGTACGAGTACATTTCCTGGTGGCTTTACGATGCAACTGATAACTATGAGGTGTCTATTCCTAATGGGGATAAGAAATGGTGTTTGAAAGAGCCTGGGGCACTGTATGATTTCATCGCAAATGAGTGCGATTGAACCATTGAAACCCTCTGAAACCAATTTGCAACCCCCTAAATAAAAATTGAAACCCCTAAAATAGGGGGTTGCAAAATTTCAAACTTTGTATTAAAATATGCGTGGAACTACAAAAAAACACGCGCGCCCTTGCGGTTGCGTGTGTTTTTTTATTTCCATGAAACGGGCTCGAAGCGGCGCGGGAGTGAATGAACATTCAGTGAATGTTCAGAGCCGCGCAGTGACCTAAGCGTCGCAACGCGAGAGTCGAGCCCGGTCACCGGCACCAAAATCCTACGCTTGTTTTGATACAATGAGCGTAGGATTATTTTTTTGGTTCTTCACGGAAAGTTGTGGGATGAAGAAAACAAATTACGGTTTATCGCTCTCTTTCTTTGTTGCTCATCAATCCCCCTTTCAGGGGCGGCAAGTGTTTGAGAGGGAAATTCACTTTGCAAAGACCCCGATAAACCGTAATTTGCATTTCCCTTAATCAAAAATCCCACAACTTTCCGTGAGGAACCTTTTTTTTGCATACAAATAAAAGTAACATTTTTATGCTGTCGTAAAACCGTAAAAAAATTAAATTTTTTTACATCAAACATATTGACAATATTTTAACATTGTGATAATATTACTTCGGAAATTGAACCACGGTTTACTTTGAAGTGTGTTTCAGAAAGGATGTGATGATTTGGCGAATGTAAGAAGTGAAGCAGAAAGCAGAGAATTACACAGAAAAATTCTCACAGCTGCAACGGCACAGTTTATTCAGAAAGGCTTTGAGCGCACCACAATAACGGACATCGCAAAAATGTCAGGGAGCGTTAAGATATTCTACATCGTACTTACCTGTACCGCTGATAGTAAGAGTTCCCTGTGAATCAAGTGACCAGATTGCATCGTTCATGTTTTCTGCACCGCAGACACCGGCATAATATCCGTTCTCTGTAGTTTTGCAGGTTTTGCAATAATGGTTAGTATAGCTATGGCTGCATATAAAACCGCAAGCGGTACATTCACTGTCACTGTTCATAGTGTGTGCAAAATCGACACCGCATTCAAGTTCGCATATTGAGCAGATGCTGTCGCTGAAGCTGTGATTGCAAGTGGTATAAATAATACCATCCGGTGCATAAGCATTGCAATCAGATGCCTCTAAAACAGTTTTACCGCCTATAACGATGCTGAAGCTGCATTCTTCGGCATAAGAACCCTTGGTCCATCTGAAAGCATAAACATTTTCGTCGGATATAGCTGCCTCATAGGTGGCAGTTGCGCCTTCGTCAAATGTCACATCTGCAATTTTTGTGAATTCACCGCCGGAAACAGTGCCCACTTGAATTGCATTGCCGTTCCAGCCGTCACCGTAGCTGTCGGTCATATTGATTACAAGACTGACATCTGCCGCAAAGGCAAAGGGTACGCTCGTCACAATCATTAAGATTGTGAGGATGATTGATAAAAGTTTTTTCATTTGTTTATTCTCCTTTCGAAAATCATTTATTAGTTTTTATTTCAAGCTCATTGAATACACTTTCAACAGCTTTTACGGCCACTGCTTCAAAGTCAATTTTTTGAATAAATTCAAGCGCTTCGTTGATTATTTTCTCTTCTGCCTCGTAAATACGCAGCAGCATTGTTACAAGCCTTTCTGCTTTTGCCTCAATAGTAAAATACATATCGCAGGGAACGGTCATATATGCCCTCATTATTCCCATTGAAGCAATTTCGATTTCGTAAAAGTCCTTTAATTCCTGCTCGGGAAATCTGAAACTGAAATGCGCATACATCATTTCGGCTCTTCTTTTCAGAACCGCTTCGCTGGTTTTCGGCATTGAATAGCCTGCAAGATACAGGTTTCGCATATCCTCGTTCATCTCTGCCATATAAAGCTGTAAAACCTCATTGGCCAAAAAGATCAGAACGAGGTCATCCGTAAGCTTTTTTGAAACCGCATCCGATGCCGCCGTAACACCGTCAAGAAATCTCGTCACGAGGTGAACAAGGATTTCTTCTTTGCTGTTCATTTCATAAAGAATTTTTGTTTTCGGCACACCTGGCTGGCTTATGAAAGCAGCATTAAAGATGTTGTAATTGAGGAAGGTATAACGAATATTCGACAGGGATCTTTTTATGATTTGTCCAATGCTGTTTCTCTGTCAATCCCTTCAACTGTGAATGAGATGGATGCTTATGGCAATAACTATTTTGCCGAGTTTAAGCTCGCGGAAGGAAATTCCACCTACGCTCTTATTGACGGTGTTCTTTTCAATGCCGATAAAACTGAGCTTGTTATGTATCCTGTAAGAAAGGCAGACGAAACCTATACCGTTCCGGCAGGTGTTCTGATCTTAGGCAATGATTCATTTTCGTCTTCTGAAAACCTTAAAACAATAAACATTTCTGACGATGTTACTACAATGAATGAGTCTTGTTTTTTTTATTCTTCGGTTGAAACAGTTCATTTCGGAAAAAATGTAAATTTTATAGACTATAACGCTTTCAGTTGTTCAGAAATTAAAAATATAGTTTTACCTGAAAAGCTTACTGAAATTATCTCCAGTATGTTTTATAGCTGCAGTTATCTTGAAAACCTTGTAATCGGCAGTAATGTAATTTCAATCGAAAATGATGTAATAAACTATTGTGATGCGCTTGAAGCAGTGCACTTCACGGGAACTGAAGCACAGTGGGAAGCAATCACGAAGCCCGAAAACGAAACAGATAGAATTAACACAATTCCCGTTCATTTCGGTGCATTGGAGGAAAAGACAGCCCGAGATGCAACTTGCGGGGCTGACGGACACACAGCCGGTCTTTACTGTGCACAATGTGATGCTTATTTATCAGGTGAAGTGATTCCTGCAACCGGTGAACACGAAAGCTACACAGACGGTGTTTGTGATGTTTGCGACTATGAATGCACCCACGAAAGCTACACCGACAGCAAATGTGATGCTTGCGGCTATGAATGCACCCACGAAAGCTACACCGACAGCAAATGTGATGCTTGCGGCTACGAATGTCCCCACGAAAGCTACACAGACGGTGTTTGCGATGTTTGCGACTACGAATGTCCCCACGAAGGCTACACAAACAGCATTTGCGATGTTTGCGGCTATGAATGTCCCCACGAAGGCTACACAAACAGCATTTGCGATGTTTGCGGCTACGAATGTCACCACGAAGGACAGAACGGCTCCTGTCAAGTCTGCGGTGCAAATCTTGACAAGCTGGTCATTGATGTTACCGACGAATTAACTGTGGATATCGGTAAGGGTTATCCGTATTATGACGAGGACGGCTATATTATCACAGGAACAAATCCGGATGCAATGGTTTATGTTCGTGAAGAAACAGATCTGATACTTAGCAATCTTACTACAGGACGTCTTGTTTTTCAGTATGCACCTGATAATTCCGTGATTAATATAACCCTTGACGGAACAACAGAGGTAGAATTCGTAGATGTATATAAATCACATATTATCTTTGACGGTGGCGAAACGGATACATTAAAGACCTCGAGTTTTAATACCGCTGGTCACCCCGGCTCCGTTACCGTAAACGGCGGTAATATCATTCTTGACTGCGTTACAGAAGACACTTTACCTACAATAATCTGTGCAGGCGGATTTATAATCAACGGCGGAACGGTTACCGCTTCTAACAATTATTATTATGTGGTACTTGACCCCGTTACGCTTAACGGCGGTGAGCTGAATATGATAAGTACATCGACCGATTATGAAGCTATCTTGGGTGGTATCATTATAGAAAAAGGCGCTTTGCTTACCGTAAGTGCCACAAAGGGAATACTTGATATGTATTCAGATATCGTTATGGCTGACGATGCAGAAGAAAACGATTACTTCTTTGTGAGATATGACACAGAAAGTGAATTTGCACCTGTTTCTGACATGAAAGCAGCTCTTGACGGCAAGACCTATGCAGAAATCAAAATTGACACACATGAGCATAGCTTTGAAAACGGCAAGTGTGTTTGCGGCTATGAATGTCCTCACGAAGGACAGAACGGCTCCTGTCAAGTCTGCGGTGCAAATCTCGGCAAGCTTGTTATTGATGTAACAGATGAATCATATGTGTCCATCGACTCATCCAATTACGATGAAGACGGCATTATTTTAACCGGCACGACTTCGGGTGAGGTTTCTGTTTATGAAGCCTGTGACTTGACATTCAATAATGTTACAGTTTCCGGTTTAAATATAGCTGTTGCTGATAACGCAGTGATAAATATAGCATTTGAAGGAACGAACGAGATTGCAGGCAGGGTAGCTCTTTACAAACAACATCTTGTTTTTGAAGGAAGTGATGATGCCACATTCAAGGCTGCCCGCTTTTATAACGGTGGTAACAGCGACAGCTCCGTTACAGTAAACGGCGGCAATATGGTTCTTGAAACTGTTGGCCAAAGCATTTATACTATAAACTGCGGTAATTTTATAATCAATGATGGCACGGTAACTGCTTCAAATGATTCTTACGAAGTAATCGGCTCACCGGTTAAACTCAACGGCGGTACACTGAATGTTATCAGCACTTCGGGAGAATATAAAGCTATACGCAATGAAATAACAATAGATAAGGGTGCTTTGCTTACTGTAAGCGGTGCATACAAACTTATTGATAAGGACAATGGTGATATTTTAAAAGCAGACGGGCTTACTGAAAGTGATTATTTCTTTGTAAGATATGACACAGAAAGTGAATTTACACCTGTTTCTGACATGAAAGCAGCCCTTGACGGCAAGACCTATGCGGAAATCAAAATTGATACACACGAGCATAGCTTGGATTATATCGGCAAGTGCATCTGCGGTTATGAATGTACTCATGAAAGTATCACAGGCAACAAGTGTGATGGCTGCGGCACAGAAGGTACAATCGTTACAATTGAAATGACCGACAGCTACGGTGACGGTTGGAACGGAAATGCCGTTGTAATTAAGCTTCTTGTTGACGGAGTAAATACGGAAGTGGGAACAGCAACCATTGAATACGGCGAAAACGGAAGCCTGACAGTATTTCTCCCCAAAGACAGTATTTATACCTTCAATTGGGTTGCAGGAAATTATTCCGAAGAGTGTAACTTTGCCGTTGTAGTTGACGGTGAAACGGTTTACAGCTGTGCAGACGGAAGCACTCTTACAGACGGACAGATTATTTATACAACTTGTCAGCATGACTTGTCAAATAAAGACGGTATCTGCGCAAAGGGCTGTGGTTACAGCTGTCCTCACGAAAATGTAACAAACGGCAAATGTGGTGTTTGCGGCTATGAATGTCCTCACATCGATGATGTAGAAAAACATTTTTGTACAGAATGCGGAATAACAGTAAGCAAATGCGCAGACGAAAACGGCGACAATATCTGTGATATTTGCAATGCTCTGATTGGTGCACCCGGGATTTACGTTGGCGGAATCTATGTAGACGGCAGTAATTACACCGATATTCTCGGTGATGCAGATGAGGGTGCAACGGTATATTATGTTCCGGATACAAATACTCTTGTTCTTGACGGCTTCAGCTATGAGGGAGCGGACTGCGGCATTATTTGTGACGGCTCTCTGAATATTGAAGTGAAGGGCGAAAACAAAATTGTTGCCGTTGACGGTCTGTGTATATATGCAGAGGATGACACTGTTATCAATATCGGCGGAACAGGTAAATTAGACATAGAAGCTATCGATAACGGAATATATGCTGACTCTGCAAATGATTCTGATGAAAACATTGAAATAAACGTCAAGGACAGCGTAACACTTAATGTAAACTCCGAAACTGACGGTGTGGATATTGATTCCAATAATGATATCAAGCTTACTGTAAACGAAAACAGTACATTGAACATAAAAGCAATTTCAGAAGGTGTTGTTGTGTCGAGCGATTCCAACAGCGTTGAAATTCTTGTTAAGGATAACGGCATATTAACAGTAGACGGCGAAGATGAATGTATCTATATCGTCGATACTGCCAAAGCGACTGTAACCTTTACTGATCATGCAAAGGTTTCGCTTGTAAATAACGACGAAGAAGGTATTTATATCTCTGCAAATGAAAGCGAAACAGTCATTGTAAGCGGCAATGCTGATGTTTATATTGCCGTTGATGAAGAAAGCATTGAAGCAGATGTGGTTACTGTTGACGGCGGAAGCCTGAAAGCCCACGGCGGAAACGGTTATCCGGGAATTTATGTCGCAGAGGTTACTGTCAATGCGGGCAAGTTAATTGTAAGCAGTGAATATGAAAAAGCAATTTCAGCTGACTCAATAAAGATTACCGGCGGTACTCTTGTTGCAGGTAACAATACAGCGGAATATCCCGTTTTCGATGTTGCTCCCGATTTCAGCGAATACAACTCTGAGTACATGGTTCTCGCAAGTGAAAAGGCTGACGCAACTTATCTTGTCGAATACGACAGTGCCAATGCGAAAAACTACAGAGTTATAACAATTCAATGCAAGCATGAGCTTGACGGAAAAGTCTGCAAAAAGTGCGGCTTTGAATGCGGCGTTGATTGCGGTCATTATTTAGAAGAAGGTGCTGTATGCGCAATTTGCGGAAGCTTTGTTTATGCAATTACTCATCAGCCCACAGAAACAGCGCCTTATGTAGGACTCAGCAATGATACCGATGCTTCTTATCAGTGGTATGAGATCGAATACAAAACGATTGAGATCACAGAAGAAAATGCCGGCACTGTTTCTTACGATTGGGGCGATAGCTCTTATGATGCAGAAGCGGGTTGGACCGGTGTGCCGTGTAATGAAGGTGATTACGGACATGACTTCTTTACGCTTGCACTTGAAGCGGGAGATACGGTAATAATCGAACTTACGGGAGATTTCTATGACTGGGTCGGTCTTTATGATTACGCGGCCGACGAGGATTTCGGTGAAGAAGTCGAATCCGGTGTCAATACATATGAAATAACGGTAACAGCCGATGGCAATTATACGTTCTATACTTATGTAAACAGTGGTGTTGTCACCGTCAAAGCTTACATGGACGATTTGGTCTGTAGTGCAATTGAAGGTGAGACCGGGGCTGCACTCAGCAATCCTGCATACGGGAACCATTATCTCTGCGAAGTCACCTTTGCAGACGGCACAACCGAAGTATCCGATTCCTTTGAATACAAGTATGCCATCACCCATCAGCCTACCGAAGAAGAACCCTATGTGGAACTCAATGACAACACCGATGCTTCTTATCAGTGGTACACAGTTGAAGGCGGCATAGTCGAAATTACGGATGAAGAAGCAACCGGCTCCTGGGGTTTGCTGGGTGCTCCCTCCGAGATTTACGGTGAGTATGATTCCGAAATCGGTTGGACCAGCCCCGAAGGTTATTATTTCGTCATTGAATTGCAGGAAGGCGAAACGGTTGAACTTGAAGCCTCCGAATCGGTTTCCAAATGGTGGATCGCCTATGTACAGAATCCGGGTATGTTCACGGATGAGTGGACTGTTGAGCAGTACGGCACAACGATTTCGTTTACCGCACCGGCAGACGGTTATTACGGTTTTTCAATCCCCAACGTTTCCGGCGTAGCAGTCAGAGCCTACATGGACGGCAGTGTTTACACCGCAATTGACGGTCAGACCACCGACACCCTCACACCCGATACAATCGGTCAGTATGCCTGTGAAGTCACCTTTGCGGACGGCACCACCGAAATGTCGGATACATTTGAGGTCACATCCGTTCACACCTGCGATTTCAGCGGCGAATGGAAGAATGATGCAGAAAAGCACTGGAAGGAATGTGACTGCGGTCTTATCAGTGAAGAATCCGGACATACATGGAAATTCGGTGAATGTACTGAATGTGGTAAAGCTTGCGAACACTCTTTCACAAGCTTTGTCGAAACAAAGGCTCCCACTTGCACCGAAGCAGGTCAGGAAACATCACCTTGCGACTACTGTGATGCTGTGAACCCAAGAGAAATCCCTGCGACCAACCACAAGGATACTCTTGTGCAGGTAGAAGCACAGGCACCTACTTGCACAGAAATCGGTTGGGAAGCTTACGAATACTGCACCGCCTGTGACTACACAACTTATAAGGAAATCCCCGTGGCAGAGCACACCGAAGAAACTGTAAAGGGCTATGCCGCAACTTGCGAAAAGGCAGGTCTTACAGACGGTGTCAAGTGTGCAATATGCGGTGCCGTTATTACCGCACAACAGACGATTGATAAGCTCACCCATAAGGACGACAACGGCGACTATAAGTGTGACCACGGCTGCGGATATGAGTTCGAGAAACCCGTTGAACCCGAACAGCCTGAAGATCCTTCCGAAAATTGCGATCACCTTTGCCACAAGTCAGGCATTATGAGCATCTTCTGGAAGATTATCAGATTCTTCTACAGACTCTTTAACATCCAGCAGTATTGCGATTGCGGTGTGATTCACTACGATGCACCCGTTTTCGGATAAAATTTAATACTTACTAAAACTTACCGCCGGGGAGAAATCCTCGGCGGTGTTGTTCACTATTATGTAGAAAATTATTATTTTAGCTATTGACAGATTTGTTTTATTACTTTAAAATAATAAAAGAAAATAAACCGCGGTTTATTTCAGGGAGTGCGAAAAGGAGTTTAACTTATGGCGAATATAAGAAGTGAACAGGCAACCGCTGAGCTGCACAGAAAAATTCTGATTGCAGCAACAACGCTGTTTATGCAAAAGGGCTTTGAGCGAACCACCTTTTCCGATATTGCAAAGCTTTCCGGGGTGCCCAAAAGCAAAATTCTTTATGAATTCAGCAGTAAGGAGGAAATTCTGGGCTTGCTTGTCACACGTTTTCTGGACGGTGTGACGAGTGCATCGGATGCGGTTTCAAAAAAGCTTACGGATGACCTCGTTCTGATCTTTTTGGCCAATGAGGTTTTACAGCTTTATATGGCAGAAATGAACGAGGATATGCGCAACCTTTACCTTGCAGGCTATTCGATGCCGAAAACAAGTGAAGAGGTGCTGAAACGAAGAGCAAACATGATGCATGAATCCTTCAGCGAAACGTTTAAAACTTTCAAGCTAAAAGACTTCTACGAAACGGAAATCGCTTCTATGGGCATTATGAGAGCATATATGACTATTCCCTGCGATATGTATTTTACTATTGAGGGAAAAGCAAAAAGACTCGTAACAATGCTTCTGCGTATTTATAAGGCGGAAGATGAAAAAATCACCGAGGCAATTGAGTTTATCGAAAAAATTGATTTTGCGACCGTTGCAAAAGAGGCGGTGCAAAGTGTTTTCGATGAACTTCAGATACAAACCAAATACCCATTCCCTAAAGGAGAATAAACTATGAAAAAATTCTTATCAATCATCCTCTCAATCTTAATGGTTGTGACAGCAATTCCCTTTGCCTTTGCGGCTGCCTCCGCGGATGGCGACGACTTAGCAATCTCCGGCGTGAATATGAGCAGCAGCACACCCTATCTGGCCAGCGGCAGTAAAGAGGCATCGGCAACACAGCCCGAAACCGGCTATGCCTACTGGGATGCCGCAAGCAATACCCTCACCCTCAACAACTTTACCTCTGCCACCGATGCCGCGACGGGAATCTTCTATGACGGAAGCGCGGAGACACTGCGCATCGAGCTGGTGGGCAACAACAGCGTCACCGGCGGCTTCGGCGCGGCCACAGCGCCACACTCCGGCGTAGGTCTTTTCAATACGAACACTAACATCCTCTTCTCCGGAGGAGGCACCCTCACCGCCACTGGCATCGCCAGCGGTTACGGTGTGTATGCAACGGGAGGTAACATCACCGTTGACAGCGGCACCACCCTCGTTGCCACTGGCGGCTGGGCCGGCAGCGGCGTGTATGCAGACAGCATCACTGTCAACGCCGGCGGCAGTCTCACCGGCAATGGCGGCGAAAGCGACGGCACCGGTGTGGTTGCAGCAGGTACAGGTGGCATCACCGTCAATGCCGGCGGCAGTCTCACCGGCAATGGCGGCGAAAACGGCGGCCACGGTGTGTATGCAAGTACAGGCAGCATCACCGTCAACGGCGGCAGTCTCACCGGCAATGGCGGCAATAGCAGTAATAGCTACGGCGTATATGCATATTCAGGCAGCATCACCGTCAACGGCGGCAGCCTCACCGGTAATAGCAGTGCTAGCCGCGGCGTGGACGCATACAGCATCACCGTTGAGAATGGCGGCATCTTGGAGGCCACCGGAAAAGACACGGGCGTGTATGTAGCCGGCACCAGAGAAAGCGGCGGCAGCATCACCGTCAACGGTGGCAGCCTCACCGCCAAGGGAGAAAAATTCGGTGTGTACACATATCCGAACAGTATCAGCGTCAGCGGCGACAGCCATATTTTGGCCACTGGCGGCAGCTCCGGCAATGAGATTCCAGTGGGAAATCTCCCCGAGGATTATTACTACTACGCTTCGGGAGACGGTACGGACAAGACCTTTGCCCACAGCACCGATGCTCCGCTTACCGGGACGGTCAGGGAAACATATTTTGAACTGGTCACCGCCCAGCATCTGAGCGACACTTACACCTCCAACGGCGATGCCACCCACAGCCGTTACTGCAGCTGTGCGCTTCACACAAAAGTGACAGCACCCGAAGCCTGCTCCGGCGGCACCGCAACCTGCATCGCTAAGGCAGTATGCGACGTCTGCGGCAAAAGCTACGGTGAACTTGATCCCGACAACCACGACAGCAGTGTTAACTATGACAAAAACGGCTTCTGCGAATACGGATGCTATGAGCCTGCTGTTCTGAACGGAGACGTATATGAAATCTCCAACGCCGGTCAGCTTTATTGGTTTGCACAGCAGGTCAATATTGAAGGCAACGCTGCTGCAAACGGCAAGCTGATGGCCGACATCGACCTTGAAAATAGAATCTGGTATCCCATCGGTCTTTACAATGATATTGCCGAGGCAAACGGCTCACCTGTTCAACAACAATATGCAGGCACTTTTGACGGAAACAATCATACCGTCTCCAATTTCACCGCAATCGGCAACGGCTCTCAGGGTCTGTTTGGATATTGCAATTACAGCAGCGCACAGATCAAGAATTTGGGTGTTATCAATGCTACAGTCAGCGGCTGGAACGCCGGTGCCGTGGCAGGATACTGTGCGAATCTGACCAACTGCTACGCCGTAGGCTGTACGATCACCGGAGCGTCTGATACCAACACAGATGCGGTCACCATTTCTTCCGTGGGAGGCAACAACGGCCCTACCGCCATTGTGAATTGTTGGGCATACAACTGCAAGCTGGTCGTGGGCGAAGGAGAAGCAAACTACGTGATGCACCCTGTAGGAGGTATTCGTACTTCCAATAGTAGTATCGTTCAAAATTGTTATTATGGCGAAATCGTAACCGAGGCGGAATTCACTTCCACCACCGGTGCGACAGAAAAAACGGAAGCGCAGTTTGCATCGGGTGAGGTTGCATACCTCTTAAGCGGCGACCAGTCCACCATCACCTTCAAGCAGACTCTGGGCACCGATGCCTACCCCAGCTTCACCGGCGGCACTGTGTATCAGGTAGAGAACTGCAAAGGAGAACTGGGTTACTCCAATACCAATGAAAATATTGGCCATCAGTGGGTAAACGGCACTTGCACCGTCTGCGAATATGCTTGTCCCCACGAAAAGTACACCGACGGCGTTTGTGACAAATGCGGTTATGAATGTCCTCACGAGTGGGGCGAAGGCGTGCTCACAAGACCCACCTTTGAAACAGCAGGCTATTATACCTACACCTGTACTCTTTGCGGCCACTCATACACAGAGCCCACTAAGAGAGCAGATGACACAGCCTTAAACGATGCTTCCGTGAAGGTTATGGAATACATCGGTAATAGTACTCTCACACAGGAAGCATTAGACGAAATCGATAAGAGCTATAGAGACATTCTGAAGAATAACGGTAATGTTTTCGACGAATTTGGCTTTGTCCGCGGTGACCTCGTTGAAGAGGATCAGCCTGCTATTAATGCGGTAACCGCAGAGCTTGAGAAAATCATTGCTGATGCTGACGAAAAAATCGCAAGCGGCGAATATGTCAAGGCTGATTACAATGGAATTTACCAGGCAATACATAGGATCAAAGATAAGTTTCTTTATGAAGATGTAACAGACGAAGGCAAGGCAGGTCTTGAGGAAATCAAGAAGCGGTTCGAAGCAATGAAGGCAGACGAAAACACAAGTGCAGCAGATGTTGCAGAGTTTGAAAAGGAAATCGAAGCTTACGAAGAAGAACTTGACAAGGGCATCGAAGACGGCACACTTGTTAGTGTTAGACCTGAAAAAATCGCCACTAAATTTTCGGATAATTGGAATGAAAAGCTTGAAGCAGAAGGATTGCTTGATGAGCGTGATGATTTTATAAATAACCAAAAATTTACCGATGAAGCATTAGCAGCAGTAGATGAAATAGAAAATTTCTTAGTCTCTCTTGAAGGTACTGTAGCTGAAAATGCTGAAAATCTTGCAAAGCTCAACGAAATGTTTAATTCTGTTTCTGCATCATGGGAAAACTGCCTCAGAGGCACTCATAATTTCAATGATTATGAGGTAACCTCACCTGCAAAGTGTGAAGTTAATGCAAAAGAAACAAGCACCTGCTGGTTCTGCGGCGAAACAGACGAAAGAGAAGTCGAAGGCACAGCTCTCAAGCACTCCTACACAAAGTACGAAGTAACAGAAGAAGCAGAGTGCGGCAAGGCAGGTAAGGAAGTTGCTTCCTGTGACCACGGCTGCGGTGCAACTGATGAAAAGGAAATTGAAGCACTTGAGCATGCCGACAAAGACGGTGACTATCTCTGCGACCACGGCTGCGGATATGAGTTCGAGAAACCCGTTGAACCCGAACAGCCTGAAGATCCTTCCGAAAATTGCGATCACCTTTGCCACAAGTCAGGCATTATGAGCATCTTCTGGAAGATTATCAGATTCTTCTACAGACTCTTTAACATCCAGCAGTATTGCGATTGCGGAGTAATTCACTACGATGCACCTGTTTTCGGATAAAATTTAATACTTACTAAAACTTACCGCCGGGGACGTAAAAATCCCCGGCGGTTTTGTTTCAGAATAATTTTCTTTAAACCTCTTTACTTTTTTACCGTCTCTTTTGTATAATGTACCATAGAAAACGCGGAATTGTTTTCACAATAACGATATTGAAGGATGTTGAATATGAAAATTACCTGGTACGGAACGGCGACCATCGGTATTGATGACGGAAAAACGAAACTGCTTTTTGATCCCTTTGTGCGGATGAATAAGCGGATTGAAACCACACCTGTTGAAGGTTTTGTCGGCTTTGATGCGGTTTTTGTCACGCATGGGCATTTTGATCATATCTACAGCATCCCTGCTCTGGCAGAGGTTGACAAGAATGTTCCGATTTATTGCACCGCCACCCCGAAGAAAACGCTTATGAAAAGGGGCGTTGCGGAGGATCGGCTCAAAACGATCCAACCCGATGATGTGTTGCAGATCGGAGAGTATACCATCCGCGTCCACCGTTTCCGCCACATCGTTTTTGACCCGATTTATATTCTTTCAGTTGTGCCCAAATGTGCCGTTATGCTTCCGCGTTTGTTCCGGCAGGCTTACTGGAATCGCCAAATGCCCGAGGGACATGAAATCGTCGCCTTTGAGATTGAAGCCCACGGCAAAAAGATCTTCCTGACCGGTTCCTTCCGTGAACATCCGGCGCAGCAGTATCCGGAAGATATTGATCTTTTCATTCTCGCGAATGGGGGCAGTGTTTTCGTGCCCGAAAAAACAAAAGCATTCATAGAACGGTATCATCCGAAGAAAATCTTTGTTGACCATTTTGACGATGCATTCCCGCCTCTTACACGTGCGGTCAGTGTCAAAAGACTAAGAAAAACGATAAATAAGAACCACCCGGAAATTGAGTTCATCATTCCGGAAATCTGCCGGGCTGTTGAATTATAACCATGAAAAATGCATTCACACGCTGTCTCTTTTTTGAAAAATGCTCTGTGAACAGTTTTTCTTGCAAAGCGCAGATAAAAAAGGGATCATAAAACCAATTTGCAAGATTAAAAATCATTCGGTCAAGAAAGGATGAAAAGGATGAAAAATAAGGACCTTTTCCTGTTTTTATCCGGTGTTGCAGCAGGAACAGCAGGTGCACTTGCAGTAAAAAGGCAAATACAAAAATATCTTTCTGATGACAAAAACAAAAGAATGCTTATGGATAAAGGGAATGACCTTGCGCAGGCTGTTTTGAAGAGCCTTGCCGATGCCGTTTCCGATCGGGGTGTTCCCACTGCCGAACAATATGACAACAACGGCTATCTTGCAGGTAATGACAGGTTTCTGACCGAACCTGCAACCGATGCAAAATGGTCTTTGGGATTCAGCAAAGCAAGCATTGTCCCCGAAAAGGTGAACGGGGATTTGTATGTCGGCGGTTATCTTGTGTTTCCGCCCAACAAGGTCAGCGGTTTTATGACAGACCAGCTCGTGCGCAGCGTTGCTGTTGATGACGGCTCCGGGCGAGGGATTCATGTTTTTACTGTTATTGACTGCATCGGCATTTCCAATGTGGATGTGCGCATCATCCGTCAGCGTTTGCGGAATCTTATAAAAGAGAAAAACATTCTTTCCCTGAATATCAGTGCCACGCACTGCCATTCGGGGGTTGATACTCAGGGCTTGTGGGGGGATCTGCTTGCGGTTGTAAAAAAGAATCCCCGTGCTGTCCGTAAGGGTACCCCCGAAAAACTTATCAACGGCAAAAATGCCGATTTTATGGAGCAGCTTTACCAATCAGCGGTAAAAACCGTGGAAGAAGCGGTACAGAACATGAAAAGCGGTACGCTTTCGTTTGCGTTGCCGGATGCTGCTGACTTTTCCCGAGATAAACGTCCGCCTTATGTCAAGGATGATGTTCTGACTTCCTTGCGTTTTGTGCCCGATGACGGTTCAAAGACACTGCATGCGGTTTTCTTTGCGGCTCATCCCGTCTGCTACGGCAGCCACCAAACAGAGGTCAGCTCCGATTATCCGTATTTTATGTGCCGTGAATTTGAAGATAACGGCTTTGATGCCATGTTCTTCCAGGGTGCACAGGCGGCCGTTGCAACCGATCGGGGACCGCATATCCCGAAAGGACTTTCCCGTGATGAGGGAATTGCCGAATACGGCAGAGCCATGGCTCGCTTTGTTCTTTCCAAAGAGGATTCTGTTTACAAAAAAATTGAGCCTATGCTGAATGTCAATGTGCAGGAATTTGTTTTTCCGTGTGATAATGCAGTGCTTGAATTGGCAGGGAAGTTGAAGATCGTAGACAATAACATGATAAAAGTGCCGGAAAACGGTAGTTTTGTGTATCGCATTGTGACCGAGCTGGGCTATGCGGAATTCGGCAGTGAACTCAGATTTGTTCTGATTCCCGGCGAAATGATGCCCGAAATTCTCACCGGCGGTGCATTCACCGCAAAAGAGAGTTACAACGGAACCGATTGGGAATATCCTTCCATGCGTTCGCTCGTTGACGGACATCTGACCCCCATCGGACTTTGCAATGACCATATCGGTTATATTGTTCCCGACAATGATTTCGGCAGCATTTTTGCACCCGATCATTATGAGGAGGCCGTTTCGTTGGGCGGCAGATGCGCCTCGGGAATTATGCAGGCATTTACAGAACTGCTTGCAACGGCTGAAGAACTCAAAAAATAACATATCACAAGAAAACGGCAGCATGATCAGAATAAAAGAACATCTTTTCTGAACTTGATTTCCGTTGCATTGTATGGTAAAATACAGTGTAAAAGTGAAAATTTTCACAAATCTGCATATGAACTGAGGAGATGATATAATGCAAGCAATTGTCAAATTTTTCTTTACCGCTTTTACCGTGGTTTCTGTTTTCTTTTCCAATCTGTTTTCGCCCGCTGTGATTTATCCCGAAAGTGAGAACTTTGATTTTTCGTTTCTTTCCTATCCGGACGAAGCAATCATCACATTGGAAGAAGCAGGTCTTACCGAACAGGAACTCGCAGGCCGTGCATCCGCAGAATTGCCCGAATATGTGCAGTCGGGCGGCTATGACGACATCAACGGCATTACGATTTCCCCCTATTACACGGCAAAAGTCAGTGGCACCGAAATTCCGGTTTATGCATCGGTGGTGTTTATCCGTGCGGATGACACGGGCACACTGCAATCTTTTTCCGAAATTTATGTGGATGCCGACACCGATTTTTCATTCAATATTGAACTGACAGGTGCGGATGTGAAACTGCAGAATGCCGTTGTGCTTCCCGCTTCGCACGGTGTTCAAGCAGTGTGCAAAAACAACACCGTGACCGCTTCCATCAACAAAACGGGTGTCTACACCTTCCTTTTCAACGGTGCAAACCAGTATTACGGCTATACGCTTATGGTCCGCGAAAAAGTGGATGAGGATGCCGAAATTGCCGCCTATGTCGAAGAATACGGCGAGGACAATGTATGGGTGCTTGACAAAGGTGTGTATGAATACGACTATGTCAATCTTGTTGCACACAATAATCTGGTGATTTATCTGCGTGAAGGTGCCTATGTTATTGCAAACCACCTTTTCGACATCAACAGTGCCGAGGATGAAAATAAGTATTTTGAAGCAAACGCATGGTATGAAAATGCCATCGGACTGACAAGATATCCGTTTCTGAATTTCTATCAATGCAACAATATCACCCTGACGGGCAGGGGAGTCATTGACCTGACCCGCCTTGACAGACGTGAACGCCGCGGTGTGGTATTCACCGCCTGCAACAATGTCAATGTCAGCGATGTCAAAATCATCAACTCTCCCGAATGGTCGTTCATTGCCTACGGATGCACCGATGTGGATATCGATCAGGTTGATATCATCGGCAACCGCGGCAACTGCGACGGCTTTGCCATCTGCAACAGCCACAATGTGACCGTGGATGACTGCTTTGCACGCGTGGCGGATGATACCTTCGAGGTCAAGGCACTCGGCGGCTCCATGGGCAGTAAGAATATCACATTCACCAACTGCATCGCATGGGGCGGTTATGCCCGTTGCTTCGGCATCACGGGCGAGGTTGAAAACCCGATTTCCGATGTCACCTTCCGTGATTGTGCCGTCATTTATCGCGACGGAATCTGGGATAATGACAGAATCGGCTCGCTGGTTGTGGTTGCTGAAAAAACAACGGGAAGCATCGACGGTGTACTGTTTGAAAACATCGAAATCTTCCGCGACGAAGGCAGACCCATTCTTGTGAAGATTTACGATGAAGAAGCCGAAAACTTTGAAATGAAGAACATTGTTTTCAAAAACATTTCTTACACTTCCTATATGATGCCCAAAATCGCAGGCACCGACAGCGATACCAATACCGTGCAGGTAACGCTCGACAACATCACATCCTGCGGCAAGCAGTTACCGTTCCCGAAACTCGGTTTCACAATCGGCAAACATTGCGACATCATCACAGAATGATAAAATAATACGGACCAATCACTTTTACCGTGAGAGGTCCGTATATTTTTTGTACCGTTACTTCAATACGCTTTTCAAAAGATCCGGTCTTCTTGTTGTGATGTTGTCGGGGCAAAGGGACAAGGCAAAACGGATTTCGTCTGTTGTGTTGCAGGTCCAAAGTGATATACCGAGGTTGTTTTGTCGGAAAACGGCAACCAGTTTTTCGGTTGCGTTGTTCTTGTTCATGTTGATGCCGAGTGCTCCGCAGTTTTTCACCTTTTCAACAAGGCTTTGCAGGTATTTTTCCGTCTGCAAAAGTGCGGGTCTGACATCCATATTCAGCCAATAGGGGACTGTCGGGCACGATTTTTTTGCCGTCTGGATATCTTCTTCAAACAGTCCCGTAAAGAAAATGCGGTCTTCGATGCCGTGTTTCTTGGCAATTTCATACACCTGTGCGAGCTGTTCGGTGCATTCTTTCACATCCACATTCACACGCAAAGCATCGTATTTTGCAACCGTTGCAAAGGCTTGTTCAAGAGACACTTCGTTGCCTTTCGGCTTGTCGTGTGAAAGTACAGGCGTGCCGTCGGGGGCAAACCGCAGGTCGATTTCCACAATCTGCGCACCTTGCTGGGCACCTACTGTGATGGATTCCAGTGAGTTGTCAGGGGTGCCCATGCAGCCCGAATGGGCGGTATATGTGAATCCGTCGGCTAAATCTGCTGTGTTGCATTGCATCTTTTTATTCATAAAAATCTCCGTCCGTAAGAATATGTTTGCTGTTATTTTAGCACATTCGTCATTTTTTCGCAATCCGTATCTTGATTTATTTGAAAAAATGAGAGCAGTTTGCCAAAAATATATATAATTTTATAATAACACTTGTAAAATCGGAATCCTTTTGGTATAATACATAATTGAGAAATTATGATGATTTGAAAATTACCGATTTTTGGGGGATTTATGCCTGCTTTTCATGTTCCGACAACGCAGGATCTGCAAGCATTCCGGAATGCTTTTTTGTCAGCAGACCGCAACAGCTGCGAATATTGCATCGGCAATGTCTTTGTGTGGAAAGAACATTTTCATTCACAGATTGCATTGCTTGATGATATGGTGCTCTACAAGGGCGGTGAACGCAGTGTGACCTATCTGTTTCCGGTCGGCGGCGGTGATACCGAAAAAGCACTGTCTGCACTTTTTGAAGATGCAAAAAAGAACGCAAAACCGTTTCACCTTGCGGCTTTGTCCGAACAGGATTGCCGCTTTTTTGAAAATAATGACCTGTTCTGTATCCGCAGAACACCCGATACAGACGATTTTGTTTACCGTGCATCCGATCTTTGCGAACTGGCAGGTAAAAAATATCACGCAAAACGCAATCACATTTCCCGTTTTACGACCGATCACCCCGACCGGAAATATGAAAAACTGACCGCTTCCCATATTGAACTCTGCCGCGAAATCTCCGATGCATGGTTCATGGAAAAACACGGCAGTTTCGAGCATCCCGAATACGAAGTGGTGCAAAATACATTGAATCACTTTGACGACCTCGGCTTTGAGGGCGGCATTCTGTTTGCCGACGGCAAACCCGTTGCATTCACCACGGGTGAGCAACTCACCGCAAACACCTTCTGCACGCATCTTGAAAAATGCCACCCCGATTACAGAGGTGCATATCCCGTTATCAACCGCGAGTTTGCAATGCAACTCTCTGACCGTTTTGAATTCATAAACCGCGAGGACTGCGCAGGGGATGAAGGTTTGCGTAAAGCTAAAATGAGCTACCGTCCCGTGTCTTTAACCGAAAAATACTCCGTTTATCCAACAACGGCATTGTATGAAAAACTCGGCATTCATCTGTAAGTTATGCAATATTCATTACAAAACTGTAAAATTGAAGACCTGAAATGCCTTTGGGAAGTCGTGTTCGGTGACACAAGAGCCGTGACAGATGCCTTTTTTGAAAATGCGTTTTTCCCCGACGGTTGTTTTTATGAAAGTGCCGACGGCAAAGCCGTTTCAGCCCTTTATCTTCTGCCCGTTACGCTGGATGACAAAAAAGGATTTTACCTGTATGCCGCGGCAACACTGCCTGCTTACAGAGGCAAAGGCATCATGGGTAAACTCATAAAAGAAGCCTTGCAATATGCAAAAAGTGTTGCGGATTTTGTTTATCTTTGTCCCGCAGAAGAATCTCTTTATGATTATTACCGCCGCTTCGGTTTTTCGCAGACACTGCATGCACGGTTTGAAGATACCGCTGATTGCACAAAACTGATCAGTGCACAGGCGTTTTATGACAAAACAAAATCCATGCCGCACACACCGCTGTTTTCTTTGGGTGTTTATCGCTATGCGGTTGCAATCGGCTGTGAATTATATAAAGAGGATGCCGCGCGTTTCGACGGACAATTCGTTTTCCCGTCTTCACATCCGACAGGGAATATAAAACCCTACGGTATGCTGTGTCCGTTATCCGATTATAAGTTTTTCGAAAATATTTTCGCATTTTTGACCATGAATTAACGAAAGGAATGTTGTGCAATGATCTATCTTTTTCTTGCCGAAGGCTTTGAAGAAATTGAGGCTCTGACTCCGGTTGACTATCTGCGCCGTGCAGGTATTATCGTTACAACGGTCGGTGTCGGTGCGAAAAATATTACAGGTGCGCACAACATCACCGTTGCTGCAGATATCACAACGCAGGAACTTCCCGAAAATGCTGATTTTGACGGCGTGATTCTTCCCGGCGGAATGCCCGGAACCCTTAATCTTGAAAAAGATACCACCGTCATGCACTTTGTTAACCGTGCTTATAATGAAAATAAATTACTGTGTGCCATCTGTGCCGCACCGTCCGTACTCGGACATGCAGGTATCCTCAACGGCAAAAAAGCCACCTGTTTCCCCGGTTTTGAAGAAGACCTGACGGGTGCCGTTGCCACGGGTGCACCTGTTGAAAAAGACGGCAATATCATCACCGCAAGGGGAGCCGGCGTTGCTGCGGACTTCGCTTTTGCCATTATTGCGGCTTGCAAAGACCAAGAAACGGCAGACAAAATCTGCCGTCAGATTCAGAGCAAATGACGGTTGATATCCGCCCTGTCAAAATGCGGTTGCGTAAGGAAGCAAAAGAATACCGACTTTCTCTTTCCGCAGAGGATAAAGAACGCAACGACCGCAAAATCGCAAACAAACTGCTGAACCTGTGGACCTTCCGCGATGCCCAAACCCTGTTGGCTTATATGTCAACGGAAATTGAAGTCGATACCCGTTACCTTATCGAACGGGCATGGGAACTGGGTAAAAAAGTTGCCGTTCCGCGCTGTATTGCAGGCACAAGAAATATGGTCTTTCACTATATTTCTTCGTTTGATGACCTTGAAAACGGTGCATTCGGTGTGCTTGAACCCATTGCCGAGCGTTGTCCGACGGTCAGTTGTTTTGAAAACTGCATCTGTGTGGTTCCTGCTTTGGTTTTTGATAAAAAGTGTTTTCGTCTCGGTTACGGAAAAGGATATTATGACCGTTTCTTAGCTTCTTTCCAAGGAACGGCGGTGGGGGTTTGTTATGAAGCCTGCCGAAAGGAAAATATTCCCCACGGAAAGTACGATAAGAGTCTGGATCTTTTTATTACCGAAAACAGGATATATACCCCATAACCTAAAAGGAGCGTATCATGAATAACGATAACAACCAGAACGAGCACAGAATGTCAAGGGACGAATTGTCCTTTGCGTATGAGGATTTGTTGCGCAATTTCACGGAATCGGAACCGGCGGTAACGATCCCCGAACGAAAAAAAAGTACGCCCGCAAAAGCGGACAATGTTGCCAAAACTGAATCTGCGACACCGAAAGCCGAAAGCGTAAAAGAAACAACAAAAACCACGTATACCGAATCTTCTGCTTCTGCTTCTTCTTCTTCTTCTTCTGCAAAATCTTCCGCTGCGCCAAAGAAAAAAACAACAAAATCCGCTTCCGCGCAGCAAAATTCATCGCAGAATGCAGTTTCTGCAAGCCGCGGTCTGACGGAAAAAGAGCGTGCTAAGATTGCCAAGCACAAAAAAAAGCAACAGTATAAAGCAAAGAAACGTCAATTCCGTAAGCAGAGATGGGCACACAGAGCATTGAGTCTGTTGGTCACTGCAATGCTGATTGTGATTATTGTGCTTACAAGTTCCGCTTTGAAAATCCCGCTTCTGGGCTTTGTCAATGACATTATTGCCATTGACCGCAGTGATACGCCCGTTGCCGTTTATATTTCGGAAGATATGAAAACAGAACAGATTCTGAATATGCTGGAAGAATATGATCTGATTTATTCCGCAAAGTTCTGTAATCTTCTGATGGGCTTTTTCGGCTATGATGATGACAGTGAATTTGTGGTCGGTGAACATGTGCTGACTGCAAAAATGGGTGTTGAGGGGATGCTCAATTCCATGCTGTTTGAATCTGACATCAATGCGACGGTTAAAATTACATTCCCCGAAGGCTACACCATTGATCAGATTGCCGAAAAACTCTACAGTGAAAAGGTTATTTCTTCAAAGAATATTCTTTACAATGCCGTTGCAACATACGAATTCCCCGAAAACTTTGGTTTCCTCAATTCCATCACCGATGCCCAGACCAGATACCGTGTGCTGGAAGGCTATATGTATCCCGATACCTATGAATTCTACCTCGGTGAAAATGTAAACAGTGTTATCAATCGTTTCCTGAATAACTTTTCATCAAAGTGGATCGAAGAATATCAGGACGAAGCAGATTCGCTCGGTATGACCGTGGACGAGGTCATTACCTTTGCTTCCATCCTGCAGAAGGAAGCAAGTGATGCAAATCAGATGTACACCATTTCTTCGATTCTTCACAATCGTCTTGATTCGGATTCATTGCGCATTCTGCAATGCGACTCCACGCAGGATTATATTGCAAAGATTGATGCGGGACTGCTGAATCAGGTACAGTTGAACGCTTTGCTGGAAGTGTATGACACATATCAGTGTGTCGGTCTTCCCGTTGGTCCTATCTGCAATCCCGGCGGCGATGCCATTTATGCCGCATTGCATCCGGATGATACGGATTATTACTACTTCTGCCATGATTCCGACGGCAATATTTACACAGCCAGAACATTGGATGAACACTCCATCAATGTTCAGAATTATGTTGATTAAAAATTTGATTATAAATCAAAAAAAGAAAGGAAAGAAAAGAAAATGAACGTATTCATGATCGGCGGCACCGGACTTCTCGGTTCTGCAGCAGCACAGCTTTTTATTGACAGAGGCCACACTGTTAAATCCATCGCACTCCCTCCGCTTCCCGCAGGTGCTCCCATTCCCGAAGAAATGGAACTTGTATGGGGCAACTACTTTGACATGAGCGACGAAGAACTCAAGGAAATGATGAAAGGTTGCGATACCTTCGTTTTCGCCGCCGGTGTTGACGAACGTGTTGAATTCCCCGCACCCGTTTACGAAGCTTACAAAAAATACAACATTGAACCCGTTCGCCGTTTCCTCACGCTCGGCAAAGAAGTCGGCATCAAGCATGCTGTTATTCTCGGTTCTTACTTCTCATACTTTGCAAAACATTTCCCCGAAATGGAACTGACCAAAAAGCATCCCTACATCCGTAGCCGTATTGAACAGGAAAATGTTGCTGTTTCCTTCGCAAAAGACGGCACCATGGACGTTGCTGTTCTTGAACTGCCTTACATTTTCGGCACACAGCCCGGCAGAAAGCCTGTCTGGGTCATCCTCATTGAACAGCTTGCCCGCATGAAGCCCGTTACCATGTATCCCCAGGGCGGTACCACCATGCTGACCGTCCGTCAGGTTGCACAGGCTATTGTCGGTGCTGCTGAAAAGAACAAGGGCGGCTGGTGCTATCCCATCGGTTTCTACAACCTGACCTGGGATCAGTTCCTTTCCATCGTTCATGCCGCTATGGGCAAGCCCGGCAGAAAGATCGTTCACATTGCAAAGTGGATGTTCCAGGCTTTCGGTCTTACCATGAGAAAAGATTATGCAGACCGCGGCATTGAAGGCGGCGTGGATCCCGTTGCTCTTGCCGACATCATGTGCATGAACACATGGATCGACCGTAAATGGGCTGCTTCTCTCGGTGTTACCGAAGACGATATTACCGCTGCTATTTATGATTCCGTCAAGCTTTCCGTTATTGCTTACGAAGGCACACAGGAACTTGTCGGTATGAAGGGCGAATAAGATTAAAATTTTGTACGGGCGGCGGTTTTCCGCTGCCCGTTTTTGAGGATTAAAATGTCTAATCAAAAATCTCTGTGTCCCGTTGCCGGAAAATGCGGCGGTTGTCAGATTCTGAATATGGATTATCCCCGCCAGTTGTCTTTCAAGCAGGCGAAAGTGATCAAACTGCTCGGAAAATTCTGCCATGTGAAAGAGATCATCGGTATGGAGCATCCCTTTCACTACCGCAACAAGGTGCAGGCGGCGTTCGGAACAACAAGGGGCGGGCAGATCATTTCGGGTGTCTATCAATCGGGCTCGCATCGCATTGTAAAGGTCGATTCCTGTCTGCTCGAAGATGAAAAAGCGGATGCAATCATTGTCACGGTGCGTAAACTGCTCAAGGGCTTCAAACTGACCGCCTACAATGAATTCAACCGCACGGGCTTTCTTCGTCATGTGCTCGTGAAACGGGCATTTGCAACGGGGGAGGTCATGGTTGTGCTGGTGTCTGCAACCCCGATGTTCCCGGGCAAAAACAGTTTTGTTTCGGCACTTCTTAAGGCACACCCCGAAATTACAACCGTCATCCACAATGTCAATGACCGTTTTACATCGCTTGTGCTCGGTGAAAGACAGACCGTGCTGTACGGCGACGGTTATATCACCGACATTCTTTGCGGGCTGAAATTCCGCATTTCCGCACAGTCGTTTTATCAGATCAATCCCGTGCAGACGGAAATTCTTTACAATACCGCCATGGAGTATGCACAGCTGACCGGTAATGAAACCGTAGTCGATGCCTATTGCGGTGTCGGCACCATCGGCATGGTTGCCGCCAAAACCGCAGGAACTGTTGTCGGTGTTGAAAGCAACCCGCAGGCAGTCAAGGATGCCATCGTCAATGCAAAAATCAACGACATGAAAAACATCCGCTTTGTGTGTGCGGATGCAACCGAATTTTTGTGTGAAGCCGCCGAAAACGGAGAGCACTGCGATGTTTTACTCATGGACCCGCCCAGAGCCGGCAGTACCCCGCAGTTCATTGATGCCGCGGCAAAACTTGCCCCCGACCGTATTGTGTATGTGTCCTGCAATCCCGAAACCCTCGCAAGAGATCTGAACCTGTTTATCAAAAAAGGCTACGCGGTCAAAAAAATCCAACCCGTCGATATGTTCCCCCATACCGACCATACAGAATGCGTCGTGCAGATTTTAAAAAAACAATAATTTTTCCGGAGACAATATAATGGATGACGGTTTGAAAACATTGCTTGCCATGTTTAAAGGAAGCTACTGGAGAAGTGAAATAAGCGTTTCTGAAGAAGATATATCTTGTGCAAAAGAAAAAGGATATCTTTTCGATTATCCTGCATATGAATCCCATGCAGATTCTTTGCATAGATTAAATTCCATAATCTCAAAGATTGATCCAACGGATATCGCTGATGCTTTTCTTTTCAGTCTGTCAACCCGTAAACTTGAATACCGTTCTGCTCTCGGAAGCTATTATTACGCGAAAGCTGTTCGTGAGCATAGTTTTATGGCCAGCCATAATGAAACGCTTGCTGCCGCCGCTGTTCATTGTTATCTTTGCGGCTGGGATGCATGGCAGACCTCACCAAGCAAATTTGAATTATTATATGAAGGCTATAACAGATATAATTATGAGAGATACAAATTCGGCGGAGTCAGGCATGCTTATATCAATTATGCACTTTTTGACCTGGAACAGTTTACAAAACTACCCAAGGTGACTCCTGCTGATGAAGATCGGCAAATTCTTACGCAAATACTGTCTTGTGTTGACCGGTTGAACAACTCTGACAAGGTTGGTAAACTCAGGGATACGATCGTTAAAGCGAAAATATTCAAGAGCAATAAGGATGAAGTATCTGTTCTTTTAGATGAACTGGGAATATGCGGCATTCTGACAGGGAAAGATTATCCGTCTTATGATGTATATTTTGCAAATGAATATGAAAGAGCACCTGTTGAGCATAGAAATGACTTTGCGTATCCCGTTAACAGATGGTATGCACGAGATGGAATCAATACAGAAAAACTAAAAGAAGTATTTGGCGACGGTTTTATTGATCATTGACTCCGGCATAAGTGGGCGACGGGCTATTGTTGCGGTAGGACGTGTTATAGGCTGAATTTTCGCCGCTTGATTCCAATGTATGTTGAAATTTGTGTTCTTTTGAGTCGGAAAGATATCCGCAAAAAAACAGCCGTTGCAATTCGGCTGTTTTTGTGTTATTATGTTTTGCGGAGCATGCCGACGGTTTCGTCGCGAACGAGCAATTCTGCGTGCTCGATGAGTGTCTGAAAACACAGCGGTTTTTCCGGTTCCGATTGCGCTTCTTTTAACTGCGGAAAATCCTGTGTCATTTCCGAAAGCAGAAGTCCCGACAAACGGTTTGCCGCCGTGCGGTCCAATGTCAGCCAATCGGCAGTATTGCCGTCTGCATGGCGAAGTGCCGCCACAAAGCGGTAAACGGAAAGGGTCATATAGTCTGCCAACAGTGCTTCCGCAGTTTCCCCGCGACTGCTCATTTCTTCACTCAATCGCACAAAACAGCGCAGAATGGTGCGCAGATGCAGTATTTCATCTTCAGGTGTATCTGCGGCATCAAAAATTTCATTTGCACCAAGGCGGGTGTCACTCAACCCCAAAAGCCAATCCGATGTTACGCCGTAATACTCCGATGCTTTTCTTACAAATTCCAGACCGCATTCGCGGATGCCTTTTTCGTAATGCGATAAAAGTGCCTGCGAAACCCCCAAAGCGGCGGCGGCTTCCTTCTGGCTAACCCCTTTTGCCCTGCGCAAATCACTCAATTTGTTTGCAAAATCAGCGGTCATTATGATCACTCCTTTTAACTGTCTGTATAATGATAGCATAAAATAACAATCCTGTAAATACTAAACGGAGAATCTGCTATGAAAACATATAAAATTCACCTGATTCGTCACGGCCTTGCAAAAGGCGCAATCGAAGGAAGATACATCGGTCACACGGATGTTTCTTTGACGGATGACGGCAGGAAACAATTGGAAGAAATGCGTGATGACTACGGCTATCCTGCCGTATCTGCCGTGCTGTCAAGCCCTTTGAAGCGTTGCACGCAGACGGCGGAAATCATTTTCCCCGATCTCAAACCGCTTGTTTTTGAGGACCTGATCGAATATGATTTCGGTGAGTTTGAAGGACAGACAGCCGAAGAACTGCAATCCGATCCCGCATTCGGTGCGTGGCTCAAAGGCGGCGGCGAAAGTGCACCGCCCTACGGTGAAAGCAACGAGGATTTTTCCATCCGTGTTCGCAATTGCTTTGAAATGATCGTGGACGGTCTTTTGCAGACGGGGGTTGACAATGCCGCCATCATCACCCACGGCGGTGTGATGATGACCATTCTTTCCGCATTCGGTCTGCCCGAACGCCCCATGACCGATTGGGTATGTCCCAACGGTTGCGGTTATACGATCCGTATCACCCCGATGGTGTGGTCTTCCTGCCGTAAATTCGAGGTCATTGCATGGGTACCCGATATGCCTGATGAAACGGAAGAAAACTTCCTTGTTGAAGAGGAAGACGATTTTGATTACGAAAAGGAATTTGATCCTGCTGAATTTGCAGGGTTCTACAGTCCTTCCGAAAATAAGGAGCAAGAAACATGATCACACAGGAAAAAATTGACCGCATCAATGCGCTTGCAAGAAAATCCAAAACCCCCGAAGGCTTAACGGAGACGGAACGCGAAGAACAAAAGGTGCTTCGTGCCGAATATGTTGCCGCATTCAAACAGTCGCTTGTATCACAGCTTGACAGCACTTATGTTCTTCGTCCCGACGGAACGAAAGAAAAGTTGATCAAAAAATAAAAAAAGATAAACAAAGATGCCGATTTTGTCAACACTTTTGCAGAAAGGGTTGACGAGGTCGGCTTCTTGTGTTATTGTGTGTTCAACAAAACAAGAAAAGAAAGGCGGTGGATAAAATGACAGTACGTATGGTACATGAAAAGGATTCCATGAAAATTTTATACAAACGAAGGGCCATTTTATCCGCTGACACTGTTTAACGGATAAGTGATATTTTCGGCATCTTCGTTTTGTGCGAAGGTGCTTTTTTTAATACATTTTTGGAAGGTGTGAATTATGAAAATCTGTATATTAGATGACGATGCCGCTTTCGCAAGGCTTCTGGGCAGGCTCATTACGGACTTTGACAAAACAAATTCCGACTTAAGCCTGACCCTGATCGATTCCGCTTGTCTTCTTTTTGAAAACGCAAAGCAGGCAAACGGCTTTGACATTGTGTTCATTTCCGTTGAACTTCCCGACGGAAACGGCATTGCAATTGCCGAACAATTGAAAAATATATCCCCGAAAACGATCATCATTTTTATGTCTGATTACCGTGATTTTTTCAGTCCGCAGGCGTTTTACTGCCTTGCAAAGCCCATCCGCGAAGATGAATTCAATGCCGTGTTTGCACTTGCCGTTAAAAAATATATCGAAATCAATCAAAGCATTGTTGTGAAATGGCAGAATCTGAGAACACGCATTGCGTTGGATGAAATCAGTTTTATTGAGGGGTATAACCGACATCTGATCGTGCACACAGTAAACGGAAATTTTGAAACGGTCGGCAAAATACCCGATATTTATGCCGTTTTGCAACCGCAGGGCTTTGTCAGAACCCATCAGGGGTTTATCGTGAATATGCACTACATCCGCGCCATTGAAGCCGACAGCGTTTTGCTTACAAACGGACATCGTGTTATGATGAGTGTTCGCATGCGCCATGAAACACTTTTGGCTTACGACAACTTCACAGACAAGCAATGTCTGATTATCTGAAAAGAGAAAGAAGGCGATTAAATTGGATAACTGGATTCTCATCTGTGCCGCCTTTTCGGGTGTGCCGATTGCAATTGTTCTTATTTTGTTGCGAAAAAGTGAATTTGTTGCAAATATTTTTCATTCCCTCGGCAGAACGGAACATATCATTATTGCAGGCTTGGTCATCGGCGGTATTTTGCTGATTCTTTCCGCCGCCCTTGCAATTTTTGAATTTGAAAAAGCCGCATTCGGCTTTCTCATCGCTGCCGCACTTTGTATGAGCATGATGCAGGGAATCGCTTTCAGCGGGATCAATGAAAAATAAAACATAACAAAACAAAACGAGAAGCTCCGACAACTGTTGCCGGAGCTTTCTCTTAATCGGAATAACGGTCATATATGCCGTCGGGTAAAAAGTCGTAAATATCCGCCGCGTTTTGTGTGTCATCGTCGATCTGCGGTGTTCCTTTTTGGTTTGAATGATAGGGCAGGGGAAGTATATCAGCAGGCAGGTTGTTGACTCTGATGTGGTTTTGCTGATTTGTTTTCTTCGGTTTGTTGTTCTGTTTTTCGTTAGACATTTGGCATCCCTCCGACCTTATTGTAAGTCGTTTTTAACTGGTTTATGCAATAAATCAAAAAGCGTCTAATTGCAAATGTTGTATGAAAAATCGATTTTTGTCGTAATTTTCGTCAGACCAACGGTCTACAATTCGTCTGACAAATTGTAGACCGACCTGTCCCGCAACGCCCGTCACCAAAGGCTTTTCGGGGTGTGCGGTCTCCAATTTGTCTGACCAAGCGTCAGACCGAGCCCATTTTTTTCGTCAGACCGATTGTAGACCATACATACAATTATATAAGTAAGAAAGATATAAGAAAGAATTGAAAGAATGTAATATATAACCGCGCGCAAAATAAAGAAAAATGAAAAGATTATTTTCATCAAACACATTTGTGCAATGGTTGCATAATGACAAATTCAAATTTATTTTACAAAAATTCAAAATTTTTATCCCCTGAAAAGCCCGATTCTACGGGCTTTTTTGCATATCAGAGGTAAAAAAGAAGGGCAGAAAAAATTTCTCCTTTTTGTTACTATACAGTCACTACAGGACATACAGAAACACAAAGGAGAAGTTTATGGCAGGTTATATCAAAATTTACAGGGATGTTCTCGACACCGTTTTGTTCAGCAAGCCTGTTTTGTTGCAGATGTGGCTTTTGCTGAGTAAGCAGGCGAGGTACGTAAAAACAGTGCAGGAGGGAATCGAGATTCAGCCCGGTCAGGTGCTCATTTCGGCAGGTGAACTTGCACAGCGTTGCAATCTGACCGAGCGCAGAGTCCGCTATATTCTCGATTGCCTTGAAGAAATGGAACTGATCAGCCGTGAAAACATCCGCAACCGCTATACGCTGATCACTCTCACCAACCCCGATGAACTGCGCTGTGTAAAGCAGACAGATTTGCATAATCCGACCGTCAGGGCAACGCAAAACGCTGAACCGCAACCCGAAAAAGTGCAAAAATCAGCGTACGGTGTGTGTGGTAATGTTTATCTGTCCGCAGAAGAAAAAGAAATGCTGAAACAGAGAAGCCCTGCCGCAGACAGTTATATCGACAGACTTTCGGCATACAAGCGAAGAACAAACAAAACGTATAATGATGATTTTGCTGTTTTGTGCGAATGGATTTCCAAGGATGAAATCAATGAAAATACAAAGCCTGCCCCCGCAGTGTCAAAGCCCGTGAATGAAAACCGCCCGAAGCCGTCCTTATCACGGTATCAGGATATGAATACGGACTTCTTCACAGCCCCTGCTTCTTATGATCTGGAGAGAGCCGAACGGCTTGCCCGTGAACGGGTACCGACCTTGAAGAAGCGACCGAAGCCGTAACAGAAAAAAGGACTGCCGTAAAGACAGTCCGAAAAGAATATCAGTTGAAAAACAGCCGTTGGGCGTTTTCATTTGTAATGTCCAACACTTCCTGCACCGTGCAATTCCAAATAGTTGCAATCACTTCGGCGGCAAGGGGAATCATGGAGGAATCGCACCGTTTGCCTCTGTGCGGTACAGGTGCCATGTAGGGGCAATCTGTTTCAAGAAGCAGTTTGTCTTTCGGCACCACTGCGGCGGCTTCAAGAGGTTTTTTTGCACCTTTAAAAGTCAGTGCACCGCCGAAACCGACATACATACCGAGCTTTACCACTTCTTTTGCCATTTGGGCACTGCCCGAAAAGCAATGCACAACCCCCGCAGGCTTGTATTGTTTGAGCAATCGCATGGTGTCCTCGTGTGATTCGCGGTCGTGCACAATAACGGGCAGATGCAACTCGTTTGCAATCTGTATCTGTCTTTCAAAAACACGCTGTTGCGTGTCGCGCGGTGAAAAATCGTAGTGATAATCCAAACCGATTTCACCCACCGCAAGGCATTTTTCGTGCTTTAAAAGCACATACAGTGCATCGAGTTTTTCTTCTTCCTGTTCTGCTTCGTGCGGATGCACACCGCAGGCGGCATAAAGATAATCATAGTCTTCAGCCAATTGCAAGCAGTCTTCACTCGACACAATCGTTGTGCCGCAATTGAGCACCGTTTTGACCCCTTGCAAGGGGAGATTCTGCAAAACGGAATCCCTGTCATCGTCAAAACGGCGGTCATTGTAGTGTGCGTGGGAATCAAAAATATTGTTCATTATCTGACCTTTGCACCTTCGGGCATGCCGTCCACGAAAATGACCTTTACATCGTCTTCACCGCAGTCGGCGGCAAGGATCATGCCCTGGCTTTCAATGCCGCAAAGAACGGCGGGTTTGAGGTTGGAAACAAGAATAATGCTCTTGCCGACAAGGTCTTCGGGCTTGTACCATTTGGCGATGCCCGATGCAACGGTGCGGTTTGCACAACCGTCATTCACGGTGAGTTTGAGCAGTTTCTTTGCTTTCTTGACGGGTTCGCAGTCCACGATCTTTGCAACACGCAGATCAACCTTTGCAAAATCTTCGATGCCGATTTTTGCAACGCCTGCAATTTCAGCCTTGCGTGCGGCGGCTTCCTGCTGTTTCTTATATTCGGCTTCGAGTTCGGCAAGCAGTTTTTCTGCATCAATTCTTGCAAACAGGGGAGTGGCTTCGCCGACAGCCGTGCCGAGTTTGTAACCGCCGAAAGCGAACAGGCTTTCGTAATCCGTTACGTCGGTATTGATCTGCTTGCAGATCGCTGTTGCCGTATCGGGCATGACATGGGACAGTGCCAGCGTGACAATGCGGATACCTTCGAGCAGGTTGTAAAGCACGGTGGAAAGGCGGTCTTTCTTGGCTTCGTCCTTGGCAAGTGCCCACGGAGCAGTTTCGTCAATGTATTTGTTGCAACGCTTTGCGGCATTCATGACCACTTCAATGGAATCCGCCATCTTGAATTCGTCAAGCAGTTTCACCGAAGCGGGCACGCAAGAGAGGATGGTTTCCTTGAATTCGTTGTCGAGTTCTTCGCTTGCGGTATTGCAGGGCAGCGTACCGCCGAAATATTTGTTGACCATGGCAACGGTGCGGTTGACAAGGTTGCCGAGGGTGTTTGCAAGGTCGGTGTTGTAGCGTTCGATGATGTTTTCGTAAGAGATCGTACCGTCATGTGCAAACGGCATTTCGCTGAGTACATAGTAACGAACGGCATCCGCACCGAATGTTTCCACAAGGTCTTTTGCGTAAATGACATTGCCGCGGGATTTGCTCATCTTGTCGGCACCGCTCAAAAGCCACGGATGGCCGAACACCTGTTTCGGGAGAGGTTCGCCGAGTGCCATGAGGATAACGGGCCAGTAGATGGTATGGAATCTTACAATGTCCTTACCGATGATGTGAATGCCGGGCCAGTATTTTTTGTAATCGTCCGAACTGCCGTCGGGATCATAGCCGATACCCGTGATATAGTTGGAAAGTGCATCGATCCATACATAAACCACATGACCGGGATCGAAGTCCACGGGAATGCCCCATGTGAAGGTGCTTCTGGACACGCAAAGATCCTGCAGTCCGGGCTTGATGAAGTTGTTGAGCATTTCTTTTTTGCGGCTTTCGGGATAAATGAAGTCGGGGTTGGCTTCGATGTGGTCTTCCAACTGCTTCTGATATTTGCTTAAGCGAAGGAAATAGGCTTCTTCTTTTTCGAGCTTTACGGGTCTGCCGCAGTCGGGGCAGTTGCCGTCAACAAGCTGGCTGTCGGTGAAAAAGCTTTCGCATTCCACGCAGTATTTGCCTTCGTAAGAACTCTTATAAATATCGCCCTGTTCATAGAGTTTCTTGAAGATCTTCTGAATCACACGTTCGTGCATTTCGTCGGTTGTGCGCAGAAAACGGTCGTAGCTGATGTTCAGCAGTCTGTAGTCATTCTGAATGTCGGCAACAATGCGGTCAACGTGCTCTTTGGGGGTAATGCCCTGTTCTTTGGCTTTGTTTTCAATTTTCTGACCGTGTTCGTCTGTGCCTGTCTGGAAGCATACATCATAACCCTGCATTCGTTTGAAACGTGCTACGGCATCGGTGAACACAAGTTCATACGAATTGCCGATGTGCGGCTTGGATGAAGTGTAGGGGATTGCTGTTGTGATGTAATAGGGTTTCTTTTCCATGATGTACCTCCTTGCGAAAAAACGCAATTGTTTTATCCGAATTTCTCGGTTCTTTATATTATATAATTTTGTATTTATTTTTGCAAGCATAAATTATAATTCTTTTATTCATGTATTATTCACAAATTATAAACAATTCAGAAACAAATAAAAGTCATTTCACTTATAAAATAAAAGCAGTATATTTGCAAATGAAAGGATGGTTTGAATGAAAAAACTTCTTTGCGTACTTCTGAGCCTCGTGCTGTGCATGAGTGTTCCCGTGGTTGCTTTTGCGGAGGATACCTGCAATTGCGGCAATGCCCCCGTGGTGTTGATTCACGGTTTCGGCTCACCGATGTACACAGTTAATGAAGATGGTACACAAGGGGAACTCGTATCGCTTACAACCCAAGAAATTTTTGCACTCGTGCCTGCTGTTGCAAATGCGATCGGCAAACTCACATTCGGTGATGATGTCGGTTTTGCAAAGGCTGTCAAGGGCATTGTGGATGCTATTGCCGCCAATCTTTATTGCAATCCGGACGGCACTTCCGCTGCCGAAATCGCTGTCGGCCCGAATACCCCTGCCGATCCTGCCATTCATTTGAGAGCCTACAACGAAAAAAATCCCGATGGCGAAACGGTTTATACCTTCCATCAGGACTGGCGTCTTGACCCCACCGCTACCGCCGATCTGCTGGATGCCTACATTCAGGAAATCAAAGCCGCCACGGGACACAACAAAGTTGTTCTCATGGCACACAGCCAAGGCAATAACATTGCAACGTCATACCTTGCCGAATACGGTACGGATGATATTGAAAAAGTGATCTTCACAAGCCCTGCTTATCAGGGACTTCGTCTTGTCGGTCAGTTGTATACAAGAGATATCAGCATCAAAGGCAAGGCAACGGCACTGACTTCTTTTCTTGACACATTCATGCGCCTGAATGCCGATCAGCAGACCATTGTAAACCTTGTCGGTGCGCTCGATGAATCGGGTATTCTCGATATGGTTGTCGGTGCACTTGACCTGTTCCTTGATTCCACACTCGATGCGCTGTATGATTATGTTCTGATTGATATGTTCGCCACCATGCCCGGTATCTGGGGCTTTGTGCCGGATGAATATTACGAAACTGCCAAAGAAGTCATGCTGCAGAACGAAGAATATGCAGTCATCATTCCCGTGATTGACGAATATCACTACGGTGTGCAGACCCGTCTGCCCGAAATTCTCGCAGGTCTTGAAGCAGACGGCATTCCGTTCTACATCGTCGCCGGCTACGGCATTGACCCCATTCCCGTGTATGAAGATGCGGTTTATCAGAGCGATATGCTCATTGACACCGATTATATGTCCATCGGGGCAACCTGTGCAAAATCGGGTGAATTGCTGGCTTACGAGGGGGATGCACTGCCGCAGTATTTCTCGGCTGACCTGAAAGTCGATGCATCCACTTGTCTGTATCCCGACCGCACATGGTTCCTCAGATATCAGGGACATCTTGATATGTGCAATGCATATAAAGATTTCATTGCATGGCTCATTTCCACCGAAGCACAGGAAACCGTGTTTGATCATGAAAACTATCCGCAGTTCATGCAGTGCAATTCGCACGATGCATTTGTTGCCGTCTCCGCACCCGAAGAAAAAGACGAGCGCAGTTATTTCGTGCGGCTGTTTGAGGCGATCATTGCATTCTTCAAAAATGCTTTTGCAAAACTTTTTGCAGGTTTTTGCAAGTAATACAGAAAAAGCGGCTCCCGTGCGGAATCGCTTTTCTTGCAAATGTGCACTCAACTGACAGTTGAATTTTGCCAAATGACAGATTGTGGTTTTGTGGATGCTTGTGTGTTATGCTTGGGGGGTGAATAAAACTGAAAGGAAGAAAAAAATGGATTCGATCGGAAAACAGATCCGTGCATTGCGCCGCAAAAAAGGAATGACACAGGAACAACTGGCAGAACTTCTGAATCTTTCACCGCAGGCAGTCAGCAAATGGGAAACGGGGCTTGCGCTGCCCGATATTTCCCTTGTTACGACCCTTGCTGCAATTTTCAATGTATCAACCGATGACCTGTTCGGCTTTGACCGAACAGAAATCGAAGCAGACATTGAACGCATCTGTCAGCATGCTTTTGAATACCGCGAAAGCGATTACAAGAAAAGCCGTGCGATTCTCGAAGACGGCTTGCAAAAGTACCCCGGGAATGAAATTTTGCTGAATAATCTTTTGTATGTAGTCATTGACCCGGATGAAAAAATCCGCTTTGCATTGCCTTTGTCTCAGAGTGAAAATGCCGAAGTTCGTTTTGATGCACTTCGTTTTTTGGCCTATGCCTACAGCGAAAAAGGGGAGGATAACCAAGCGGTTGCCTGCATGGAACAAGTTCCCGAATTGTATTTTACCAAACTTTCCGAAATGGCTTTTGTTGCAAAAGGTAAAGCAAAATACGAAGCCGCCGAAAAGCAGAAATGGATTTCCTTTGAAACACTGTTGCAGATGATGTGGAAATTGGCGGAATACTATGAAGAACAGGGCAATCAAAATGCCGCAATGAACGAAACACGCACTTGTCTTTTGTTGCTGGATGCAATAAAAGGACATAATAAAGCCGAAAACTTCGATACCTATAAATCGTTTTTTGAAAAGCAATTAAGCCGACTAAAAGAAACATAAAAGAAAACAGAGAGATGTCGAAAACATCTCTCTGCATATTTTTTTTGTGCTTATTTTGTTCCGAAAATGCGGTCGCCTGCATCGCCGAGGCCGGGAACGATGTAACCCTTTTCGTTGAGTTTTTCATCCTTGCTGGCACAGAAGATCGGCACATCGGGATGTGCTTCGCTCAGTGCCTTGATACCTTCGGGCGCCGCAATCAGGCACATAAATTTGATGTTCTTGCCGCCGTGCTGTTTGATAAAATTGAGCGCAGCAATGGCTGAACCGCCCGTTGCAAGCATGGGATCAAGCACGATGATCTGTCTCTTTTCAATGTTGGGAGGCAGTTTGCAGTAATATTCATGCGGTTCGAGCGTTTCTTCGTCACGATACAGCCCGATATGCCCGATGCGAGCAGCGGGAACAATGCTGGTTACACCGTCCACCATGCCAAGACCTGCACGCAGAATCGGCACGATTGCAAGCTTCGGGCCGTCTACCATTTTGGTCACGGTTTCGGTAATGGGGGTCTTGACGGTCACGTCCTTGAGCGGAAGATCGCGAAGCGATTCATAGCACATGAGCATCGTGATTTCTTTTACCAGTTCACGGAATTCCTTGTTGCCCGTATCTTCACTGCGAAGAACGGAAATTTTGTGCTGAATCAGCGGATGATCAAAAATTGTAATATTTGCCATTTTGGTTTAGCCTTCCTTTGCTTCGTCGTCATCCTTTGCCTTGGAAACGATCGCATTTACGATGATGCCGAGGATGAGGGCGACTGCGATATTGGTGATTTTGATAACGGGTGCGTTGAACGGATCGTCGCCGCCGAAGTTGAGGGTCAGACCGCCGATGCCGGGGATGAGGATTGCGGCAACAACAAACAGATTCTTGTTCAGGTTGAGGTCAACTTTCTGAATCATTTTCAGACCCGAAACTGCAATGAAGCCGTACAGCGCAATGCTGATACCGCCGACAACGCAGGTCGGAATGGAGCTGACAAACAGTTCAAACGGGGTGATGAAAGCCATCACAATCGCAAGTATTGCCGCACCGATGATGCTGTAAACGGATGCATTCTTGGTAATGGCAACACAGCCGACGGATTCACCGTAAGTGGTGTTCGGGCAGCAACCGAACATGGTGCCGACCATGGAACCGATACCGTCGCCGAGCAGGGTACGGGTGAGACCGGGATCTTCAAGCAGGTCAACCTGATTGTCGCCGTCGGAAAGGATGAAACTGAGGTTTTTGTGGTCTGCAATGTGTTCGGCAAGAACAACGAACGCGACGGGCATGAACAGAAGTGCAATAGAAGCAACATTTTTCCAGTCAAATGTGCCCATTTCACCGATTGCCTTGAACAGAACGATGTTATCGGGAACGGAAACAATGGTCTTGAAGGAGAAGTTGCTGAATATGCTGAAGTCAATCAATTGCAGGTATGCGTTGTCGGTTGCAATGCCGATCACGGTGAAAATAGTGGCAGAAATATAACCTGCGGCGATACCGATGATAAAGGGGATCATCTTGAGTGTCTTTTTGCCGAAGCAGGAGGCAATAACGGTGGCAAGGAATGTGATGACCGCGCAAAGAATGGCAATCAGATTGTAGTCAGCCGTTGATGCGGCAATGTTCTGTACGTTGTTGATGGCAGAACCTGCAAGCGAAAGACCGATGAGAGCAACCGTCGGCCCGATGATAACGGGGGGAAGCAACTTGGAGATCCATTTTGTACCGCTGATCTTGACGATGGCGGCAATAATTACATATACAAGACCTGCAAGCACACCGCCGAGCAGAATGCCCATATAGCCGTTTGCGGTTGCGGCATAAAGTGAGCCGAGGAATGCGAAAGACGAACCGAGGAAAACAGGGCTTTTACCTTTTGTGAAAAGGAAGTAAACGATTGTACCCAAGCCTGCGCCGAGCATGGCGGAAGAAGTGGAAAGTACCGTGCCTGTTTCATAGCCGCCGTTGTAGTTGACGAGCATGGGAACCAGGATGGTTGCCGCAATGATGGACAGCAACTGCTGAATCGAAAACAGAATCAGTTTGCCGATGGGGGGCTTGTCTTTGATGCCGTAAATGAGTTTCATAGTTCTTCTCCTTTTTTCTTTTTTCAGAGCATAAAAAATACCGACGCCGCAAAACGTCAGTTAAAAGGTGAAATAAAAATAATACGGCTTAAAAGAAATAAGATCGTTTTGCATCTTTTTTTCTTTTGCCGTTGTCATTCTGATCACCTCACAAAAATTATACCGTTTCCGACTTTTGTTGTCAAGGTCTTGCAGAAAACTTACTCAAATTTGGCATTTTGTACGAAAATGGAAAGATTTCTTTAACACACATCACGATGAATTTTCCTCTTTACTTTTGTTCTTTTGTGTGCTAAAATAGTAATGTTTAAAAGATTGAAAGCGAGGATTTCCTATGGCAAGTAAAATCAGAGATGACAATACCGATTTTCTCTTTGAGGCTATTTTGCAATTGCAGAATATTGATGAGTGCTATGATTTCTTTGAAGATCTTTGCACCGTTCCCGAAGTCAAGGCAATGGCTCAGCGTATCGCGGTTGCCAAAATGCTTTCCGATAAAAAAGTTTACAATGACATTGTGCGTCTGACGGGGGCATCCACCGCTACCATCAGCCGTGTCAACCGCAGTTTGTCTTACGGTTGCGGCGGTTATGACATTGTCTTCAAAAGAATGGAGAATGAATAATGTCCGGGTATGACCGGTTTGCTTCTGTATATGATCAGTTAACAGGGAATGTCGGCTACGCGCAGCGTGCCGACTATCTGTTTATGTTGCTGAAAAACGCAGGTGTTGCAACGGGCACATTGCTCGATCTTGCATGCGGCACGGGTTCGTTGAGTGTTGCATTTTGCGAAAAAGGTTTTGAAGTCATCGGGGTGGACGGTTCGTTTGAAATGCTGTCCGTCGCCCGTGAAAAATGCGCCCCGTACGGCGACAAAATTCTGCTGTTGTGTCAGGATATGACCGAACTTGATCTGTTCGGCACCATTGATTGTGCGGTTTGTTCGCTTGACAGTATCAATCATCTGACCGACGAAGCGGATGTGTATGAAACCTTCCGACTTGTATCCTTGTTCATGAATCAGGGCGGTATTTTTATTTTTGATGTCAACACGATTCATAAACACAGAAATGTTCTTGCCGATAACACATTTGTGTATGAAGAAGACGATGTCTTTTGTGTCTGGCAGAACAATTACGATGAAGAAGATGATTCGGTAGAGATTTTTCTTGATATTTTCACCGAAAACGAGGACGGCACCTACAGCCGTGAACAAGAGTCCTTCTGCGAACGCGCCTACAGTGATGAAGTGCTCACCGATATGCTCGAAAAAGCAGGTTTCGGCGTGCAGGGCAGGTTTGCGGAACTTACTGCCGATGCTCCTTGCGCAGAGACGGAACGCGTTTATTATGTATGTAAAAAAATAACCCCTACAGGTACAACAGGAGAAAAGTATGAATAAATTGATTCGTTGTTTATCCGAGGACGGAACCGTTCTCGTTATGGCGGCAGACACCACCGAATTGGTAGAAACAGCCCGCCGTTACCATGAAACAAGCAAGGTCTGCACGGCGGCTTTGGGCAGAATGCTCACGGCGGCATCGCTGATGGGCACACTGCTTAAAAGTGATGACTACAGCCTGACCTTGCGCATCAACGGCGGCGGCCCCGCAGGGAGCGTCATTGCTGTCGGTGATCCGCGCGGCAATGTCAGAGGCTATGTGATGAATCCGCACATTGAACTGCCGTTGAACGCAAAGGGTAAACTTGATGTCGGCGGTGCGGTCGGTACGGACGGCCACCTGACCGTTATCAAAGATATCGGTATGCGTGACCCGTATATCGGTCAGATTCCCATTGTGTCGGGCGAAATTGCAGAGGATATCACTTCTTATTACGCAATCAGTGAACAGGTTCCCACGGTTTGTGCATTGGGTGTTTTGGTTAACCCCGATTTGTCCGTTGCGTGTGCGGGCGGCTTTATGATTCAACTTCTTCCCACCGCGGACGATACCATCATCGACAAGGTCGAAGACGGGCTCAAAGACCTGCCGAGTGTTACAAGTATGCTTGCCGACGGCATGACTGTGCTTGATATCTGCAAGAAGGTACTTCCCAATTTTGAAATCGGTGTGCTGGATGAAGAAAACCCCGATTATGTCTGCAATTGCAGCAAGGAACGCGTGGAAGCCGCCCTTTTGAGCACCGGCAAGGAAAGTCTTCTGGAAATGGCAGAGGATGCAGGCACGCAGGTACGTTGCCACTTCTGCCCAAAAGTGTTTAACTTTACCCCTGCAGAACTGCGTGCCCTTGCAAAATCGGCTACGGAAGAAGACTGAAAAACAACATAAAAATCCGGAGTTCACTGAACCCCGGATTTTTTAATGCCTGTTTTTATTTTAAATATTCTTCCACCGTGTATTTGGGTCTGTGTTTGGTTTCAAGATAAATCTTGCCTATGTATTCACCGATGACACCGATTGCAAGCAACTGTAAACCGCCGATGGCCCATATGGAAACCACGGTCGAAGTCCAGCCTGTTACCGTAGCACCGATCAGATGGCGTATAAGTGAATACAAAAGCATGATAATACTGACGGCAAAAATCAGGAATCCGAGTACCGTAACCAGACGAATCGGCTTGACGGACATGGATGTGATACCTTCCATTGCAAATGCAATCATCTTTTTGAGCGGATATTTGGATTCACCTGCCGCACGTTCACCGCGTTCGTATTCCACGGTTGCCGTTTTGAATCCGAGCAAGGGCACAAGTCCTCTCAAAAACAGATTCACTTCATCAAAATCTGCCAGTGCCGCAAGGGCACGTTTTGTCATCAATCTGTAATCGGCATGATCATTGACGATTTCAACACCTAACCACTTCATAACCTTATAAAAGCCATGCGCGGTTCCTCTTTTGAATGCCGTGTCCTTATCTCTTGCACAGCGAACACCGTACACAATGTCACAGCCTTCATAGCAACGTTCAATCATTTCATCAATGGCGTTGATATCATCCTGCAGGTCTGCATCCATGGAAATAATTGCATCGCATTCTGCACGCACTGTCATCATGCCCGCAAGCAGTGCGTTCTGATGTCCTTTATTGTGTGCAAGTTTGATGCCTCTGAACAGCTTGTCCGCTTTGTGCAGTGCACAGATGAGTTCCCATGTCTTATCTTTGGAACCGTCATCCACAAACACGACTTTGCTGTCGGCGGTGATTTTGCCGCGCTGCTGTAATGCCTGCATTTTTTCGCGAATTTTTTGTGCCGTAATGGGCAATACTTCCTGTTCATTGTAGCAGGGGATAACAAGATATAATTTTAAGCATTCCATAATGTGAACTCCTTTACATCCAAAAATTCATTGCGTGTTCTATGATTGCAAAAATGCGGATTGTGCCCACATCTTTGATACTTGCCCAGAGAAATGCCCAATTTTCAGCAAACGTAATCAACAGACTGCAGGCAGTGGCAAACAACAGGATTTTGTCTGCCCATTTTTTCAATGCCGTGTTGTTGCTGTTTGTATACAGGTAGAAAGCGACAAAGAATGCACCGAACAGAATTTCCCATGTGAAATCCATACAATATCTTGCACCGTATCCGCTTTCCCATATGGAAAACAGAATTGCAAACGGGGCGGCAATACTCAGTGCACCGATCAGCAATGCGGCTGTGCGTTTTTGGCCTTTGTCGGCACACTTTTTCCATGCCGAACCGGACAGCAAGAGAGCAAGAACCGGCAAGGCTCTGTAAATCAGCCCGACACAATATTTGTTTGCAATAAAGTAATATCCGTTGGGGTGCAGTGATTGAAACTCGGAAGAAATATACGGGAATTCGGGGCTGACAACAGGAGGGTTGAGTAAATAATTATAAAGGCCGATGCTGACAAATCTTGTGTGATATTGTGCACGGGTGAAATCATTGATGGTCAGCGAATACTGAATGCCGAAATCAAAGAATGAATCAAACCGCAGGAAATTATAAATCATCTGCACACCGCCGATAAGGGCAAAGAAGACAGTGGCATTGGCAAGATACAGCACAAGGCGTTTTTTGCCCGCTTGTTCTTTTCGTATCTTTCGGAAACCGAAGAACAAAAAGAGGAGGGATACAGCACAATAGACTGCCGTTGTCGGCCTGCACAAAACAGCAAGTGCAAGAAAGGCGGTGCCTGCACCCACGAACGGAATACGCACTTTTCCGTCGCCGATGATGTTTGCTTTGAGCAAAAAATATGCTCCCATAACAACAAACATAAATGCACTGCTTTGTGCAATTTCATAAAACAGCGGCGAACATAAACAGAACCACACACCGCTTGTAATCTGCACACTCAGCAGTCCGAGTAAAACGAGTTTGGAGGGCAACTGCGGGAAGAACTTCTTTATAAATTCCAACCAGAGAAGTGTCAGAAAAACAATGCCGACAACAGAAAACAGCAAAACCGCCTGCGGGGTGGGAAAATAATATCCGGTCAGCAGATTGTAAGGCAAAAACAGCAACAAAACGGGAGCAATGCCGTAATAGGAATAGTAGTTGCCGTCGTACAGGCAATGATCCCACAAATAGTAAATACCTGCTTCTCTGCGAGCACTCCAATCGTAGGGGTTTTCCATGGCAAGCAGGTCTTCACCCGGTTTTTGCAATAATTCGACCTGTCCTGCACGGAATGCATCCACAATCGACTGTGTGATCTGATTTCCCGTTTCGCTTTTCCAGGCACCGAATCCGTATGCCGTTACCATGAAAAGCGCAATGCAGGCAAAAACGGAAGTCGCAAATGCGGCAAAGATATAGTTTTCTTTTTTTCTTTTTTCAAAACTGTCCTGCAGGACACGAGCACGGAAAAAAGCAAAGGCGAAAGCACCCGTTGCAATCAGAAGCAGTGCACGAACGGGAGACGGTTGCAAGGGTTTTACTTTGTTGAGTGTGAGTCCGCCGAGTGTCAGTGTATCACCTTCATCCAACCTGAATTGCAAGCGGATGTTTTGCACATCACCTGACATGCGTATCTGCAGATTATTTGCCTGCTCGTAATCCGTAATCAGATCGGTTGAAGCAATATCGTTGCGGTATTGAATATTCGTGCCGTCGGAAATATCCGCATACACGGGAATTTTTGCATCTTCCGCCGTAACCTTTGCATCCATATAAATACTCCCGACAGGGGCATTTATGTTTTTTACGGTCACTTCTGCAGTACACGGGCCGTTTGCGTAAATACATCCCGATTCATCGAGCGTGAAATTCTGCATTTCGACCTGCGACAGCGCAATGTTCTTTTCTTCGTAGTTGCCGCCGACAAGGTGCCATGCACCTGTATTGAATAAAAGAAGTTCTGCCAGAAGCACCAATACGGAAATGCAGACAAATGAGAGTCTTGTCTGTTTTGATTTTGAAAAGACAAAGGCAAGCGCAGGCGGTAATATTATAATTATGCATAATAAAATATATGAAAGCATATTTTACCTCAAAGGACTGTTTATTTTAGTATACCATATTTTTTTTTCTTTTGCAATCAAAATCAATCAGCAGGCGAAAAGTTAGAAAATAGTAAAATTATCTTTTTTTTATATAAAACTCTTGCGAACGCGGGTTGTGTGTGCTATAATTAAACTAAAATTAAATTGATTCGGGAGGTGAAAATAATGAATGAACAGGTCCTTAAGGAAATCCAGGATTTCTTCGCATTTCTGGCAGGCATCATCACTTCTTTCTTTGATATGATCAAGGGTCTTTTCGGTGGTGCCGGTGATTCTTCCGCTGAAGCATAATCCGAAACAAAAAAAGAGATACGGAAAGTTTGACGTAAAAGTTGAACTTTCCGTGTTTTTTTATGCTTTTTACTGCCACACAGTGACATAATTTTTGTGATATATCCTGTAAAATAGGTGCACCAAAAGAAAACGGAGGAATGTAAATGGCTGTCAGAATGATCACACAGTCCAATCATCTGTATGCTTTTCTGGATGGTGAAATCGATCATCACACTGCTGCATCTTTACGCACCGTTATAGACGATGCGCTTGTGCAGGGCTGTCCGAAAGAATTGGTTCTTGATTTTTCGGCAGTTACATTTATGGACAGTTCGGGGATCGGACTTGTGATGGGAAGATATAAAACCGCAAGTGCGCAGAATTGCAAGGTTCGTGTGATGAATGTCAATGACCGTGATATGCGGGTCATGAAAATGTCGGGACTTGCAAAAATTGTAGAATTCGGAAGGACAGTATAAATGAAAAGCGAAAATGAATTCAAAATGACCGTGGATGCAAAAAGTATCAATGAAAGTTTTTGCCGCGCGGCAGTCGGGGCTTTTGTTGCACAACTGGATCCGACGGTTGAAGAATTAAGCGATATCAAAACCGCCGTCAGTGAGGCGGTTACAAACTGTATCGTGCATGCTTACAGTGAGCAACCCGGAAAGATTTACATACAGGTCAGAATAACGGACGGTGTTTATGCACAAGTAAAAATCCGCGACACCGGTTGCGGCATTGCCGATGTTGCAAAAGCGCGTGAGCCTTTGTATACATCGGTCGGCGGCGAACGAAGCGGACTCGGATTTACGGTCATGGAAAGTTTCTGCGATGTTCTGCGGGTGCGTTCCAAACCGGGGCAGGGAACAACGGTCGTTATCGAAAAAAGAATTTTCGGGAAGCGATAACAGTGGAGAACTCTTCGGCAAAATTTATTGAAGACAATTTAGGACTTGTGCATTCGTGTGCCAATCGGTTCAGGGGGCGCGGGGTAGAGTATGACGATCTTTTTCAGGCGGGGTGTCTGGGACTTGTCAAAGCCGCCAACGGTTTTGATCCGTCACGGGGCTTTGCCTTTTCCACCTATGCAGTGCCCGCCATTCTGGGGGAAATCAAGCGTATTTTTCGCGACGGCGGTGCAATCAAAGTCGGCAGAGCCGCCAAAGAAAAAGCAAGACAATTGCTGAAAATCCGCGATGACCTTGCCGCAGAATTTGACCGGGAACCGACCATTGAAGAAATTGCAAAAGTTGCTTGCATGGAAACAGCGGAAGCCTCGCTGCTGATCTGTGCTTCGTTGCCGTTGCAGTCCCTGACCATCGGTGAAGACGGAGAATCACAGGCCGATATTCCCGTGGATTCTCCAGAGGAATCCATTACAGACAGAATCGCCCTGCGTGAAGCATTGCAACAATTGGAGAACAGCGAACGAGAACTGATTCAGCTTCGTTATTTTGCGGGCAAGACCCAGAGTGCCACCGCGGCACAACTCGGTATGTCGCAGGTGCAGGTGTCGCGCAAGGAAAAAGCAATCTTAAAAAAACTGCGTAGTATGATGTTGTAAATAAATTGATTTTGTGCAAAAAAGGTCTTTTCTTTTTTTTGAGGATGTGCTACAATGTGCGCATTGTGTCTGAAAAGAGGAAGATTGGCATGAAATCCAAAATAAAAATCATCGGCCCGCTGATGTTGCTTTTGACCGCTTTGCTGTGGGGCATTGCCTTTGTTGCGCAGAGTGTCGGCACCGAGCAGGCGGGTCCGCTTACTTTTAACGGAGTGCGCACCATTATCGGTGCTTTCAGTGTTCTGCCCGTCGCTTTGTTTTTCCGTCGGCAGAACGAAAAGAAACTGACCGTCCCGAAGACAAAAGATGAAAAAAAGCAAGACAACAAGCTGCTTCTGAAAGCAGGATTCATGTGCGGCATTGTGTTGTTTGTTGCCACCAATCTGCAGAACAAGGCTTTTGAATATACGGATGCAGGCAAAATTGCATTCATCACTTCGCTTTATATTCTGTTTGTTCCCGTGTTCGGATTGCTTTTTCTTCGCAAAAAAGTACGTGCCATTCTGTGGCCGTGCTTTGCAGTTGGTTTGATCGGTATGTTCTTGTTGTGCATGGGGGAAGCCACGCAAGGAATCAATGCGGGGGATATGTTGACATTTGCGTGTTCCGTTGTATTTGCCATTCACATTCTGGTGGTTGACAAATATGTTGATCGTGTTGACCCGGTTATGATGTCCTGCATTCAGTTCTTTGTGGCAGGTGTGCTGACAATGATCTGTGCTTTCATTTTTGAAGAGCCGAGTCTCGAAGGGATCCGAGCCTGCCTCGGTGCGATTCTGTATGCCGGTATTTGCAGCAGCGGCATTGCCTACACCTTGCAGATTGTCGGGCAAAAATACACCGAAGCCACGGTTGCTACGCTGCTTCTTTCCATGGAATCCGTGTTCGGTGTCATTTCGTCGGCAATTGTGTTGCACGAAACCATGACCGCAAGGGAAGTGGTCGGCTGTGTATTGATGTTCATAGCCATCATCGTTTCCCAGCTACCCGAACGCAAAAAGCAAGTTGCAAAAGTGTGAAATAATGCAATAAAAAACACAGCAATTTCCTTTCGGATTTTTGCTGTGTTTTGTTTTTTTACAGAATATAATCGGTTATGCAGTCATACCAATGTACATAGGTTTCACCGTTCACGGTCAGCGTTTCGCTGTCGGGCAGAATATCTGTCCACAGTTTTCCGTAACGGTGATAGGCCCAGTCGTTACGGTTAAAACGCCGCCATAAAACGGTTCTGCCGTTTTGGTCAAGATATTGTTCAATAACAATTTTGCCCGCGTAATGCCCGATGTTGACAGCACAGACCGTGTCGTATGTTTTGCCGCAGATTGTTACCTTGTATCTGCCCACAATGTCCGTTACCTCTTGTGTTGCATCGGTTGTAAGAACGGAATCGTTTTGGGTGATGATTCCTTTTGCCGTTATGTTGGTTTCAAAACCGCAGTTATCTTCACCCAAGCCCCAGTTGATGGCAAAAATATCGCTGTCGAGGAATGTAAACAATCGTTTGACGCCGTTTTCGATGTGGCTTTCGGCAAGGTAACGGCAATGCGTGTCGGTCAGTTGAGCAACATATTGTCTTTGCGTAACTGTTTCTTTTCCGTCGCGAGTCGGAATGTGTTCTTCGGCTACAATTTCAACCCCCTGTATGCCGTGAATTTCCGCTTTTTGGGTCACATTGGCAGATGTATATTGTGTCAATGCCTTGTGCGGTTGCTCGTAGCATCCCCATGTGGTGTAACTGCCGACTTTTAACAGAATGCAGAATCCGCGCAGTTCTTCACAACGGACATCAAAGGGCGGCAGATCGGATTTTTCAATTGTATACGGCGGTAAAATGTCGGGTAGTTTTTTCATCTGTTTTTCTCCTTTCGGTCGGAAGGGTTCGGGATATAAGTGTTTGAAATTTTTCTTCGCATAATGAAGCCTGCTTTTGACTGTGCCGACGGGAATGCGGAGCTGCTCGGCAATTTTGTCCTGCGACCAATCGCAAAAAAAGAACAAATACAGAATCTGCCTGTCTTTTTCGTTCAGTTGCTTGAGTGTTTCAAGCACCGCTTCCTTTTTTTGCCGTTCCAAAGGAGTTTCGAGCCATGTGAATTGCGAAAAGGAATCTGACAACTGTTGTGTTTTTGCTTTCTTGCTGTAATAATCATTACATTTGTTGGCGGCAATACGCAAAAGCCAACCTTTGAATGCATCTTTGTTTTTCAATTGCTGAAAATTTTTATAAGCCGCAATGCAGGATTCTTGTATAATATCCTGCGCATCAAAACTGTCGGAAATCCTGAAACGGACAAAGCGTTCCAATGAAATCATGTTTTCGCAAAGCAAATTTTCAAATATATCCATTCAACCACCTCCTTTTTTGCATTTTAAAAGCGCTTTCACAAATAAAGACCGAAAAGAAAGAGAAAAGGTTCAAAAAATAATGCGGACAAAAAATTTCTGTCCGCATTAAAGCATCAATTTATCGGAATAAATCGCTGTGTGTTCCGGTTCTTGTGAGATACAGAAACAAATCATTATTTGATATCTCATATATGAGAAGCCAGTCAGATGCAATGTGACATTCTCTGCACCCGGCAAAATTGCCGGAAAGGGAATGATCTCGGTTTTTGGCAGGTAATGTTTGTCCTTCTGCAAGCAGTTGAATAATCTCTGTCAGCAAATTAAGATTATAACCGCGCTTTTGTAGATTTTTTAAGTCTTTTTTGAATTGACCGGATGGTTTGACAGTGTAAATCATGCCAATAAATCCTCCATCATCTGGCTAACATCAGTATAGGATTTGCCGAGTGATGGGTCAGCTTTCATTTTTTGTACTTCTTCAATTGCAGCAAGAGTTTCTGCATTTGGTTGACGATTTGCAATTATAAACGGAATGGATTGTTCGCGTACAGCCTGACGGACAAAAATGTTAAAGGCCGTTGAGAGATTAAGACCAAGTTCTCCAAAAAGCGTGTCGGCCTGTTTTTTTAAATTTTCATCCATTCGTATTGTTACATTAACATTGCTCATAAGAACACCTCCTGATATTATTATAGTTTATACTACTTATAAAGTCAATAATATTATGTGCATCTCATGTGCAAATAATTTGCAAATATTTTGCAATTGATGATTAAATTACATCGCTGTGCGCAATGATCGTTCCGAAGTTTTCGGGATCAAAGTCCTTGCCGTTGATTTTTGCACTTTTGACGAGCTGTTTTGTTTTGACATATTCCGCTTTGCCGGGGCAGAACGGATACAGACCGAGTGTGCTGAAAACATACCACAGTGCCATCGAGCCGTTGTCTTCGTCACCGGGGAAGCCGTCATCTTCATAAGAAAATACTTCGTTGCACATTTTTTCGACCCAGTAAGCCGTTTTTTCGGGTGCGCCGTAAAGCGTGAAGAAGTAGGGGAAGTGGAATGAAGGCTGGTTGGAAATCGCGCACTGGCCGAAATCAACGGCCGCCATTTCTGTCATTTCATGGATTTCGCAATTGTAGGCATTGTCGATGTAATAAGGCGGGGTGCTGAACAGTTCATCCAGCTTTTTGAGAACACCTTCGGTGCCGCCGAACAGGTCTGCGAAACCTTCGGGGTCGTGCTGCACGGCAAAAGTGCTCTGCCATGCACTGCCCTCGGTGTAATCAAGCCCCCAGTTAAAGGGATTGAATGCGGGTCTGAATGCGCCGTCGGTGTGCTTTGCACGCATGAAAGTTGTTTCTTTGTCGAAAATATTTTTGTAGTTGAGGGCGCGTTTTCTGTATGCGGTTTCAATTTCTTTTTCACCGAGCAGCTCTGCGATCTGTGCAATGCAGAAGTCACCGTAAGCGGCATCCAGTGTCAGGTTGACACTCTCTTTCTGTTCGTCATAAGGCACATAACCGAGTTTGCAATAACTCTCCGCACCGTTTCTGCCGTAGCGGGATTCGGGTGCATCGGTGGTGGCGTGCTTGATCATGGCATTCATGCAGGCGCGCATTTCGTCTTTGTTAAGAATGCCTTTTACGCAGGCATCGGCAAGCACGGCATCGACCAAAGTGGAGGGCATGCAGCCGACTTCACCGGGAGCAATCCAGCGGGGAAGCCATCCGCATTCGTCGTAATCCCGCAGAAAGCTTCTGCACATTTCGGCATATTCATCGGGGCAAACCAAGGAATAGAACGGATAGCAGGTGCGGAAGGTATCCCAGAAACCGTTGTCGGTGTAGCGAATTCCTTCGCGTACGGAAGCATCTGCAGGGCAATAATGCACGGTCTTGCCCTCTGCATCCACCTCGTCACAGCGGTGCGGATAGAGGAATGCTCTGTACATGCAGGAATAGAACGTACGGTTCTGTTTGTCGTCTTGTGCTTCGATTTCAACGCAGGCAAGGCGGTCTTCCCAAAGGGATTCGGCTTCCTGTTTGATTTCTTCAAAGGTTCTGCCGTCGAGTTCTCTTTTGATGCTTTCCATTGCCATTGTATAACCGATCCATGAAATGGCAAGCACGGCATTTGCGGTTTTGCCCTTGAGTTTGACATGGATAGCGGTGTTTTCGCCGTCAATCGCATTTCCGCTTGCGTTTTTATCGTTTTCGGTAATCAGCGTACCGTTTTTGTCGATGCAGTCGTCTTCAAAACGAACCACAAAATACTGCTTGAAATTGACGGGTCTGCCCGAACAACTTTGCTGTGTCCAACCCGAAAGAACGTTGTTTTCGGCATCGAAACTGAAGAAACAGCGGTCTTTGACGGACAGGAAAGAGATATAATTGTCATTGTCTTCGTCAAATGCAAAACGAAGTGCCGCACCGCGCATGGTCGGGGTCAGTTCCATGTCACAGCGGGAACGAAGGTAGCGGAACTTCATGTAATGCGGTTGCATTACGGCTTCTTCGGGACGAAAGCCCGACCATCTGTCTTCGCAGTCTGCAACGGGTTTTGTTTTCTGCGGCATAATGCAGACAGCACCGTGATCGCCGATCCAAGGGCTCGGTTGATGGGTGATGCGGATACCCATGAGAGAACGGTGCGACGGGTGATAATACCAACGCAGGTGTTCATCTGTCTGCGGGCAAAAACTGATCATGCCGAACGGCAATTGCATCAGCGGCAATGTGTTACCGTTGGAAAAACGATGCACCGATGCGGAGCCTTGTTTTGTATTGACCAAAGAAATTCGTTTCATTTTGTTTCTCCTTTAAAAAAAGAGGCAGTCGCGGTTTGAACGGTCTGCCTCTGTAAATTTTGGTTTATTCGGATTTGATTTCAATGTGATAGCCGTTCTTTTCGAGGAAAGGACGGATTCTGCCGGCATGATTGAGAAGTTTGCTGATGGACATATCGTGATTGAGTGCATCAATGATCAGCGAGATGTACTTGGACATATCCACTTCGCAGAACCACTTGCGTTCAAGAAGTTCCGGGGTGCGATAAACAAGGTTGGTGGTGAAAACGCGGTCGATAAGACCTGCTTCGAAAGCCGCATCGAACTTGTCAAGACCGTTGCAGAACAGACCGAACGCGGAGCAAAGGAAAATGCGGCGGGCTTTCATGTCTTTGAGTTGCTTTGCAACATCAAGCATGGATTCGCCGGAGGAGATCATATCGTCCACAACGATGACATCGCGGTTTTCGACATTGTTGCCGAGGAATTCGTGTGCAACAATGGGATTTCTGCCGTTGACAACGCGGGAATAGTCACGTCTTTTATAGAACATACCGAGGTCAAGACCGAGCACCGAGGAATAATAAATGGCTCTGTTGGTGCCGCCTTCGTCGGGGGAGATGATCATAAGATTGTCTTTGTCGATCTTGAAATCGTCAATGTTGTTGACCATGGCTTTGATCATCTGATAGGTTGTGTAAACATTTTCGAAGCCCTTCATGGGGATTGCATTCTGCACTCTCGGGTCGTGGGCATCAAAGGTGATGATGTTGTCAACACCAAGGTTCACAAGTTCCTGCAGAGCGATTGCGCAGTCAAGGGATTCACGGGCAACACGCTTGTGCTGTCTGCCTTCGTACAGCATGGGCATGATAACGGTGATTCTTCTTGCCTTGCCTGCAGTTGCACCGATCACGCGTTTGAGGTTTGCAAAATGATCATCGGGGCTCATGAAAACCTTGTGGCCTGCGATGTTATATTCAATACCGTAATTGAAAACGTCGCAGATAATGAAGAGGTCACTGCCGCGGACAGTTTCATGAATGGTTGCTTTGCCTTCACCGGAACCGAAACGGCTGAAATCGCAATCAATCAGATAGGAATCGCGTTTGTAGCCTGCAAAAGCAAGACTGCCTGTGTGTTCACTTTCACGCTTGTCGCGCCAGGCTACAAGATAAGAATCGATTTTCTGTGCAAGTTCTTCACAACCGGGGGTTGCGATAATGCCGAGCGAACCTACGGGTATGGTTTCAAAATTGTCGGTATATTCGGGCATGGTGAAAACCTCCTCAATCATAATACATATATTTTACACAGATTGTCCCCCTGTTGCAAGTCTTGTTTCGACATTTTTGTACATTTTCTTAATTGCACCAAGATGATGCCGTTTTTTTGCCTTATTTTGTTGACTTTTGCCGTAGGATTTGTTACCATTTACCAAAGAGAAATAAATAGGAGTTATCATTATGTCCGATTCCAATGTCGTTTTTAAGCCCGATGCGGCAAGATACGGCCGCACATTGACGGAAATGATCCGTTGTGCAACCGTTTCTTTTGAAGGTTTTCGTGATGAACAGACCTTTGTTGATTATATGAATTATCTGCAAAAACGCTTTCCGCTTATTTTTTCGCAGTGTGAAGATTTGAAGGTCGAAGGCTGCATTTTTCTGAAATGGAAAGGAAAAACTGCTGAAGATTCCTTGGTGCTCATGTCGCATTCCGATGTTGTTCCCGCTGACAGTGATTGGAAATATCCGCCTTTTGACGGTGTGCTTGCCGAGGGGAAAATCTGGGGCAGGGGCGCGGTGGATACCAAAAGTTCCTTCTGTGCCATTTTAGAAGCGGTCGAAAGTCTGCTTGCCGAAAACTTTGTGCCGGAAAAGGATGTTTATATTCTTTCTTCCTTTTCCGAAGAAATTGCGGGGGACGGTGTGCCCAATGCAGTACAATGGATGAAAGACAACGGTGTTTGTGTCGGTCTTGTCGTTGACGAAGGCGGTGCCGTGCTTGAAAGCCCTCTTCCCATGCTCAAAAAAGATCTGCTTGCCATTGGTATCAGTGAACGCTCATCGGTTCGTTTTCTGATTGAAGCAAAAGCCGGGAAAGGCAAAAATGCACTGACAAACCTCTCTCAGTTTGTAACCAAAAAAGCACCCTCGCTCGGCAAACAGCAGTTGACACCCGAACTTCGTGAACTGCTCAGACGTGTGGCACCTTTCCTTCCTGCTCCTGCCGATAAAATGATTTCCAACATCGACCGTTTTGAAAAACCGCTGATTGCTTTGCTTTCCAAACTCTTGCCCGGTTTTAAAGCTATGTTCGGTCCCTGTGTTTCGTTTGTTCCCGCAAACTCCAAAGTGACAACCGATGTCAAAGCAGGTATTGCGCCTGCCGTTGCCGTGGTTTCGTGCAATCAGTGTGACGACCTCGAAAAGGCAGTGCGTTTGTTTAAGGAATATGCCGAAAAGAACGATATTGCCGTCAAAGAACTCAGCCGCCGTGTGGCAGACGGTGTGGAGCCGCTGGACGGGGAAGGTTTTAAAAAGACCGAAAAAATTGCCAACAAGGTCTACGGTGACCTCATTGCCGTGCCGTATCCGATCGTCGGCAATACGGATGCAAGGCATTTTGTCGGCTTTGCAAAAAACTGCATCCGCCTGAGCCCCGTCAGAATGACCTTTGCGCAGATCGGTACCTTCCACAACAAGAACGAAAATGTCAATTTCGATTCTCTGGTTCCTGCGGTTCTTTTCTACCGTGAACTGGTCAAAGATTTATAAAAACAAGAACGGACATGGCGATATGCATGTCCGTTCTTTGTATAAAAAAGTATACAAAAAGCCTTGCGCAAATTGTCAAATGTTGTATGCTTTTGCATCTTGCCACATAAAGCGAAAATTGTTAAAATAATATAGTATGTTTTTGAAGTAAGGAAAGGGCGGAAAAGGAATGATAAAAAAATTAGCCCGGAGCATCCGTGAATATAAGTTATTCACCATTCTCACCCCGATTCTGATGATTGGTGAAGTCAGTTGCGAATGTGTGATTCCTATGATCACCGCAAAACTCATCAATGCCATTGAAGCCGGAACGGGAATGCAGGAAATTACCAAATACGGACTGATCCTTGTGCTGATGGCACTGATTTCTCTTGCATTCGGTGCATTGGCAGGCATTACCTGCGCTACAGCATCTTCGGGTTTTGCTAAAAATCTGCGCAAAGATCTGTTTTACAGAGTGCAGGGATTCTCATTTTCCAATATTGACCGTTTCAGCACATCGTCGCTTGTAACAAGGATGACAACGGACATCACCAATGTGCAGATGGCGTTTATGATGATTATCCGCATTGCCGTGCGTGCGCCGTTGATGCTCATTTTTGCCACAATCATGGGTGCAGTGGTCGGCAAAAAGCTTGCACTTATTTTCTGCTGCATCATTCCTTTGCTCGCATTCGGTCTCGGTTTTGTTATTTACAATGCCATGCCATTGTTCAAAAAGGCATTCAAACGCTATGACACCCTTAACAATTCCATTCAGGAAAACATCAAGGGAATGCGTGTTGTCAAGAGTTTTGTGCGTGAAGAACATGAAAAAGAAAAGTTCAACGGCGCATCGGGGGCTGTTGCGGATGTGTTTACAAAAGCCGAAAAATTTGTTGCTTTCAACAATCCCTTTATGCAGACGGCTGTGTACACATCCATGATTCTGCTGAGCATTTTTACGTCCTATTTTGTAGTATCTACGGGCGGTACATACCTTGAAGTCGGCACCCTTGCCAGCATGCTGACCTATTCCATGCAGATTCTGATGTCGCTGATGATGCTGAGTATGATTTTTGTTATGATTTCCATTTCTGTTGCATCTGCAAAGCGTATCGTGGAAGTGCTTGAAGAAGAAAGCGACATCAAGCAAGCTGAAAATGCCGTCACCGAAGTCAAAGACGGCAGCATCGATTTCGAAAATGTCAGCTTCAAATATTCCGAAAAAGCAGAAGTTTTTGCACTTGAAGATATTGATCTGAATATCAGATCGGGCGAAACCATCGGCATCATCGGCGGTACGGGATCGAGCAAAACAACACTCATTCAGCTCATTTCCCGTTTGTATGATGTTACACAGGGCTGTGTCAAAGTCGGCGGGGTGGATGTCAGGGACTATGACCTGACCACATTACGCGATCAGGTTGCCGTTGTGTTGCAGAAGAACGTTCTGTTTTCAGGCACGATCAAAGAAAATCTCCGCTGGGGCAATCCGGAAGCAACGGATGAAGAAATTGAACGTATCTGTAAGCTTGCACAGGCTTCGGAATTCATCGAAAGTTTCCCTGACCGTTATGATACTTATATCGAACAAGGCGGCAGCAATGTTTCGGGCGGTCAGAAACAGCGTCTTTGCATTGCAAGAGCCTTGCTGAAAAAACCGAAAATCCTGATTCTTGACGACTCCACTTCCGCTGTTGATACCAAGACGGATGCATTGCTCCGCGCTGCTTTCAAGACTGAAATTCCGGGTACTACCAAACTCATTATCGCACAGCGCATTTCTTCCGTGCAGGATGCCGACCGTATTATTGTGATGGAAAACGGCAAAATCGACGGCATCGGCACACATGAAGAACTGCTTAGCCATAATGAAATCTATAAGGAAGTTTACTATTCGCAGGTCAAGGGAGGTGAGGACGATGAGTAAGCCTATGCCCAAAACCATGCACGGCGGTAAAATGCCGCAGGGTGCACACGGAAAACCGAAAATGGACCCCAAACTCATCGGCAGATTGCTCAGGTATCTCATGCAGGATTATCCCGTGATGCTGATTGCAATTCTTGTCTGCGTTGTCCTCAATGCCATTATCGGTGTTATGCCTGCCATTTTCATTGAAAATATAACAGGTTACATTCTGCAGGGGCTTGAAATTGCAAGAGAGGCAGGCGGTATGGTTGCGTGGGAAGCCATTAAGCCCGAAGTTCTCAAAACCGTCGGCATTATGGCTTGTATTCTGTTTGCAGGTGCTGTCTGCGCAGGTGTGCAGGCAAGACTGGTTGCCATTATGACCCAAGGCTTTTTGCACAAAATGCGTCTTCGCCTGTTTGATAAAATGCAGGCTCTCCCCATTAAATATTTCGATACCAACACCCACGGCGATATCATGAGCCACTACACCAACGATATCGATACGCTCCGTCAGCTCATTTCGCAGAGCATTCCGAGTATTTTCCAGGCTGTTATCACGGTTGTGGTTTTGTTAGGTGTCATGTCTTATTTCAGTATCTCGCTGATGGTTGTTGTGTTTGTCGGTGTCATTGCCATGATGCAGGTTACAAAGCGTGTCGGCGGTAATTCCGCAAAGTTCTTCATGCGTCAACAGCAGTCTGTCGGTAAGGTAGAGGGCTATGTGGAAGAAATGATGCATGGCCAGAAAGTTGTCAAGGTCTTCAACCACGAAGAAGCCGCAAAGCAGGATTTTGACACTGTCAACGAAGAACTGTTCCGCAACATGGAAACCGCAAACAAATTTGCAAACGTTTTCGGTCCCGTGATGAACAACATCGGTAATATTCTGTATGTTTTAACGGCATTTGTGGGCGGTCTGCTGATCACCTCGGGCGGCAGTTATAACATTTCGATTCAGAATATCGTAACGGGCGGTACACTGGTTGCCCCGCTTGCTATCTCGGTTGTTGCTTCTTATCTCGGTATGTGCAAACAGTTTACCGGCAATGTCAACAACGCTTCGCAACAAATCAATTCCATTGCCATGGCAATGGCGGGTGCACAGCGTATTTTCAGCCTCATTGACGAAGAACCCGAAACCGATGACGGCTATGTTACCCTTGTCAACTGCCGTGAAGAAAACGGTCAGATCGTCGAATGCGAAGAACGCACGGGCAAATGGGCATGGAAACATCCGCACAATGCCGACGGAACTGTTACTTACACATTGCTTCGCGGTGATGTGGTGCTCGATAAAGTCGATTTCTCGTATGACGGTGAAAAAACAGTTCTGCATGATGTGGACGTTTATGCAAAACCCGGTCAGAAAGTTGCATTTGTCGGCGCAACGGGCGCAGGCAAAACCACCATTACCAATCTCATTAACCGTTTTTATGATATTGCCGACGGAAAGATCCGTTATGACGGCATCAATATCAATAAGATCAAAAAATCTGACTTAAGGAGAAGCCTCGGTGTTGTGCTGCAGGATACCAACCTGTTTACGGGTACGGTTATGGATAACATCCGCTACGGCAAACTCGATGCCACGGATGAAGAATGCATCAAAGCCGCAAAACTTGCCAATGCACATTCGTTTATCACCCGTTTACCCGACGGTTATAATACCATGCTGACTTCCAACGGTGCCAATTTGTCACAAGGACAAAGACAGCTTATTTCCATTGCACGTGCCGCGGTTGCAGACCCGCCTGTTATGATCCTTGACGAAGCAACATCTTCTATTGATACGCGTACGGAACTGCTTGTACAGCAGGGAATGGATGCACTGATGAAAGGCAGAACCGTTTTTGTCATTGCGCACCGTCTTTCCACGGTCAAGAATTCCGATGCCATTATGGTGCTTGACCACGGCAGAATCATTGAACGCGGCAGCCACGAAAAACTCATTGCCGAAAAAGGGACCTATTACCGTCTTTACACCGGCGCATTTGAACTGGAATAAACAACAACAAATCAGCCCCGATACACATTTGTGCATCGGGGCTGCTCTTTGCCTTGTGTTATTTTATTTCATTGTCTTTTTCAGTGATGCCGCCAATAAAGTAATCATCGAAATGGCCGATAAACACATTGTCTTCTGCCGTAAAAACGGTTTTGTCGGGGTTTTCGGCAATGATTCCGATGTTGGGTGAATCCGTTTTATCTGCGGCAATAAAGGCATTGTTGATGACTTTTACATCATGCACGTCGGGACGGAAGAAAATATATCCGCGGCTTTGCCCGAAGGTGCCGGACGGTCCGTCGAAAATATTGTTACGGATTTCAATGTGATTGTGATCGCAATTGCCGTGATGTCCGATGGCGGGGAAGCCGCCGCATTTGAAAATGTTGGACTCAATCAGAATGTTACTGCAGACGGTATCATCACTGCAAAAGTCGATCAAAGTGCCGTCACAGTTGTAAACAGGGCCGTAGGAGCCGTGTCGTGCTAAATCCAACTGCACTTGTTCATTATAAAGTCCTTCGTTGATGGAAGTATAGGAAGGACCGTCGAAAATGCAGTTTCTGATAATCGTATTGGTTGTGCCGTTGATTTCAATGAAGTGCCACCGCGAGCAATGTACAAACTTGCAGTTTTCAATCACAATGTTGTTGCAGTGTACCGTGTTGAGCAGGGTTGATTTTTCCTGCATATCCGCATTGCCGTCGAAAACGCCGCCCGATATGATAACATCGTGGGTACCGCTGTAACCGCCCCATTCTGGTTCGGAATAGGAAGCAAGCAAATATCTCGTCAACGGATCACTTGTTGCACTTCGCAATAAAACAGCATTGTCGGATAATTTCAGATGCTGATCGGAATAAAAAATAAGAGCTGCCGAAAGAAGATATGTGCCGTCCGGAAAATAAACCGTGCCGCCGTTTTTGACTGCATCCAGACAAGCCTGCAATGCTTTTGTGTCATCATGTATGCCGTCACCATACACAGCCGGATGCTGTTTTACATTGATAAATTTCATAATTGCCTCCCTTATATCGTTTGTTTCATTTTAACACAGGTAAGAATAAAAAAACAAGTATCATAAAATGAAAAAAAAGAGATCGTGCGAACACGATCTCACATTTTTATAATTCTTATGCAAACAGGTCACCGAACAGACCGCCGAGAATGCTGTCAATAGAATCGGAATCGGAATCAGCAGAATCGGAATCGGAGCCGGAATCACCGCTTACGCCACCGGTGGGTTCTTCAACATCGGGAAGGGTGGGGAGAACAATAATGTAATCATCGTTCACACCGCCGTTGCCGCAGTTGCAACCGCTGTTGCTGCCGCAATTGCCGCAAGCTGCATTGTTGCCGCCGAAGGAAATTTCAATGTTGAACAGAGAAAGAATTTTGTACAGATAAGGAACAACAGTCTTGATGATTCTGTACAGGAAGCCAAGAAGAGTAGTGGGATCTTCTTCGGGCATAATGGTAATGTTGTTGTTGGTAACGTTGGTTACATTGTTGATGATGGTGGTGCACTCTTCTTTGGTTGTGCATTCGGGCTTAGTGGGGCAGGGAGGGGGGCAAACGGGGATGGTGGGACGTTCAGGCTTGGGGCAAGTGGTTGTGCATACGGGGGGCTTGCCGAGCGGGTAGGAACTGCGACCGACAACGTTGGTTGCGGATGCTGCAATACCGAGACAGCTGAACATCATGACGACAGACAAGACAAGTGCAATAATTTTCTTCATTTCAAATCACTCCTTTGTTGCCATTATAAGACAATTGTTAAATAATGTCAAGCATTATTTGTGTAAATTTTACTGCTTTGAGCGCATTTTTTTTGCGATTATTTTTTATCCGGAAAAAAAACAGAACAAATGTTCACTTTTTTGCTTGCAAATCAGATTTTTTTGATGTATACTGCAAGCAGGACTTGAAAAGGGGAGATATTTTTGAGCAGTACGCGTGTGATTTTTCATAGCGATTGCAATGCGTTTTTTGCATCATGTGAAGAGAGGATGAATCCGTCTTTGCGGGATGTGCCGATGGCGGTTGCCGGAGATCCCGAGAAAAAGCACGGAATTATCCTTGCAAAGAATGAAAAAGCGAAAAAATACGGAATTGTGACAGCCGAAACCGTCTATTCCGCATTCCGCAAATGTCCGTCACTGGTTACCGTTCCCCCGCATCACGAAGAATACATGCGTATCTCCAAAAAAATCAATGAGATATATTTAGATTACACGGATCTTGTGGAACCGTTCAGCATTGATGAGTCGTATCTTGATGTCACGGGAAGTCTTGCTTTGTTTGGTATGCCGGCCGAACAACTGGCGGACACCATCCGTCTGCGCATACAAAAGGAAATCGGTGTGACGGTATCCATCGGTGTCAGCTTTTGCAAGGTATTTGCAAAAATGGGAAGCGAATACAAAAAACCGAACGCAACAACCTGTATCACAGCTGATAATATTGATGAAATATTGTATGGACAACCCGTCGGTAATTTTTTGTTTGTCGGTGCTTCCACGGCGGACAAACTAAAAAAAGCAGGAATTTATACCATCGGGGATCTTGCAAAGGCATCGCCGATGCAGTTGTCGCATCTGCTCGGAAAACAAGGATTATCCTTGTGGCAGGCGGCAAACGGGCAGGATGAAGACCCTGTGCGTTCTTATTTTGAAAAGCGAGAGGTGAAATCCGTCGGCAATTCCATGACTTTTTCCAGAGATCTGACCGCCTTGTCGGAAATAAAATCAGCACTGTCTGCTTTGTCGGCATCCGTTGCAGTTCGGCTTCGCGAGGAAAATAAAAAATGCACCTGCGTACAGGTGCAGATCCGCGATCATGATTTTAAAACGATTTCCCGCCGGAAAACTTTGATGCAACCGACCTGGCTGCAACGGGAAATTACCGACGTTGCAGTTGAACTTGTGCTTGCCAACTGGAGTATCGGCAAGCCGATCCGTCTTTTAGGGGTCACTGCCGCTGAATTGTTTAATGCGGATGAAGCCTATCTGCAGGGAAGTCTGTTCGGTGAAGCAGAAAGAAGTGAACGGCAGGAAAAAATTGAAGATACCATGTCTGTTTTGCGCAAAAAATACGGAAAAGCTGTCGTTTCATTCGGCCATTCCACGCACGAAGACCTCGGGCTGTCGGATTTTAACGAAGGACGCAAAAAGCGGGATTGAGTTATTGTTCGATTTTGACCAATCGTTGAATCATAATGTAACTCATGTATGCAAACATCTCTTTTGACATGTTTTCGGGATTTTCAAGCCACCGACGAAGCATGCCGATCATCCCGTCGGCAATGAAAACATAAAAATATTCAAATGTTTTTTCAAAGCCCTCCGGGTTGAAATCTCTGAAATAGCCAAAGAAAAAGGAACTTAAAATTTCTTTCAGCCGTGCAAGAAAAGAAGATGAATTTGAATTGTCGATAAGCATGAGTGTTTGCTCCTTGTTTTCAGACAGCATGGTGAGAAGCCGCTGTAAGGAAACGAGCATATTGTGCGGAAATTCGCCGTCCACAAATTCATCTAAAATTGTTTGTACCCGCAAAAGCATCTGATTTTCAATGTCTTCAATCAGCCCGTTGATGTCGGGATAATGTGTATAAAAGGCATTGCGGCTGAGTTGGGCGCCTGCACATACTTCTTTGACCGTGATTTTGTTCAGCGGTTGTTGTTGTGACAGATGGGCAAGGCTGTCAGCCAATGCCTTTTTTGTTTTGCGGATACAACTGTATTCTTTATGTTCAGCCATTGTCGCTCTCCTTTGAAAAAAAGTACACCATGTAACAATTATAACATATGAGAGCAAAATGTCAATTGACTCAACAAAAAAAATCATATAAAATGGATGTAATATGTATGGGGGCGCATTTTATGTTGCAAAAAATAAAAGAAATTCTGTCGGCTTATGTGCCGGGAGATATTGAAAATATTACCGCAGACACGGATCTGCGTGGCGATCTGGGGCTGACATCCCTTGAATTGGTGGACATGGCAGTTGCCATTGAAGAAGAATTCAATGTCACCATTCCGGAACTGACCATTGTAACGGGCAAAACCGTCGGCGATATTCTGAAATTGATTGAAAAAAAGTAAAGAAAAAATACAGCGTACCTTCCGTTGCTTTTGGAGTGTACGCTGTTTTTTATTTTTTTCAGTTGTCTTTTGCCTTGCTTTCGCAATAAATGCAGCGGTAAGTGCGTTGATCGCGGTTGGTCAGTTTGAAAATCTGCGGCAATTCCTGTTCAATGGAAGTGATGCAACGCGGATTGCGGCATTTGATCACATCATGTACTTCGTCGGGAAGTTCAAGATGAATACGCTTTGCAAGCACGCCTTCACGGATGATGCTGACGGTGATGCCGGGATCCAGGTAACCGAGAATGTCGAGATTGATGTCAATCAGGTCAAAAATTTTAACAATGTCCTTTTTGCCCATTTTTACGCTGTCTGCATTCATGATCATGGCAACCGTACAGCCGAGATTGCCGAGTTTCAGAACATTGTAGATATGCATGGCACCGCCGGGCTTGATGTGGTCGAGCACAATGCCGTTTGTGATGGGATTGATGATCATTTTACTCTACCTCCAGCAGTTTCATGATGAGTGCCATTCGGATGATTTTGCCGTTGAATACCTGCTTGAAATAGCACGCACGCGGATCATCGTCGATTTCAACCGCAATTTCATTGACTCTCGGCAGGGGATGCAGGACTGCAAGATCGGGTTTGGAATCCTTCATCTTGTCGAGGGTCAGAATGTAACTGTCTTTCAGGCGCAGATAATCCGCCTCGTTGAAGAAACGTTCTTTCTGCACGCGGGTCATGTACAGAATATCGAGTTCGGGCATCACACCGACAAGGTCGGTCGTTTCCACAAAAACAATGTTCTTGTCAATCAGATATTCCTGACGCAGATATTCGGGAATCATCAGTTCCTTGGGGCTGATGAGAACGAATTTCACGTTTTCATATCTCGACATAGCGCAGATCAGCGAATGTACCGTTCTGCCGAATTTCAGGTCACCGCAAAGACCGATGGTCAGATTATCAAATCTGCCCTTTTCTCTCTTAATGGTCAAAAGGTCGGTCAGGGTTTGAGTCGGATGGTTGTGGCCGCCGTCTCCCGCGTTGATAACGGGGATCAGGCTTTTTCTTGCGGCAACAAGCGGTGCACCTTCCTTGGGATGGCGCATGGCAATGATGTCGGCATAGCAGCTGACAGTGCGTGCGGTGTCGGCAACGCTTTCGCCTTTTGCGGCAGAGGAAGAATTTGCTTCCGAAAAACCGAGCACACTGCCGCCCAGTTCCAGCATGGCCGCTTCAAAACTCAGTCTTGTTCTTGTGGACGGTTCATAAAAGAGTGTGGCAAGTTTTTTGCCGTCGCATTTGTGGGCATATTTGGAAGGATTGGCAATGATGTCCAGCCCTGTTTCAATGAGTTCATCGATCTCAGCCGTGGTGAGATCGAGAATATCAATCAGACTTCTCATATTTTATGCTCCGATCCAGCTTTCATCCGAGGGGTTGTCGCGGAATTTCAGCAGTTTTGCAATGTCGCTGTCGGCAATGTAACCGGTTTCGGCGGCAACGGACGCAATGGTGTCGAAGTTTGTAAGCGAAACATTCTTCACGTTTGCTGCTGCAAGACGGTCAAGACCTTTTTGCATGCCGTAGGTGAAAATGCTGACAATGCCGAGTACTTCGGCACCGGCTTCACGCAGTGCATCCACAACGTCAATAACACTGCCGCCCGTGGAAATGAGGTCTTCAATGACAACGACTTTCTGACCGGCTTCAAGTTTGCCTTCAATGCGGTTCTGTCTGCCGTGGTCTTTGCTGCTGCCGCGGACATAACCCATGGGCATGCCGAGAATGCTTGCGGCGATGGCTGCATGGGCAATACCTGCGGTGCTGGTACCCATAAGTACTTCAGCTTCGGGGTACTCAGCCTTGACGGTATCGGCAATGGCCTGTTCGACAATGTTTCTCTGCTCGGGAGCGGTGAGGATCAGGCGGTTGTCGCAGTAAACGGGACTTTTGATGCCCGATGCCCATGTAAAGGGTTCCTGCGGACGGAAAAATACGGCTTTGATGGAAAGCAGTGCTTCTGCTACGGTTCTTTCAATACTCATGTTTTTTTACTCCTTATCCGATATATTCTGTAAATTTTAACCGATGAATTCGTTGCAGCAACGTCTGTAAGCGGCTACCGGGTCTTCTGCGGCGGTGATGGGTCTGCCCACAACAATGTAGTCGGAGCCGATCTCTTTTGCTTGTGCGGGTGTCATAACACGCTTCTGGTCGCCCACGTCACCGTCTGCAAAACGGACACCGGGGGTTACAGTGAGGAATTTTTCACCGCACAGAGCATGAACTTTGCCTGCCTCCAGCGGAGAGCACACAACACCGTCAAGACCTGCGTCTGCGGCATTCTTTGCATAGTGCATAACCACTTCGTCAATGGGACGGTCGATGAGCAGATCGGTTGTCATGGCTTCCTGCGAGGTGCTGGTCAGCTGGGTAACGGCAATCAGCAGGGGACGGGTGCCGTCGGGTCTTGTCAGACCTTTGACAGCGGCTTCCATCATGGCTTTTGTGCCGCCTGCGTGCAGGTTGCAGATGTCGGCATCGAGGTTGGAAAGCACGTTCATGGCTTTCATAACGGTGTTGGGAATATCATGCAGTTTCAGGTCGAGGAAAATTTTGTGTCCTCTTTCTTTGATTGCCTTTACAATGGACGGACCTTCCGCATAGAAAAGTTCCATGCCGATTTTTACGAAGGGTTTTTCTTCCGTGAACTTGTCCAGAAAATCAAGACAAGCCTGTTTGCTGCTGAAATCGCATGCAATGATTACGTCTTTACCCATTAGTGTGCGCCTCCTGTTATATCTGTTAAATTATTGATACCGTATTTTTCCATTACGACGGGAAGATCTTCCACGATTTTTTTGCTTGCAAAGGGATCAATCAGATTTGCCGCACCGACTTCAACGGCCGTAGCCCCCGCAAGCATCATTTCAATCACATCTTCCGCAGTGGAAATACCGCCCATGCCGATGATCGGAATGTTGACGGCTTCGTAAACACTGTAAACCATACGCAGTGCCACGGGCAGAATGGCGGGACCCGAATAGCCGCCGGTTTTGTTTTTGATGATCGGTTTTTTGGTTCTCAGGTCAATACGCATGCCCATGAGGGTGTTGATCATGCTGATACCGTCCGCACCTGCTTCTTCACAAGCCTTTGCAATGGAAACAATGTCCGTTACATTCGGGCTTAATTTGATGACAACAGGCTTTGTGGTAACAGCCTTGACGGCCTTGGTCACTTCTGCCGCACTTTCGCAACTTGTGCCGAAGCTCATGCCGCCGCCGTGTACATTCGGACAACTGATGTTGACTTCCAGAATGCCGACTTGTTCTTCTTTATCTAATTTTGCACAGACTTCCGTGTATTCATCCAGCGAAAAACCGCTGACATTGGCAACCACGGGCTTGTGAAAACATTCTTTTAATCTGGGTAATTCTTCGCTGATGACTTTTTCAACACCGGGATTCTGAAGTCCTACAGCATTGAGCATGCCCGATGCACATTCCGCAATACGGGGAGTCGGATTGCCGAAACGGGGTTCTCTTGTTGTGCCTTTGAATGAAAACGAACCGAGAATATTGATGTCATACAGTTCGTTGAATTCATAACCGTAGCCGAACGTTCCGCTTGCGGGAATGACGGGATTGTCAAGAAGCAGACCGCAGAGATTCACTTTTGTGTTTACCATATAATCTCCTCCTTTACAAGCACGGGGCCGTCTTTGCAAATACGCTTGTTGCCGTATTTGGTCTTGCATGAGCACCCCATGCAGGCACCGAAACCGCAACCCATGCGTTCTTCAAAACTGTACTGACCGCTGACGGTCGCTGCGTTGTATATCGCCTTGAGCATCGGTTCGGGACCGCATGCGTATGTGTAAGAACAATTGATGTCCTTGAGTGCATCCGTTACAAAGCCTTTTGTGCCGTAACTGCCGTCGACGGTGGTTACAACGGTTTCGCATCCGATAGCCTTGAATTCCTCTTCGTAAAAGATTTCGTCTTTTGTGTTGAAACCGAGAATGGCGGTTACTTTTTTGCCTTCTTTGATCAGTTCTTTTGCAAGGCCGAACATCGGGGGTACACCGACACCGCCGCCGATCACAACGGGATTTTCGCCCGAAGTGCAAGTGTCAAAGCCGTTGCCCAGACCCGACAGAATGTCAAGTTCTTTGCCTGCGGTCAGTGTTGCCATATAAGCCGTGCCTTTACCGACAACCTTGTAGATGATGGTGACCGTATTTTCATCCCAATCGCACACCGAGATCGGACGGCGAAGATAAAATCCGTCGAGTTGTATGTTGATAAACTGACCGGGAGCCGTGATTGCCGAGGTGTCGCCCGACAGAATCATTTTGTAGACATTGTCCGTCAGTTTCGTGTTTTCAAGAATGGTGAAAATGCCTTGTTTTGTCATCTTTTTGCCTCCCATACGATATTGCCGTTTTTAACGGTCATCAGGCACTTTCCGTACACTTTCCAACCGTCAAAGGGGGTGGCTTTCCCCATGGAAACCAATTTTTTGCTGTCAATTGTAAACGCTTGATGCAGGTCAAAGACCGTGAAATCTGCTTTTTCTCCGTCTTCAATGTCCGTACCGATGCCGAACCTCTTTTTTGCGTTGTTGTGCAACAGATCCATCAGTTTTTCAAGGGTGATAAGACCTGTCTTCACAAAATGTGTGTACATAATCGGGAATGCGGTTTCAATGCCCGTAATGCCCATCATGCTGCCTGCAAGGCCTTTGCTTTTTTCTTCGGCGGAGTGCGGTGCATGGTCGGTTGCGATCATGTCGATCGTGCCGTCAAGAATACCTTCAATCAAAGCCTTTTTGTCTTCTTCACTGCGAAGCGGGGGATTCATTTTGAATCTGCCTTCTTCCTGCAGGTCTTTGTCGCACAGCACAAGATAATGCGGGCCGGTTTCGCAAGTGACATCCACGCCTTCCGCTTTTGCTTTGCGGATGAGTTCCACACTTTCTTTTGCCGAAATGTGGCAGACGTGATACTTGCATCCCGTTTCTTTTGCAAGACGCAGGTCGCGTTCAATCATCTTCCATTCACTTTCGGAGCAAATACCCTTGTGATTGTGTTCCTTGCAGTAAACACCGTCATGGATATAGCCGCCGTGAAGCAGTTCGTTAACTTCGCAGTGTGCGGAAATGATTTTGCCGAGTTGTTTGGCTTTCAACATCGCCTCGCGCATCATTTCTTCATCCTGCACACCTTTTCCGTCGTCCGAAAAACCGATGCAATCATCAGCCATGCCGTCAAGGTCGGACAATTTTTCACCCTGCTGGCCGACTGTGATTGAGCCGAAGGGATGCACGCCGATCACGGCATCTTTTTCGATAATAGCAAGCTGTTCCTGCAGATGTTCTTCACTGTCGGGCACGGGCTTTAAATTCGGCATGGAGCAGACTTCCGTGTAACCGCCTGCCGCACAGGCCGATGTGCCGCTGTGAATTGTTTCTTTATAAGAAAATCCCGGTTCTCTCAAATGCACATGTGCATCGATAAAACCGGGAAAAATAACACAATCGGGAAAAGAAAATACCTTTTCCGCTTCCATGTCAAAAGCAGAAAACGAGCCGTGCTTCACCGAAACAGTTTCCGATGAAAAACGGCGATTTTTATAAACATTGCAATTTGTAACTTTAAAATCCATTTATATCATTCCTTTTCACAGTATTATACATTTTTTATATCTTTCTGTCAAGTCAAAATCTTGACTTTTCTTTATAAATGTGGGATACTGTCGGCGGAGGGGATTTTATGTCCTTACATAATGACATCAGCCGCATTCTTGAACGCGATCTTTATCCGTTTCATATGCCCGGTCACAAACGCAATCCCGCATTTGACAGCATGAACGGTCTGTTTGCGCGTGATCTGACCGAAATTGACGGTGCGGATGATTTGCACTGTCCGCAGGGAATCATTCTTGAAGCACAAAAACGGGCTGCCGCGTTGTACGGTGCACATGAAGCATATTTTCTTGTCAACGGAAGCACAGCCGGACTTCTGACTGCTGTCAGTGCCGCAACGCAGGCAGGCGGTAAAATCATTGTTGCACGAAATTGTCACAAAGCTGTTTACAATGCTGTATTTCTGCGTAACTTAACACCTGTTTATGTGTATCCTGCATTTGATGAAGATTTCGGCATCAACGGCAGTGTGTTTCCTGAAGAAATTGAAAAAGCGATTGCCGCAAATCCCGAAGCACAGGCGGTGATTCTGACTTCGCCGACCTATGACGGGGTGGTCAGTGACATTAAAAGGATTGCAGAAATCGTGCATGAACACAAGATGATTCTTATTGTCGATGCCGCACACGGTGCACATCACGGCATGCACCCTGCATTTCCCGACAGTGCCGTACACCTCGGTGCGGATGCGGTCATCGTCAGTCTGCATAAGACCCTGCCGTCTCCGACGGGAACGGCTATGCTGCTTTTGAATGGTGATCGTGTAAACCCAAACCGTGTACGCCGTTTTCTGGATGTGTATGAAACCAGCAGTCCGTCTTATCTTTTTATGTCTGCCATGGATGCTTGTATCGGGCTTTTGACGCAACAAAAAGAATCCCTTTTTTCTGCATTGCATCAAAAACTTTTGCATTTCAGTGAAGCGGTCAGAAATCTGCAAGCGGTGCGTGTTTTTTGTTTCGGCAGTGACGAAGTCGGCAATCATCCCGATGTGTTTGCACATGATATGAGCCGTATTGTTCTCAAAGCGGAAAAATTGCCGATGAACGGATTTGAACTTGAAGAAATTCTTTGTCAACGCTTCGGAATTGAAGCGGAAATGTCTTTTGCCGATTGCTCTGTTTTGCTGACAAGCATCTGCGATACACAGGAAGGATTCGACCGCCTTGTAAAAGCGCTGCTGACATTGGATGCGGAAAATCGTGACAACATTGCCGTCAAAAGAAGTATTCATGCACCGCCCGTACCGCAACAGGTTTTCACACCTGCGCAGGCAGAACTGCGGGACGGCTGCATGATTTTATTGAACGATGCACAAGACCGCATCTGCAGGGAATACGTCTGTGCCTATCCGCCGGGAACGCCGTTGCTTGTTCCCGGTGAACGAATTACAGCCGGGGTTTTGTCTTATATCCGCTCTGTTTTGTATTGCGGTGCAAAAGTCACGGGCAGCAGCGGCAAAATGCCGGCATACATAGATGTGTGCACAGAGTAAATTTTTCTTGACAACGCATGCATATAGTGATATTATATTAAGGAAATTGACGCAGACTTCTGCGAGAAAGAGGAATATTATGGCTCACATCAATACCATCAACACCAGAAATCTTCATGAATCCGCTGTTAAGGGCGGTTGCGGCGAATGCCAGACTTCCTGCCAGTCCGCAAGCAAAACTTCCTGCTCCGTCGCCAACCAGAAGTGCGAACAGTGCAAGAAGAACAACGACTGATTTTGTGAAAAACAGAAACCGACCGCAGTTTTTGTGACTGCGGTTTTTCTGTATTACGGGAGTTTTACCTATGGTTCATCTTTATAAAAACAACGGCTACAATATTGTCATTGATGCCAACAGCGGTTGCGTGCACAGTGTGGACGAAGTTGCTTACGATATGATCGGGCTTTTTGAAAAGCTCGACAAACAGACACTCATCAAAACCGTGCTCGAAAAGTACGCAGACAATCCCGCCATTGACGAAGCGGAATTGGAAGAAATCTACGGCGATATCATTGCTCTTAAGGAATCCAAACAGCTGTTTTCCGAAGACGAATTTGCCGATTTTCAGTGGGATTTCAAAAAGCGGAACTCCGTGCTCAAGGCAATCTGCCTGCACGTTGCGCACGATTGCAACCTTGCCTGCAAATACTGTTTTGCCGGAAAAGGCGAATACAACGGCGAAAAGGCTTTGATGTCTTATGAAACAGGCAAGCAGGCGCTGGATTTTCTCGTTGCCAATTCGGGCACAAGACACAACCTTGAAGTGGACTTTTTCGGCGGCGAACCGCTGATGAATTTTGAAGTGGTCAAGCAATTGACCGCTTACGGCAGAAGCCTTGAAGAAAAATATAACAAGAATTTCCGCTTCACTTTAACCACCAACGGCATTCTTGTGGATGATGAGGTCATTGATTTCTGCAATAAGGAAATGAGCAATGTCGTATTAAGCATCGACGGGAGAAAATGCGTCAATGACCGTATGCGTGTCAGCAGAAACGGCAAGGGAAGTTACGATCATATTCTTCCCAAATTCCTGCAGTTCGTTGAACAGCGCGGAAATAAAGACTATTATCTTCGCGGTACATACACGGGCTTCAATAAGGATTTTTCTGCCGATATTCTGCACCTTGCCGACCTCGGTTTCAAGGAACTTTCCATGGAACCCGTGGTCTGTGACCCGTCCGAAGAATACTCTTTGCATGATGAAGATGTTCCTGCCCTTTGCGAGCAGTATCAGATTCTTGCAGACGAAATGCTCAAGCGCAAAAGAGAAAAGAACGGCTTTACGTTTTATCATTATATGATTGATCTGATGGGCGGGCCGTGCATTGCAAAACGTATTTCGGGTTGCGGTGTCGGTGTGGAATACATGGCTGTCACCCCGACGGGTGAACTGTATCCCTGCCATCAGTTTGTGTCCGATGAACGCTTCCTGCTCGGCAATGTGTGGGACGGCGTTCAGCACCCCGAAGTGCTTGACGAATTCAAGCATTGCAATGTTTATGCCCATGAAGAATGCAAGGATTGTTTTGCCCGTCTTTATTGTTCGGGCGGTTGTGCGGCAAATGCATTCCACTCCACAGGCAGCATCCGCGGTGTTTATAAACTCGGTTGCGAACTGCATAAAAAACGCATTGAATGTGCTATTATGCTCAAAGTTGCCGAACAGACCGAAGGTCTTGAAGAATAAAAGAAGAAGTGATTGTTTTGGAAGAGAAAGCAAATATAAAAATCAAAGATTGTATCAGCAAAGATAAACCGCGGCTGTCTTTTGAAATTTTTCCGCCCAAAGAATGGGCAAAATTAGAAGACACCAAAAAGGTAGCAAAGGCACTGTCCTGTTATGCACCGTCGTTTATCAGTGTCACCTACGGTGCAGGCGGCGGCACATCGGACTATACCTTTGCCCTGACACAGCAGATTATGGAAAAATACAATGTGCCTGCACTTTCGCACCTGACCTGTGTCGGCTCCGACAAAGAAAAGGTGGAAGCGGCACTCGATGAAATGAAGCAGAGGGGGATCTGCAACATTCTTGCCCTGCGCGGTGATATTCCTGCAAACAGTGATTTCACCTTTTCAAAGGATTTCCGCCATGCGGATGAACTGATGCGTTTTATCAAGCAAAAGGGCGATTTCTGCATCGGCGGTGCTTGTTATCCCGAAGGACATCCCGAATCCCCGAATACGGAAGCGGATATTGAATCTTTAAAACGCAAAATCGATGCAGGTGCGGATTTTTTGACCACACAGATGTTTTTTGACAACAATATTTTCTATACTTTCCGTATGCGTATGCTCGGAAAAGGCATGGATATTCCCGTTTTGCCCGGTATTATGCCCATTGTCAACGCAAAATCCATCAAACGTATCTGTGCCGTCAACGGGACTCCGTTGCCGCCGCGTTTCAAAGCCATCGTGGACCGTTTCGGAGATGATCCGAAAGCCATGAAGCAGGCGGGTATTGCCTATGCCACCGAACAGATCATTGATTTGTTTGCAAACGGTGTCAACCATATTCATCTTTACACCATGAATCGTCCCGAAGTGGCAGGGGCAATCATCAACAATCTTTCAGGCATATTAGGATGAGAAAGAAGAATTTTTATGAATTTTTCCCGATTGCAGTTTTTTGACGGCGGGTTCGGTTCTCTTTTGCAGAAAAGGGGACTGCTGCCCGGTGAAAAACCCGAATTATGGAATCAAACCCACCCGCAGGCGGTGCTTGAAATTCACAAAGAGTATCTTAATGCGGGCAGCGATATTATTACTACCAACACATTCGGTGCCAACAGTTTAAAATATGACGATCCGACCGAGATAATCAAAGCCGGTGTGTCACTTGCAAAACAGGCTGTGTGCGAATGCGGTCACGGCAAAGTCGCTTTGGATCTCGGCCCGACGGGGAAATTGCTTGAACCGTTCGGAAATTTGTCTTTTGATGCTTGTTATGAGATCTATGCACAACAGATAAAAGCAGGCTGTGATGAAGCAGATCTTGTGATCATTGAAACCGTGTCCGATCTGCAGGAAGCCCGTGCGGCGGTGCTCGCAGTCAAAGAAAACTGTTCTTTGCCCGTGTTTGTCACCCTGTCTTTCGGTGCAGACGGCAGACTGCTGACGGGTGCAACGGTAGAATCCGCCGTTGCCGTGTTGGAAGGACTTCGTGTGGATGCACTCGGCATGAACTGCGGTCTCGGTCCCGTGGAAATGAAACCGCTTGCCGAACGGCTTTGTGCATCGGCATCCGTCCCCGTGATCCTCAATCCCAATGCGGGCATGCCCGTGATGGAAAACGGACAGACGGTGTATAAAATTTCTCCCGAAGAATACAAAGATGCCGTCGGTGAACTGCTGACGGACACGGTTTGCTTTGTCGGCGGCTGTTGCGGCACAACTCCCGATTATATCCGTGCTCTGTATTCTGCTTTTGCAGGCAGACCGTGCAACATACCCGAACCGAAAAAAAGAACGGTCATTGCATCCAACTCGCAGACCGTTGTTATCGATAAAATGCCCCTTGTCATCGGGGAACGTATCAATCCCACGGGCAAACCCAAACTCAAAGAAGCCCTTCGTAACCGTGATACCGATTATGTTGTGCGTGAAGCATTGGCACAGGAAGAACACGGGGCTGATATTTTAGATGTCAATACGGGCTGTCCCGGTGTGGATGAAGCAGACCTTCTGCCCGCTTGCATCAAAGCGGTTTCGCAGGCTGTTTGTCTGCCTTTGCAGATCGACACCGCCGATACGCAAGCCATGGAAAAAGCCATGCGTACATATTGCGGCAAGGCACTCGTGAATTCCGTCAACGGCAAGCAGGAATCCATGGACAAAGTGTTTCCGCTTGTTCAGAAATACGGCGGTTGCGTGGTGTGTCTGACTTTGGATGAAAACGGCATTCCCGAAACCGTCGAAGGCAGACTTTCCATCGCCGAAAAAATCATCAACGAAGCTGCAAAATACGGCATCGAAAAGCACGATCTGCTTATTGATACACTGACTCTTTCTGTCAGTACCAAAGTCGACAATGCAAAAATCACCCTTGAAACACTGCGCCGTGTGCGTTTTGAAATGGGGCTTCACACCGTACTCGGTGTTTCCAATGTGTCGTTCGGCTTGCCCGACAGACCCGGTGTGAATGCGGCATTCCTGACCCTTGCCATGCAAAACGGTCTGTCGTGTGCCATCATCAATCCCCTGAGCCGCCCCGAGCGTACGGCGGTGCTTGCTTACAGAGCGCTCAACGGTTTTGACGAAAACTGCGCAAACTATATTGCCTTTGCCGCCGATGCACCTGCACAGACAGCAGCCGACACCAAGGCTGAAACCCTGTCTTATGCCGTGCAGAAGGGGCTTGCTGAAAAGGCCGCCGCATTGACAACCGAGCTGCTGAAAACAAAACAGCCCTTGGAAATCATCAACGGTGAGCTCATTCCTGTTCTCACCGCAGTCGGTGAAGGCTTTGAAAAAAAGACCCTGTTCCTGCCACAGCTTCTGTCTGCCGCGCAGGCGGCACAAGCCGCTTTCGGTGTGCTTGATAAAGAGAACAAAACGGGGGAGCAGGTCGGTGAAAAAATCGTCTTTGCCACCGTCAAGGGCGATATTCACGACATCGGCAAAAATATTGTCACCATGCTTCTCGGCAACTACGGTTTTTCGGTTATAGATCTCGGCAAGGATGTTGCTCCGCAGACCATTATTGAAACGGTTTTAAAGGAAGATGTAAAATTGGTCGGTTTGAGTGCTCTCATGACCACTACCTTGCCCGCCATGGAAGAAACCGTGCAACTGCTCAAAGAAGCAAAGCCCGATTGCAAAGTCATGGTCGGCGGCGCGGTCGTCACACAGGATTATGCCGATTCCATCGGTGCCCATTATTACGGCAAAGATGCCCTCGAAGCGGTACGCATTGCACAGCAGTTTTTTAATCACAATTGAATACGTAAACATATCAAAGGCAACAGGGCAGGTCTCTGTTGCCTTTCTGTAATTCCATAATGAATTATACAATGAGATTGACTTTTAATATAATGAAAAATTATAATGATTTTGCATTCAAGACAATTCAAATATACAAAATGCTCTTGACTTGACTGCAATTTATACCATATAATGTAAAAGGACAAATAATCAGAAAGGAATGTAAGTTTATGAAAAAACAAAAAACATTCAAAGCATCCGTGGCTGTTTTGCTGACAGTGCTTATGTTGTTTACGGTCTTTGTACCGCTTACCTCATTTGCACTTACGCTTGACGGAACAAAACTTCAGGAAGGTACTTACTTTACCTCCAGAACCGAGTATGCTGTTGCTCCCGGTATCACCGAGCATCACATCACCACCAATGACAGTACCGGTGTCAACCAGGTAGCTTCTTATGTGCTTGAAGTTGATCTGAGCAACCCCACAACATCCATTATTGCAGGCTACAAAGATTACAAAGGCAGCAGCATCGGATTCCAGAAGGTCCGCGATCAGGCCTATGCGGCAGAAAGCAAGAGAGATCTCAATGTTGTTGCCGGTATCAATGCAGACTTCTTTAACATGCAGACCGGTGAAACACAAGGCGCTCTTGTTATGAATGGTGTCAAATATCATTCGGCATCCGGCAGACCGTATTTCGGCATCACTTCTTCCGGCGAAGCCGTCATCAGCACCGGCAAACTCACCTCTGACATTGTTGAGGCCGTCGGCGGCGATTGCCTGCTTGTGCAGAACGGTGAAATCACACAGGATGCACTCACAAGCGACCTCGGCAGCTATCTGGCTCCCAGAACGGCAGTCGGTATCACGGCAGACGGCAAAGTCCTGCTGTATGTCTGCGACGGCAGACAGGCTCCCTACTCCAAGGGACAGATGTTTGACGAAATGGCATACGAGCTGATTGCCCTTGGTTGCGAAACCGCAATGTGCCTTGACGGCGGCGGCTCCACCACATTTATTTCGCAGCACGAAGGCTCGCAGGATCTTGTCTGCAGAAACAACCCCTCTGACGGAACGGAAAGAACCGTTGCCTCGTCGCTGCTTGTTTGCTCAACCGCAAAGCCCTCCGGCGTGTTTGACCATGCAACACTGACCCCCAATAACAATATCTATACTCCCGATTCGGTTGTTGAATTTAAAGCTGTCGGTGTTGACTCTGCAGGTTACGAAGTGGATCTTCCTGCTGACGGCACATTTGCCCTTGCAGACGATTCTTTCGGCGCCATCACCGCTGACGGTGTGTTCACCTCGAACGGCACAACCGGTACGGTAACGGTCAATTATATTTCCGGCGGCATGGTCTGCGGTTCTGTTTCTGTTGAAGTGCAGATTCCCGACGAGCTTTATGTTGCCAACACCGAACAGGCTGTCGGCCCCGGTGTTACCACCGATTTCGGTATCATTGCAAAGTACAATGACAGAGAAGTCATCCTGCAGGATGATGACATTGAATGGTCAATCATCGATCAGCCGTCCGACCAGATTTGTTATGCTTATTTTGATGCGGATAATTTCAATGCAGAAAAGTTCCTGGATCCAAGCAATTACGGAACCTTTTCTTCCGGGGGGGTTACTTACAATAAAGTAACTGTTGAAAAACTGGATTGGGACTGTGAGGATGTTGTTCTGAAACTCGTCGCAGTTAAGCCGACTTCAAGCTCAAGAAAGATTCCCTATGTTGTCAGTAAGAAATTGCGGGTCGGAACAGAGCAGGGGCTTAAAAAAGTAATCACTGTAGAAGATGCATCTACAGTCGGCACCGCAGACAATCCCGGTGCAGACCTGAACGGAATCGCAGGTGATTTCTCCGGTCTCACATTTACAGGTGCAGAGGAAAAAGCATATAATTCTTTCATCACTGCCACGCTGAAATGCAATACGGCACTTTCGCAGAAGCTGGCCGTTTTTATCGGCTCCAAGCAGACCATGCTTTATGACTTTGAATATGTTACCGGCGAAGAAAACAAAGATGCAGAGAATTATATTGCATCTTATACAATTCCCGTAAACGGTGCAAACTGGCTGACTGCAAACGGCTACAGCGGTTACAGAGTCAGATCTGAAGAACTGTACGCCGAAGGCTATCCGTTCTTCATGTGGCCGAATGCTTCGGTTGCGGATAATGATTCCGTTTCGGCTCAGATCGTTTCGGCAGCAGACGGTGAGCCCGTTCGTTTCGGCGATCAATCACTGCGTATTTCCTTTGACTATTCTTCTTACGACTTTTCCAAAAACTCCAACTTCTATATCCGTGCAACCAGCCCTGCTTATGCGTTTGAAGGTTCTCCCACTTCCATGGGTGTCTGGGTATATGCTCCCGAAGGTACTGCAAACTATCACCTTTATCTGTGCTGTGCAAACGGTATGACTGCAGAAGCCATTGAAAAAGGTATTTCGCATACAAATCAGTCTTATCAGCGCCTGACAGAAGAAAACGGTGATACTATCGGTATCAATTGGACCGGTTGGAAATATCTTGAATTTGACCTTACAGGTCTCAAAGGATACGGCGGAACTTCCAATGTCGGCAGTACGTATGCCCCCTACGGCTTTAATCCCGGCGCCAACTTGTTCTATATTTCTTATCAGCCCTCTGTTATGGATGAAACCACTGCAGATACGATCTATATTGATGATATTACGTTGGTTTACGGCGCTAACACAAAGGATACAATCAACCCCACCGTAAATTATATCGGCGATTTGACAGCAGCTATCGTTGACGGTGAAACCGTTTTCGCTTCCAATACAAACACATTCAAGGCAACTTATGCAGATGTAGAAGATAAATACATGACCGACATTGATGATGCAGCCACAAAGATGTATATCGACGGTGTTGATGTTACGGACAAGTGCTTTATCAATGAAGGCGATAACGAAATTTACTTCTACGATGCAGTTCTTGCAGACGGTGTTCACAATATTGAAATTGAAGTTGCTGACGTATTCGGCAACAAAACAACGGATCTGCGTTATTTCACCATCGACAGCAATTCCGAAGACACGGAAGTTGCATTTGAAGCAGTGGATGAAGCACCGGTTCTCGGCAAAGATTACATGCTTGCCGTTACCGCCAATAATGAGGCAGATGTATTGGCAGCAGACATTACCGTTAAAATTCTTTCCAACTACAGACATTATTGGCATAATGTAAGGGTTGAACCCGCTGCAAACTATGAACTTGACGGAGAAGCAATCTTTGATGCTGTCAACCACGCTCTTTCGTTCAAGGTCGTCAGAAAAGCAAATGCTTCTGCCGAAAATGACAACGGCGTGATTGCAAATATTGTTACAGCTGTACCTACCAATGTTCCCGATTCTCTTGAAGTAACGCACAGAATTGCGAAAGGCGCACTTACATTGGCAGGTGCGACAGACACAAATTACACTGCTGCATTTTCCGGTAAGATCACGGCAACCACCATTTCTCCCTTTGTTCTGAGTTCTGATGTGATGATCGTCGGCGCAGAAGGCGGTTATATCTATGTAAAGGATGTCGAGGGCGCTCCTGTTGCAGGTGCCAATGTTTATACATCAGACAATATTCTGCTCGGTGTTACCGATGCAGAGGGTAAAGTTTATACCGCTGATTATATTACCGAAACCATAAGTTTCTCAGTCTATGCTGAAAAAGAAGGCGTTCTCTCTTTCATTTATAAGACACAGAGCTTCCTGCCCGGTGCGGATGCTACCGGTACGCCCACCTATATTACACTCACCGCTTCTGAAGATTCTTCCACTCAGCAGCGTATTTCCTGGATGTCCTCACCGCTTGCAAGTGCAGATAAAGCTGTTGTGAAATATGCAACAAAAGCCGCTTATGAAGCAGACGGCGAAGCAGCATTCGTCGAATTCAACGGCAACAGCTACCTTGATACGGCAGCTGCATCCGGTAATATTGCAACCAACTATGCAGTCCGATTCAATTCTGCTGTTCTCACCGGTCTTGAAGAAGCTGCCGAATATGTTTATATTGTCGGTGACGGCACAAACTGGTCGCCTGTCAAAACATTTAAAACAGAAAGAGCCGGCGTCAACACCAACTTCTTTGTGTTCGGTGATATGCAGAGTCAGGACACCGCAAACACCGATGCCGTCTTTGCACATCTTGCAGCTTCCGGTGTGAACTATAACTTCGGTATTCAGACCGGTGACGCAGTTGACAATGCAGGTTCTTATGCTTACTGGGAAGCTGTCGGCGGTGCATTCTCGGGTGAATATGTCAGCACAATTGACGTTGTTCATGTCATGGGTAACCATGAATACACCGGTGACGATGCAGGTATCAACGCAGCACATTATTTCAATCTTCCCGGCACAACGGATGAGGCTCCGCTTGCTTACTCCGTAGAATACGGCAATGTTTATGTTGCAGTGCTTGACTATCTTGGTGCTGCAGATATGCTTGCAGTTGCAGACTTGCTTGTTGCAGATGCAGCTGCTTCCAATGCAAACTGGAAGGTTCTGACCCTGCATCAGCCTCCGTATTTTACCAATATCGGCGGCGGTTCCACAAGAGCACAGATGGATATTCTTGTCAATGCCATTGACACGGCGGGTATTGATGTTGTATTCTCCGGCCACGATCACACGTATGCAAAATCCTATCCCGTAACAGCAGGTCAGCAGGTTGCTGACGGCACGGTATACTTCATCTGTGCCGCAACAACACCTGAAAAAGACTATCAGGTCACAATGAATCATGGCATCCATCAGATCGCAACCAATGAGTATAATTCCATCTATCTCACCGTCAGCACAACGGACACTTCTCTCGAAGTAAATGTATGGGATTACGATGGTGAAAACCATAATCTCTTTGATTCCTGCACGCTCACCAGAGAAGTTTCCTGCTCCGATCTCGGTCATGATAATATGTATAGCAACGGTTATCTGACTTGTAAAGTTTGCGGCTATACACAGCCTGTCGGCACGTTCTCCGGCTTTGTGAACAACGCAGTCAGCGGAAAGCTCATGTATCTCATCGGCGGCACCGTGCAGACCGGCTGGGCAACTCTGGGTGAAGATAACTATATCTTCGATGAAAACGGCGAAGCCATGAGCGGCTCTGTTGAATATGAAGGCTACACCTATAAATGCGATGAAAACGGTAAACTCATCATGGGCGCACTCGTTAAAAATGAAGACGGTACCCGTTCTTACTATATAAACGGTGTTGCACAGCGCGGTTGGTTCTATCTGAATGACAACTGGTATTACTTCAGCAGATCCAACGGTTACAAAACATGCAGCGGCGAAAAGAGTATAAACAAAATGATTTATACCTTCTCCTCAAGCGGCAAACTCATCAAGGGCGCATTCTTTACAAACGAAGCCGGCACATCTTATTATTGGGGTCCCTATCCCGTAACCGGTCTTTATGAAGTTGACGGTGAGCTGTATTACTTCAATCCTGAAAACACTTACATGGTAACAGAGGATACTGTTGAAATTGACGGTGTTATTTATGCATTTGACCGTGACGGTATTTTCAGACACTATGATGAGCATTATGACGGAGACGACAACGGATACTGTGACGATTGTCCCGATCAGGATATATGGAATCGTATCCTCAGAATGCTCAGAGATTTCTTCCGGCGTATTATCGATTTCTTCAAAGCAATCCTCGGTATTTGATTAAGTTTTTTATCCGGAATTATTGAGGATATGCAAAAGGGCTGTTACACTCCCGAATGGAGTGTAACAGCCCTTAGTTACATTATGCTCTGTTCAGAAATTCAAGATTGGTGCAATAAATAATGTCGTCTTTGTTTGCAATCATCTGACACACCTTTTCGATATGTTCCCGGTTGTTGCCCCATACATCGAAATCAAATTCATACGAATGTCCCCACAGGTAAAACAGCAGATCGCCGTCGGTCGGGGTTGCGTTGATGAATTCTTCCGGCAGTTCAAACACCTTTTCATCCCCGTGGTGGCAGGTCGGATGCCACATCAACGGGTCTTCGGGGGCGTTGAAGTTTCTTGTGCTGGCAACGGTGCGGGCATAACGGATGCCGCAATCTTGCAGAATATCCGCCGTTCTTCTGTCATACGTGCCGCCCGGATATGCATGGCCTGTCACTTCATACCTTGCGAGGGCTTCCAGGTTTTCTCCCGCCCTGACGGCGGTTGGTGATGGCTTTGAACAGAAAACTTTATTCTTGCCGCAACTCTTGTCCTCGGCACAGGCGGCACAAGCCGCATTCGCAGTTTTGCGTGAAAACGGCAACACAGGGGAGTCGGACGGTGAAAAAATTGTCTTTGCCACCGTCAAGGGCGATATTCACGACATCGGCAAAAACATCGTCACCATGCTTCTCGGCAACTACGGTTTTTCGGTTATAGACCTCGGTAAAGATGTTGCCCCGCAAACGATTGTTGACACGGTCGTAAAGGAAAATGTTAGATTGGTCGGCTTGAGTGGCCTCATGACCACCACCTTGCCCGCCATGGAAGAAACCGTGCAACTGCTCAAAGAAGCCAAGCCCGATTGTTTTGTCATGGTCGGCGGCGCGGTCGTCACACAGGATTACGCCGATTCCATCGGTGCACACTATTACGGCAAGGATGCCCTCGAAGCGGTACGCATTGCACAGCAATATTTTACTTAAAACAAAACAGATGTCGGTTGCAAAAAACAATCGGCATCTGTATTTTTAATCATATTGCAATTGTGTGAATAAAACGTAAAATCAAGAAGTCTGTAATTGTTTTTATTGACAGTAAGCTCGTTATGTTGTATTATTATGGTGCAAATACCTATTGTGTAATAGTATTGTTAATAGTGCAAACGGAGGTGGTTTAAGATGATTTCACAGCATGAAATCATTGCATAAAAAGGAGGTGATTGACGAAATAATTTTTCTTTTCAAATCGCGCAGCATTTTTTATGAAAATACTACACGATTCGAAAGGATAAATTAAGTTATGAAAGCTATGACAAGAATATCCTCTGAATCTGAATTGACTGCAGTAAGATGGATACCCGTTGAAAATGTGGAAAACTTAACGGATTATCAATTGTGGTATTTGGAACCATGTGCTTATCAATTGTATGATGCGGATATGAATGGCTCAATTTCTGCCGCAGATGCCAGATTTTTGCTCAGATGTTCTGTTGGGTTGGAAACAGCAAATGCTGTGCAGCAGTATCTTGGCGATATAAACAAAGATAATGTTATCAGCGCCGCAGATGCGCGTCTGGCATTGCGTTATTCGGTAGGATTGTACGATTGACAGAAACGGAGTGAACAAATTGAAAAAGAAGATTGATATTTTGTTGCTTGTCGTTGTACTGATTTTTTCGTTTTCGTTTCTTCTTGGTTGGGCAAGCGAGAAAAACAGGCAACTGCCTTTGCAAAGATACATGGAAAGTGTGAATGCAAATGCCGATGTGGCGGAAGATGTATCGGTCGTTGAAGCCGAGCCGACGGTTTATGTTGTGATTGCAGAGTATGCGGAAGACAATGCATACATTTTTGCAAGTGTCGTGATACAGGAACTGCCTGCTTTTCAGGCACTGGAAGTGGAACTGACCTACAATCCCGATGTTCTGCAATTCAATGTTTACCCCGAATCCGTAAGCCGTACACAGTGGTCTTTTCAGTCGGTGGATGTGACTGATGTTTCGCCCGGGGTGTTGCGGATTACTTGTATTGAGCCTTGCGTAAAGGATTGGCAATCCGTGTTTGAAACACTTTCTTTTCAGGTGATCGGGGAGGGTGAACCCCGTTTTGATGCATCCCTTGTGGCTTGCAAAGACATAAGCGGCGCGGATATTGATTGCTCGTTTATGTTGGGGTATGCGGATGAGGTTTCAGCATTACCGAGTGAAAGACAGGCAGATGAACAAAACGGGTATGCCGTTCCGACGGTGAAATTGGATGTCAGTACACCGGCTGTCGGAAAAATCAAACCGCCCGAGGATTTCGCAGATGCTGTTTCCGACGGTATGGATATGCAAAGCTATTATCCGAAAAGCACAATAACGGCACATGTATATCCGAAAGATTATAGCTTTGAAAATTGTGAGCTACTCATTACATACGACCCGGATGTGCTGGAATATTCGCTGATAAGAATTGTGAATAATCAGTTGAAACTATCCGACAGCGTACTGCGGATGGAGGACGGGGAGATACATCTGCTTGTTTCGGGCGACGGAGCCAATTATACCGATCCGATTGTTTTCAATGTAATCGGAAACGGTAATGCTGAACTCAATGTTGAATTGTTATCCTATACTGACACAAGCGGTGTCCGTGAGGATGTGCAGCTTGTGGCGGATATCCCGGAAATGAAGCTGAAAACATCTGATTTTTATGTTGACAACATGGCGGTCAAGGATTATTTTCTGATCTTTGTCAAGAAGACCGTGCGGTTTTTTTGCGATCTGTTTCAATACGGCGATCTGTATGGCTAAAAAGTAGCGGCAGTTGTATAAACAGTCGGATTGGATGCATTTTCTGCTGTGCAACAGTATCTTGGTGATATAAACGCAACCGGTACGATCACTTCTGCCGATGCTCGTCAGGCACTTCGGTATGCGGTAGGTTATGATTAAAAAGGAGAGAAAACTGATGAGAAATAAAAAAATCCGCAAAGGTTTGTTGATTGCTGTATCGGTGGTGTGCATATTGGCAGCGGTTTCGGCTGTCGCCATAAAACTGAATCAACCTGTTGTAACTGCGATTGTGCATCAACCTCGTTATTATACAAGTCAACAGGATCGGGAAGAAAGATGTGGGATGACTATGTATGTAGATGTTGATCGGAAAAACAAAAAATTAGATGAATGTATTTTGCAGGTTTTGTATGATCCTGATGTGTTGCAATATATGCCGCTAAGTTCCTGTCCGTCTCCGGATATTGATACGCTCATAGGTGAAGTGATTTTGACGGGACCCGGAAATGCACTGATAAAAGTAACCGGCAATTCTTGGTATCATTCCAATCCCATCTGCTTCCATGTGCTTTCCAATGAAGAAATCAATCTTGATATTTCCCTTGTGTCCTACACGGACGAGGGCGGTGTGCGGAAAAACGCACAGCTTGTTGTAGATATGCCGGTGAAAGTGCCCGTTGTCAAAGATTGAATAATATAAAAACGGTTGTCGCACATTGATCGTGCGGCAACCGTTTTTTACTTTATGTTCTGTTTAAAAATTCAAGATTGGTGCAATAAATAATGTCGTCTTTGTTTGCAATCATCTGACACACCTTTTCGATGTGTTCCCAGTTGTTGCCCCATACATCGAAATCAAATTCATACGAATGTCCCCACAGGTAAAACAGCAGATCGCCGTCGGTGGGGGTTGCGTTGATGAATTCTTCCAGCAGTTCAAACACCTTTTCATCCCCGTGGTGGCAGGTGGGATGCCACATCAGCGGGTCTTCGGGGGCGTTGAAGTTTCTTGTGCTGTCAACGGTGCGGGCATAACGGATGCCGCAATCTTGCAGAATATCCGCTGTTCTTCTGTCATAAGTCCCGCCGGGGTAAGCATGGCCTGTTACTTCATACCCTGCGAGGGCTGTCAGATTTTCCATATCCGTTCTGATCTGCATTCTGACTTCGTCTTCGGGTAATCTTGTCAGATCGGGATGTGTCAGCGAATGAGTCGAAATCTCATGCCCCGCATACACTTTTTTTGCATCTTCTTTTGTCAGTTTGTTGTGTGCCACGGGCTTGCCCAAACGAATCAATGTATTCTCGGTGCCGAAAAATCCGGAATTGACGTTGAATGTGCATTTTAAGTTATAGCGGTTGAAAATTTCAACCAGTCGTCTGTCCTGCAGAACACCATCGTCGTAACTGAGCGTGAAATACTTTTTGTAAGCCATCAAAACACCTCATTTTTCATTGAAATAAATATGCTCATAATCCTTTTGAAGTTTCGTCAGGGGAGAAGTGCCGTCCGTCAGCATCTGCAAAACATATTCATGCTGCAGAATCCGTTCGGTTTTCAGGTTGAACGGCAATAAAGATGTATATTGCGAACGGATTTCGTTGTCTTCTTCAATCTTGTAAATGCCTTCGTTTTTGTCTTCTTGTGTGTAAAAGCAATAAATATTTTTGTTCGGGCAAACAAGATGGCGCATCAACCATACATCGGTCGGAATTCCGAGAAAGACCGTGTCATATGTTTCTTTGCAGAAAGCGGTTTGTGTAAAATGGGTGGTAAACAGAAAATCCGTTTCGCCTGTTGCAAAGCGGTCAACAGCGGTTTTGCGTTTGTCATAGGGAACACCGCCGTGTGAAATCGCACAACTGTAACCGAAAAATCGGAAATAACGGTAGGCATCTTCCGCGGTCTGCCGATTTGTGCAGAATACAAGTGCTCGTTCGATTTTATCCGTTCTCACACGGTTTTCAAATGCCGTGAACGGCACGCTTGCCTGCTGTGAAAATAATTTTTCTTCCGAAACGGGCACACCGGGATAGATTCTTGACGGCGTTTTAAGAATCAGGTTGTTAATGATGTCACGCAGTACCGCCGAACGGTCGGTTGCACAGAATGCACAGACGGGCAATTTATACGGCAATTGTGCACGAAGTTGTGCAATTGCAAACAATCTTTTGTCAAATGCATATTGCAGAGGCGAAACATTTTCCGCTTGCAAAACAAGCATTGCCGAAAACTGATTTTCACACACAAACGAAATAAAATCATCTTCCGACAACATAGAGAGGGAGGAAAACAAAACACAATGTTCACTGTTTTGCACCGCTTTTAACGTGTCTGCATTTTCTTTCCGTGCAATGCTTCTGCCGATGAAGTACCGATTGCCGCCGCTTAAAGTTTCTCTGTACCATGCATTCGGAATGCAGGGAAGTATGCACAGAATCTTCCCGCCGACACGAAGCGTGATTTCTTCAAACAACTTGTCTTCACAACCTGTCACGGGTCGGAACACAAGCACATCGGCAAAAAGATTGAGTTTATCGGCAACGGTTTCGGCTGTTTTTGAAAAAGACTGCATTATTTTCAATCCTGACTGTTTGATGATGTTTTTATTATATCAATTAAAGTTTACAAAATCAATATTTACATTTTCATTTCATTGTGCTAAAATAGTTTCAAAATATGGAAAAAAGAAGGTTATTGTCATGGACGAAAGAACTCCGCAGCAGATCAAAGAAGAAATCTGCGAAATCGGCAGAAGAATTTATATGAACGGTTTTGTTGCCGCAAACGACGGCAATATCTCCGTCAAGGTCGGCGAAAATGAGTATTATTGCACTCCCACGGGTGTTTCCAAGGGCTTTATGACTCCCGATATGATCATCCGTGTGGACGGTGACGGAAATAAAATCGAGGGTAATCTGAATCCTTCGAGCGAAATCAAAATGCATCTGCGTGTATACCGTGAACGCCCCGATGTCAATGCCGTTGTGCATGCGCATCCCCCCATTGCAACCGCATTTGCAGTCTGCAATATTCCGCTTGATGAATACATCATGCCCGAAGCGGTTCTGTTCCTCGGTACCGTTCCCGTCTGTGCCTACGGTACGCCGTCCACCGACGAAGTCCCTGAATCGCTTCTGCCTTACATTGAAAATCATGACTCGTTCCTGTTGCAGAACCACGGCGCTCTGACCGTCGGCAACACCCTCATGCGTGCTTATTTCAACATGGAATCTGTTGAATTCTATGCAAAGGTCGCAAAGTATGCCAAGGAACTCGGCGGCGGCAGAGAATTCACCGACGAAGAAATGGCAAAGCTTGCCGAAATCCGCAAGGGCTTTAATGTTGCAGGCAGACATCCCGGTTTTAACCGTAAAAAATAATCAAAGGAGATTGCATCGTTATGGGTAAGAGAAAAATCATCCGCAAAGCCGTCACCGCTGCCGCACTGCTTGCAGGTGCCTATGTGTATCTGAACAAAACAGGCGAAATCGAACCGATCGGTTCCGAAAAATTCAAAGAATCCGTTATCAATTACGGCAAACAGGCAGGCTGCAGAAAACTCGATCAGACACTCACAAGCGGTCTGACTTTTGTTGAAAAAATGCTTGCACTCCCCGCCAATACAGGCAAGGAAACCGCACAGTATTTCTATGAAGGCACCGAAGAATTCCTGAAATCTGCTGCAAAGGGTGCAAAGTGGAGTCTCGGCTCTGCAAGTGCAAGCCTTGTGCCCGATGACTGGCAGACGCATCCGTATTTCCTCGGCGGTTACATGGTAGCCGAAAACGGCTTTACCAACCGTGTTGAAGAACTCATTGACGACATGCGTATCCGTTGCATCGCGTTGTCCGACAATTCCGACCGTGGCGTGCATCTGTTCGGCACCATCGACTGCATCGGTTTTTCCAACAAGGATATTCGTGTGGTTCGTTCCATGGTCGCTGAAAAGGCTAAAGAAGCCGGCATCACCCTCGGTTCAGTCAACATGTTCTCCACCCATTGCCATTCCTGTATTGACACGCAGGGTCTGTGGACAAAAACCGAAAACGGCGGCAAAATCCTTTCCAATCTCGGAAAATCACTTCGCGGTAAGGAAGTGGAACAGGGAACCGATCTGCATTTCCTCGAAGTGCTTTATGAACGTGCCGCAGATGCCCTGTGGAATGCCGTGCTTGACATGACCCCCGGTAAACTCACCTTTGCACAAAAGGACATCGGCAGCGGATATGTTGACAACCGCAACCGCCCGTCTGCAACGGCACTGCCCACCATGCTCAACCGCTTCCTGTTTACGCCGACCAATAAAAAGAAAGCCCCGACCATGATCGTCAACATCGGTGCTCATCCCGATGTGGCAGGTCTTGCCTGCAATGACGGCTCATCCAACGGCCGCGAAATCAGCGGTGACTATGTTTATTACCTCGGTGCAACCCTTGCAGAATACGGCTATAACTGCATGTTCTTCAACGGTGCAATCGCAGGCATTTACATGGCAAGAGGGCTTTCCAATGACGGCATGCCCATGGAAAAACGCTATGAACAGTCTGTTCGCTACGGCAGAGAACTTGCAAAGATCGCCATCGGTATGACGATGACACAGGATGAAATCGAAGCCGACACTGCCCTTTCCGAACCCGAAGTGGTTGCCAAAGAAAAAGAACTCTGCGGCGATGCTTATACACTCTGGTATGAAAACTGGGAACCCGTCAAAGAACGCAAACTGGATCCCAAACTCAATGTCCGCATCCGCGAAATGACGGTGCGTGTGACCAATCCGCTCATCCGCGTTGCAGGTAAACTGAAAATGGCAAACTATGATTTCTACCGCAACGGCAGAGATTCCTACCTTGTCACAACCGAAATCGGTTACATGGAATGGGATGATGTCAAAATTGCCATGGTGCCTTGCGAGCTTGTCACCGACCTTTACAAGGGCGGTAAATCCCTGACTGCGGAAGGCTCCTGCAGGGGTTATGACTTCGGTTATCCCTGCCTGTGTGATATCTTCGGTGATGACCTGATCTGCTTCGGTCTTGCAAACGATGCCGTCGGCTATATCGTACCCGATAACGACTATTCCATGCGTCTGCTGGACGGTCACTATCACGAAACACTTTCCCTCGGTGACCAAACAGGTTCGACCCTGATCAAAACCTTCCTTGCACTCAAAAATGATCTGAAATAAACATACATAAAAGCAAAACGGAGCATCCTCGCCGATGCTCCGTTTTAAATTATTCGGTTTTTTCAAGAATTTTTTTATCCAATTCACTGTTTGGTGTCAGTGTTGCATTTTTTACTGCAATTTCTGTCTGTTTTACATTTGCAGGCATGTTGGTTGTTATTGTCTGCCCGCTTACTGTTTGCAAAACAGCGGCTTTTCTTTTTTTTGCATATGCAATACCGCCTGTTGTGCATGCAATCACGACAGCTATGCCGATTAGAAGAATTACCGGTAAATAATTCTGTGTCGACTCTGCCAAGGTAATCGTTGCGAGCCCGATGTCGGGAACAGGTTCTTCAAGCAGTGTATGCACCACGCCTTCCGAATAGTTGATCTGCACGGCGTCCCCGTATTTGTCGATCAGGAGTTTTACAAAATCTTTGACCGGTTGTTCATCCTTTTTTTCTTCGAGAAAATCAATCCCTACGTAATTGTCCATTTCGTAAATTCCCATGGCACTCAGACCGAGAGAAGGATCGTAATTTGTAAAATAGGTGTTCATATATTCCTGAATCTCTTTCAGGTAATTGTAAGAATATTTCTGTTGTGCGAATGATGCACTGCCGTCATTTTCAATCAATGCAAGGATCTCATTTTTTGTTTCTTCAAAATCCGCTTCTTCTGCAATGCCGAATGTCAGATTCATGCCGCCGTCCGTTGACCAGATGCCGCTGATATAGTCGGGATAATTTTCATACCATGCCTGATACAGCTCCCATGCATTTGCATAAGGCGCTGTCGGTGTTTCTGCGGCGGTTGCAGTGATACCGAACAGAAAAACAAAAAGAAAACTGATAAAAATACATAATTTTTTCATTCTGATTACCCTCCGTTGAGTTCATTTTTTAATGTGTTGATTGCTTTGCGGTATGTTCTGTAAACGGTTGCAAGGGAAGAATCCGTAATCTGCGTGATTTGCTGAAAACCGAAGCCGGCATTCAGATGTAAAGAGATGATTTCCCTTTGTTCGGCATTGAGTTTGCACAACGCTTTTTCAAGGTCAATGCGCGTGTCTATCCAATAAGCATTGTTTCGCAGATCGCTACAGATGTCTGTCAGTTCCTGCTCGGTGTTGTGTTTTTTGCGCAGTTCATCGATGGCGGCATTGTGTGCAATCTTAAAAACAAAAGCCCGCGGATTTTGAATCGCCGTTTTTGTCGACTGATTGAACAGCTTCATAAACACATTCTGCAACACATCTTCCGCAACGGTTCTGTTCTGCACAATGCGGCAGATGACGGTAAAAACAGGAATTTTCAGTTCATTGTAAACTTGTGTGAATGCCGCGTGATCGCCGAGCAGACTATCGTTCAGCAATTTTTGGAGTGTTTTTTCATCCATACCTTGTCCTCCTTTCAATCACTATGACGAATAACGACGCATTATTTTTCATCTTTTTCAAAAAATAACGGCAGAAATTTTCCTGCCGTTGCTTTTAATGAATATTTTCCGTCAGAATCACATTTCCGTCATCGGTGATGGTTGCAATGATGCCGTTGCGGTTGACGGTTGCATAAATGGGCACTTTCGCTGTCACGGTCAGATTCCATTTGACGTTGGGATAAATCTTGCCGAGGGTGTTTGTCACAATGGCAATTTCAGGGCTCAGTGCTTTAAGAAAACGCATGGAACTCGAGCCGAAATAGCCGTGATGTCCGATTTTCAGCAGATCGACCTCACCGATTTCATCAAGGTGCAGGTCTTCCTGTCCCGTTGTGGTTGCAATGTCTGCGGCAAGAAAAACCGTATAATCTGCTTTTTCGAGTTTCATGCCCACACTTTCGGCATTGTTGCCTTGGTCTTCCATTAAATCAAGCGGGGTTTCGGTATTATAAAGAGTAATGTCAAAATCACCGAATGTAAATTGCTCGGGCAGATCGCTGATCCAAGGTGTGCCGACTGCATCCGCTTGTGCAATGATGCGTTCATAAATGCCCGGCACATCCCACATTTCAATTTCATAATCGTGCAGAACGCTCAATGCAAGTTCTTTCATATAAAGTGTTCCGACTTCAATTTCGTTATCTGCAAGAATTGCTTCTGCATTGCCCGAATGGTCATAATGCTGATGTGTCAGAAGCATAAAATCAAGCCTTGCAATGCCGTCTTCTTTACTGCATATTTTTTTGATGTAAGACAAAACCTGTTCTTCATAACCGTCATATTCTACATTTTTACGGGGATTGTAATTTCCTTCCCCTGCATCTACCAAAGCAAATCTGCCGTTGCTTTCCAGAAGAATGCAATCCGAACAACCTGTGTGCAGGAAATGAATGCGGTCATCACCGTTTTCAAGGGTAAAGGTTTCGTTTGTGATCTCATATTTTGCTTCATAAATATTGCAAAGAACCAACGTCATCATGTCAAGAATGAATATTAAGAACATGAACGGAACAATGATCCATGTCACTACTTTTTTTGCCATTTTTATACCGTCCTGAAAAATTGTGTTTCTATATTATCATATCTTTTCTATTTTGCAACGAGAAGTTTAACTTTTTTTAAAATTTTGCTTGTATCTTTATATAAAATACTGTATTATGACCGTGATTTTGATTTTTAAGGGGAATTTTATGAACCGTTTTGTTGAAAAAAATAAATATGCGGCACAAGCACTGCAGGGATTTTGTGCTGCTTTATATATCTTTCCGCTTACCTTGAGTGTCGGTGTGCTTTCAGGTGTCGGCGTGTTTGCAGGGGCAATTGCCGGTGCCGTCGGCTGTCTTCTGTGTGCGGTCGGCAAGACCATGTACGCACCGTGTTGGATGCTGTTTATGCCCGCATTTTTTATGATCAAGGAATTCGGCACGGGATTTGCGTTTCTTGCTATGCTCATCGGCGGTTTGCTGTTTCTGATTGCTCATATTGTTCTGCAAAAGAAAAATATTAAAATCGAACTGACCGATGCCGCCAAGGCAGGCCTTGCGCTCGGCGCGGCTTTTCTTGCAACCGTGATTCTCACCAAGGACTATTTCGGCATTGCCGCATCAGGTAATACCGCAATCGAAATGCTGAAAAGTTACCGTTCCAACGGTTTTCATGCGAACTGGCGAGGGGTTTTGTACGGTACAATTACACTTGTCATCATGATCACATGGCCGCGTAAGTTCCGCACCTTCAAAAAATATCTGCCCGCACCGTTTATGGCACTTTTGATTCCGCTTGTGTTCAATATGCTTTTAAACCGCGAAGCCTATCGCACCCCCGTTTATGAAACAGGGGAGTATGCATTTACTGATTTGTCCGTGTTGTTCAATTTTTCGGCAAATGAACATCCTTGGTGGATGTTAGCCTTGACCGGAATCGGATTTTGCGTTTGTCTTTTTGCCGTCAACGCATTTTTCGGCACAACAAAAGAAGACAGCACGGGATTTGCCGTCGGCAATGTGCTCGGCTCTTCCGTCTGCCTGCCCATGCGCTCTTATGAGTTCGGCAAAACGGGGATTTTGGGCAGCATTGTCGGTGCGGTAACGGTGCTTGCATTGTCGTTTGCTTTTCCGCTTGTGAGTCGCATGCCGACACACTCCCTGGCTGTTGTGCTCATTACCCTCGGTTGGCAGAGTGTTCCGTGGGGGCTGATTGCGAAATCTTTTAAATCGGGAGTCAAAGGAATCACAACCGTTCTGCTTGTGTTTTTGTGTTTTGTGTTCGCCGACCCTGTGCTTGCATTTTTGCCGCCTTTTGTTTCCTTTTTTGACAGAAGAAAAGAAGAATCTTTTTGTGTCGAAAGTTGACAACAGATGTTTCTTATGATATTATTTATATATAAATAATGGGAGGTACTGTCATGCTTTGTAATAACTGCGGTCAGCAAAATGCTCCCGGCGCCCGTATTTGCGTTGCTTGTGCTGCGCCGCTTGCGGATTCTGATGCTAAAATAAATTGTCCTACATGTAAAGCTGAAAATTCTTCTGCAGAAAGATATTGTATCAAATGCGGTTCTCTGCTGGTGAAAGCAGGAAGACCGCCTGCACCGCCTGAACCGAAAAAACCTGCTTATACTTACAAAACAACAGTGCGGCAACTCGATCCCATGCCGCAGGCAAGTGTCAAAAAACCTGCTGCCAATACATATACACAATCGCCTGTTTCTGTTCCGACAAACAGTTATACAGCATCTCCCGTTTCACCGACGAAGACTGCCGAACAGAAAAAGAAAGCAGAGCAAATGGATGCACTTTCTGCCATCCTGTCCTCTAAAAATGAGATTGTTTGTTCTTATTGCGGCGCATTGAATGAAAATGCAGACGGAGATTGTGCCGTTTGCGGTGAACCGCTTTACAAGGAAGAAAAGAGAAAACCTGTCGAAGAACCCGCCCCCGTGCAAAGACCGAAACCCGCGCCTGCCAAAAAGAAAAAACAGTTGCCGCTTCATGTGGTTATTTTCAGAAAAGTGTTTGGTCTGGGAAAGAAAAAGAACCCGCAGAAAGAATCTGCAGGCAACAAGAAAAAAGGTTTTCAGTTGCCTGATAAGAAAATTCTGATCGGCCTTGTTTCAGTTTTTATTGCGATTGTACTTATCATCGGTATCGGTGCTTCCGGCAGTTCGGAGAATATCTTTATTTATGACAAAACAGATTATAAACTGTTTTACTCCGTAGGTTCGGGGCAGGCACTTTTGTATGCAGACGGCAAGAATATTTCCGCCGAAACTGCATCGGAAGAACCCAAGACCGTTTTTTATGATATGTACGGCACTTGCGGTATTTATACAACGCCCGTTCAGGAAGGCGGAGTTGTTACGACCGCTGTTTATTACTTCAACAGCAAAGGTGCAACACGGATTTTGAATTCCGTTAACAGTTGCATTTATCTGTCTGCTGACGGTTCGGCATTGCTTTATATCGATGCCGCCGCAGCACTCGCACTGTATGATGTGAAAACAGGTGAGTCTGTTACGATTGCCGAAAACGGCGGTTATATCAGCGGTGCATTTGCAATTTCTCCCGATGGTGATTATGTTATGTACGGGTATCGCAATCAATCGGGAACCAACTCGGTCTGTATTTATCATGACGGAGAGATGAAAGAAATCTGTTCAAGCGGTGTGCCGATTGCAGTTTCCGAGGGTGGTAAAAAAGTTTACTATCTGACCGTATTGAATAATACCTACGATTTTTATGTGACATCCTACCGCCGCCCCGCTAAATTTACAAAAATTGCATCGGGAATTTATGCCAATGCGCTCAAATTCAATTCCGATCTTTCCGAAGTGCTGTTCACCTTGCTTGACGGTGGCACGTACTATTCAAAAGAAGGTAAGCAGGCACAGCGCGTTGCTTCCACGTCTATGTATCCCATCATCTGCAATTCCGTCAACTACAAGAGTTGTTCGGGGCTTGCCACCATTTACGGGGTGTCGGAATTCTTTGACAATTTCTGGATCGGCGAAAACGGTCTGTATTATGTCGAAGCAGGGGAAGAAGCGCTCATGCTTGTTGCAGGCGTGCTCGATTATGATCTGAGTTATGACGGTGAACGTCTTGTTTACGCAGATGCCCAGGGACGGCTGTTCATTGCAGACCGCAAGAATGCGGCAAGCACCAAAGAACCGATTGCAGAAAATGTAACGGCTGTCGCAGTTACGGGCAACGGTAAAGATGTTTATTATCTGAACAGTGTTCATGCTATGTGCAGTGTAAATGATAAGAATGAAAGCGTGTTGATTGCACAGGATGTAGACGGCATCATGTGTACCGAAGAAGGTGTTTACTACAAAAATATCGTAGCCGAGGGCAATCCGTATGCACTTAATTTCTGTTCCAATGCCAAGAGCGGAAAAACGGTTGCTGACAGCGTGCTGAATTTCCAGATTTCCGATGGTTGTGCTTATTACACCACGGGTGACGGTCAGCATATGTATTACAGCAAGAACGGCAACCGCAACTTTAATCAGTTGTATTGATGCAACGAGGTATTTGTATTGGAGCGGGAACGAGAATCAGATGCGGATTACGGATTGAACATTGAAAACCCTTGTCGCAAAAGCCGATTGCAAGAATCACAGGTTTTTCGGATTCTGCTTGTATTTTTGTGCATTTCCGTTTGTGCATTGTTTGTGCAGCAAGCGATCTATCGCAACGCTGCCGGGCGGTATGAAACTGCGGTTTCCGCTGTGCAGTTTTCTGTTGGAAATTCTGTTTCGGTGAGCATTGCCGAAGAAGAAATTTCAAATGCACCTGTAAATATAAACACAGCCGATGTGCAGGAACTTTGCCGCATTAAAGGCATCGGCGAAGCCAAAGCACAGGCAATTATCGATTATCGAATCAACAACGGTTCGTTTACTTACAAAGAGGAACTGATGAAAGTCAGCGGCATCGGTGAAAAACTGTATGCATCCATTGCATCGCAGATTATTCTCAGCGATGAAGAAATAACAACCGAATAAAACAAAAGGCCCTGCATCGTGTGATGCAGGGTTTTATCTTTTTCACTCATCAAGAGGAACATATTTTTTTATGAATGCTTTGCATGCGGCATGGTATTTTTCGGGGTCGATGTCCACTGAATTTGCGTGTTCCGCACCGTCAATTGTGCATTTCTCCTTTTCACAGGATGCGGCTTCATACAATTCATCGCGCATTCTGAACGGAACAAAGGTGTCAGCCGACCCGTGCAAAAACAGGGTGGGGACTTTGGATTTTGCCACTTGATTGATAGGGTTGTTTTCTTTAATTCTCCAGCCTGCGCGCAGTTTATACCAGATTGCCGGTGCTGCGAGTGCCCATGGAGCAGGGAAATGAACGGTCTGTTCAATGACATTGTTGAACTGTTCCCAACAAGTGGAAAAACCGCAGTCTTCAATCATACATTTCACATTGTCGGGGCATTCTGCCTCACCCGATGCATTCATCACCGTTGCCGCACCCATGGAGATGCCGTGCATGATGATCTGCGCAGTGGGATCGTTTTTGACCACATGATGGATCCAGTCCAGAATATCGAGTCTTTCAAACCAACCCATTGTGCAGGCCTTGTGTTCGCTCTTGTCATGTGCTCTTGCGCAAGGGGCAATGATATTGAATCCGTAATTGTAATATCGCCTTGCCATGGAAGACATCTGATGCGGACGGGATGTGTAGCCGTGGCAAACGATTGCCCATTTGTTGCTCGGTTTTTCCTGACGGATGACATAGGCATAAATCGCCTTGCCGTCACGGTTCATGATGCTCTCGCATTTTTCAGCCATCGCTTCAAACCATTCACCGTCACCGCAGGTATCAAGCTCGTTGCTGCGGATTTCCTTCAATCGTTTCGGGTCGGGATCGTTTTTCGGCAATTCATATTTTCCTCTGAAATCCGAAAGCAGCATAAAATGCGATAATTCACAATAAGTAAATGCCAGAAGTCCTGCACCGATGGCGGCGCCTGCCAAAAACTTTTTCATTCGAATTCCTCCTGATTAAATACAGAACAGTTTTTGTGCCAGTTCGTCTGCAATGGATTTGACGGGAGTTGGATAGTAAAAATCAAAATCAGCCGCACGGCGATTGTCCACACCGACCCATACGGTTTTGATGTTGTCGGTTCTGATAATCTGGCGCAAGGTGTCGAGTTCGTCGGGAATCAGTTCATTTGCGGTGATGATGAGAATATGACCCGCATCCAGCAGAATATTGGAAACCTCGCCGAGTCTGCGGATGTGTTCATTGCGTTCTTCGGGGCTGTTCATGGAGTCATCGGATTTGATGTCGGAATTGACACCGTACAACACATTGCCGATACCGAGATAATAGGCAATTTTGCCGTTTTCAAGCAGCTTCTTTTCGAGCTTGCGGGCAATTTCTTTTTTGTCAATCTGAATTTTACCCGTAAGAATAATCAACTGAGCCTGTTGTCTGTAATAACTTTCGCGCTCATGCGGGGTCATGCTGCTTTGAATCCACTTTACATTGCGGCGGATGAGTTTCTTTTCGAGTTCTTCGTCTTCTTCTACATCCGTAATAATGCCGCCGCCTGCAATTTCGTAATCGTCCACAATGACAAAACGGGAAGTGTCTGCACACTGCCCCGAAAGGTCAAACGCAAGCGGTCTTTCAAAATGAAGAAGGCACTGTGCTACTTCGTGGCGATCCACGGTCTGTTTTTCGCTGTTTTCAAGTGTGGAGGCATTGAGAACACCCAGAATCTTTTCAACACGCATCCCGACAGCGGCAGAACCGATTTTTACTTTGTACACTTTTTGTGTGTCAAGCGGTTCTTTGCCGAGCCAGAAAATACTTGTTTTTACAAGACTGCCCGTTCGCGGGGGCTGTTCTCCGATCTTGCAACACAGTTCACCGCGCTTGGCATAAATCTGTTCCGTCATGCAGAAGCCTGTTGCCTTGCCCGTGGAAACACTTGTCTGTTCGGGTTCGTTGAAGCCCTCAATGGAATGTACCTTTGTTTTTTTGCCCGAGGGCAGAAACATCACTTCGTCGCCGATTGACAGTTTGCCCGCACTCACCGTACCTGCGATGATGCGGCGTTCATCGCGGCTGTTTGTGAACTTGTAAACATCCTGCACCCACATACGGAATGCATGGTCGTCGCCGTCTGCAATCTCCTTGAATGCATCAAGTGCTTCCAGGACGGTAATGCCGTCATACCACGGCAGTTCTGCGGCTTTGGAAGCAATGTTGTAGCCTTCCACAGCCGAAATCGGAATAAAGTGCTGCGGAACGATTTCCACATTGCTTAAAAATGCACTGTATTCGGTAACAATATTTTCATACACACACTGACGGTCTTCTTCGGGAATCAGATCAAGCTTGTTGACAAGCACAACAACCTGACGAATGCCGAGCATCGACAGCATATAACCGTGCCTGCGGGAATTTTCCATGATGCCTTCGTGTGCATCAATCACAAGCAAGGCAGCTTCTGCACGGGAGGCACCCGTGATCATGTTCTTTAAAAATTCAATGTGTCCCGGGGCATCAATGATGATGTATTTCCTTTTTTCTGTTTTGAAAAAACAGCGTGCTGTGTCAATGGTAATGCCTTGTGCACGTTCATCCTTGAGTGCATCAAGCAGAAACGCATATTCAAACGGCTTGTCCGTTCTTCTGCAAAGGGCTTTGATTTGCTCAAGTTTACCCTGCGGCAGGGAATTGGTGTCTGCAAGCAGTCTGCCGATGACGGTGCTTTTGCCGTGGTCAACATGGCCCACAATGACAATGTTCATTTCCTTGTTGTCAAAAACATTACATGTATCCATCTTTACGCAGTTCCTCCAATCCGCCGCCGTCTTCCTTGTCCTGTTCTCTGCCCGAACGTTCGGCTATATTCGCAAATTTGCCTGTTTTGAGTTCTTCAATAATTTCGTCAATGTTTCCGGCCTCCGATTCCACGGGGCTTGTGCACGGCCAGCAACCCAAGGAGCGGTAACGTTTACCGTCCCCCTGATTGAAATACAGCGGCACAACGGGAACATTTTCACGTCGGATATATTCCCAGACATCCAATTCCGTCCAATCCAACAGGGGATGGATGCGGATGTGCGTGCCGGGCTTGAAATCGGTTTTGTACTGTCCCCAGAATTCGGGCGGTTGATCGCCGATATCCCAGTCGTTGTTTTTGTCGCGGGGAGAAAAATAGCGTTCTTTGGAACGGCTTCCTTCTTCGTCTGCACGGATGCCGAGAATAACACCCGTGTAGGGTTCAATATTTTCATCACGTTCATATAATCCCGTGTCATGGTTCATTCTGTAACGCGGCCACTCACCGGAAAGGGTGCAACGTAAGGCTTCTGTCTTTAAATTCTTGCAACATTCAATTCTTGTGCAGTTGCCGTCGGGAAAGGTCTTTTTTTGCTCGAGCGCATCGGCATTTTCGCCGTAGACCATGTCCAGTTTCCACTCACGGGCAAGACGGTCACGGTATTCGATCATTTCCGGGATTTTGTAGTGTGTGTCAATATGTACAAGCGGAAACGGCACATGACCGAAAAAGGCTTTTCTTGCAAGGGCAAGCAGAACCGTGGAGTCCTTGCCGATGGACCACAGCATGCAAAGATTGCCGAAGCGGTTATAGGCTTCACGCAGAATGTGAATGCTTTTGCTTTCGAGATTGTCAAGATGTGTCATCATGATTTTTCCCTCATTCCAATGTATTTTCAGGGCGGTTTAAAATGTAAAAACCTTTGTCGTTGAGAGTGTTTTCTCTGTTGTAAACAAGCGGTGTGTGATCAAGCTGCCGCAAAACACCGCCGGCTTGTTCGACCACGCAGTGCATCGCACAGGTGTCCCACTCGCAGGTCAGTCCCGTGCGGTAATAAATATCCGCTTTACCTTGGGCAATCAGGCATCCCTTTAAGGATGAGCCTGCACTGACGGTTTCTTTGATGCGGTGTTTGTTGCTGTCAAGAATTTTTGCAAGTCTTTCATCCGCATGGGAACGGCTTGCCATAACGGTAAAGTCATTTGTTTTATCGGAAACAAAAATGCGGTTGATTTCGTCAAAATATGTGTCGTTGTCAGATGTCTGTGAAAACGCACCGCAACCGACCGCCGCGTACCACAGTGTATTCGTAACAGGCGCATATACCACACCCAAAATCGGTTTGCCGTAAGCACAAAGCCCGATGTTGACGGTAAATTCGCCGTTGCGTTTCACAAATTCCTTCGTGCCGTCCAAAGGATCTACCACAAAGCAGAACGGATTTTGTCTGCGCTCGCCCGTGTCTTTTGTTTCTTCGGACAAAACGGCAATGTCCGGATATTGACTTGTCAGCAAGTCCACAATGACCTTATTCGAGCGTAAATCCGCTTGTGTCAAAGGAGATTTGTCATCCTTTGTCTGCACGGCAAAGTCAGAGTTGTAGACAGCAAGTATTTCTTCGCCTGCTTTTATGCTCACATCGCAAATCTGTGTGCACATGGTTTCAAGATTCTGCACAAAGGAAAGCAGATTGCAAATCTGCCGTGCGGCTTCTTCGGGTGTGCAGGAACATGTATCAATACGCAGAAACGGTTCAGTCGGTGCTTCATAGGGCGAAGAAATGCCCGTAAAGTCTTTAATTTCCCCTGCGATTGCCTTTTTGTAAAGCCCTTTTGTGTCACGCTTGATGCATTCTTCAACACAAGTGTCAACAAATATTTCAAAGAACGACACATCCATCGTCTTTGCCGCTTTTTTTGCGGTTTCACGGTCTTTTGCAAAGGGAGAAATTGCACTCACAAAGCAAATGCAGCCGCTGTGTGCAAATAGTGCCGCCATATGCGAAATACGACGGATATTTTCCGTACGATCGGCATCCGAAAAACCGAGATCGGAATTCAGGCCTAAACGGATATTGTCGCCGTCCAGCAAATAACAACGATATCCTTTGTCGGTCAGCATCTTTTCCGCAAGTACCGCAATGGTGGACTTGCCCGAGCCCGAAAGCCCTGTCAGCCACACGACAGCCCCCTTGGTGCCGAACTGCCGTTCGCGGTCTTGTTTTGTAACCAAATTATTCTGACGGAAGATGTTGTTCATATTGCACCTTCTTTTAATTGCATGTTTATTTAACTATATAATAAAGCAAACTTTAAGTCAATAACAAAACAAAAAACTTTACTTTGGTGTTGCATAATTGTTGCGCAGATGATATAATTCTTGCGAAAGGATGTGGACAGTATGATGGTAACAGTCATCGGCAGAGGCCATTCGGGCACCCGTGCCGTTTCCAATACACTCGCAGAAAGCGGATTTTTCATGGGAGAACCTTTAAACGGTTCGTGGGATCTCATTCCCCCCGAAAAAATGTACAAAGCCTGTGCCGTATTCGGTGATTATGTGAAATACGAAGGCGATCTCAAATGGGATTTTTCAAAAGTGCTCAACATGGAACCCACCGCCGAATTCAAAACGCTGATTGAAGAATATCTGCATTCCGTGCTGAGCAGCGATGCACCCGACAAGGGCTGGAAAATTCCCGAAACCACACTTTGCTATCCGTGGATCATCAAAATGTTCCCGGATATGCACTATATTCATTGGGTGCGCGACCCCCGTGACTGCATTCTCGGCGGCCATGTAACAGACGATATGGCACAGTTTCACATTGAAACACCGCAAACGGACGATGTACGTGAAGTGCGCGCGATCTCGTGGAAATATCAGCGCGAACTGATGAATGCCACACCTGACCCGAAACACATTATCCGTCTTCGCTTTGAAGATATGGTTTTCAATCAGGACGAAACACTTGAAAAATTAGGAGCTTTCCTCGGCAGAAAAATGGCAAAGATCCCCATGCGCCCCGATTCCGTAGGTCGCTATAAAACCGCCGAAGGTAAAGTCATGTATGATTTCTTCCTTGAAGACCTCAAGGAATGCGGCTACGAAATCTGAATACATAAAATATCCCCCGAACTTGTGTTCGGGGGATATGCTTTTAATCTGTACGAAGTGCTTCCACGGGGTCTTTCTTTGCGGCAAGACCGGACGGAATCAGGCCTGCAATAAAGGAAAGAAGTACGCTGATGCCGATCAGAACAATCGCGGCAACAGGGGAAAGGGAAGCGGCGGCTTTGACGGTGGTGAGATATTTCAGCACAAGGTTTATGGGGATTTCCAGAAGCAATGTTACGCCGATGCCTAAACAGCCTGATGCAAGGCCTACAATAATTGTTTCCGCATTGAATACGCGCGAAACATCCTTTTTGGATGCACCGATACTGCGCAGAATACCGATTTCCTTTGTGCGTTCAAGCACGGAAATATAAGTGATGATGCCGATCATAATGGACGAAACAACGAGTGAAATGGCAACGAATGCAACGAGAACATAGGTAACAATGTTGAGAATCGTTGTGACGCTGTCCAGCAGAATGCCGATAAAGTCGGTCACCTGAATGGTATAAGAATCAAATCCGAGTGCTTCCACCTGTTCGTTGTAATAATCAATCACTTCTTCAAGTTTTGCTTTGGTGGCAAAATCCTTGGGATACAGATAAACGGATGTCGGCGTCAGCACATTTGCATAACCCATTTTTGCGAGATTACTGCTGTATGTGTCATCCGATGCAACGCTTTCAAGATAGGCCTTTTTAATGGCGTTTGCCTGCTCTTCTGTCAGGAATTTTTCCATCATGGTCTGCATCAGGGGCGTTATGGTCGAAAAGTCCATCACAGAGGACATATCTGTCATATCCGTCATGTCCATCGACTCCATATCCATGTCTGCCATCATGCTCATGAACGGTGTGATGTCGAGTTTGTTCATGTCGATTTTGGAAAAATCAATATCGGCAAGGCGGAGATCCGAAAGGTTTGTGTTTGCAAATTCCGTTCCCGTCAGAATGTTGATATCCGGCTGTGCGAGTTGCTGTTTTACTACTTCGCTGTTTGCCGTTTCGTTGATGGCCCAGTCCATCAGATCGGATGTGAATCCGATTCCTCCGGGACTGCCTGCAAGAGTAAGGTCTTCATCGGGGCATAGGATGCCGACGATTTTCAGTTCAAGTCCGTTGTTGATTTCATCCCGCAGAAACAGGTTGTTTTCTCTGAAATCATCCCAATATCCTGTTTGTTCATTGTAAACAAAACAATCGGAATTGAGCACAAGTCTGAAGCGCATATCAAGAATTTCGTCAAATGAATATTTGATCTGTTCGACAGGTGTGTCTGTTTCTGCTTCCGAGAACACTTTCATGAGTTCTTTTGAGAAGTTTGCCATATCTTTAAGGCCGAGGGCATATTGCACAAATTCATTTATTGAATAGGTCGGGTCGACAATCAGTACCACTTCCGTTTTGTCGGTCGGGAATTTACCTGCAACAAGGTCATACTGCATATCCATCAGTTCTTCATCACCGATCAACTGCGTCCACATGTTCATGGACATCATGGAACTGCCCGACATGCCGGAGGGCATTCCGCCCGCCATAGCGGAGGCGCTATCCATGAATGTGGTGGGGTTGACTTTGACGATGCCGTTGCTTGTGTCAGCCTTATAAATATTCAGCACGGTGCCGTAATTGTAGGTGATTTCATTACACAACTCGTCAAATACTTCACGGTTATCTTCAATATATTGACGGAAACTTGTCAGATTGTTGACGGATGCTTCCGCGAGAAATGCCTTGATCATTTCTTTCATGGCAGTGTTGACATAAATACCGTCTTTCTCACGTTCCGTGTTCATCATCTCTTGGCCGATTCCCGTCATGGATGACATCAGTGCATCCGTGTCAAGTGCTTGTTGCTCAACGGTAATGGGGATCGACAGCATGGTTTCTTCCTGAATGCGGTCAATATAATTCTGAATACCTGTTGAAAGTGCAAGAATCAGCGCAATGCCGATAATACCGATACTGCCTGCAAATGCCGTCAGGATGGTACGGGCGCGTTTTGTCATCAGGTTCTGCAAACTTAAAGAAAGTGCTGTCTTGAAAGACATGCCGCTTTTGCCTTTATTCTGCTGTTGTTTTTCGGAGGCAAGTGCTTCAATTTCCTTGGCTTCCGCGTCTTCCGAAAACGGATTTGTGTCATCCACAACAACACCGTCTGCAAAGCGGATGATGCGGTTGGAATATTCTTCGGCAAGTTCGGGGTTATGGGTGACCATGATGATCAGGCGGTCTTTGGAGATCTCTTTGAGGATATTCATGATCTGCACACTGGTTTCGCTGTCGAGTGCACCCGTCGGTTCATCTGCAAGCAGAATTTCGGGATCGTTGATGAGTGCACGTGCAATGGCAACACGTTGCATCTGACCACCCGAAAGCTGGCTTGGTCTTTTGTTGACATGTGCGCCAAGGCCGACCTGTTCCAGCGCTTTGACTGCACGCTCTTTTCTTTCTTTCGGGCCAACACCCGACAATGTGAGGGCAAGTTCAACGTTTGCAAGAATGGTCTGATGCGGAATCAGATTGTAACTCTGAAATACGAAGCCGACGGAATGATTGCGGTAGGTGTCCCAATCGCTGTCCGTGAAATCCTTGGTGGATTTGCCGTTGATGACAAGGTCGCCGTCTGTGTAGCGGTCCAGACCGCCGATGATGTTCAGTGTTGTGGTTTTGCCGCAACCCGAAGGGCCGAGAATGGAAACAAATTCACTTTTGCGGAAACAGAAACTGATGCCTTTGAGTGCCATCAGTTTTTCTTCACCGGAGGCATATTCTTTTGTAATGTTTTTTAATACAAGCATATCTTATTCCTCCGTTTCTTCCTTTTTGGTTTTCGGTTTTGCACTTTTCTTTTTGCGGACAAGAAGTACCGTTGCAACTGCAATGCCGATTGCTGCAACGGCAACAATGACAGTGGTGGCTGTGCCTGCGTTTGATTTTTCACTTTCGGGTGCATAAATGATGTGCGGCACTTCAGTCTGCACATTGGCATCCGCATCTGTGCTGTCGGATTCAAAAACGAGCATATCGTAGAACCATTTAATCATTTCATCGTGGTTCATACCTTCCATTTCCGAGGCAAAAGAGTCGGTGTAAGCCGCGAACGGATTGTCCGCACCTTCATCTGCACTTCCGGCAAAGGAGCCCATCAACAGATTGCCGTTTTCGGGCATCTGCATCAGGTTGACCATGAAATCGACAATGTAAGCAAGTACACTTTCTTTGTCGGATTCAACAACCATGAATGTGGTGGCTTTTCCGTTGAATGTGCGTTTGCTGTCAATTTCTTTCAGCGTACCCAACGAAGCCAACTGTGTCAGTGCCGGAACAGGAGGAAGTGCCATGCCCTGCCCGTTTTCGCCGCTTTGCAGTTGCGTAATGAGTTTATTGACCTGCTCTTCACCAAATGTCAGGTCAAACTGCGTGATCTGTTCCATGAGTGACATGACATCAATCGACAATCCGGATCCTTCAATGAAAGTCAGCAGGGGAATGGCAATCGCATACAGCATTTTCTGCAATCCGCCGTCAGAGATGAAGAAGCAGATCGTCGGCAGTTGTTCGGTAAGATAGGTGACGGGTTCCTTGCAGATCTTTTCAATCTGCACAAACAAGGGTGTCAGAATGTCGGACAGCAGTTTATCCGTGCCGATACCGTTTTTGTATTCGGAGAATGCAACATAAGTTGCAGGATCCGCTCCGAGTGCTTCAAACAGCGGAATGACCGCGCTGTTGTATCCGTTGCCGCCGCAAATGGTGACACTGTCAAGCAGAACATAATTCTGCCCTGCCAACAAACAGGCAAACAGATCGGTAAACGGACGAAGAACGGCGGCGCAAGCAGACACAAAACCGTCACGGTCGCCGTCTGCAAAACCCCACGAAAGACCGTTTTCGGGAATTTCATCCCAATTTTTGAATCGCTTCAGGAATGAAACCGTGTCTTTGTATTTTTCGTCCGACAGTTTGTTCAGAACTGCTGAAACGGAAGTGTCAACACCCAGAATGGCTGCAATGCCTGCCATTTCTTCATTACCGAGCGTTGTATAGATCATTTTCAGTATTGCAGTGATGTTGTCATTTTTGTAAAGCCCGTCTTTGACTGCATTTTCAAGCGAAGCGGAGCCCAGCATTTCAGCGATCAGGGATGCGAGCAGGTTGTCAAAGCCGTCGATCATTTTTGCATAGTTTTCACGAGGCATTGCTTCGTTGAAGGAAAAAGAAGTTGTCGTGATTGTGCCGAATGACCAATAAGAATCTGCAGGCTGCAGGTCGGGACTGAGCATGAAAGCCAGTGCCTTGATGACTTTATCGGCATCATCTTTCAGCAATTCATCAAAAATGCCGGAAAGATCAAATGCGGATGCGCCATCCGTTTGTGCAAGCCCTTCATTGAGCATGGATGCAAGACTGTCGGCATTGTTTTGCAGAACTTCCCACAGCCAACGGAAAACAACTACGAAAGTTTTGCCTTTTTCCGTGCCGCAGGACGCAAGGAGTTCCCAGTCGATAGCGGGCAATGTGATCTGCATTTCTGATTCCGCAAGCATGGTGTTCATGTCAGGGATAAGATTACCCGCAAAGTCGGAACCCAGACTATCCAGCGAACTGCCTGCAAGTATGGAATTCAACAAAGGAATTTTTTCTATTTTTGATGCCAGTTCCGTAATTGGAGCAAGCAACGCGTTGATGGTGTTTTCAAATCCGTCATTGATAATAAAGTGTGCAAGATTGGGAAGAATGCCGCAGAGATTGGAAAGAGGAGAGGAAAGCAAATTTTCAATATAAGTCAACAAAGGCAGGATCAGATTTGCGCCTGCCGCCTGTGCGTTTGCATCCGCCTGTTTTTTATAATCGGAATAGGAAAGATATTCTTTGCAACCAAAAGCATCATAAAGCGGAATCACGGCGGTTTCGTAGCCGTTGCCGCCGTCTGCTTTGATGAGTTTGCCGACAATATCAAAACTGCCTTCGCAGAGCAAAAAACGCAACAGCGGATAAAGCGGCGACAATACAGTACCGAAAGCGGTTGCAAACTCATTTTTGTTTTTAATATTCCATGAAGCGGTGCTCAGATCCGCACTGCTCCATGAAGTTGCATTTGCAAGTGCGGCAGAAACTTCCGGATAGGCATATAAAACTGCCGACAGATCGGAAGTGGAAACACTCACAGACAGGGCCGAAAGCATTTCAGCCATCTGTTCATCGGCCAACGCGGAATAAATCCCGACCGTCAGTGTGCCGAGAATATTGCTTTCATATAAAGCGGGCATAATCTGCTGCGCGAGTGTTTTTCCGCTTGCCGTCTGTATGGCTTTCAGCAGCAAGGTGTCGGTTGAAGATACGATTTCGTCTGCTTTTCCGGCACTCACACCATTGGGGTAACTGAATTCACTTGCCGCAAAGGCTTGCATGGGAGATAAAAAAGAAGCGGCAAGCAAGATGAGTGCAACAAAAATGCTGAATCCTTTTCTCAAATACTGTTTCATGGTATCCTTCCGTTTCAATGGGTAATATTTACAAATAGTATACTATCATTTTGTACAATACTTTCTTTAACAAATTATTAAAAATGCTAAAAGAATATGTAAAATTTTTAGATTGTTCACAAAAACTACATCTTCTATATGTTGAAAATACCCATTTCTCAAAAAAACGACTTCCGCTTTTCAACGGAAGCCGAAACTCAGATTCTTCTGCGGATTATTTTTCTACACCAAGCAGATCCACAAAGGCCTGTGCAAGAGCAGAACCGCCGTTCTTGGAACAGGTGAGCAGTTCTTCATAGTGACCGCCATAGAACCAGTCAACGCACATGTGACTGCAATCGGTGTCGGGAATGATATAACCGAGCGCATCGTTGGTAAGACCGAGTGCAAGAACGACATGATTATCATCGCCTTTGGCAATGCGTACGTATTCGTCCAATGCTTTGTATTGCCAGTCTTCACCGCTCCAGGAGGTAGGACCGGTCCAGAGTTTTTCGTCTGTGTAACCTTCTTCAATGCCGTAAGGAATGGCGGGGAAAGTTTCGCCGGGGGTGGTGATCAGGGTAACATCATCGCCGATGGAAATGTAACCGACTTCGGTCATGATGGCATAACCGGTCTGCGTACCTTTGTATTTGACACAGTTGAAGCCGAGAAGCTGCGATACGCCGGCGGCATACAACAGACCGTAATCAAGCGGCATTGCCATGTAGGACATCTTGATGTCGAGGCTGGGAGCAACTTCCACCTTGTTGACGGAAGAATCAACAAGCAGCTTTGCAAAGGTGTAACCGCCTGCACGCAGGTCGTAATAGTTTTCAGATTCATTGGTGTAGTGCTCATCGGCATATTTCGTGCCGTAACGGGCGACCCAATCTTCATAAGAAAGAGCATTTGCGGTTGCCCATGCTTCACCTTCTTCGGTTCTGTAAAGGTCAAGAGCAACGGAGCCCTGTGCACCCTGGAAGTACAGGAAGTTGTAACCCATTTCCATGAGAGCCTGTGCTACATAGTAGGGGAAGTCAGCGCAGACACGTTCACTGCCTCTGTCAGCCTTGGTGGGATGGGTTGCAAGGTTTGCCATGATGGTCTTTTCGCCGCTGACAGATTCAAACAGGAAGCAACCTGCCTTGTTCTGTACGTCCTGACCGAAGTTGCGCTTGTCTTTGACAAACTCAAAGCCTTCGCCGTCAACAAGCAGGTCAGCGGTTTCATAGAAATAAAGGTTGCCTTCTTCCATTGCGGTGTAAGCTTCCACAGCAGCATCAGAAGCATTATTCACAATTGCTTCAAGAAGTTCGGGTTCAATGGAACGGTCTCTGCCGATGGTGATGCGGGAAAGGAAGAGATGACCGATGATGTCAAGTCCCATGCCCTGCGGGTCCACAACAGAGTGTGCATGTGTTGCGGTCATGTTGAAGCCGAGAATGTCGCTGTTTTTAACGCCGAGTCTGGCAAGTTTTGTAATTGTTGCTTCACGAACGGCAAGAACGTCCTGATTACTGAAGCCGATGCCGTCGATGGATGCCATGATCAGAATGTCTTCCACACCGTTTCTGTTATTGTCGGTGCCGCAGGACATAACAACAAGATTCACGGTTTGGTCATCATAAATCTTGTTAACTTTTGCGGTGAAATAACCGCCGAAATAATAGTTTTTGTTCAGGCAATAACCGTCGGGATCCTTTTCACCTTCGGCATTTTCACGCCACTGCACGGGGATGTAACTTGTGGATGCATAACCGAGTTTCCAGCCGTCACCGCTGACTTTGCCGTCGGTGCCTTCATAGAAGTAAGGATGGTCGGCTTCCATAAAATCATCATAACTGTCAAGGCCGATGTAAGTAAAGAAAGTGCCGAGTGCGCCGATCACTGCATTGATAATGCCGCCGACTGTTTTTTCAACAATTTTCATCTGGGGAGTCGCTGCTGTTACCGTTCCGTCTGCCGCATAGGTCACAGCACTTGTAACGGGAAACAGCATCAGCATGCAAAGAATCAGTGCGATACATTTTTTTGTAAACTTTTTCATGGAAAACACTCCTTTCATGTTCCTGATTTTCATTATAGAAAAATGATTTGTCATTGTCAACTAAAATTTATCGTTTCTGAAAATAAAAAAATATAATTCTTTACAAATTGACCCTTGCATTTTGCAAAGAATGTGTTATAATTATAAATTGAAATAATTTAAATAAGGATGATTTTGCTTTGAAAGAATCAGTCAAGTATGCTATCACTGCCGTAGTGGCCATTGTTGTCATTGTTGCGCTTTCGCTTGTTGTGAAAAGCGGTAATGACCGTTTTTCGCAGACCCTTGAAAATCTGAATGACACACTCACAACACAGGGCGATCAGAATGCTATTCAACCGAATTCACAGCAGAACAATAATGTTGTGAATGTGCAGGTCGGCTCCGATGTTGTTGTAAATACACAGCCCGCACAGACCGAGCCTTCCGCCAACATCCCTGCTCCGCCTGTGTCTGATCCCACATCGGCTCCCGTAACTGAAACCCCGGATACCACTCCTGTTGTTCAACAGCCGACAGGCGGCGCACCTGCAACGGTCGGTAACAACCCCGAAACATTGGCTTACCTTAATAATGCGGTCAATACCATGCGCAAACTGCAGAACTTTACCGCAACAAAAGATCAGGATATCAATATTTCCGTAACCGATTGTTCCATGCCTGCATTTTTGTCCATCATCAACGGTGTTGTGGAAGGCATGGCGGGTGTCGAAACCTATACCTATACATTTGTGAACGGGTATGCAACCGATCCCGAAGAAAGAACACAGGTGACGGCTATGACCGCTATTCCGCCTACGGATATTGATTTTAATCTTATGGCAGACGGCATTGCTTCGCTCACAAGCACATCTGACGGTGTGAACACCACCTATACAATTGTTCTCAAGCCCGAATCCACAACGGTCGACAATGCCATCCCGCAGTATCACGGTGCAACCATGGACTGTTTTGACCTGACCACGCTTGATATTCCGATTGAAATTACCGAAGCCAGTTTCAATTATTCGGGCGCAACAATCGATATTACAATCGATGCGCAGGGAAGAGTTGTAAAGTATCACGAGAAGATGCCACTCAGCGGTGTCGGCGGCGGCAAGCTTGGATTCTTGTCTGCACAGGCAACACTCGAAGGCTATCTCGATGAAACATGGACAATTCAATATTAATGAAAAATTAAAATAAAAAATATAAATTGTCTTGGAGGAAATGAAATGTTAAAGGATGTTCAAAACTACAACTGCTACGAGTATCTGAAGATCAACACCGAAATCTACGGTGACTTCAACATGATGCAACACATGGATAAGGTACTTAAAAGAAGTGAGTATCTGCGTGAAATCGACGGCCTTGCCGCTTATTTCACCGAAGAACTCGGTCTCAAAAAAGGGGATGTTTATTCCGTATTCATGCCCAACACCCCCGAAGCATTTGCCGCTTTCTATGCAATGAATAAGATCGGTGTTATCGCTAACTTCATTCATCCGTTGCAGCCTGCAGAAGTGCTTCGTGCAACGGTCAATGAAGTCGGCTCCAAGGGTCTTATGGTGCTTGACCTTCTCACTGCGATCGGCGATGGCCTTGTTGATACCATCAACGACCTCGGTCTGCCCGTGCTTGTCTGCAGCAAGTCTTCTTATGCCGCACCGCTGAAGACCAAGGGCTTGCGTATTGCGGAAGCAGCCCTCAGAGGCCTGAAACTGAAACTCAATAACGCAGTTTATTGGAGAGACATCATTCATAAGTATCCCGTCAAGGAAGGTATTGTAAACAACGCTGATGATATCGCGGTTTACCTCAACGGCGGCGGCACAACAGGCAAGAGTAAGACTATCAAGCTCACCAACCGTGCTATCAACGAACTGACCTGCCGTGTTTCCAAGATCGATGAAATCCATGTTCCCGGTGAAGAATGCGAAGTTGTTGTTCTTCCCATTTTCCATTGCTTCGGTCTTGTTATTGCTATGCACATGGCAATGTGCAATGCGGCACGCATTATCCCGATGATGCAGTTTGATGCAGGTTTGTTCCTCAAACTCTGCCGTAAATACAACATTGTCGGCTTCGGCGGTATCCCCGTTATGTTCAAGAAGCTGATGGCACATAAGGACTTCGACGGCGAATGGATCAAGGATATCCGCCTTATGTTCTGCGGCGGCGACGATGCTTCCGAAGCTTTCCTTGAAGAATTCAACTCTTACTTTGAAAAATGGGGTTCGACAGCTCGTCTTCGTCAGGGCTACGGTCTGACCGAAATCGGCTCCGTCTGCTGCACCAACACCAATACCGACTACCGCAAAGGCTCTATCGGCAGAGCACTTGACGGTATTAACATCGCGATTATGGACGACGATCACAATCTGCTTCCCAACGGCGAAATCGGTGAAATCTGCATTTCCGGTCCCACCATCATGCAGGGCTATCTTACCGAAGACGGTCCCGAAGATGCCGGTCTTTATACCGATCCCGATGGTGTAAAATGGGTCTGCAGCGGCGACCTCGGTTATCGTGATGACGACGGTTACTACTTCTTCTCCGGCCGTAAAAAGAGAGTTATCATCATCTCCGGCTACAACGTATATCCCAGCGATATTGAAAAGACGCTTGAAGATCTTCCTTATATCAAGGACAGCTGTGCAGTCAAAGGCTTCAAGGATGGCAGAATGATCATCCGTCTGTTCCTGACCTTCCGTGAAAAAGGTGACGAACAGCAGTATAAGAAAGAAATCATTTCTTTGATCGACAAAAACTTCTCGAAGTTCTCCATGCCGAGCGAATTTGTTGTTATGGATGAACTTCCCGAAACTCCGCTTATGAAAATTGACTTCATGAAACTGCAGGAAGAAAGCAAAGATGCCAATGTTCTTGCAAACTACGAAGGCAAATATCATATTATTTAATTTTTATTGAAAGAGGGTACATACAATGATTGGTATCGGTAAATGGAAAGGCTATGTAAAAGCCAGACTTTTCGAAGGTGACGTTGAAGTAACAGTTATCGACAACAACGGTGCATATGATTTTGATTTCAAACTTCCCGGCAAACTTTCTATGGTTAAGATCAATGTTCTTGAAGTCAATGAAGTCGGCGACGACACATTGGCAGGTAAAGGTGCCATCCGCGGCATCATTCCTGGCAAGGAAATCATTGCAGAAGTTACCTGCACCTTCACCGGTGAAAATATGAATGCCACCGTTTCCATTCCGAAATACGGCATGGGCTTCAAAATCAAGGATGGCGTAAAGATCGGTTAATGATCTCAAAAATGTGAAAGGATGATATCATTGAACAGCATACAAGTCAGTGCAATGTTTTGTAAAGGTTGCGCTTATTGTGTAAAATTCTGTCCGAAAAAGATTCTCGAAATGGGTACCGTCCGCAGCCGTAAGGGGCATTTCAACCCGGTTGTGACCGATCCCGAAAAGTGTATTGCTTGCGGTATTTGTGCGACCATGTGTCCCGAAGCCGCCATCGAAGTAACAAAAGGCGAATAAGGACAGAAAGGAAGAAAAACTTATGGCAAAAGTGCTTATGAAGGGTTGCGAAGCCGTAGCAGAAGCTGCTGTCAGAGCAGGCTGTCGTTTCTTCGCAGGTTACCCCATTACACCGCAGAATGAAATCCCCGAATATATGTCTTCAAGAATGCCCGAAGTGGACGGCGTATTCGTACAGGGTGAAAGCGAAGTCGCTTCCATCAATATGGTCTACGGTGCCTCCGCTGCAGGTGTTCGCTCCATGACCAGTTCTTCCGGCCCCGGTATCAGCCTGAAGAGCGAAGGCATTTCTTATCTTTCCAGCACCAAGCTCCCCGCATTGATTGTCAATGTGTCGCGCGGCGGCCCCGGTCTTGGTTCCATTCAGCCCGCACAGAGCGACTATTATCAGATGACCAAAGCGCTCGGCCACGGCGGCTTCCGTCTGATGTGCTTTGCTCCCGCAACATTGCAGGAAGCCGTGGATCTTGTTTATCATTCATTCGATTATGCAGAACGTGACCGCAATCCTGTTCTTGTTCTTCTTGACGGTTGTCTCGGTGCCATCATGGAGCAGGTTGAACTGCCCGAAATGGTTGAACCCGACACCAAGAGAACCAAGGCATGGAACATGAGCCGCTACGCTGATGAACCCAGAAAGGGCAAAGGTCTTTCTCCCGTTTATCCCGAATTCGTTCTTGAAAAAGAAAATACCGCAAGAGGACAGCTTCTCAAGTCCTGGGAAGAAAACGATGTGCAGGTCGAAGAACTCTTCCTTGACGATGCAGAATATGTCATCGTTGCTTACGGTATCTCCGCCCGTGTTGCAAAGGAAGCAATGTTCAAACTGCGTGAAGAAGGCTTCAAGGTCGGCATGATCCGTCCCATCACCTTGCTTCCGTTCCCCAAAAAGAGTCTTCGCAATCTTGATTACAATCGTGTCAAGGGCATCATCGACGTCGAACTTGCAATTCCCGCACAGATGCACGACGACATTGCTCTTGAAGTGATGGAACGTGCGCCCATCTATGATTACGGCCGTTCCGGCGGTATGCTCTTCAATGATGAAGAAGCATACGAAGCAATTAAAAACATCATCACGGGAGGTGCTCAATAATGGCTAAAGTTTATTCCCGTCCGCAGTCCCTTCTGCCCGTTCCCAGCGGTTTCTGCCCCGGTTGTCTGCACTCTATGGCAATCAAACTGGTCGGCGAAGTCGTTGACGAACTCGGTCAGCTTGACAACACAATGCATATCGTTCCCGTCGGCTGTTCCACACTGAACCTGCTGTACTGGAAAGGCGATAACCTCGGTGCCGCACACGGCAGAGCACCTGCTGTTGCAACCGGTTTCAAGCGTGTCTGCCCTGAACGTCTTGTTTTTGCTTATCAGGGAGACGGTGACCTGGCTTCCATCGGTCTTGCAGAAATCATCGCTGCTGCCAACAGAGGCGAAAACTTCACCGTTATCTTTGCAAACAACTCTACATACGGCATGACCGGCGGTCAGATGGCTCCCACCACCCTTGTCGGTCAGAAAGCCACCACCTGCAAAATGGGTCGTGACCCGCAGACCACAGGTTTCCCCATGAAGATGTGTGAACTCATTTCCACCCTTGATGCCCCCGCATTCGTAGCCCGTTATGCTCTTAACAATCCCAAGAACATCAACGAAGCTCGCAAGGGCATCAAGAAGGCATTTGAATATCAGCTTGCAGGTAAAGGTTTCACCTTTATTGAATTGCTCATCAACTGCCCGACCAACTGGGGTATGTCACCGCTGCAGACTCTCGATTATATGGAATCCAACACCATTCCTTACTTCAAACCCGGTGTTTACAAAGACAAGGAGGCTGAAGTATAATGAAAAAATCAACAGTATTCTCCGGTTCCGGCGGACAGGGTATCATGAGTGCAGGTATCATGCTTGCACAGGCAGCTTCCGAAGTCGGTAAGAGTGTTACATACTTGCCCGAATACGGTCCCGAACAGCGCGGCGGCAGTGCAAAATGTACCGTCATTATCAACGATGAAGAAATCATTTCTCCGCTGATCAAAAAGTGTGATAACCTTGTTTGCCTGAACGAACAGTCCTACAAAAAGTTCTGCGGTCAGCTCAAGGAAGGCGGTCTGCTGATTCTCAATTCCAACCGTGTCACTTCCACGGTGGACAGAACCGACGTCAAGGTTATTTCCCTTGCGGTTGATGACATTGCTGTGGAACTGGGCAACACCAAGGTTGCCAACATCATCATGCTTGGCGCACTTGCAGGTGCTACCGGTATCATCACGCCCGAAGACCTTGCAGAAAGCATCAAGCGTAAGTTTGCTTCCAAGAAGCAGGCAATCGTTGATCTCAACCTCAAGGCACTCGAAAAAGGTTTAGAGGCTGCTAAAGCAGTTCTTTAATAAAAAATTCAAATGAAAAGGAGATATTCTCATGGCTAAATGGAGCTTTGAAAATACCATCGGCGAACTTCTTGACGATCCCCAGACCCTCGAACTTGTAAAGGAACTTGCTCCCGAAGCATTCGATCATCCGCTTCTTGAACTCGGCAGAAACTTCTCTGTCAATGCTGCAATGCCTTTCATTCTTGACTATGCAGGTGAAAACGCAGAAGAACGCGTTGAAAACTTCAAAAAGCGTCTTGAAGAACTCGGCTAATTGCTGAAAGCATCCCCCTGTGGCTTTCACAGGGGGATTTTTTGAAATATGACAGAAGCACAAAAACGAGGATATCGCGGTGAACAGGTGGTTGCCGCCCAATACAGAAAAAGAGGCTGTGTGATCTGCACGGCCAATTTCCGTGTCACAACGGGCGAGTTGGATCTGGTTGTTTTTGATGGTACATATCTGCGTTTTACGGAAGTCAAAACCAGAAGCCCGGATGCGGGATTTGCCCCGTCCGAAGCGGTGGATTACGAAAAACAAAAACGCCTTGTCAGTGCCGCAAGAGCCTACTGCAAAGCCGCAAAAATTGAGGACGGGACACCTGTCCGCTTCGATATTGCCGAAGTGTATATGCGCACTTTGCGCGATTACGATATCAACATCATTGAAGATGCATTTTTTGATGATTCTTTTCCGAGAGAATATGAAAAGAAAAAGAGGCTTAAAAAATGAAAGCATGTTTTGCGGGAAGCAAAGAAAAATTACTTGAAGTTTACCCTGATTACATCCGAAAACAACTGTCCGAAACTTACGGATTGGAGCCTGATTTTGTTCTGACGCAAGAAAATCTCAGCACCAAAACGGAAAGAGCAAGGGACATTGACTATATATTTTCCACATGGAATATGCCGTCCTGGTCGGCAGAGGAAATCAAGGCTTATCTGCCAAACCTCAAAGCGGTTTTTTATGCCGCAGGCACGGTACAGTATTTTGCAAAGCCGTTTCTTGAAAACGGTGTGCGTGTGTTCAGCGCATGGAAAGCAAACGGTCTGCCCGTTGCGGAATACACCTTTGCACAGATTATTCTTGCCAACAAGAAATACTTTCAATATGTGCGCAAAAATCCGTTTGGTTGGATGAAAAAAGAGAAAGTAAACATTTCCTTGGGCAATTATAAATTCAAGGTCGGCATTTTAGGTGACGGTGCCATCGGCTCGGAAGTAATTGACAGACTGAAAACACTCGAATGTGATATTTATCTCTTTTCCATCACAAAATCTGCGGAAGAAGCCGAAAAAGAGGGGATTCACCTTTGTTCGTTGGCAGAAATCTTCAAAGAGTGTGATGTCATTTCCAATCACCTTGCCAACAATCCCCAAACGCAGAAAATGATCACCAAAGAACTGCTGTGTTCCATGAAACCCGATGCAACCTTTATCAACACCGGGCGCGGTGCGCAGGTCGATGAAAAAGGGCTTTGCATTGCACTCATGCAAGAGCCGCAACGAACGGCTTTGCTGGATGTCACACACCCCGAACCGCCTGAATTTTACAGTCCCTTGTGGTATCTGCCGAATGTGTTCATGACCCCGCACATTGCAGGAAGCCTCGGGCAGGAAGTTTGGCGCATGGCAGATTATATGTATAAAGAAAGCATTGCATTGACCAACAATCAGGATCTGCACTATGAAGTCACCGCCGAAATGTTGAAAACCATGGCATAAAAATGACCCCGTGTCTGTGACGACACGGGGTTGTGCATTATTATCTGACTTTATACAGCGCCTCTGACGGCTTTGAGTTTGTTAATAATCTCAATGTGTTGCGGACATTTGGTTTCGCATTCGCCGCATTTTTCGCATTTGTCGGCATTTATCTTGATATCGGGATAAATTTCCGAAATCAGACGGCGGTTTGCTTTTGCAATGCCCCCGTTGTAGGCTTGGAAAACACGCGGAATTTCAACACCGTGCGGGCAGGGAAGACAGTAACGGCAATCACGGCAAGGGATCATTTTCAGTGCATCATGTGTCTTTTTTGCTTCCGCATAGACCGCCTTTTCTTCGTCTGTCAAAGCGTTTTCTTTGCTTTCGGCGGCATAGCGCAGATTGTCTTCCACCTGTTTTTCATCACTCATACCGCTGAGAAGCAACGACACCTCGGGGAAGTTCCAAATGTAGTCAAGTGCGAATTTGACGGGATTTCTGTTGCCGATGACGTCAAGAACAGGTTGTGCAGGATTGGCAAGACTGCCGCCCTGTAACGGTTCCATGATGACAACGCCGAGATCGCGTTCGGCGGCATACTGCAGACCTTCAATGCCTGCCTGATAGTCGGTATCAATATAATTGAACTGAATCTGGCAGAACTCCCATGCATCAAAACCGTCCACCACTTTTTTGAACGTGGCAAGGTCGTCATGGAACGAAAAACCGATGTGGCGGATTTTGCCTTCGGCTTTGGCTTTTTTCATTTTGTCAAGAATGCCGAATGCAAGCACTTTCTGTTCCCAACTGTCTTTGTTGACGGCATGAAGCAGATAAAAATCAATATAGTCAACATCTAATTTTTCGAGCTGCGTGTTGAGCAGTGTGTCAAAATCTTCTTCCTTTTCCACATTCCACAAGGGCAGTTTCGTGGCAAGGAAAACCTTTTCGCGGTAGCCGTCTTTGATGGCTTTGCCGACTACCTTTTCGCTCATTCCTTTGTGATAAAAGAAAGCCGTGTCAAGGTAATTCACACCGCAGTCAACGGCCTTGCGGATCATTGCAACGGCTCTTTGTTCGTCAATGGAAGCATCGTTTTCTTTGTCCGTTATCGGGAAGCGCATACAGCCGAAGCCGAGCGCGGAAACTTTTTCTTCGGTTTTGCCGAATCTTCTGTATTGCATTTTTTTTCTCTCCCTATAATTTTTACTTATTATACCACATATAATTGTTTTTGTCGATAGTTACTTGACGAAATTGTAAAAATGGAATATAATGACAAGCAATGAGGTGAAAGAGATGCAAAAATTCTATAAAGTTCTTTTTATTATTATGTGCGTGGTCAGTTGTCTTGTGCTGTTGGTGTTTGAACTGTACAGGGAAACCGCAGAACCCGTTATGGCCTATGAATCCGACAACCCGAGTGTTGTGACCGACGGTGCAACCCTTGTTTCCGCCCACCGTTCGGGTGCAGGCATTTTCCCCGAAAACACGCTGATGGCTTTCCAAGGGTGTATGGAAAGTGAAGATTTTAAAACCGATATTTATGAATTCGATCTGCATATCACCAAGGACGGCGTTCTGATTTTAAGCCACGACAGTTCCCTTGATCGCATGACCAATGCCGAAGAAGTGTTCGGCTATTCGGGGGTTAAGGTTGCCGACCTTACTTATGAAGAAATCCGTACCCTGAATTTCGGCGAAGGCTTCAAAGCCCCCGACGGCACCTATCCTTATGCCGGTCTGCACGGCGAATTCATTCCCGAAAACCTGCGTGCATTGTCGCTCGAAAATGCACTGGATTATCTTGAATCCAACGGCGGATTCGGTTATATCATCGAAATCAAAAACGGCGGCGACCTCGGCTACAAAGCCACGGATGAGCTGTATCGCATTCTCACAGAACGCGATATGCTTTCCAAAGTTGTCGTCGGCACGTTCAACGGGGAAGTCACCAAATATATGGACGAAAACTACCCCGATCTGATCCGCTCTGCCTCCATTGTTGAAGCTGTATTTTTCTTCCTTCGTGCAACCTTTAACATCCCCGCCGATGAAGATACCTTCAAATACGATGCTCTGCAGGTGCCGTCTTTGGCTGTTGTGCTGAACCTTGCAAGCACCCGTGTTATCAATTATGCGCATGAACACAATCTTGCCATGCAGTATTGGACGATCAACGATCCGTATGAATGTGCAAGAATAGCCCAAAACGGCGGTGATGCCATCATGTCCGACTATCCCGATATGGCATATGCCGTTGTGCACGGAACATACGAATGGTGAATGAAGGCTTATCGGGCTAAAGTCCGATAAGCCTTAAATGCAAAATGCAAAATTCAAAATGCAAAATGAAAGGGTCGCTTCGCTCCGATTTATAGATTTTGTGCGATAAATTACGGTTTATCGGTGAGTAGCCAATCACGGGGACGGTACTGTGATTGATTCCCCGAAATCCCGATAAACCGAAATTTTTCAATTTCTTATTTCTGTTCTATGAAAAATAATTGTTATTTTGCTTGACAAGGCTTAACTTGTTTGCTATAATAAATGCCGTTGAAATGAATACGGGGGCGTAGCTCAGTTGGTTAGAGCGCCTGCTTCACACGCAGGAGGTCTGCAGTTCGAGTCTGCACGTCCCCACCAAAAAAATCGGCAAGCCGCGGCTTGTCGATTTTTTTATCCAATCCGCAGGATTGGCATGTAATCACGGCGCAGCCGTGTATGTAATCAGCGAAGCTGTATGTAATTCACAGCCGGTACTGCTGCGGATTGATTACATACATTTCCTTACGGAAATGATTCCATACAACACTTCGTGTTGATGCCATACCGCCTGTGGCGGATTTCATACAATGCTTGCGCATTGATTTTTTTTGCAGAACCTGCCCGGTTCTGTTTTTTTATTTGAGAATTTTCTCAATCCGCTTGCACTTGGTCGCTTAATATGCTATATTGAAACTACCACACTATAATTTAATAATGCAACTCAATTTAAGGGTAGTCGTGTTTTTACCGTTTTGGTAAAAGCACTAACTTTGTTATTTCGATTTTCCCTTAGTTGAGAAATGAAATTATAGTGTGGTAGCTAATCGAAGTTGGTGTTTTTCGTGTGTGCTTGACTTCGGTTAGCACACACTTTTTTTATTTTAAGGAGGATGTTGAAATGAAGCACACATTCAAAAAGAGTATTGCTGTTATTCTTGCAACACTCATGCTGCTCACGGCTGCACCAATGGCAGGCTTTGTCGTCATTGAATTGCCGGGAGTTTCTTATGCGCAAGCCTCAGAAATCCTTGATTCCGGCACGTATGGAGCATTTGTCTGGACATTGGATAAGGATTACACGCTGACCATATCCGGCTCCGGTGAACTTACGGGAGAGTATCCGTGGGAATCCTATCGCAATTATATTAAAACTTTGATCATTGATGACGGGTTGACGCATTTATCCTATGATACTTTTGAAAATTATACCTCGCTTGTCAGCGTTACTATACCGGCTGATAGTATCACTCATTGGTCATCTCATATTTTCAGGGGATGTTCGGCATTGACCGAAATCAATGTATCAAATCCGACGGAATATGAATTCTCTGTAGATGGCGTATTATATCTTGGTGATACATTACGGAGGTATCCTGAAGGAAAAAGAGATGTATCTTTTTCTGTGCCTGATACAGTTAGCACAATAGGTTGTGGAGCTTTTTCTGACAATGTTTGGTTGCAAAGTGTTTCTATTCCTGCAAATGTCACATCCGTTGAATCCGGTGCATTCAGTGGATGTTCTACATTGTCGTCTGTTACCTTTGATGAAAACAGCCGCGTGAGTTTGATTGAAGAGGATGTTTTTCGGGATTGTACGGCATTAGTAGGAATTGAATTGCCCGAGAGTGTTATGACTGTTTTTGGCGGTGCATTCACAAATACTGCATTTTTCAATGATTCTTCCAATTGGGAGAATGGTGTATTATATATTGGCAAACATCTGATTCGAGCAAACAAAGATGCATCTTCTTCGTATACTGTTAAAGACGGAACGAAATCCATTGCTACATATGCTTTTTATGGTTGTTCTTTGTATGACATTACCATTCCGGACAGTGTGATAGGTATAGGTATGTCGGCTTTTGATGAAACACCCTACTACTACGATCAATCCAATTGGATTGACGGATGTTTTTATGCGGATGATCATTTGATAATGAGATCTGCAGATATAGCAGGTGATTACACCATCAAAGATGGTACCAAATCCGTTAGCATGTATGCATTTTACGGTTGCACTGAACTCACATCTATTACGATTCCCAGCAGTGTGAAAAGTATTGGAATTGCAGCTTTTGGTGATTGCTCTTCCCTTACTTCTGTTTCGTTTGCAACGGACAGTCAGTTGTTATATATTGACTATTTTGCATTTAGTGGTTCTGCACTGACAGCAATGCGCATTCCTGATAATGTTGAAATTATTGCATATGATGCTTTTGCTGACTGTTCAGCATTGACAATAATCAGTATTCCGAGCAGTGTTGAATATATCGCATCTGGTGCATTTGAAGAATGCACATCCCTTTCTGCTGTATATATCGAAGACATTGATGCGTGGTGCAATATTGATTTTGCGGATATAGAAAGTTCTCCATTGGTTGTTGCCGCAGCAATAAATAGTTCTTATTGTCCTTTGTATCTGAACAATGAACCGGTAACGGAAATAACTGTTTCATCTTCCAAAGGTAATGCAATAAAAGATTATGCATTAACTTATTGTTTCACTTTGATGAAAGCCAATATTCAAGAGGGTATTGAGACCATCGGCAATTATGCATTCATGGGTTGTACTTCACTTTCGTCCGTTGCGCTTTCGACCGATGTAAAAGTTATTGAAGATGAAGCATTCAATTTTTGCTTCTCGCTGACTGATGTTTATTATGGCGGCACAGAAGAAGAATGGAATGCAATTGAAATCGGCATTAACAATGATTATTTGCTGAATGCTACCATTCACTTTAATTCAACAGGGGAATGTGCCCATGTCCCAAGCACCGTTACCCAGCCGGAAAGCTGTACCGTAAACGGCTACATACTGACAGTCTGTGACCTGTGCGGTGAGCAGTTGTCATTTGAAACCATTCCGGCGGCACACGCCTGGGGCGAATGGATTGAAACAAAGACCGCAACCTGCGTGCAGGTTGGTGAAGAAACACGCACCTGCGGCAGATGCGGTGAAACCGAAACCCGTGAAACGGCAATTGGCGACCATGATTTCAGTGCGGAATGGACGATTGACGTTGAGTCCACCTGTGCGCAGGAAGGCAGTCAGTCCCGTCATTGCAAATACTGTTCTGCAACGACCGATGCAAAACTCGTGGAAAAGAAAGAACATACTTTTGGTGAATGGTATGTTGTGATTGAACCGACTTTGCTTGCGGACGGTAAAAAGGAACGCAAGTGTTCTGCTTGTCATGCAACCGAGGAAGAAGCAATTGAAAAACTTCTCTATAAAGAATATGTCAATGAAGAAACGGGAATCGGCGTCGGTGTTACCAAGGAAGCTTACGGCGGTAAGGATATCACCGTTGAAATTGAGGAAGTCTTTGACGGCAGTCAGTTTGTGACGAATAACTATGGAAAAATCCGCACATGGAATATCAAAACCCATCTGAACGGCGAAAAGGTGCAACCTCTTGAACCTGTATACATCAGGATTCCGCTTCCTGCCGATTACAATGCAAACAGAATATTTGTATACCATGTCAATTCGCAGACCGGTGTGAGTGAAAAACTTGCAAGCGAGGTCATTGACGGTTATATCTGCTTCTACACCGATTCATTCAGCCGCTTTATCATAGTCGATGAAAGCAGTTTGATTGAAACACCCGATCCGGATGATCCTGATGTTCCCGATGAACCTGATGAACCCACCAAAAATTGCTCCCACCTTTGCCACAAGGACGGCATTCTCGGCTTCTTCTGGAAAATCATCCGCTTCTTCTGGAAGCTGTTCGGCATGAATCCCATCTGTGAATGCGGTGCGGCGCATTATTAAAAACAATCAATAACAGCATAAACAAAATCACCGCCGGGGAGTTGGTTGCTCCCCGGCGGTGTGCTATGTTATCTTTCAATTCAGCTGAACAACAACATAATTCTGCTGAAAATCATCAGGAAAAATGCCTTGATTTTTGCTATAAGGCTGCTTTCGTTGCCGAGGTTCAGTTGTACATTTACATCTTCTCTTTCTTCGCTGTCTGCGGTGAAACGGAAGTCATCCACGCTGATGTCTGCACCTGCCGCGCCGAGGTCTGCGAATGTGAATGTCACATTCTTAACATCATTGAGCACATTGTGCGAATAGGTGGAGGTTGCCTTGTTGCCTTGCGGATAGAGTGTGTTCAGGTCGAGGGTGACGGTGTGCCATTCGCCGTCGGCAGGGATGGTTGCATCATCCATGATTTTTGCAGTGTACCAATCGCAGTTGCTGTTGCCCGTTTCAATGCGCAGTTCGTCAAAACGGACCGCTTCGCTGGATTCCACACGGACTTTGAAAGACAGTGTTCCGTAGTTGCTCCAATTCAGGTCTGCATCTTGGAAATATGCAGTTTTGCCGTTTTCGTTGTAAGTGAAATTCGGGCTGATGCTGAAGGTGTCGCTGTTGCCGTCTGCACAAACAAGCAAACCTTTTTCGCCGCTGTAGGCACTGCTTTCAGCAAAGCGGAGTGTTGCATTGCTTACATTCCATGTGTTGTAAAAACCGCTGTATTCGTTGCTGTGGCAATGCCAGTAGGAGTCATAATCGCAGTTTGTCCATGCTTCGTTCTGCCACGTGTGCGCCGTGCGGAACCGGTTTGTGATGAACGGGGAGACTGCCAAAAGTTTTTCGCCGTTTCTCGATGCAAACAGATTTGCTTTGCCGTTGTATTGCGCAAAGGCATAGGTGGCACTTGCGGGATTTTCAATGCCGTCGCAATAAATACGGACGGTGTCATTGGAAACCAGTTGAGCATCTGCCGCAACATAAATTCCGTCATCGCCGCAGATTGCAAAGCCGTAAAGTGTATCGCCGTCAACCATAAGACCGTCACCGATGTTATTCAGTGTCACATAAATGCTGTTGTCTTTGTAGACGATTTTTGATTTGTAGGGTGCGCTGTAACTGTCATGCCTGTCATAAACGAGTCCCAGTGCCGCATAAGCCATTTTTTCACCGACTTCCTGCTTGCAGATGGGGTGAATGGCATGTGTGACGACATCGTAGGAAAGCGGAATATCATAAATCGAAGTCATGGCTCTGCTGTCGGGCTGCAGGCTTTGCATGTCTGCAAATTCCGCATTTTTGGACTGCAGTGCATTGGCATCACCGTATGAATAAGAAGCCAGCTGCGTATAAACAATGGGCAGAAGCCCGTCTTTGTAATTAAAGTATTCCGTATAAGATTTTTGCAGCAGATTGAATGCTCTTGTATACTGACCGTTTTCCCAGAAAAGATCCGTTTCCCCTTGATACCAGATCATACCCGACAGACGGAAGTTTTTCAGGGGGGCAATCTTGTCGTTGAAATTGCAGGTCATATCCGAGCTGAAATTGATTTTGTCTTCTTTCCAATCGGCAAGAGCAATATATCTGCCGTCGGCTTTGCAGTCGTTGAGTACACCGACATCATTTTCAATCGCTTCACGCGAAAGCCATGTCAGAATGGATGTGCCGCCTAAGTTCGCATTGAGAATGCCGACGGGCATATCCAGTTTTTCGATCATTTCTTCTGCAAAGAAGTAGCCGACCGCACTCAGTCCGTACACATTTTCATCCGTACCCTTGTACCAATTTACCGCAACCCCGTAATCCGTGATGGGTTTTGCCGGATAATGTTCGATGTTGCCGTCATAACCGCCTTGTGCCGGTACGGCAAGAAAACGCAGTGCATCACTGCCGACAATGCCGTTTTGTTGCATGGATATCCCCGTTTCGGACTGACCGAGCGGCATCTGCATGTTGGATTGACCGCCTGCCAGCCACAATTCACCGAATACAACCCCCGTCAATACGGCAAACTGCTTGTTGTTGACGGTCAATGTAATGCTGTATTCATCATAACCACCTGCGGGAGCAGGAAAACTGACTTTGAATGTGCCGTCGGGGGCAACGACCGCGTTTGCCGTCTGTATGCTTGTGCCTGTTGCGTTTTTAAGGGTCAATGCAATGTTTGCACCGGGCGTGCCCGTGCCGGCAAGCACGGCTTCATCCAACTGCTTGAACAACATGTTGTTACCGTAGTAACTGTAAAGTTTTGCTTGTGCTTCGTCAGCAACGGCAAAAGCCGCCGAGCCGAGCAAAAAAGCAACCGTCATAAGAATACTGAGCATCTTTTTCATAAATATTACCTCCGTAATATGTTTGTTCTATTGTAGCAAAATAGATAAAATTTGTAAATAGGAAATTTATTTTTTATATCAATAAAACAATGCTTGCTTTTTTTGCTTTAAAAAACTATAATAAAACCAAAATATGCCTTGAGGTGAGCAGATGAACATACTAATCAAAATTGCATCCCGTATCATTGCGGCGTTTCTTTCTGTGGTTTGTTTCTTTATGGGAGTGATCGGTGTGAATAAATGGCCGACAAGCGAATCGGTTGAAAACAATATAAACACGGGCAAGACCGTTGTGGATGAAGATGCCCGCTATCAGACCATGACAGGCTTCGGTGCTTCCGCTTGCTGGTGGGGCAAAGATGTCGGTGCATGGGACAATGCAGAAGATGTGATTGCCCTTTTATATGATGACGAAAAGGGAATAGGGCTGAATATTTACCGCTATAACCTCGGTGCAGGCAGTGAGGGTGATGAAAATATGTATGTTGCCTACAATCGCACCGAAACATTCCTGAACGAAGACGGCACGCTTGATTTTACCAAAGATGCCGCCGCTCGGAATGCCCTCAGCATTGCAAAGAAGATTGCAGGGGATGACCTGCGTGTGGTTCTGTTTGCAAACAGCCCGCCTGTAAGCCTTACCAAAAACGGCAAAGCCTACGGTGCTCCCGCAGAAGACGGTGCACCGCTTGAAAGCAATATTTCCACGGAAAACTATGAAGCCTATGCAGATTACCTGTATGCCTGTGCGGAACATTTTCTGAACGAAGGCTACCGTGTTGTGGATGTGTCTGCCGTGAATGAACCGCAGTATGCATGGCGCGCATGGTACAATGCAGACGGTTCATTCTCCTGCAATCAGGAAGGTTGCCACTATGAACCGCACCAAGTGCTTGACCTGCTGAAAGTGCTTGTTGAAAGGTTCAAGTGCAGTGATGTCGATAAAAAGGGCTGCAAAGTATCCATGTTTGAATCGGGTGAAATACAGGAACAGGGAACTGTTCCCGCTTCTTACATTGATCTGCTTGTCGGCATCAATAAGGATAATTATTTCAATAATCGTCCCTTGCGCAAATATTTTGACACCATCACGACCCATGCCTATTGGTCTTCCGCCGAAACAAAAAAAGCAGCCGCCGATTATCTGAACGAAAAGTATCCCGATTACAGCATTGCCTGCACCGAATACTGCCAGATGCTCAATGATTGGAACACGGGTGTGCATGATTATTTTGAACAAAACGGCGCAACCAACGGACTGACCATCGACTTCGGTATTGCCATGGCAAATATCATCATGGACGATCTGACCATTCTCAATGCCGTGGAATGGAACTGGTGGACAGGCTGTTCTTACGGTGTTTACACAGACGGTCTTGTGTATCTTGACCGTGATGATCATACCAATCTGACCACCGCAAAGAGATTGTGGTGCCTTGGCAACTTCTCAAAATTTATTGATGAAGGTGCGGTGCGGATTGCTTGTTCATCCGGCAATGATAATCTTCGCAGTGTTGCATTCCGCAACCCCGACGGCACAACGGCAATCGTTTATATCAATGATACCGATTCTGCCATGCAGACCGAACTGCCCGCAGAGAATTACTCGGTTTATGTCACCGATGCAACCCGCGACCTTGAAAAGGTTGCAAACAACGGCACAATCCTTGAAATTCCTGCAATGTCTGTTGTAACAGTTGTTATGTAATTTGTAAACAGGGGAGAGAAAATTATGAGAAGTTTTATGGCGGCTTTTTCAAGCGGTGTCATTCGTGCGGTCGGCATGAAAAGAGTATACAATCATGAAAAGACCTGCTCGTTGTATATGTCCTATTGTGCGCGTATGTCTGCTAAACCTTATAAAATCCCGTCCGGTGTGCGAATGAATGCACAGACGGATTATTACCGCTTTTGCGATACGGACATCATTTATTTGCAGGCAAAGGACCGCAAGCCGAAACAATACATCCTCTATTTGCACGGCGGGGCATATATGGAGCAACCCGTTGTGTTTCAGTGGAATTTTATCAAAAAAGTTATTCACGAAACAAATGCGGCTGTGATTGCACCCATTTACAACAAAACTCCGCGACACACATACGAACAGGCTTACACAATGCTCTATGCACTTTACAGAGAACTGTTAAAGCATACAGCACCCGAAAATATCATTTTTCTCGGTGATTCTGCAGGCGGCGGTCTTGCTCTTGCATTTGCACAGGATTTGCTCAAAACGGATCTTCCGCAACCGCAACAGTTGATTCTGCTGTCGCCGTGGGTGGATATTTCCATGTCAAATGATGATATGGATGCTTTGGATAAAGTCGATCCGAATCTTGGAAAAAAAGGACTGATTACCGTTGCAAAAGCATGGGCAGGTAATACCGATCTGCACGACCCGAAACTGAGCCCCTTGTTCGGCTCCAATGTAGGTCTTGCAAAAACAGCTCTGTTTGTCGGCACGCGTGAAATGCTTCTGCCCGATTGCAGAATTTACCGTGAAAAGGCACTTGCCGACGGCGTGGATTTTACTTATGTTGAACAAGAGGGTGGCAACCACTGTTATCCGTTTTATCCGACCCCCGAGGCTAAAAAGGCAAAAAAACAAATTATAAATCTCATCAATACAGGAAGGATTTAAAATTATGGCATTGCAATATCACCGCCAATTGGAAAACATTCATGTCAATACCATGGCACCGCGTGCGTATTTCATTCCCTTTGAAACGCACGAATGCAAAAACGCAGACCGCGAAAAATCGGAGTTCTTTTATTTGCTGGGCGGCGAATGGGATTTTCTGTTTATTCCCGATGTCGAAAGAGTCGGTGTTGAAAAAGAAGGCTTTGCGGAACATGTAGTCTGCCCTGATACCATCACCGTGCCGAAGTGCTGGCAGATGTACACCGACCGCAACTATGATCCCCCGCAGTATATCAATCAGGACTATCCGTTCCCCGTGGATCCGCCGCATCTGCCCGATGCCATTCCCGGCGGTTTTTACAGAAGAAAATTCAACTTTACCAAAAAAGAAAACAAATTGTATTGGCTCAATTTCGAGGGCGTTTCACCTTGTTTTTATCTTTGGATCAATGATAAATTTGTCGGCTTCAGCAGTGTCAGCCACTCAACAAGCGAATTTGATGTGACCGATTATCTTGTTGACGGTGAAAACAAGATTGAGCTGCTTGTTGTCAAATATTGTGTCGGTACTTATCTTGAAGACCAGGACTTTTTCCGTCTTTCGGGCATTTTCAGGGATGTCTATGTGCTTGAACGGGATGAAAAATGCATCCGCGATATTTTTGTAAAACCCGTTGTCAGCGAAGATCTGAAAACTGCTGAAATTTTTGTGGATGTTGATTTTACGGCAGATACTACGCTTGCATGGAGTCTGCGTGATCCCGACGGTGCACCCGTCGGACAGCACGGTGTTGAAACGGGCAGTTTCAAAGTCACTCTCGAAAATCCCGTTCTCTGGAATCCCGAACAACCGAAGCTGTATGAATTTTTCATCACCTGCGGTGAGGAATGTATTTCTGTTCCCGTTGCAATCCGCCGTTTTGAAATCAAGAACAAAACCGTTCTGCTCAACGGTGTTAAGGTCAAGGCAAAGGGTGTCAACAGACATGATAATCACCCTGAAACGGGTTATGCTGTTACGGTGGATGAAATGCGCAAAGACCTGTATCTGATGAAACGTGCCAATGTCAACACCATCCGCACCTCGCATTATCCGAATGATCCCCGATTTATGGAAATGTGCGACCGTCTGGGCTTTATGGTTGTGGACGAAGCCGACCTTGAAACCCACGGTATGGGCTATAATTACGGCGATTGGTATTGGGATTATTGGGCATTCCTTTGTGACGATCCCGCATGGAAGAATATCTGTGTTGATCGTGCTGTCCGTCTGTTTGAACGCGACAAAAACCGCGGCTGTGTCGTGCTGTGGTCACTCGGTAATGAATCGGGTTGCGGTGAAAACCACCGTCACATGGCTTCTTACATCCGTGCTCGTGATGACCGTGCACTGATTCACTATGAAAACGCACATCTTGAATACCAGGCACGGCTCAATAAAGACTTTACCGATATTTCCGACGTAGAAAGCCGTATGTATGCCACGATTGAATATCTCGAAGAATATCTCAACAACCCCGAAAACACAAAACCGTTCTTCTATTGCGAATATGTCGATTCCATGAGCACAGGCGATGTTTACAAGCATTGGGACGGCTTTGAAGAAAAGGACAATTACTTCGGTGCCTGCATCTGGGAATTTTCCGATCATGCCGTCAACATCGGCACAAAGGAAAAACCGAAATACCGCTACGGTGGCGATTGGGGTGAAGAACCCAATGACTTTATCTGCTGTATCGACGGTCTTGTGTATCCCGACCGTAGCCTTCGCCCGGGTTACTATGACATGAAAAAGGTCTATGAACCCTTTGCCGTGTCTTATGCAAATGGCAGTGTCTGCATCAGAAACAAGAAGTTCTACACCTCGAGTGAAGATTTCTGTATGGTCTGGAATATTCAGCAGGACGGCAAAGAAATTCTGGCAGGCAGAATCGATGACCTTTGCCTTGATGCACAGCAGACCAAAGAATATGTTTTGTTTGCGGATGCCGCATTCACGGGCAATACAACGCTCAATCTCTCTTTCCGTCAGAAAAATGCCAACGAATGGGCAGAAGCCGATTACGAAGTTGCTTTCGCACAGTTCGCTTTGTCCGAAACTGTTATGCAGGCAGACGATACGGTCGTAAATGAAATCAAAGTCGAAGAAAAAGCATTGGAATATGTTGTCCGTGTCTGTGATGTACAATACACGCTTGACCGCCTGACGGGATTGCTTACCGATCTTGACAAAAACGGCGACAAACTTTTGACCGAACCCTTGGCAATTGCTGTATACCGTCCATGGCGTTATAACACACGCGGTGAGGACGAAACCTGGAATCGTGCCCGTTATGACCGACTTCGCCATAAGTGCTATAACACATCTTTAAAAACCGACGAAAACGGCAATGTTGTTATTGAATCTGAGGTGTCGCTTGCCGCCGCCGCCATGCCGCCTGCCATGCACATAAAATTGACATATACAATTAAAAAGGACGGCTCATTGACCGTCTGCAGTGATGTCAAAGTTACCCACAATGCCCCCGCTTTACCGCAGTTCGGTTTTGTATGGAAACTGCCCGCAGGCTTCGAAAATGCCGAATACTACGGCTACGGCCCGCATGAATCTTATGCCGAGCGTTGGCAGAGCACACAGTTGGGATTGTATAAATCCACTGTAACCGATTTGTATGAACCCTATATTGCTCCGCAGGAATCTTCTGCCCGCCTTGGTACAAAATATGCCTGCCTTACAAATGAAAACGGCAGCCGTGTTCGTTTTTATTCAGAAGCACTCAACGGTTTCTCATTTAAGGCATTGCATTATACAAACGAAATTTTGCGCAATACAAAGCATCACGATGAACTCGTGCCGCTTGATGAAACGATTGTATCAACATTGTATCGCATCGGCTATCCGTCTGTTAAGGTGGACGAAAAAGAATTCTCGTTTGCCGTCACAGTGTTGCCGTACTAAAAAAATAAACCTCTTGCCGCTGCTTCGGCAAGAGGTTTTTTCTTTAGTTGAGCGTTTGTGTCAGACTTATAAAGTCAATTTTATCCATGCGCGTTCGCGGCATTTTATCCAATACGCAGATTTCTCTGGGAACGGAAAAACGCGACAGTTTTTCAGCGCAAAGAGTTGTGATTGTCTGCTTGTATTCATCGAGTTTTTCAAGTTGCGCACCGGGCGCAAGGGTGATATACAAACGAACAATCGGTTTTCCCTGTTCGTTATAGCCCTGTACGGCGCAATTTTCGTGGATAAAGGGAAGCGGTTCAAGCAGATTTTCAATATCGGCAGGAAATACATTGTAACCGGAAATGATAATCAGTCTTTTTCTTCTTGCGATGAATGTAAGAAAACGATCTTCATCCATCTTTGCAAGGTCGCCTGTCAGCACCCATTGTGTGCCGTTTTCATCCGTGTAAATGCCTTCTCCGTGTCTGCCGTCATCGGTCAGGTATCCTTTCATAACGCAGTCACCCGTAATGGCAACTTCGCCTACCGTACCGTACGGCACCTCCTTTTTGTCTTCATCAAGAATTACAATGCGGGCGGTTTCAAAGTCGGTGCCGACTGTGCCGGGTTTTGTGTTCCACAAAATATTGGAGCAATCGCAGGCGCTGCATTCCGTCAGTCCGTAACCGGGCATCAGAATGGCAGTGGAACCGTGTGCTTCCATAAAAGTGTTGAAGCGGTTCATGAATTCAATCGGCACATTGTCGCCGCCGATGTACGCATATTTGATGTGTTGCAGGTGTTCACCCGGGAAATTCGGATGGTCAAGCAATTTGCGATACATATTCGGAACACCGACAAGATCATAACACGGGTTCTTTTTGAGAATATCAATGTAATCATCCGCGTTGAAACTCATCATCAGAATGCACTTGTTGCCGGCGAAAATGGCGCAAAGAAGTGTACAGCAAAGACCGAAGCAATGGAAGAATGGAAGTGCCGCAATGTTTGATTTGCTGCCGGGGACATCATCCGAGGGGATCATGAGGGAGAATTTGTTGTTGATGGCGGCATTGATGTTGGTGGAAGACAACATAATGGTCTTGCTTTGTCCCGTGGTACCGCCGCCGTTCATGTAGAAGCCGACAAGGTCACCGCTGCGGGAGATACCCTCTGTGGTTTTACCTTGGCAATCGCGAAGAATATCACCGTAGAATGTGAAGTTGCAAGCATCATCTGCGGCTGCAATATGGTCTGCATTGGGCCGTACGGTCAGTTTGTCTTCCGCTTTTACTGCATACAGTGCAGGAGTGGATACAATTACCTGTACACCCATTGCACCAAGGGTTTTTGCGTGTTTTGCAAAAGAAAAATCGGGAAGTAAAACACCTTTTGATTTTGTGAATTCAAGTGCAGCGCGCATGGCATCGGACGGAAACATCGGATGCAATAAACTTGTTATACAGCCGATTTTGTTCAATGCAAAAAGAATGACAACTTCTTCGACTGTGTTTGGTGTAAACAATGTAAACACATCGCCAACCTGAAAATGCAATTCTTCTTTGAAGTAGTATGCAAGACTGTCAATATCTGCAAGAATTTCGCTTCGCTGATGATCCGTTCCCATGAATTGCAGAATGGGATAGTCATCTTTGATATGCTGTGTGCAGGCAAGAAAGTATTCATAGCAGTTCATATCCGCGTAGTGCGGCAGAATATCTTTCATTGTGTATTGCGGCTTTGTAATCATACACATCCTCCGATAAAAGTGTCTTGTTTTGAGTGCAATATCAGTATTGTATTCAAAATATAGTTTGAAGTCAATAGACAAAAAGAAAAAAAACTATTAAAAAATCATTACAGCAAAAAAGGTGACAACAAGCAAGAATTGTCACCTTTTTTGCTGAGCGGAAACTTAATTAAGCAAGTGTTTCGGTCAGTTTTACAAAGTCGATCTTATCCATACGGGTTCTCGGCATTGCATCCAGCACGCGGATATCTCTGGGAACAGAATAGGAATTGAGAGATTCCGCACACATATCCGTGATCATCTTTTTGTACGCATCGAGTTTTGCAATATTGCCGTTCTCGGACAAAGTTATGTAAAGACGGACAATCGGTTTCTTGTTATCGTCATAGCCTTGTACAGCACAGCATTCATGGATGAAAGGCAAGGGTTCAAGCAGATTTTCAATATCGGCAGGGAATACATTGAATCCTGCGATGATAATCAGTCTTTTCTTTCTTGCAATGAAAGTGATGAATCCATCTTCGTCCATGCTTGCAAGGTCGCCGGTCATGATCCATCTTTTTCCGTCTTTGTCAATGTAAACGCCTTCATTTTCTCTGCCGTCAGGCATCAGATAACCCTGCATGACAACTTCGCCTGTCATGCCGAGTTCACCGACCGTGCCGCGGGGAACAGGATTATGATTGTCATCAAAAATGACAATATCGGAATAAATAAGATCCGTACCGACCGTGCCGGGCTTGTATGCCCAAAGAGAGTTGGTTGTATCGCATGCACTGCATTCGGTCAGACCGTAACCTGCCATCAGCAGAGCGATAGAACCGTTTTCAGCCATAATGGTGTTGAATCTGTTGAGGAAATCAAACGGAACATTGTCACCGCCGATATAGGCATAGCGGACATGTTTGAGATGTTCTCCGTAAAATTCGGGTGTATCAAGCAGTTTGCGGAACATATTCGGCACGCCGACAATTTCAAAAATCTTGTTGTTCTTAAGAAGTTTGATATATTCATCCGCATCAAACTTAGGCATCAGAATACTCTTTTGTCCCGAGAACAGAGCACTGAGCAAAACGGCACAAAGACCGAAAGCATGGAAAAACGGCAATGCGGAAATGTTAGCATAAGTGCCGGCAGGACAATCAAATGCAATAAATGCGGATGTGGCATCGTTAATAGCGGCATTGATATTTCTTGAAGACAGACGGATGGTTCTGCTGACCCCCGTTGTGCCCCCGCCGTTCATGTAAAGGGCAGTCGCGTTTCCGTTGCGTCTTACGCATTCAACGGTCTTCCCCTGATTTCTTTTGAGAATATCACCGAAAAATTCATAGGTGAAGTCTTCACCGCAAGCGCTCAAAGCCTGCTCATTCGGACGAATTGCAAACTTCTTTTCGGCAGGCACTGCATAAATTGCAGGTGCGCATACAACGACTTTGATGCCCGTTTCCTGCAATGCTTTTGCATGTGCAGGTGTTGCGGCATCGAGAATCAGAATCCCCTTTGAATTTGTGTATTCCACGGCAGAGCGCATGGCATCCGACGGAAGCAGAGGATGCAGAAGTGCGGCGATACAACCGATTTTATTAAGCGCAAAGAGCATAACGATTTCTTCAATCGTATTGGGTGTAAAAAGAGTAAAAACATCACCGGGATTCATGCCGAGTTCTTCTTTGAAGTAATGGGCAAGACTATCCACATCGGAAAGAAATTCTGAACGCATATGGTCTTTTCCCATGAATTGCAGGATTGCATAGTCTTCCTTGTGGTGCCATGTGCTGGCGAGGAAGTATTCATAAATACTCATGTTATTGAAAGCCGGCAAAAGATCTTGCACGGTAAACTGCGGTTTTTTCATCACTTTATTTTTTCCTCCGTTTTTTCAATGGTAAAAATGTGTATATGTTTTAGTGTAAAAATAATTTGTCAATAAATATTTAATAAAAATGCGCATTATTATTAAATTGTGACACTGTGTCACCAATCATTTTACTTGTTTTTCGTCTGCTTGTCAATATGATTATTATTAAAAATAAAAATTTTTAATATGCTTGTCACGGTAATTATTTATTGTTGGCAAAAAAAGTATGTGAAAGGTGAATTTTGTTAATTGACATGTGTTATGATTTTTGATAAACTATATACAAGTAAACAACGGAGGCTTGCATTATGAAAAAAATAAAAAAAGTTTTAGCTGTTTTGCTGACAGTGTGTCTGCTTGTTTCCGGTTTTTGTATTGCCGTGAGTGCATCGGGCAGAAAAACCGCACTTCCTACCTCTGCAGGTATTCAGGCGTTGCGCAATGAATTTGACAGCGATGTTGCTCCCAAAGCGGGCGGTTATGCTTTGGATTATTGCTATTATTCTCCTGTCGGCACAAATGACAATACAAAATACCCTCTTGTTATTTTCCTGCACGGCATCGGCCATGCTGATTATGCAGGGGCGCAGTTGGCAGACAGTGATATGCCGTATTGGGCTTCTTCCGAATTGCAGGGTCGTTTTTCGGAAGGCGGTGCTTTTATTCTTCTCCCCCGCGCACCCGAACATAAACTTGTTTATTGGGGAACATCCTTGATTGAACCGCTGCGCGCTGTCATTGATGATATGATCGCAAAACACGGTGATAATATTGACACAAGCAAAATCTTCATCGGCGGCAGTTCTGCAGGTGCCGAAATGACCTGGAATATGATTGTTGCTTTTCCGGATTATTTTGCGGGTGCATTTCCCATTGCCGCAACCGGTACGGTAACGGCAGCCAATGTCAAAACCTGTTCCGATGTTGCAATCTGGATGATTGCCAGCAGTAAGGACCCTGTTATCAGCTACATTGCAACAACCCAGCCTCTTTGGAACAATGTCTGTAAATACAATAACCAGCCCGAAAACTGCCGTCTGACCACTCTTTCCAAGGTTATAGAACCTGCCGGTGGTTCAGCAAGTGACAATCATCACATGGCAAAAGTGGTTACTTATGACCTGCACATGCTTGATGGCAGTACCTATCTGAATGCAACCACTGTGGACGGCAACGGAAATACGGTTTCTCTGGTCAGTCCCAATGGCATGATTTCATGGATGAACGGTGTTTCTTCTGCCTACGGTGGAGAAACAGGGTCGGATTCCGGGAATATCAATGTGAATCCTCTGACCCAAGCATTGGACCTTATCCGCAATTTCTTTTTGAAAATTGTTAACATTTTCCAACGCCTGTTCGGTTTATGAGTATCTTTTTCAAAAAACAACCGGAAACGCAGGGCGCAATCCCTGCGTTTTATGATGATTATAAGGAAATCCGTGATGAGTCTTGGCGCATTCTTGCCGAAAACGGAATAAAAGAGTTGCCGATTGATTTGGTTTGTATTTGCGATGCGGAAAATATAGATGTGTATTCCTATTCACAGGCGGAAGTCCTGATTGCAAGTCTGCATCTTCAGAAGCAATGTAAAGCAGGTGGCTGCTTGACTTTGATGCCGGACGGTCGTCGAATTATTCTGTATGATGATTGTGTACCCATTGAAATGCGTCGATTTCTGATTGCCTGCGGTATCGGTTATTTTGTCCTCGGTTATGCAAAACAAGAAAAATGTAATGAAAATACAGTTGTTTTGTTTTCATCTGAAGAAGAATTGCAGGCAGGCATTTTTGCAGGCAGACTGCTTGCCCCCTTGAGTGTGTTGTGGGCGATGGGGGTGCAGAATGCTGATGAAATCCGCCGTGTTTGTCTGATTCCCAAAGCAACTGCAGAAAAGCGGTTTTCGCGTTTGGGTGAAATGGATTTGCGTAATCTTGAAAGCGGCGCAAAAAGCGGAGTCGGAACGATGTTTTTGTCAGGATACGAACGGTGTGCATTTCGTAATTTTTCAGGATTTGCAGAAGAATACAGGCAGAAAATAAAAAAATAATTTATGAATGCCGGAATTTGATTGGTAAAAAAAAGAATCGCAGGGATTGTACAAAATGTGCAACACCTGCGATTTTTTAATTTTATAAAATGGATTTTGCAAAGGTTTGTAAGGCAGTAAGCTGTTCACGGGGGAGTGCTGATTTTTCTTTCAATGGATTTTCTATTTGCAAGGCATCATATTTTATGAAACCGAGTGTGTGAAAACCGAGCAATTCCCAATCCGTTATTTTGTTTTTGAACGGACGCAGAATGGCGGCATATCGACAAATTGATTCTTCTGTATCATTGTAACCGGGAACAATGACCGTACGGATACGGGTCGGAATGTTGTTTTCGGTCAGGAATGTGAGTGTGTCAAGGGTTCTTTGCAAACTTCCCGCCGTGTGTGCGTAATATTCTTCTTGCGTTGCAAATTTCAAATCAAGCAGGACCGATTCGCAAACAAGAAAAACTTTTTTTACCGCATCGCTTAACGCAACATTACCCGCCGTGTCAATGCAACTGCCGATCTCATTTTCACGCAACTGCAAAATAAGGTCTGCCAGTTCATCTGCCTGCAAAAGCGGCTCCCCGCCCGAAAAAGTAACACCGCCGTTGCCTGCTTTCATGTAGGGTTTACAACGCAGGATCTTTTTTAAGATCTGTTCGTTTGTGTATTCTTTGCCGGTCTGCATCGTCCATGTGTCCGGGTTGTGGCAATAGATGCAACGCAACGGACATCCGGCAAGAAAGACGGCATAACGCAGACCGTCGCCGTCCCTTGCGGCAAGCGATTCAAAAGAATGTACAAGCATATTACATTTTATCGTGGAAGGTTCTTGCGATCACTTCCAGCTGTTTGTCTTTTGTCAGTTTGTTGAAATTGACAGCATACCCCGAAACGCGGATGGTCAGATTCGGATACAATGTCGGGTCTTCCATTGCGGCAATCAGTTTTTCTCTGTCAAGCACATTGACATTCAGGTGATGTGCACCCTGTGAGAAATAACCATCCAGCACAGCAACCAGTTTTTCACTTCTGTCATCTGCATCTGCACCGAGTGTGTCGGGAGTGATGGAGAATGTGTTGGAAATTCCGTCCTGACAGCATGCATAGTCGAGTTTTGCAACCGAGTTCAGGGAGGCCAGTGCACCGTCCATATCTCTGCCGTGCATGGGGTTTGCACCCGGTGCAAAGGGTTCACCTGCTTTTCTTCCGTCGGGGGTGGTACCCGTCTTTTTGCCGTAAACAACGTTGGACGTGATGGTCAGTACGGAAAGGGTGTGTTTTGCACCTCTGTAAGTCGGGGTCTTGCAAAGTTCGGAGTAGAAGTATTCTGTGATCCACTGTGCAATTTCATCGACTCTGTCATCATCGTTGCCGTATTTCGGGAACTCACCTTCGGTAATAAAGTCGGTAATCAGTCCGTTTTCACCGTGAACGGGTGTTACGCGGGCATATTTGATAGCGGAAAGCGAGTCGGTGAGTACCGACAGACCGCTGACACCGAATGCCATCAGTCTTTCAACCACCGTGTCGTGGAAGCCCATGATCAGGCGTTCGTAGGCATATTTATCGTGCATGAAGTGGATGATGTTCATCGTGTTGACATACAATTTTGCCATCCATGCCATGTATGTTTTCAGGGTTTCAATCACTTCTTCATAATTGAGTACCTCGCCGTCGGGGAAGACTTTACCCTCGGGGGCGATCTGCGTGCCGTGGATTTCGTCCTTGCCGCCGTTGAGTGCCATCAGCAATACTTTCGGCAGATTACATCTTGCACCGAAGAACTGCATCTGTTTGCCTTCCTTCATAGCGGAAACGCAACAGGCAATGGCATAATCATCGCCGTAATCCGGGCGCATGCGGTCGTCATTTTCATACTGAATGGAGTCGGTGTCGACCGAAACCTTCGCACAGTATTTTTTGAATGCGGCAGGTAAGTTTTCGGACCAGAGAATTGTAATGTTCGGTTCCGCTGAAGGACCGAGATTGTAAAGTGTATGCAGCATGCGGAAACAGTTTTTGGTAACAAGTGTTCTGCCGTCTTCGCACATACCGCCTTCCGAACAGGTGACCCATACGGGATCGCCTGCAAAAAGGTCATTGTATTCAGGAGTACGCAGATGACGGATCAGACGCAGTTTGATGACAAGATCATCCATCAGTTCCTGTGCCTGACTTTCGGTCAATGTGCCTTCGGCGATGTCACGTTCCATGTAAATATCGAGGAATGTGGTTATTCTGCCGATGCTGTTTGCCGCACCGTTTTGTTCTTTCTGCCCGCCGAGATAAGCAAAATACAGCCACTGCACGGCTTCATAAGCATTTTCGGCAGGTCTGCGGATGTCACAACCGTACTGCTCAGCCATGGTAACAAGTTGCTTCATGAATTCAACTTGCTTTGCAATGTCTTCCAACAAGCGGATATTTTCTTCCGACATATCCTGTCTGCCGAGTTCATCTGCATCTTTTGCTTTTTGTGCAAGCAGAAAATCCATGCCGTAAAGAGCAAGTCTGCGGTAGTCGCCGATGAGTCTGCCTCTGCCGTAGGCATCGGGAAGCCCTGTCAGAATACCTGCATGGCGAGCCTTTCTCATATCCTTGGTATAGGCGCGGAAAACGCCTGTGTTGTGGGTGGTTCTGTATAAAAAGTCATCGCGGATTTTTTCACTGATCTTGTAACCGTATGCCGTGCAGGCCTGTTCGGCATTGCGGAATCCTGCAAAGGGATTCACAGCGCGTACCAGCGGTTTTTCGGTCTGCAGACCGAGAATGATGTCTTTGCCTTTTTCAATGTAACCGGGGGCATACGTCAGAATGGAGGAAACTCGGTCGGTGTCAATGTCAAGAACACCGCCTTTTTCCTGCTCCAGTCTGAACAGTTCCTGCACTTTTGCAAACAGTTCTTCTGTTCTTTGTGTCGGCGGGGCAAGAAAACTTTCATCGCCTTCGTAAGGGGTATAATTCAGGCGGATAAAGTCAGAAACAGCAATGTTTTCGCACCATATGCCTTTTTTGAATCCTCTCCAAGCTTCCATGTTGTTGTCCTCCGAAAAAAAATAAAAACGTCCGGGCGCAGAAAAATAATCCTGCCCAGGCGTTCGGCATCTTACAAGTTATCCGTTCCCTCGCAGTGCTCTGCGTTACGCCGGTAGCGGATACATTTGTATTATAACAGACATGTGTAATTATGTCAAGAAAAATCCCGCCGAAAATGACGGCGGGAACTGTATTATTTTATTGCAATGTGAATATCATGCTCGGGTACCCAGATACCCTTTGCAAAATCTCTTGCTCTGAAGATAACTTCGTCTTCGTAAACTTCTGCAATAAAGCCGAGTCCGGATCCGTTGTAGTCGCCTGTTTTGTTTTCAATTGAAAAAGAGGGAACATTGACAAGGTGAACCCCGTCCTTGATTTCATACAGGAAATCAACAAAACCCGTGTGCAGATGACCGGTAAGAAAGACAACATTTTCATATTTATTCATGATTTCAAACAGCTGATCGTTCTGATCGCCGACACTGCCTGCTGTATCGGACGGACTGTTCCATGTGTCGGGCAGACCGTGTGTCAGTTTCAGCGGCTGATGGCAAAGAACAAAGGTCAGCTTTCCGTTTTCAGCGTGCAGTTCGCTGTCAAGCCAGTCAAGCTGTTCCCGGCTGAGATATGTTTCTTCAAACTTGGTTTTATCGGAACCGAGTGTGATGAATTTGTAGCCGTTGATAACTTCGGACTGATGCAATGCGGTCATATTGTTATCGCCGTTGAGAGCATTTGCAAACTCGGTGAATCTATTGGTTGCCTGCGAGTACAGACGAAGGCGAATGTCATGGTTGCCGGAAACTGCAATATAACGGGTGTTCATGCCTGAAAGTTTGTCAATAACAAGCTGATATTCTTCTTCGAGTCCGTTTTCTGCAACATCACCCAACAGAAGAACAGCATCATAATCATATTCAGCAGCCTTCAGATCCATGCAGGCAGCTTCAAAAGAGCGGTATCTTGCAAACATATAGTTGGAGATCTGCGGGTCGGCAAGTGCTGCAAAAGTAAGTTGCACCTGATCTTCATTCAACACTTTGATCGGATCTTCCGTGGACGGAGCCACAACACCGCCGCTGACGCTGTAAACCAGGCTGAGAATCAGCAGGAACAATTTGTAAAACAGTTTTTGAATAATGTTCAGTGTCATTTTTAATCCCCCATAACAACATTTATAATAAAAATAACACAGAAAACAACAAGTGTCAAGGGGTTATTTTGCTGCGGTGTTACTTTGCTTTTTTGCGGTTGACAATTCTATTATTAAAGTGTATAATAAAAGAATGAAAATCGGGCAAATTTTGGTAAAATCAGCCAAAAGAAATTGTGTTTGTCCGAAAAGGAGGAGTTCTTATGAGTGCTTGTCCTAAATGCGGGAGAAAATTGCGCATTTTTGACATCAGCCAGTTTTGCCCTGCTTGCGGCGTGAATATGCGTTTCTTCAACTTTGAAGAAAACTTTTTACGTGAAGCAAAAATGGCTGAACTTTCGCAGGCAGGTTTGAAAGTAAAACTGCGCAATCTGAAATATTCTTTCTCGGGATCAAAGTGGGTTACTGCAAAACTGATTGTGATGCTGTTGCCACTGCTGTCACTTCTGATTCCGTCGGGTAATTTTTCCGTGTCCATGCCGTTTCTGACGAATGAAGCCCATTTCGGCATTCTCGGCTTTATAAATGCCTTTACCAATGGTACTGTCATGTATGTATTGGGCATGACCGGTTCTGAACTTGAAGGATTTGCATTTGCCGCACTTCGGAATGCCGTGATCGGCTACGTCGTTATTGCATTGTGTGCAGTGTTCTGTGTTGTTTTTTCATTGTTCGGCTTTGCAAGCATCAGGAACATGCAGAAGGGGGCCACCATTTTTGCAGGACTCGGCATGGTTGCATCGATTGCAGATATGATCCTGATTGGTGTCTTTGCAAATACGGTCAAGGAATCCCTTTTGGTTTCGGGCAGTTTCGGTTTCGGTTTGATTGTGTCTGTTCTGATGTTCGGTGCTGTGTTTTTTGTCAATCTTATGTTGTGGAAAAAAGGTATTCACCCCGTATATGACGAGGGTGTTGAAGAGCGCGTTGCCATTTATAAAAAGGTAAAAGCAGGCGAAATCAACATCGACGACCTGCCGCAACCGGTTGTGGAAACGGAAGCAACAAGAAAAATCGATGCTGCCATTGCCGCGGAAGAAGCGGCTTTCAGACAGCAGTTCAATATGGAAGCAGGGAAGGAGGCCGCACAATGAAAGAGAAAAAGTTTGATAAATCCAAACTGCTGACCGCGGTTGTTGTCTGCATTCTGATCTTCTTCTTTGTCGGCGGATTCATGCTCGGTCTTGACAGAATCAGTGCCATGGAAGGCACATTCCCACCGAATGATATCACCGAAGGTCTGACACCTGCTCCCGAAACCGCCGAAGAGGCAGTTGCTTATCTGTTTGCGATGCTTGATAAAGCGGTTGCGGATGTGCCGTCTGTCACCTGTGATGATTATTTTTCGGCAGGTTCCGATTCCCTGACCACCGACGGTTCGGATCATTTCAATCAGACCCTGCAGTTTGCAATGGACAATTTCATTTCTCACATTTCTTCTGTTGAAGAAAATGACACGGATATTACCTCCGTTGGCTTCGGTGAAGGCGCAGACAAGGTGTTGCAGATGCCCGATATCACCGCAGAAGATGTTGAATCCTTCACTTGTTCTTACATTTATTATTCTTGTCCGTCCTGCGGCAAAACAAGTGATGTTCCGCTTGACCTTTGCGAGGATTGCGGTTCTTTGAGGGCTTACTTCAAAAAATATCATAATGAATATGATATAACCCTTGTTCTCAATGTCGGCTCGCCGGAAGATGAAAACAGTGCTCTTATCCGTAACTTCAAGCCCAGAAACGCAGAACAGATTACTGCACTCACAAGCGATGTGTTGGCTACATCCGCAGATGTGAATGTTGCCGATGTTCAGTACGACAAATTCATCATTCAATTCAGAGTCAATCGCCTGACAGATGAGATATCTTATCTGCGTTATGCAAAAGATATGACCGTATCTTCTGCTGTATCTTTTAAAAACGACTATGAAAAACTCGGACAGAAGAATATTACCCTTGCTTTGCAGGAAAACAAGGCATTCCATTTCACATGGCCGAGTCTGACACTCTCCGAGCAGAAACTCGTTATTGAACCCAAAGGTACGGATAATCTGCTTGCAACACTTGTTTGTGAAAATCCGTTTGCCATGACGGTCACATGGACTTCGTCCGACGAAAGCATTGCAACCGTTGATGAAGAAGGATATATCGATGTCTTTAAAAAGACAGGGGAAGCCACCATTACCGCATCCTTTGAATACCTCGGAAAAACGTATTCCGATACCTGCACTGTTTTTGTCAGAGTGCCTGTTGAATCCATGAAAATGCTCGACAAAGATGTAACACTTGCTGTCGGTGAAACCGCAACGCTTGAAACAAAAGTTTCACCGTCCGATGCGACCGTGCAGACCGTTACCTGGTACACGGAAGACGAAACAATTGCAACCGTGAATGCAGACGGTGTTGTCACTGCCGTTGCAAAGGGCACTTGTATTGTGTATGCCTTGTCCGATGACGGCTACTACAGATCGACTTGTGAGGTGACTGTTGAATGAGTGAAAATAATAAAAGCGTAAAAAACTTTGTGGAAGGTGTTTTTACTGCGGAAGATAATTCCGCGGCAAAACTGCAGGACGAGCAAAGAAGTAAATACAGCAGTCTTGCAATCAAAATGTTCCATACCAATGTTCTGACACCCAAGGAAATGTTTCTGCCCGCCATTGCAGAATTTGCAACCAAGGTTTTGGGTGGTGTCAATGTTTACAGAACCCTCTATTTTGTCAATGTTTTAAAGATTGACATGGTGTATGTCACCGTTATTCTGTCGCTGATCAGTATTTATGATATGCTCAATAATCCTCTCATGGGGGCGATTTACGACAAAACCAGAACCCGTTGGGGCAAAGCAAGACCTTACATCATTTTCGGTGCCATTCCTTATTTTGCAAGTACATTCATGTTGTATTCGGGTGCGTTGTTTTTAGGCGAGCGTTCAGGTGATGACCCTGCAAAAATCGTATTCGTTTTTACCATGCTCTTTATTCAGGAAACCTTTTCGACCATTTACAACATTCCGCGCGGTAATCTGCTATCCTTGCAGACCGCCAACCCGCAGGACAGAATCAATGTCGGTTTGTTGAACACCTACATCGGTGAAATCGGTTCGCAGGCGGTCTATACCATTTTCCCGCCCATCATGGAACTCAACAACAAGGGTTACATCAACTTCCCCATGTCATCTCTCTTCTGCATTCTTGCGGCCATTGCTTGTTCTTTGGGTTCTGTCGGCAACATTGCCATGGCAATCGGGTGCAACGAGCGAATTGCACTGCAGCCCAAGCCCGCTCCCATTACCAAGACCATGTTCTATGTTCTCAAAAACAAGTATGCACTTCGTAACTTCATTGCAGGATTTGCGACCTCATGGTGGAGCAGCGGCGGCTATTCATGGGACGTTGTAACCCAGCAGGAAATTTTCGGCGGTTCCATCAATTCCTTTATTGCCTATTTGCCCTACAATACAATCGATATGCCCAGTGCCGCGCTGATTCCGAAGTTCAAGAAGATTTTCAAGAACAACAACCGCAATGCACTGATCGCTCTTCGATTGTGGGATATGGTTGCCGCAGCCGGTATGCTTCTGTTTGGTTTGCCGTTGGTTGAAAAGAAGTGGGCAATGATCGGTGTTTATGCTCTGTTCCACGGTTTGGAAGCCATCAATAACGGTCCTGCCAACGTTTTTGAATCCGAAGTCGGCAGAGAAATCAGCGACTATACAGAATATATGACAGGTGAACGTCCGGACGGTACCATTAACATTCTGACGGACCTGGTTTCCAAAATCACCCAGCCGCTCAATGCCATCTTTACGGTGTTCCTGTTTAAGTGGTCGGGCTATGATGCCACCATTCCCATGCTCCCGTGGTCACAGGGCAGCAAGACCATTTATCAGAAGGTTTGGTTCCTGTTTGTCGGTATCGGATTGTTCCCGAAATTCCTGCACATCATTCCGTATTTCTTCTATGACCTTGTCGGTGAAAAGAGAGAACAGATGTATGTGGCTCTCAATGAACGTCGTGCACTGCTTGCAAAAGAGCAGACCGTCAATGAAGAAATCGTGGAAATGATGCAATCCCTTGAAGAAACGGTTGAGGTTGATAAATAATATGGAACAGTTTATAAAGGATCAGATTTATTACAGTCTTCGCTATTTTCCGTCCAATCTCATTAAGTCATTTTTTATCCCCAAAGAAACGCAAGCAACAAAAGCCCTTCGCAAGAAGGGCTTTGTCTGCGGTGTCTGCCACCCGAATGAAAATTTTGAACAGATAAAACAGTCGAATCTTGATTGGATCCGTATTGATATTCCGTATCCGTTTGATAAAGAAGGCAATGAAACGGACGGCTATATCAGTTTTAAAAACCGTTGTCGTTCTTATGTTGAACACGGTATCAAAGTGATGGCCGTAACCCCCTATGCAACGGAGTATATTGCAAACGGTGCAGACCCTCGCACGGCTGACGGTGAAAAGCAAGCCCGTGCAACGGCAAGATTTCTGATCGAAGATCTGAAAGACCTTGTTGCAGGGTTGCAGATCACCAACGAAATGGGCATACCTCGCTTTACCATTCCGTTGACCATGGATGAAGCTGTTGCTTTCATTGCCTTGCATCTGGAAGAAATGTATCCGAAAAGGGGAGACATTATTCTCGGTTATAACTCCGCAGGACCGCAGGCGGATCTGCATTCCAAACTGCGTCCGTGGCATAAATATTGCGACTATGTCGGAATTGATATTTATCTCGGTTGTTTCTTTTCTGCCCCCGGTTTTATGTTCCTGTTTACGGCATTAACCCGCTATCTGTATGCTCTGACAGGAAAGCCAGTGCTGATTCAGGAATTCGGCTATCTCAGCGGCGGTAAACCGAAAACAAAGAAACAGAAGATCGATATTCTGCGCCGTTACGGTGTCGGAAGTGAAACCGAAGCCAAAAACAATATTTCCCGTTTTGTCGAAGCCTTGCCCGACACCATGCGCGAGCATGTGAAATATGTTTGCGGTAATGATCCTGAAAAGTATTTCGGTTTCATTTTTAAGAGCGATTATGTCAACCATCTTTACACCGAATTGCCGCGTATTACAAAGATTCCCGGCTATGAACACACGCCCGACGGGCAGGCAAAATTCTTTTCGGATATTTTAGAAAAGTTTTATAACACAAAGCACATCTGCGGTGCATTCATTTATTGCTATGCCGATCCGCCTGCATGTTACTATTGCGGGCAGTCCGATTGTCCGACCGAAACCCGTTGGGGATTGGTTGATAAAGACGGAAAGCCGAAACCGTCTTATTATGCCGTGCAGGAGAAATTGGCGGAGTTGAAGAACAGATAAACAATAGGAAGCATTGTATGCAATCCGTCGCGAGACGGTATGGAATCAACACGAAGTGTTGTATGGAATCATCTCAAGGAGATGTATGTAATCAATCCGCAGTGTATAAAACAAGAATTACATGCACAGCTTTGCGGTGATTACATACACCTGCGGTGATTACATACCAATCCTGCGGATTGGATAAAAAAACCTCGTTCATAAGAACGAGGTTTTTTTGGCTGGGGTGGTTGGACTCGAACCAACGAATGGCGGAGTCAAAGTCCGATGTGTTACCGCTTCACCACACCCCAATGTATTTTGCTCAATAAGTATAGCAAAACTCAAGCCGTATGTCAACAGCATTTTAAAAATAATTCTGTTTACTTGCAGATTTATTTATGTTACAATATTTTCATAATTTATAATATGGTGGGTGGTAATATGCAAAAAATCCGTATCGGTGTTTTTGGTCTTCGCAGAGGTTCATCCTTTTTTGATGCCATCAAAGACTGTGAGGGGGAAATTGTTGCCGTTTGTGAAAAAGATGAAGCACAAGTGGAAGAAGTACGCAAGAATCTGCCGAAAGATGTTGCGGTGTATTCCGATTTTGATTCGTTTTTAACGCATCCCATGGATGCTGTCCTGCTGGCAAACTTTTTTCATGAGCATGCCCCCTTTGCAATCCGCTGTCTTGAAAAGGGCATTCATGTTTTAAGTGAATGCACGGCGGGATCAACACTTGCCGAATGTGCGGCACTGGCAAGAGCTGCCCGTAAAAGTGATGCCGTTTATATGCTTGCTGAAAATTATCCGTTTATGATCTTCAATCAGGAAATGAAACGTATCTGCGATGAGGGAACATTGGGTAAAATTTATTATGCCGAGGGTGAATACAATCATCCCATTGATTGGTATGATACCCCCGCCGTTCGTTCCATTCGTCCTTACGAAAAACATTGGCGTAACTTCCTGCCGCGTTCTTATTATATCACCCATTCTCTGGCGCCCATCATGTATGCTACAGGTGTATTTCCCGCTCGTGTATCGGCAATGGCAATCAACCATCCATTGCCTGCAGACTGCCCGACAGCGGGCCATGTGTCTGACATAGCGGCAATTGTCACAACGCAGAATCATGATGGTTCCGTATTTAAAGTAACGGGTTGTGCCGCATTCGGCGCACACGGGAATTCTTATCGCATCTGCGGTGAAAAAGGGCAGATCGAAAACTTACGCGGCATGGGCGATAAAGTTATGTTACGATATAATGCCTGGCAGATTCCGCAAGGAAAAAAAGAAGTCAATCTCTATAAACCGAAATGGTCAACTGCCGATCGCAAATCCGCAAGAGCCGCAGGACATGGCGGCGGCGATTATTTTGTTGTCCGCTATTTCTTTGAAAGTATCCGTGACGGCAAACCGCCTGTTTTTGATTACCGTTTTGCTACCGCGCTTTCTGCCGTTGCAATCCTTGCGCATCGCAGTATTCTGAACGGTTCTGCACCGTTTGACATTCCCGATTTCGGCAGGGAAGAAGACTGCGCAAAATATGAGAACGATACCCTTTCACCGTTTTATTATTCCGACGGCACAGCCCCGAGTATTCCTTGCTGTTCGGATGAAAACTATTTACCGACCTGCGAACAGTTGAATTCTTATGTTGCGGTCAACAGAAATTGAATAAAATGGAGGTATTTCTGTGAAATTAAAGCCAACGCCTGCACAAAGGGCATATAATGATCTTGAGCTCGGAATCTTTTTTCATTTCGGTATCCGTACTTTCAATGAAGAACATCGTGATTGGGATATGAAGCCGATGGAGTTGTCCACATTTAATCCCACGCAGCTTGATTGCGAAGCATGGATGCGTGATGTGGTGCGTATGGGCGGAAAATATACCGTTCTTACCACCAAACACCACGATGGTTTTTGTCTTTGGAGAACAAAGTATTCGGATTTTGCCGTGCAGAATACGCCGTTCAAAGACGGCGACGGTGATGTCATCCGTGAATACTGTGAAGCCTGCCGAAAATACGGGATCAAAGTGGGGCTTTATTATTCCTGTGCACAATTCGGCAGTAAGGATATGGACAGTAAAACATACAACGATTTTGTCTGCGGCCAATTGGAAGAACTGCTTGTCAATTACGGCAAAATCGATATTCTGTGGTTTGACAGTTGCGGCAGTGAAAACTATGATTTTGATGTAAAACGCATTCAAAAGACCATATACGGCTTGCAACCGGAAGTTCTCGTGTTCGGTTCATGGGGAGAAGACATCCGTTGGATCGGCAACGAATGGGGGCTGGCACCCATGCCGAACGACAATACCGTTGATGGTTTTTATGCCCCCGGAGAGTGCGATTGCTGTATCACCCGCAAAGAAAATGAAAACTTCTGGTTTTACAATGAAACAAACCGCAATTTTGTAAGAACACCCGAAGAACTGGTTGCTTTGTATCTGTACTCCGTCGGCAGAGGTGCAAATCTTCTTGTTAATATCGCCCCCGATCGCCGCGGACTTCTGCCCGAAGAAAATGTCAGTTTGATGGAAGATATGCACAAAGAACTGAAAAGAAGATATGAAGAATGCATCATAAAAACCGATGGTTTTGAATATGACAAACAGAATAAAGAATATGTTTTGTGTTTTGACAGGCATTACCTGACCGATACGCTGATTTTGTCGGAAAACAATACCGACGGCGAAAAAATAAAATCTTTCTCCGTTTATGCATCACAGCATATGCATGACCGGGGCATAAAAGTATATTCTTCCGATACCGTCGGCAAAAAACACATCTGCACATTCCCGCCTATCCGCGCCGGCCGCATTTCGATTGTGTTGAACGATGCGGATGAAACGGCAGAAATCACCAATATGAAAGCTTGCTATCACAGCGGAAAACAACTGCATTAAAAAAGGAATCCTCCCGTTCTGCAAATGGCAGATAGGAGGATTTTTTGTTTGCTTATATCAGGTCTTGTGTTCTTCGGTGCGAATTTCCGTCAGTTTTAAGAAGTCCACTTTTTCAAGTCTTGTTCTGGGCAGTGCATCAATCACACGGATATCACGCGGAATGGAAAATACAGTCAATGTTTCCGAACAAAGATCGGTAATGATCTTTTTGTATTCTTCAAGGTTTTCTTCATCGGCTGTTTCACTCAGAACAATGTACAAACGGACGATCGGCTTTTTCTCATCGTCATAACCTTGTACAGCGCAGGTTTCTTTGAGGAAATCAAGTGGTTCAAGCAGGTTTTCAATATCAGCAGGGAAGACATTGTAGCCGGAAATGATGATCAATCTCTTTTTGCGTGCCGCAAATGTTACGAAGTTGTCTTCATCCATTGTTCCCATGTCGCCCGTCAGCACCCATTTTGTGCCTTCTGCGTCAACATAAATACCTTCGCCGGCTCTGCCGTCAGGCATCAGATAGCCTTGCATGATGGATTCGCCTGTAATGCCGATTTCACCGAGTTCACCGCAGGGAAGTTTGTTTTTGTCATCGTCAAAAACAGCAACACGGTTTTTGCCCAGTGGAACACCGACCGTGCCCGCTTTGGTTGCCCACGGCAGGTTGCACACGTCAACCGCACCGCATTCGGTCAGTCCGTAGCCGGGCATGAGAGTACCGACGGACCCGTTTTCAGCCATAATGGAATTGAATCGGGTCAAAAAGTCAATCGGAACATAATCGCCGCCCGAGAAAGCATATTCCACACTCTTGAGATGTTCGCCCGGAAATTCGGGATGATCGAGCAGTTTGCGGAACATATTGGGAACACCGACAATTTCAAAGCAGGTATTTTTTTTGAGAATTTCAATGTATTCATCCGCCTCAAAACGAACCATGGGAATGCACTTTGCACCGTTGTAAACAGTGGAAAGCAAGCCTGCACACAGGCCGAAGGCATGGAAGAACGGGAGTGTCGCGATCTTGCAGGCAACACCGGGATCATATTTGTTTGGATAAATTTCGCCAAGGGTATTGTAGGCCACCGCGTTGAGTGCTGTGCCCGACAGCATAATGGTTCTGCTGACGCCGGTAGTGCCGCCGCCGTTCATGTAAACAGCCGTCAGATCGCCGCTTCTTTCAGGACCTTCTATGGTTCTGCCTGCATATTTTTTCAGGATATCACCAAAGAAATCATATGCAAATTTACCTTCAGCGGTTTGCATAAGTTGCGCATCAAGTTGTACGAACGGTTTTTTGACGACAGGTGCGGCATACAGAGTTGCAGTAGTTACAACCACAGGTATATTCATTTCTTTGAGTGTATCTGCGTGCAGGGAGATAAATTTGTCAAGAATCAGAATTCCTTTGGATTTTGTGTATTCCACGGATGCGCGCATGGCTTCGGACGGAAACAACGGATGGATCATATTGGCGATACATCCGAGCTTATTCAGTGCAAAGAATATGATAATTTCTTCCACCGTGTTCGGCGTGAACAAAGAAAATGCATCACCTTCCTGCAAGCCGAGTTCTTCTTTGAAATAGCAGGCAAGCGAATCTATATCTGCAAGAATTTCCGAACGCATATGGTCGGTAAATTTGAATTGAATCATCGGATAATCTTCTTTGAACTTGTGCGTGCAGGCGAGAAAATATTCATAGCAGTTCAAATCGGAATAATACGGAGATATGTCTTGTGCTGTAAAACGCGGTTTTTTATACATGTTGAAGTTCTCCTGAATTGTGACACTTTGTAATAAATTGATTATATTTTAGCACAACTGAATAAAATTGTCAACTTACACATTTAGGGCACTTGCTCAAATTGTGACAAAAAAAGGATGTTTGTCATTAATTAAAGTCAACAATTTTAAGTTTATCAAGAATTATATTGATTACCTTTTGTTTGTGTGGTAAAATTTATATAAAACCACAAGCAAGAATGGAGAGCAGTATGGATAAATATATCTCGGCATCCGTCATGTGTGCCGATCAGATGCATCTTGCAGAGCAAATTAAGGATTTTGAAAAAGCAGGGATCGATTATCTGCATGTGGATATCATGGACGGCCATTTTGTTCCGAATATCACACTGGGATTTGACTTTGTAAAAGACCTCAAAAAAATCACAGACATCCCTTTGGATGTGCACATGATGGTCGAAAATCCCTTTGCATTTCTCGAATATCTTCCGCTTGAAAAGGAAGATATTCTTTGTGTGCATTATGAAGCCGAAACACACATTCACAGAACTCTTGAACAGATTAAGAAAAAAGGTTGCAAAGCAGGTCTTGCACTGAATCCGGCCACTCCTTTGGAATGTGCAAAGTATCTTACGGATTACATGGATCTGCTTCTTGTGATGACCGTCAGCCCCGGTTTTGCAGGGCAAAAACTCTTTGCCGCTGCCGAACGCAAAACCGCAGATGCAAGAAAAATGCTGAATGACTGCAATTGCAAGCATATTCCCATTGAAGTGGACGGCAACATCAGCATTCCCAATGCACAAAAACTCAACAAGTGCGGCGCTGATATTTTTGTGCTGGGCACAAGCAGTCTGTTTTTGAAAGACAAATCTTTATTTGATGCGGCTGTTGATTTCAGAACTGCTCTCAGGGAGGAATGAAAATTGTTTGACAGTATTCGGTCTGCCGTGGTCGGCAGCATCAATATGGATATCATTTTAAGCGCGCAGCACTTGCCCGAAGTCGGTGAAAATGTGCTCGGCAGTGATTATTCTTATGCTTTCGGCGGAAAAGGGGCCAATCAGGCAACCGCACTTGCCCGCCTTGGGGCAAAAGTGAAAATGATCGGCAAGGTGGCAGATGACGCCAACGGACAAAGCCTTCTTGCCAATTTGAAAAATAATAACATCAATGTGGCAGGTGTTGCCGTGAACGGCTCACAAACAGGGCTTGCCGCCATTTTACTCGACGGACAGGGAAGAAACCGTATTATAGTCTATGAGGGGGCAAATGCGGAAATTGACCCGACAGAAGCCGAACAACATATTGACGATTCACTCAATCTTCTGCTGGTGCAGTTTGAAACCGCCGAAGAGGTCGTGACAAAATGTGTCAACCGTGCTGTTGCGAAAAACATTATGACGGTTGTGGATTGCGGTCCCGCAAAACCGTTCTGTCTTGAAAAAATGCAGGGAATCACCATTCTTTCACCCAATGAAAGCGAAACAAAAGCTCTGACGGGCATTTTTCCCGATGATGAAGAAAAAATCCTGACTGCATCACGGATTTTAAAAGAACGCAGTCTGGCACAGTTTGTCGTGCTTAAACTCGGTGAAAAGGGATGTTCCGTTTTTGACGGTGAGAACTTAACTCTTTTGCCGCCGTATCCGGCCAAAGTTGCAGACACCACCGCCGCAGGGGATTGTTTCACTGCTGCCATGGCACTCGAATTTGCAAAAAACGGTGATATTATAAAAGCATGCGAGTTCGGCAACAAAGCAGGTGCTTTTGCTGTCAGTAAACTCGGTGCACAGAACTCCATGCCGACATTGAAAGAACTTCTGAATATGTGAGGAATCTATATGGAAACGCTCGTTAAAGGAATTGCCTACCACGGAAACAGAATGCTTAACCATGTGCGGGAAGATATGCAGGAACTGGCTGCAAGTGGTTTTAATTCCGTTCTGCACATGTTTTCGCACAACGACTGGGACAGACATAATAACATCATGGGTGAGATCTTTTCGATTTCGGATTATTACGGCCTCGATGTCTGGGTCGATAACTGGGGTCTCGGAGGCCCTCCCGGAGATAAATCCCACTTTTTGTCCTATTACCCGCAAGCACATCAAATCAACTCTGACGGTACCATCAATGCTGTACGGGTGTGTTATAACCATGCCTCTTTCGTCGATTTTACAAAACGGTGGATTGATGCCGTTTATAATGCAGGTGCAAGAAAAATTTTCTGGGACGAACCCCATCTTGCCGATGATCGTGCAGGGGATGTAAGAACATGGACCTGCCGCTGTGAAGTGTGCAAAAAACTGTTTGAAGAACGCTATAACAAACCCATGCCCACTCTTTTTACAAAAGAAATTGAAGAATTCCGCAAGTGGACGATCACCAATTATTTTCAAACTGTTGCACAGTATGCCAAGGACAAGGGAATGTACAATTCCGTCTGTGTGATGTTCAGCAGCAATGTGAGTAAAGATGCCGTGGATCTCGGTGTGGATTTAGAGAGTATCTGTTCTTGTCCGGCTCTTGATAACATCGGTTCGGATCCTTACTGGATCGGTGCTGTCAATTCCAATTACGAAGATGTCTATCGCTTTGTGTATGAAAAATCAAAGCAGAATCTGGATGTCTGCCGACAATATAATAAAGACCACAATCTGTGGCTGCAGGCATTCAATGTCGGTGTCAACAGGGAAGAAGAACTCATTGCCGCCGCCGATGCAATTTATGATGCAGGTGCAAGAACGATTTTTGCATGGGGATTCAAAGGATCGGATGCCAACGATTACCGTGCAAAGGCACCTGAGCGCACCTGGTATACATGCAAAGCGGCATTTGAACGCATCAGCGAACGCTATCGAAATGAATGTCGGGAAAAAGCACGCAAACAAATTTTTTAAAATAAAGAAAAAAGAGGACAGCAATCATGACTTTGCGAAAAAAGTTTGAAAATGCAGATAAAAATGTTTTATTCAGACATCTTATTTTTATTGCATTTTTGTATTTTGCATCTTGCTTGTTATTGTGGAAATGCAAAATCGGTTTCGGAAATGTGGATGAAAGTTTCTACCTGACCATTCCCTACAGACTGTTTCAGGGGGATGCACTTTTTGTGCATGAATGGCACTTGTCGCAAATGGCAGGGGTGCTGACATATCCGATTGTTTCTTTATATCTCAAAATAAAGGGAAGCACAGTCGGTATTGTTCTGTTTATGCGATATGTTTGTACCGTTTTGCAATTGCTGACCGCTGTCTTTTTATATATCCGTCTGCACGAAATCAATTGGTTCGGTGCCTTGTTTGCATCTTTGAGTTATGTGCTTTACATCCCGTTCGGCATCATGGCACTTTCTTACAATTCAATGGCTGTTATGCTGTTGGTTCTCTGCACCACCATTCTGATCACCGCTGAAAAACACAAATCTGTGCAATATGTGATTGCAGGATTGTTTTTTGCGGGGGCTGTTTTGTGCTGTCCGTATCTTGCGTTTGTGTTTATACTTTATGCTGTTGCGGTTTTTGCTTATTGTCTTTTCACAAAAATCAGAAAAAAGACAATTTCAAAAGATTGTACACCTTATTCAATAAAAGGTGTTCTTTTTCTTGGCATCGGTGCCGCCATTGCCGCGGTCATTTTTGCCGTATTTGTGCTTTCGCGAGCATCTTTGAGCGAAATTATTGAAGCATTTCCGTCCATTATGAACGACCCTGAACACCCCGCAAGCACACTCAAAGAAATCACGCAAAAATTTTTCAGGGTTATTTATCAATCCAATGCAATGTCAAAGTATATTTATCCCGTTCTGCTTGCACTGTTCGGTGTTTGCCTTGCGGATAAGCAACGGCACGGCAGAAAGGTTGTTTATGTTTCAATCGCAGCTGTCGCGGCTGTCATCATGCTTGTTGCAAGTTTTCATCTGAATAACTACATAAACCATATCATGTGGCCGTTGAACATTCTTGCATTGTTCATCGTTGCCGTTTCCGAAAAACGCATTGTGAGGTATATTTTTGCCTGCAACTGGATCATCGGCATTGCCTATGCTTTTTGCCTGAATGCAACCTCCAATCAGGGGTTTTATGCCATTTCTTCCGCTTCATCCGTTGCTCTGGTCGGCAGCATTATGATCATTGCCGTATTTGTTGCTGAGGTAAAAGAAAAGCAGAAAAACACAGATGCCGAACAATTTGTGATGATTCTTGTTTGCCTGAGTCTTGTGTTGCAACTCGGTTGTCAGACCGTGCTTCGCTACAAAAGCGTATTCTGGGAAACAGATATGAAATCGCAGACACAGCTTATTGAAGACGGACACAATAAAGGTCTTTATGTCACGCAGTCAAAACTGAGTTATTATTATGCTTGCTTGGAAAATCTGGAAACACTTGAAGATTATGACTCAGATAAGGTGTTGTTTTTGTCGGATACAACATGGTATTATCTTGCGGCAGAAACGCAACTGTGTACCTATTCTGCATGGATGTCGGGTGTGAATGAACATTCGCTTGACAGGCTTGAGGAATATTACAGGATCAGCCCCGAAAAACTGCCCGATCTTGTGTATGCCGATGTTGCAAACAAAGCCATCGCAGAGAAATTCTGCGAACGGTTCGGATATACGATCGACAGGGAAGATACGGTTATTATTGCGACAAAAAACGTTGCGGAATAAGGGGAATTCTCTTATGAATGAAAAATTCAGAATTGCATCCTTATTGCATACAGATGTAAAACAGACCGCATTGCATGACTATGATGTGAATACGGCACAGAAAGTCCGTGATTATCACAGATCATTCCCCATGTATAAGCAAACACCGCTGTGTTGCATGCAAAACACAGCGGCAGATTTGGGGTTAGGAAATATCTATGTCAAAAATGAAGCCGAACGTTTCGGGTTGAACGCTTTTAAGGTGCTCGGCGGCAGTTTTGCCGTGGGTAGTATTCTTGCCGAAAGAGCAGGAAAAAATATTTTTGATACCGATTACACGCAACTTATTTCCGCGGAAATAAAAAATAAAAACAAAGACCTCACGTTCATCACTGCCACCGACGGCAACCACGGCAGAGGGGTTGCATGGTCTGCAACGCAGTTTGGTTGCAAAAGTATTGTTTATATGCCCAAAGGTTCGGTTGCCCAACGGCTTGAAAACATCAGTAAAGCGGGTGCAGATGCGAGTATCACGGATCTGAATTACGATGATACCGTCCGCCTTGCAACAAAACACGCCAACGAAAACGGCTTTTATCTTGTGCAAGACACGGCATTCGGCGATTATGTTGAAATCCCCAAACGCATCATGCAGGGCTATTGCACCATGGCACTCGAAGCACACGAACAATTGCCCGAAAAACCGACCCACATCTTTTTGCAGGCGGGTGTCGGTTCCATGGCGGCGGCAGTTACGGCATTTTTTGCTTCTGTTTACGGTGAAAATCGCCCCGTTATAACGATTGTTGAACCCCTGACGGCAGACTGTTTTTACCGTACCGCAAAGGCAAATGACGGTAAATTGCACAGCGTGGAAGGCGATATGAAAACCATCATGGCAGGTCTTGCCTGCGGTGAGCCGTGCAGTCTTGCATGGGATATTTTGTCGCAATATGCCGATCATTTTATCTCGTTCCATGACGAAGCCGCCGCAGACGGTATGCGTCTTCTTGCAAGACCTTTCGGAAATGACATGCCGATTGTCGCAGGGGAGAGCGGGGCTGCCGCTTTCGGCTGTGTGGCAGAAATCATGCGCAATCCCGAGTTGTCGGAACTGCGTAAAATTTTGCAATTGAATGAAAACAGTGTTGTTTTGTTTTTTAACACGGAAGGTGCAACGGATACGGAAAATTATTACAGGATTATCAATGCAAGGTAAACAGGAAGAGCCAGAAGTATCAATCCTGCTATGAAAGGTACTGCAACTGCGCCGATCGGTTTTGCACGCTTGTCAACACAAATGTAAGGTTTTGACGGGTTAATGAAAATGGTGTAACTGTTGTAATCTTTATATAACTTGTCGATTGTTTTTCTGTCATAGCCAACAAAGCTGTGCTGACGATATTCCTTGTTTTCGTAAACATAGAAAAATCGCGGATAATAAGTAGATGAACCCTTGACGGTTTCTCTTTTACAGTCCAGGTAAGTTGCATTGACTTCCTGTGTGCATTTTTTTGATGTGATGACCACAGATGCGGAAAGCCCAAATAAAAACAAAGTGCCTGTGAGAAAAAAACTGATCGAGATGACGGACATATCGATTTTAAAGAAATAACAATAAATGAGAAATATCGAAGAAACTGCAAAAAGAATGGCTGAAGCAATGCCGGCACTTCTTTTCTGCGGTTTTTTTAATGCACAGTGAACGGATAACGCTATCCCTGCGATATACAGGATTGCAATCATATAGATTTCTTTCAAATTACAGCATCTCCTTTCAGATGAAAACCAATAACAATACAAGCAATGCTGATCAGTATAACAAAGCAACAAATCGGCACAACTCTTTTTTTGTTAAAAACACAGCGTTCAGGCTTGTTCGGATTGATCCAGATGGTATATTCTTTGTTTTCTTCAAACAGCCTTTTGATTTTTCGTTTTGAATACTGGTCAATGGTTTCACGGTCTTCGTATTGTTTATCCTCAAATTTGTAACTGAACACAAGGGCATATTGCCAATTATTGCCGGTCAGACTGTGTCCTTTGAAAACTGCGGTGACCGGTTCATTGCACTTCGTCGTGCGCACGATTGCGAGTATTGTGATGCTCAATAGCAATACACCTAGACCGGAGATTGCCACAGGTGCATTGGTCTGCATCATGTATGCGAATCCGAAGATAAATGCGAAGAATACAACAGGAATCAATACAATGGTCAATATAAAGGGTACATTACCTTTCAGTCTTTTTTTTGCAGACTTGAACAGATCAAGGTATTCATTCATAAAACACACTCCTTTAAGGTTTGCAAAAATACGGTCCGCACCAATCGCATTCGTGTGTACGCACATAAGTCCATGAAAAATCTTTTGCAACAATGTAAATATCAATGCCCGTCTCGTTGTCCAATTCTTCTGCAGAAATTTTTCCTGTCATCGTAATTTTCTCAAGACGGTTGCGGTGTTCGTAAAATTTGACAGCATCTGTGTATTTTAAGTTGTTAAAAGCCGCTCTTGCTTCATCACCCTTCAAACAAGGAACCTTGCACCATGTAAACAAATGCCACAATAAATTGCCACCGTAAGTAACATGGGCTTCAATCATCTTTTTGCTGACATTTTTCCCGAACACCGAAAGCCATTTATCTTTCAGTTTATTGCTGTCTGTGATATAGGAAAGAATGTTCTCATCCATGTGTGTTCCTCTTTCATTTAAAATGGTTCTTAATGATTAAAGGATAGCATCAATCGGAATATTTGTCAATCGGTATGTGTATATACCTGCGGTGATGTCTTTTTTTATTGGCAGAGGAATAGGGATTCGACTCTCGCACTGCGGTGCCCGGTCAGGCGCGGCTCTTCAGGCTGACGGCCCCGTCCCCCTTTGTCTGCTTCGCAGACATTTCCCCCACACTGTGGGGGAATCTTCCACCGGACGTTCATTCACTCCCGCGCCGCTTCGAATCCCTATTATCAAAACGAAATAAAAAAAACACCACCTATCGGTGATGTCTTTTTTATTGGCAGAGGAATAGGGATTCGAACCCCAACAAACAGAGTCAGAGTCTGTCGTGCTACCGTTACACCATTCCTCTAAACGCATTGCTATTATACACACCGAATGGGGTGTTGTCAAGTCTTTTTTTGAAAAATTTTCATTTATTTTTATTATTTATTTTATGGAATAAAAAACATCGGTGCGGGTTGAATTTTCGCACCGATGAAAGATATTTTTTCAGTTTTACAGCAGGGAAGCGGCGGCTTTGTCAAGAAGCAATACGCAGTCTGCGTGGTTCTGCAGAATGGAAGCGGGTACTTGGGCAGTCACTTCGCCCTTGACCGTGTCGTGAATTGCCTGTGCCTTTGCGGGGCCTGTTGCAATCAGAACGATTTTCTTTGCTGCCATGATGGATCCGACACCCATGGTCAGTGCATAATGCGGCATGGGATTTTCGTCAAAATAACGGCTGTTTGCCTGCAGGGTGCTGTCGGTCAGCTTGACCTTGAATGTGCCCGTTGTGAATTCATCGGCGGGTTCATTGAAGCCGATGTGGCCGTTGTTGCCGATGCCGAGCAGCTGAATGTCAATCCCGCCTGCGGCTGCAATGGCAGCATCAAAATCGGCGGCTTCCTTTTCTGCATCTTCTGCGTTGCCGTCCAGAATATGCACGTTTTCTTCTTTGATATCCACAGCATTGAAAAGATTTTCATGCATGAAGGTGTAGTAACTGTTTTTGTCATCCTTGGGCAGATCGCAGTATTCGTCAAGGTTGAATGTGCGGATGTCTGCAAAGCTGATTTCGCCTGCCTTGTACATTTCAATCAGACAATTATAAGTCGGCACGGGGGATGCACCCGTGGCAAGACCGAGCACACTTGCAGGGTTCTTTTTGATCTGCGTTGCAAAAATATCAGCGGCGGCAAGAGCCAGTTCGTTTGCATTTTCAAAAATTCTGATTTCCATAACAAACCATCCTTATCATTTTTGCATTATTATACCACTGTTCTCTGTGCGTGTCAATGCAAATCACTCGGCTTTTTCCTTTCCGAGCGAGCAAAGAAGCAGCCAAAGGGAAGAAAAGAAGCCGAGTTTTTCTACTTCCTTATCAGCCACAAGCGGAATTTCCGCAATCACTTCCTCAGCCGCAAATACGGTGAGTGTTCCGAGTTGCTGTCCCTTTTCCACGGGGGCTTCAATTTCACTGACGAGTTCCACCTTTTGTGTCACAGTTTCGCTTGTGCCTTTTTTCAGCAAAACACCCTTCACATCTTCTGCAAAAACGGGACGGATCACACGTTCTTTGCCGTGCAGAACCGCCACTTCGGTAATCAGGGAATCATCCAGAACAGGGGTATAATTCTCATAATTGGCAAATCCCCAGTTGAGCATGGATTTTGCGGATTCAAAACGGTCGGAACTGTTTTCGGAACCCATCACCACGGCAATCAGATTCAGCCCGTTGCGTGTTGCACTTGCCGAAACGCAACAGCCTGCTTTTTCGGTGGTGCCTGTTTTTAATCCTGTTGCACCGTTGTAAAAACGAATGAGCTTGTTGGTGTTCACAATTTCCGTTTCACCGTTGCGCAAAGTATCCATCCAGATTGTTGTGTAATCCGTGATAAACGGATACTGCAACAATGCCTGTGACATCAGTGCCACATCGTAAGCGGTGGTCAGATGATTGCTTGCGGTATCATCAAGCCCCGTGCAGTTTTCAAAGGTCGTGTTTGTCATCCCCAACTGTGCGGCTTTTTCATTCATCTGTTGCACAAAGGCTTCGTCACTGCCCGCAATGTGTTCACCGAGTGCTGTGCAGGCATCGTTTGCACTGTAAACGGCAGTGGCTTTGAGCAGATCGTTTACGGTCATGGTCTCTCCGGGTTCAAGCCAGATCTGTGAGCCGCCGCGGGAAGCGGCTGTTTCACTGACCGTTACGCTGTCACCGAGTGCAATTTTGCCGCTGTCAATGGCTTCGCAGATGAGAAGTAACGACATGATTTTGGTAACGGAAGCAGGATAAACCGCTTCGTTTTCATTGAGTGCAAGCAGAACTTTCCCTGAATCCGCATCCATCAGCACGGCAGACTTGGCTTTGATCTGCTGTGTGAATTCCACGGCTTGTGCTTCCTGCGAATAGATCATGTTTTCATCGACTGCAAGTTCTTCTGTTTCAGTCATGTCTGCAACCGAGGTCTGATCCGCAAAAACGGGCACAACAAAACCCCACAGAATGCACAGTGCCAATAAGATGGCTGTAAGTTTTTTCTTCATAATACCCTCCGGACAAAATTATTCAATCAATTCTATTCACCTGTACAATAAAAAATACCGCTTCGGATTGATTTGCAGTGAAAAGTGTTGTATAATATAATCCTTATTTATTACACGTATGTGGTGAACAACATGAATGTCCGTTTTTATACCTTAGGTTGCAAAGTCAATCAATATGAATCCGAGCAAATACGCTGTTTGCTTGCAAAATCCCCGTTGGCAGACACCGATGTCGATATTTATATCGTCAATTCCTGTACCGTAACGGCGGAAAGCTCGCGCAAAACAAGACAGGCTCTCAATCGTATCCGCAAAGACAATCCAGACTCCGTGCTGGTTCTGACGGGCTGTTATCCGCAGGCATTCCCCGAAGAAGCCGCACAAACGGTTGCAGACATTGTAACGGGAAATCGTTCCAATATAAAAATTGTTGAATTGATTTTCTCGTTTTTGCAGACGGGAAAAAGAGTGATCGCTGTTGAAGATCACGAAAAAAATGAAACATATACCGAATTTGCAATTGATGACTTTTCGGGGCACACAAGAGCTTTTATAAAGATTCAGGACGGCTGTAACCGTTTTTGTTCTTATTGCATTATTCCTTATGCACGAGGCAGATCCCGTTCGAGAAAATTGGAAGATATTGAAGCGGAATTGAAAACACTCGCATCAAAAGGCTACAGGGAAGTGGTGCTGACAGGGATTGACCTTTCCGTTTACGGGGCAGACATCGGCTGTGATCTTGCCGATGCGGTCACGCTTGCACAAAGCATAGACGGCATTGACCGCATCCGTTTAGGTTCTCTTGAGCCCGATAAAATGACGGGGATGCAGTTATCCCGTTTTGCGGATTGCGATAAATTCTGTCCGCAGTTCCATTTGTCTTTGCAAAGCGGCAGTGATGCCGTTCTGAAACGCATGAACCGCCATTACACAAGCGCGGAATATGCAAATCTTTGTGAACAGATTCGCACGCAGTTTGCGGATGCCGTCATTACAACGGACATCATTACGGGATTCCCCGGTGAAACCGAAGAAGATTTCCGTCAGACGATCGAATTTGTCAAACAGATCGGTTTTGAAAAGGTGCATGTTTTCCCATATTCCGAGCGAAGCGGCACGAGAGCCGTTCAATTTGACGGCAGGGTAGAGAAAAAAGTTCGCGAAGCGCGTGCAAGGGAATTAACGCAGGTATGTAACAAAATCCGTCAGCAGTTCCTGCTTTCGCAAATCGGCAAAACCGTTGAAGTGCTTTTTGAAACGCCGAAAAACGGCATCCAGCAGGGCTTTACCGCCAATTACACCCCCGTGCATGTTGTCGGAAAAGAAAACTTATGCGGCAAAGCCTTGCCTGTTCGCATAACCGCGGCAGACGAAGACAATTGTGTTGCAGAATTGGCAGAATAAAAAATACAAAAATTATGTTATTTTGGAAAACAGGAGTGTTATAAGATGAAGAAGAATTATATTGTTTTGAGCATTGCTGTTGTTTTAATCGGATTTGTTATTTTCTGTTTCTGTTACAAAAATGATATTAGTCAAGAACAATATATCAAGGATGAAAGCAATTACATCACCGTAACGGGTACTGTATCCTATCTTTCGTTTAATGATGATCGAACAGTGTTGCATATTGCTCTTACTGATTTAAGTGAAAAACTTGACGACAACGCATTTAAAGTCTTCGGTGAGAATTTAAAAGTATTGCAACAGAAAAATATTGAACAAAAATTATCAGTCGGAATGAATGTGTCCATTACAACAGCACCGAAATATTTTGGTGACGGATATGTTTTTCCCGTTGCTGCGCTTGTTGTTGATGGGGATGAGTTGTTGGATTTTGAAACAGGACTGAAAAATATCAGAGAGCAGGACGAATAAAAAAAGGAACCGCACAAGAAATTATCTTTCAATAGTAAAATAAAAATCACCATAACTGCCCGTTATGGTGATTTCTTTTGCATAAGTGCCCCACATTGCCGTCGTGCGGTAATTCTAACCTGCAATAATAGCAGGTTGGGTGCCGCCCGTCTGTTTCACGCTTCCTTCATCCGATTTGCATCGGGAGGCCTGCAATCCGCAGCCGGAGTCAAGCTCCCTAAATTATGAGTGTTGGGTTAGTATTGACCGCAACTACTCGAACAACGCAGGGTGATAAAGCTTCAATTTTATTCTTCTTCGTCAATATCGTAGAACTCGGAAAGTCTTTCAATAAAGAGTTCTTCGATGGCTTCATACGTATCGTCATCGTCAATCTGCGACAGGAATGCATCGCCGTTTTCATCCATAGTGGACTCAAGAATGATCAATTCGATGTTGCTGACGGCATCATCGTCTTCCTCTTCGTCGGTGGGGACTACGGCAACATACTCTTTACCGTCATCGGTATACAGTCTGTCCAGAACTTCAAAAACATATTCATCTCCGTTTTCATCCGAAACGGAAATAAATTCGGGATTGTAATTTTCGTCCAATTTATTCACCTCAATTTATCTGTATTCTACCACAGAACACAGTGTATTGTCAATTCCCGATACCGTTATTTATATGGCAAAAGCGGGGAATTATTCCGAGAATGCGGCTTCCCATGTGAAGTTGAAAACTTCATCGGCGGGCAGACTCTGAATTGCAACCTTTTGTGAAAAATCGGCCACTTTGTTAGTGTCGTCATTGACACCGCACCAGGGTTCAATGCAAACATACGGAGCGGCAGGCTTTGCCCAGATGCCGAGATACGGCGCACCGCCGAGATTGAATTTTACCGTGCGGTCATGTTTGTCGCTGCAAAGAGTCACATGTTCGGATCTGATACCGCTGAGAATCAGAGCATCCTCATTGAAAATGTCCTTTGTGATCACAATATCCGTTTCATCATTGAGTACGGGGATGCGGTCGGGCAGACGAAGCGAATGTACAAGGTCAATTTTTTCGGTGCTGAGTGTTTCTTTTTCATCAAAACGAAGAACATCGCCGATTGCACAGTTGAATGCGGGATGTGCACCGAGGGAGAAGTACATGGTGTTTTCATTTTTATTGACAACATCATGCGAAACACGCAGTGTATTTTCTGCAACAGTGTATGTCACAATCAGGTCAAAATCAAAAGGATAAATGGCTTTCGTTGCACTGCTTTCGCTGAGAATGAAAGTCATGGTGTCTTCATCCTTGGAAAGCAGAGAAAAATCGGACTTTCTTGCAAAGCCATGCTTGGGCATGGTGTATTCCGTGCCGCCCAGTGTGTATTTGTCGTCAATCAGTCTGCCGACAATGGGAAAAAGAATCGGTGCCTGACCGTACCAGATGGATTCATCCCCTTGCCAGAGGTATTCAAAGCCTGTTTTTTTGGAAACAACGCTTGTCAATTCTGCGCCGTGTTCCTTGACACCTACGCGGATAAAATCATTTTCAATGTAATGGACTGCCATGGTGAACATCCTTTCTTATTGTAATAAATATATGCCGGAGGGTAAAACAACAAAGCAATCTTGATTGATTTGCAGATATTGCAGAACCGCTTCTTCAAATGCCTGATACGGCGTGACCGAGAAATCCTGCAAGGAAACGGCAAGAACACATTTGCTGGTCTTGCTGCACACAAACAAAGAATCCTTGGTTGCAAAAACACAAAATGGGGTAGCAAAGGAAGTATTTTCGGTATTGCCCAGCCGCATATCAATACGGTATTTGTCGCAATGATAACGCACCACCGCATTTGCATCGGGCACCGCAAACCAAAGGTATGTTCCGTCATAAGCAAGACTGCGCACTGCATTTCCGTTGTATTGTAATCTTTCCGTATGCAGTAATTTGCCGTCGTCGGCAAAAATACCGATCTCGCCGCCGGGATACACAATGCACACTCTGCCGTCTTTAAGCCTCTGTGCTTCGCAGGAAATGTAGTCATCCAAGCATTCCGTGATTTTTGCAAAAGACGGGCCGAATTTGGTCATCAGGTAAGCATTTTTTGTAACCGTGGCAATGGATTTTGATTTTGCATCAAAACTGTAAAAAGAGGCTTTGTATTGACCGTCCGGTGTCTGTTCTTTGAGCACAAACAGAATGCCTTGCTGATAAGCTATCAGATCAATTACTTTTTTGCCGATAATTTTAATCATAACAAATCCTCTGTCACAGGCTGCACTTCATCTGATAGGAAAGCGTCATCAGACTGTCGCTGAGATGCACATTTTCAACAATGGCATCGGGATGGTCCTTGGAAATATCATAATGTGTGAAATTCCAGAACGAATGAATACCAAGCGAGGAAAGGCGTGTAACCAGTTCTTTTGCACTGTCATCGGGAACACAGAGAATGGCTGCCTGCGGCTTGTGCAATCTGCAGAAATCATTCAGATTGTCCATGGAACGAATGGGCAGATCTTTGATTTTCAGTCCCGAAAACAGGGAAGCGGCATCAAAAATGGCGGTCAGTTCAAATCCGAGTGTTTCAAAGGGCATGTGTGTTGCAACGGCACGGCCGAGGTTACCTGCGCCGATGAGAATGATCTTGCAGGTGTGGCCGATGCCGAGAATGCTTGCGATCTCGCTTTTTAAATCTGAAATATTATAGCCGTAGCCCTGCTGTCCGAATCCGCCGAAGCAGTTCAGATCCTGTCGGATCTGTGATGCGGTCACTCCCATTTTTTCAGACAAAGCTTTTGACGAAATACGGGCAATGCCTGCATTTTCAAGGTCTGAAAGAAAACGGTAATAACGGGGAAGACGGCGGATAACAGAGGGGGATATTTTAGCGGAATCCTTCAAAGGAATCACCTTTCTTTGTTTTATTGCAGAGAAGTCAGTGTCTGCATGACATAATTGCCGAATTCTTCACAGGTACAACCGTCTGCACGGCCTGTGATCTTCATTGCGGCATCGGGTGCCATACAGATGTCAAGTGCCTTTTCAAGGCGGTCACTTTCTTCCTGTCTGCCGATGTGGGAAAGAAGCATAACAGCGGCACGAAGCATGGAGCAGGGATCGGCATACTGTGCTCTGCCTTCTTTGACCATACGCGGTGCCGAGCCGTGAATGGCTTCAAACATAGCATACTGCTTGCCGAGGTTTGCACTGCCTGCCGTGCCGACACCACCCTGGAATTCGGCGGCTTCATCGGTGATGATGTCACCGTAAAGGTTTGGAAGAACAAAGACTTTGAAGTCTGTACGGCGTTTTTTGTCAATCAGCTTTGCCGTCATAATGTCAATATACCATTCATCGGTGATGATATCGGGATATTCTTTGCCGATTTCGCGGCAAAGGTTGAGGAATTTGCCGTCGGTGGTTTTGATTACGTTTGCCTTTTGAATAATGGAAACACGGTCTTTGCCGTTGCGTTTTGCATAATCATAGGCGAGTTTTGCTACGCGCTGTGTGCCTTCGGTTGTGGTAACAACAAAGTCCATGGCAAGTTCATCCGTCACATGAACACCTTTGGAGCCGACTGCATAAGCACCTTCCGTGTTTTCACGGAAGAAGGTCCAGTCAATGCCCTCTTCGGGTACTTTGACGGGTCTGACATTAGCAAAAAGATCCAATGCTTTACGCATGGCAACGTTTGCACTTTCAATATTGGGAAGACCGTCGCCGGCCTGCGGCGTGGTGGTCGGACCTTTGAGGATAACATGGCACTTCTTGAGTTCGGCAAGCACATCATCGGGAATGGCTTTCATGTGTGCAATACGGTTTTCAATGGTCAATCCGTCAATGACGCGGAACTCGATTTTGCCTGCTTCAACATCCTTTTTCAGAAGGAATTCAAGCACGCGTGCGGCTTCTTTTGTGATGATCGGGCCGATGCCGTCACCGCCGCATACGCCGATGACGATGGTGTCAAGTGCTTCGTAATCCGTAAAATCCTTGACGGATTTGATGTTTTCGTTTCTTTCGAGCTGCTCTGCCAACAACTTTTTGAAGTGTTCGGCAGCGGCTTCAATTTCTTTCGTATACATATTTAACTTTATTCCTTTCCGAGGTTTGCAGTGTAGTTGAGCAGACCGCCTGCGGCCAGAATGTCTTTCTGTCTTTCGGAGAAATCGGTGGTCAGTTCATACTGTTCGTTCTTTGTTTTATTGATAAGTATTGCATTGGTGTTTTCTGCAACCGATGTGCGGATGTTCTGCAGAACAATTTCATCCCCCTGTGCAATGCGGTCATAGTCTTCTGCATTCACAAATGTCAGCGGAAGAATACCGGAGTTGATAAGATTTGCCTTGTGCATTCTTGCAAAGGAAACCGCAACAACGGCACGGATGCCGAGATACAGCGGAACAAGTGCCGCATGTTCACGGGAAGAACCCTGTCCGTAGTTGGCACCGCCGATAATGATACCTGATTTTTCTTCTTTGCAACGTGCGGCAAAAGATTCATCGCAAACCGCAAAGCAGAATTGCGACAGGTGCGGCACATTGGAGCGGTAGGGCAAAATCTTTGCACCGGCGGGCATAATGTGGTCGGTAGTGATATTGTCGCCGACTTTCAGAAGCACTTTGCTTTCGATGCTTTCTTCCAGTGCCTTGCCGGTGGGAACTTCTTTGATGTTCGGGCCGTAAATGACTTCGCAATCCTTATAATTTTCAGCAGAACTCGGAAGTGCTACCATGTTGTCGTTGATTGTGAAGTATTCGGGCATATTGATTTCGGGCATATCGCCGAGCGTGGTCGGGTCGGACAGATAACCGTTGATCGCAGAAAGAGCAGCAACTTCGGGGCTTACAAGATAAACGCCTGCATCAGCCGTACCGGAGCGGCCCAGGAAGTTTCTGTTGAAAGTACGAAGCGAAATACCTGCCGAGTTGGGGGATTGTCCCATACCGATACACGGCCCGCATGCACTTTCAAGAATTCTTGCACCTGCATCAATCATATCTGCCAGTGCACCGTTGGCGGCAAGCATATTGAGAACCTGCTTGGAACCGGGCGCAATGGACAGACTGACGGACGGATGCACGGTCTTACCCTTGAGGATAGCCGCAACTTTAAGCATATCAAACAGGGAAGAGTTGGTGCACGAGCCGATGCAGACCTGATCAATTTTAAGCTGACCGATCTCTTCAACCGTTTTCACATTGTCGGGCATGTGCGGCATGGCAGCCATCGGACGAAGTGCAGAAAGGTCAATGTTGATTTCTTCATCATACACGGCATCTTCATCTGCCGACAACGGAACATATACTTCTTCACGTCTTTGTGCTCTGAGGAATGCTTTGGTGATTTCATCGGACGGGAAGATGGATGTAGTGGCCCCCAATTCTGCGCCCATGTTTGTAATGGTTGCACGTTCGGGGACGGACAGTGTTTTGACACCATCACCCGTATATTCAATGATCTTGCCCACGCCGCCCTTGACGGACATAATGCGAAGCACTTCAAGAATAACGTCTTTTGCGGCAACCCAGGGGTTGAGTTTGCCTGTAAGGTTTACTTTGACAATTTTCGGCATGGGAATGTAGTATGTGCCGCCGCCCATTGCGACCGCAACGTCAAGACCGCCTGCCCCCATGGCGAGCATGCCGATACCGCCACCCGTAGGTGTGTGGCTGTCAGAACCGAGCAATGTTTTTCCGGGAATGCCGAAGCGTTCAAGATGAACCTGATGGCAGATGCCGTTGCCGGGACGCGAAAAGCGAATGCCGCGTTTGTAGGCAACTGTTTGAATGAATCTGTGGTCGTCTGCATTTTCAAAGCCGTTTTGCAGTGTGTTGTGATCTATGTAAGCAACCGAAAGTTCTGTTTTTACTCTTTCAATGCCCATGGCCTCAAACTGAAGATAAGCCATGGTGCCTGTTGCGTCCTGTGTCAGCGTCTGGTCAATGCGCAGTCCGATTTCCGAACCGGGAATCATTTCGCCGCAAACAAGGTGACTGCTGATGATTTTTTGTGCTAATGTCAGTCCCATATTATTTGTCTCCTTAAAAATGTCATTAAAAATGTCACCCAACATTATATTACTTTATTTTAGTAATGTCAACTCATATTAAATATTTTAAATAAAACTTGAAAAAAAATAATAATTATGGTATACTTCATTATAATCGCCTTAATATCGCCTATAATGATAGCGAGGTGATTGCTATGCATCGTGCAGATGCTTCATTTTCTGCAGAAGACTTTACTGTAATGAATGAATCGCAGGGGACGGAAGATGCCCCCGAGTCGGTTACGGATTCGGACGGTGCCGTTGTTTTTAAGAAAAACGGAAAGACTTTTTACTGCCTGACCATTATCGGACAGATAGAAGGTCATTATATTCTTCCTGCGCAGAATAAAACAACAAAGTACGAGCATTTGATTCCGAAATTGGTTGCAATTGAAGAAAAAGAGGAAATAGACGGACTTTTGATTATCCTTAACACCGTAGGGGGAGATATTGAAGCGGGGCTTGCGATTGCCGAACTGATTGCGGGAATGCGCAAACCTACGGTTTCTCTCGTGCTTGGCGGCGGGCATTCGATCGGTGTACCCTTGGCGGTCGCCGCAAAAAAGTCCTTTATTGCAAAAACCGCAACCATGACTTTACACCCTGTCCGCATGAGCGGAACGGTACTCGGAGTACAGCAACAATTGAATTATTTTCAGAATATTCAGGAACGCATTGTCGGATTTGTTACTGAAAATTCCGCTGTTGGTGCCGATCGTTTTCGTGAACTGATGTTGCATTCGGGTGAATTGGTTATGGATCTCGGAACGGTGCTTGACGGCGAACGAGCCGTACGCGAAGGTCTGATAGATGCTGTCGGTTCTCTGGGTGAGGCACTTTCAGCTCTTGAAAACATGGCAGACAAAGAAGAATAAAAACAAGAGGCGAGCCTTTTGTTTTACATAACATCATTATTATCGGGATTTATAAAAAAGGAGAACACATTTTGGCACAGCAAACAAAGAAAACCACTCAGAAAAATAACGCTTCCGCCACAAGATCCACTGCGGCAAAAAAGAAAACAAACACACAAAAAGGCGGCTCGCGGAAAAATACTAAAAAGAAAAAACAGAAAACATTATTTGATATTGTTGCACAGGAATCTTTTATTTACATATTGATGCTTTTGCTCGGTATCCTGTTGCTGTTGCTCACTTTTGTCAACGGCGGCTTCATGACCCCATGGAATAAATTGCGTAGCTGCTATTTCGGAATTCTGGGGTTGAATGCATTCCTGACACCGATTCTTTGCTTGTTCCGCGCAGTTATGGGTATTGCCGGACGTGATAAATTCAGTTATCGGATAAAGTCGATCTGGCTTTTTGTCGGTGTGCTTCTGATCGGTGCAATCAATTTTGTCAGCACACAGGCTGATCCCGCTGTTTCATTCAGCGAATCGCTCGTTGATATTCTGAGCGAACTGTGGACCGGCAGTCAATCGTTCTTTGTAACGGCAAGCGGGTTGTTTTCCGCTGTTGTCGGCGGTGCACTTTTTGCACTCGGGCAAAACCGCATTCTTGCCAATGTGTTGCTGAGTCTGTTGGTTGTGGCGGATATTATGTTGTTGTTCCGTTTGACACCGCAACGCATCTATCAGAAACTTGAACAACCCATTGATCAGCTTCTCTATCTGCTCAAACGTAATCACGAAAATGCAATGGAGAAAAAGGATCTTGAAGCACAGGCGCGTGATGAGAGAGACAGAAATATCCGCGAAAAAACACAACGCGGTGTTGTGGCAGGGGATGCAGGGAAAAGTCAGAAAAATCCGGCAGGAACGGAATCTTCACGTCGAGGACGAAACAGTAAGAACGTGCCGCCGGCGGATGAGGACGGATTTTCTGTACCTGTCAAGAGTCCGGTTACAGCGGCAAGCACAAAAGCATTGATTGAAGAGTTTGAAAAAGACATTGCGCCCGTAAAAGAAAGGGATTCTGCAATGTACAAACCGATTCCCGATCTTTTTGCAGTAGCTGATTCTGAAATTGCAGATATTTTTACAACAGCACAAACACAGGAACCGGTTGCGGCAAAGCCGCCCATTGTGAATACACCGTTTGCCCCTGCCGCGAGGGAAATGCAGGAGAATACAGAAAACACAGTTGCCGATGAAAACAAGAAAGTCGTAACGGAAAAAACGGAACCTGTTGAAGCATTATCAGAGGCTGAAAAGGCAGCGGCAAAGGAAGAACTGGATGCCGCTCTGGAAGCAGCGGAAGAAGCGGAAATCGTGTATGAATTGCCGCCCATTGATATTTTGTCCAAGCCCAAACAGCAGGCAAATGTCAACAATGAGGCAGAATTGCAAGGAAATGGTGAAAAACTCATTGCCGCGCTGAAAAGTTTCAATGTTGCCGCAAGTATTCAGGCAATCGTGCCCGGTCCTACGGTTACAAGATATGAATTGTCGCCCGCGCCGGGTGTTAAAATCAGTCGTTTTGTCAGCCTTGCGGATGACCTTGCGTTGCATCTTGCCGCACCGGCAGGTCTGCGTATTGAAGCCCCGATTCCGAACAAAGCGGCAATCGGTATTGAAGTGCCGAATAAATCCAGACGTGTTATTGCTTTCCGTGAAATTATTGATACAAAGGATTATCGCAAGTCATCAAGCAAGCTTAATGCGGGGCTCGGTAAGGATATCGCAGGCAATATCATCTGTTGCGATATTGCCAAAATGCCGCACTTGCTTGTCGCAGGTACGACCGGCTCCGGTAAATCTGTCTGTATGAATACAATGATCTGCAGTCTGCTTTATAATGCAACACCCGACGAAGTCAAATTGTTACTGATAGACCCCAAACAGGTTGAATTTTCCATTTACAACGGCATTCCGCATCTGCTTGTTCCCGTTGTGTCCGATCCGCGCAAAGCGGCAGGGGCATTGGCATGGGCTGTTACGGAAATGCTCAGCCGTTATAAAACACTCAATGCCAACGGTGCGCGTGATATCGGTGCTTACAATCAGATGTGTGACGAAAACGAAGGCATGAAAAAGATGCCGCAGATCGTTATTTTTATCGACGAATTGTCTGACCTTATGACCGTCGCTCCTTCTGAAGTGGAAGACTCCATTCAACGTCTTGCACAGATGGCACGTGCGGCAGGCATGCACCTTGTTATTGCCACCCAAAGACCGTCTGTAGACGTTATTACGGGTGTTATCAAGGCAAATATCCCGAGCCGTATTGCACTGTCCGTTTCTTCACAGGTAGACTCACGAACCATCATTGACTCTGTCGGTGCTGAAAAACTGATGGGCTACGGTGATATGCTCTATTATCCCGTCGGTGTTCCGAAACCCATGCGTGTGCAGGGCGCATTTTTGTCAGATGATGATATTTTCAATGTTGTCAACTTCATAAAAGGACAAGGCGCAACCAATTACAGCGATGACGTTCAGCAGGAAATTGAACGCAATGCCGTACAGGAAAAGAAAAAAGGCGGTGCTTCCATGTCGGCAGGTGCAGGGGAAGCAGTGGACGAAGCATACGAAGAACTTGTGCAGAAAGCAATCGAACTGTTTGTCGGAACACCCGAAAAAGCATCTGTTTCTTCTTTGCAAAGACATCTTCGTCTGGGCTATTCCAAGGCGGGTAGTCTGATGGATGTGCTTGAAGAAAGAGGTATTGTCGGGCCGAGCGAAGGCAGTAAACCGCGCAAGGTATTGCTGACCAAGGCACAGTGGTATGAAATGCAGGCAAGTTCTTCCGATGCTCCTGCAACAGAAACAGCAGAGAATGTACCGTTTGAACCTGATGTGAATGCAGATGAATAATATGTTTTTACCGACCACAAAACAAGAAATGCTCGAGCGGGGATGGGATGCCGTTGACTTTGTCTATGTCAGCGGTGATGCGTATGTTGACCATCCCAGTTTCGGTGCGGCAATTATCACGAGAGTCCTCGAAAACGAGGGCTTTCGTGTTGCATTTTTAAGTCAGCCTGATTGGAAATCTGACCGTGATTTTCTGCAGTTCGGCAGACCCGAACTGGGGTTTCTTGTCTCATCGGGCAACATAGATTCCATGGTTGCACACTACACTGCGGCAAAGAAAAAACGCAGTGAAGATGCCTATACACCGGGCGGTGTTGCAGGCAAAAGACCTGATTATGCGGTTGAAGTCTATTGCAAAAAGATCCGTTCGCTCTTTGATGATATTCCCATTATAATCGGCGGTCTGGAAGCCTCTTTGCGCCGTTTTGCACACTATGACTATTGGAAAGACGAAGTCATACCGAGTATTCTCATTTCTTCCGCTGCCGACCTGCTTTCATTCGGCATGGGGGAACATTCCATTACGGAAATCGCCGTACGACTTCGTAACGGGGAGGCGGTGTCCACAATTCGTGATGTTCGCGGTACCTGTTATGTCTGTCCGACAAGTGAAACACCGTATGTCGGTGCGGAATGTCCGTCGTTTGAAAATGTAAAATCGAATAAAAAAGAATATGCGATTGCCGCACGGATTCAGCAGGATGAACAGGATCATATCCGCGGCAAGCTCATAAAACAAAAACACGGAAAACAGATGCTTGTGCAGAATCCGCCGGCCTTGCCGCTGACAACAGAGGAAATGGATGCGGTATATGCGTTGCCGTATATGCGTGCATGGCATCCGTCTTATGATGCTCGCGGCGGTGTGCCGGGATTTCAGGAAGTGCAGTTTTCCGTTGCACATAACCGCGGTTGCTTCGGCGGTTGCAATTTCTGCTCACTGGCTTTCCATCAGGGCAGGTTTATCAGCACCCGAAGCCATGAATCGGTACTTCGTGAAGTTGAACTTTTGACAAAACAGGATGGATTTAAGGGGTATATTCATGACATCGGAGGCCCGACTGCCAATTTCAGACAGCCCGCTTGTGAATTGCAAAAGGAAAAAGGCTTGTGCAAAGGCAAAAAGTGCCTTGCCCCCACACCTTGTCCCAACCTCAAGGCGGACCACAGTGATTATTTATCATTATTAAATAAAGCAAGACAAGTTCCGGGAGTCAAGAAAATATTCATCCGCTCGGGCATTCGTTTTGATTACCTGATGGCAGACAAGAATGATGCTTTTTTCCGTTCTCTTGTTGAAAATCATGTCAGCGGTCAATTGAAGGTGGCACCTGAGCACACCTGTGATGCAGTGCTTGATAAAATGGGTAAACCGCATTCCGAGGTGTTCAGAGCATTTGCCAAAAAGTATTTTAAAATAACAAATAAAATCGGTAAAGAGCAGTATCTTGTGCCGTATCTGATGTCGTCCCATCCGGGATGTACCTTGCAGGATGCTGTCGAATTGGCACTGTTTTTAAAGAAAGAACGCATGCGTCCCGAGCAGGTGCAGGATTTTTATCCGACCCCGGGTACAATCTCAACGGCTATGTTCTATACGGAGCTTGACCCTTATACGATGGACAAGGTGTATGTTGCAAAGGACCCGCATGACAAAGCAATGCAACGTGCTTTGCTCAATTTCTGGATTCCCGAAAAGAAAGCGTTGGTTGTGCAGGCTTTGCGAAAAGCAGGGCGGACAGACCTGATCGGTACGGGTGTGGATTGCCTTGTGTATGATCCGAAATTCCATAAACAGCCGCAAAATCAGCAAAACAGAAACAAACCGAACAACAAGGAGTCTTCTTATGCCAACAAGAAGAAGCGTTGCAGATAAACTCAAAAAACCGCTTCTGTACCTGTTTGTGTTTTTGTTTCTGCTGGGCGGCACGCTTTACTATTACATAAAAGGAGAAACCGATGCACCCGGTTTTTCGGATTGGCTGGACGATTACACCCCGGACGGAATGGAAGTTCACTTTCTTGATGTCGGACAAGGGGCGTGCACCTTGTTGCTGTGCGGAGAAAGTGCCGTGCTTGTGGACGGCGGGGAATATGAATACGGATATGACATCGTTTCTTATCTGAAACATCACGGTGTTGAAAAACTCGATCTGCTGGTTGCAACACACCGTCATTCCGATCATATCGGCGGACTGATCGTTGTTTTGCAGAAAATGGCTGTTGATGAAGTTCTGTTGAACGGCAGTTCGGCCGAAAATACCGATTCACAGGCGGAGTATGAATTTTCATCGCAACTGCTTCTCAACGGAGCAACCGTAACAACCGCCGAGACAGATCTGCAATATTCATTTGACGGTATGCAGATATCGGTTCTGCAAGGTAAAAGTGAAAAGACGGATGAAAACGAAACTTCCGTTGTTCTGCGTGCTGACTTTGAGAATACATCGGTTTTGTTGACTGGTGATATCGGCAGTGTGACGGAAAGTGAATTGATTGCAAGCGATGTGTTGTTTGATTGTGATATTCTGCAAGCCGCGCATCACGGCAGTAATAACTCCAACAGTGCCAACTTTATAGCACAGACCACGCCCGACATAGCGGTTATTTCCTGCGGTGAAAACAACCGCTATAATCACCCGGGTGAAGAAACGCTGGATCGTTTAAGACAAGCAAATACAGCCGTTTACAGAACCGATGTGATGGGAACGATTGTGTTTTCTTGTAATGATAACAACATAAAAATAATTTCAGACGGAAAGGACGAATAAAAATGGAAAAATTGAAAGTCGGTATCATCGGCACAGGCGGTATCAGCCAATGCCACACGGAAGGCTACAAAGAATTACCCGAACTGTGTGAAGTGGTTGCTTGCTGTGACATCGATGAAGAAAAGGTCAAAAAATATGCCGCCCGTTACGGGATCCCTCGTTGGTATACCGATTGCCGCGAAATGATGGCAAATGAAAAACTTGACTGTGTCAGTGTGTGTACATGGAACTCCGCACACAAGGAATGCACGATTGTTGCTCTGGACGGCGGTGCAAATGTCATTTGCGAAAAGCCCATGGCAATGAATGCACAGGAAGCAAGAGAAATGAACGAAGCTGCAGAACGCAACGGCAAACTCCTGCAGGTTGGCTTTGTGCGCCGTTTTGGCAGAGATGCAGATACGGTTCTTGATTTTAAGAATGCAGGCATGATCGGCGATATTTATTATGCCAAAGCGCAGTATCTGCGCCGCAGCGGTTGTCCCGGCGGTTGGTTCAAAGACAAGCGTTTTTCGGGCGGCGGTCCTCTGATAGACCTCGGCGTACACGTCATTGACCTTGCACGTTATCTTGCAGGCAATCCAAAACCTGTTTCCGCTTTCGGTTGCGCGTACGATAACCTTGGCCCGAACCGTGCAAATGGGGGACAGGCGGCATGGGCGGTTGCTGATCTTGATGAACATCCCTATAATGTGGAAGATTTTGTTTCGGCTCTGATTCGCTTTGAAAACGGTTTCACGCTGCAGTTGGAAGCATCGTTCAATCTCAATATTCCGGAAGATCACGGTGAAGTTGACCTGTTCGGCACAAAAGCAGGTATCAAGATGGACGACAATGTTGAAATTTATACCGATTTTGCAGGTAAGTTTGTCAATATGGCTCCCACGGGCAGAAACGGTTTTGATTTTACAGGCGGTTTCAATGCGGAAATCGCAGGATTCGTCAATGCCGTTCTCGGCAATGCTCCCTGCAGAGCAACAGGTGAAGACGGGGAAGAACTGATGAAGATTATTGATGCGATTTACGAATCTGCATCAAAAGGTGTCAGCATCGACATTAAGTAATTAAAATAATAATAAAATAAAAAAAATTAAAAAATTTGTAAAAAAAGGCTTGACAAACGTGTAGGCGTCTGCTATAATGCTCAATGTTCCGAGGGGAACACAAACGAATGCGAGAGTGGCGGAATAGGCAGACGCGCACGTTTGAGGGGCGTGTGTTTTTACGTACGGGTTCAAGTCCCGTCTCTCGCACCATATTGAGTATTCATAAGGGATTTGACCTGTGAATACTCAATTTTTTTGCTTAAAATAGAGTTTTGTATTTAATTTAATAGTTTTATGTATCGTCGCATTCCTTTCGGAGTGCGACTTTTTTGTTATGCTGACTTTTCTGTAGGTTTCGCAATATAGCCTATTGCTACTCCCTGACGGGTATCTGCTGTGAAGCAAGGAGCGTCTGATTCAGGTATTTCAAGATAGCCTACAAAGTTATAATGAATCACAACTCTCTGTGTCTTGTTTTTGCCCTTGCCCTCTGCTTCATAAACATCAATGTGGTCAATGAGTTCGTGAATGAGAGGTGCTGTTATTGTTTCCATATCCAAGAACTTTCTTACTGCACCGATAAACATATCCTTGCTGTGCTGAACTGTCTGCATATTTGCAACCTTTTCTCTCAGGTTAAATATCCTGACCTTCAGTTCTGTTCTCTCAACCTCATATTTATGGGACATATGGGTAAACCATTCATCCGTAACCTTGCCTGTTGCATTGTCCTCATACAGTTTCTCATAAAGAGAAGCAACTGACTGTTGACGGACTATTGCTTTCTGCAACTGCTCCTCAAGATGCTTTTTCTCGTCATAGAAATCCTTGTTTGTTTTCTTTTCAAGGATATCAACTAGAAGTTCCTCATCCTTTTGTAGCATTATCGCAAGGCGTTTAAGCTCAAAGATGACTATCTGTTCAAGAGCATCTGCACGAATATAGTGCCTTGTCTGACAAGTACCACGGGTATCCTTTACATAATTACTGCAAATGAAATAATGAATATCCTTGTTGACGGTATTGGTATGATAACTCATATTACTGCCGCAATCAGCGCAACGGATAAGACCACTAAAGATATGCTTTCTTGCATTCTCTTTCTTAGGAGCTCTGCGTTTTGTTCTTGCAGTGTGCTTTTGTACCGTTTCCCAAGTGTCTCGGTCAATGATAGGCTCGTGAACATCCTTGAAGATTTTCCAATTCTCCACCGGATTATCAATACGGGTTTTGTTCTTGAAGTTTTTGGAATAGGTCTTGAAGTTGATAACATCGCCACAATACTCTTGCTGTGCTAATATCTTTTGAATAGTAGTTTTACACCACTTGTACGGATTCGGTTGAGTTTTCTTTCCGCCACGGTTCAAACCTTTACTTTGCCAATATGCCATAGGGATAAGCACCTGTCTGTTCTGTAACTCCCTTGCAATAGCTTCGTTCCCCATACCCTCAAGACACATTCTGTAAATGTCCCTGACCACTTCTGCAGCTTCGGTATCAATTATCCATTTTTTCTTGTTTTCGGGACTCTTCATATATCCGTAAGGTGGTTGAGATAATGGTTCACCCATATTTCCTCTGATTCTGTGTGCAGAGCGTACTTTTCTTGAAATATCTCTCGCATACATTTCATTCATAACATTCTTGAATGGTGCGATTTCGTTTTCACCCTCATCACTGTCAACCATATCATTAACAGCGATGAACCTTACATTATGCTCAGGGAAATAGTTATCTGTATAATGACCAACCGAAACATAATCTCTGCCTAATCGGGAAAGGTCTTTGACAATAACAACTGAGATATATCCCATTTCAATATCGTCAAGAAGCTCCTGAAAAGCAGGTCTGTTGAAGTTCGTACCCGTATAGCCGTCATCAACATAATACTTGGTATTTGTTAAACCTAATTCCTTTGCCTTTTGTGTCAGCATTTTCTTTTGGTTGCCGATTGAATTACTCTCTGTTTCCGTACCGTCATCTCTTGATAATCGGCAGTAGATAGCAGTAATTCCGATGTTTGCTTCAGACTGCATTAATCCTCCTTCCCGGCAGTCAAACATATATATTCTGCATTCATTGTATTTCTATCATCGGCATCTGCCATTTGGTACATCAAGTCTCGGTCTGCCACGACCACGCTTCTTTTCTTCCATTTGTATTCCTCCTTTAAATGTATATTTTCCGATTGATTTTTGATGATTTTTTCGTCTGTAATGCATCTTGTTTTATCGGTAGGGTAATTCCATTAACTACATATCAAAAGCCTCTTTTTGCCGTTTCACCCGAAATAGTTCCTGCCCCGGAATCACACCGCAGCGTTGCATCGCTCATATCATCGCAAAGTCATATCACTTTCGGACGGTCATTCAATTTTCAAGGTACATATAAATAAAGGTTTTTAGCAAAAAAGAAAAAGCACCGTACGAACTCGAATGGACATAGTTATCCCACATCCAATCGACTTTCGTTACGGTGCTTGGTAGTTTTTCAGCTCTGAAAACAGAGTCCTGCCCCGCTTACGCGATTAAGAAAGTGGGTTCTTTCTTCTCTGCAACACGAATATGTATGTTCTTGCTGTGTTGCTCTTTTGAAATATATGTACATTCGACTTCATACGGTGCCAAATAGTCCTCTGATGACCTTGCATCACGTTTAAAGTCATAATCATATTAAATTGTACCGTTTATTATAGAACAAATGTTTGCTATTGTCGATAGTTTTTTGAAAAATTTTTCCTTTAATTTATTATGCTGTCGGTTTTTACCGATATCACATGGGATTAATTAAATAGTTTTGGGGAATAAAAGGTGCTTCCCGAAAAAAAGAGGTGATATACAGCAACACCGCCGAGGATTTCTCCCCGGCGGTAAGTTTATTTATTGGGTTTTAGTTTACCAATGAGTTACACCGCAATCACAATACTGCTGAATGCCAAAGAGTTTCTGGAAGAAACGAATTATCTTCCAAAAGAACCTCATAAGAGTATTCCCACTGTGGCAGATATGGGCACAAATTTCGTCTGTGGGTTCGTCGGGCTGTTCTGGCTCATCAGGTGTGTCGGGCTGTTCGGGTCCTACGGGGTTCTCAAACTCGTGTCCGCAACCGTAGTCACACTTGTAGTCGCCGTTATCGTCTTTGTGCGTGAGAGCAGGATTTTCCTTTTCATCGGTTGCACCGCATCCGTTGTCGCAGGTCGCAACTTCTTTGCCTGCAACACCGCACTTGGCTTCTTCTGTTACTTCGTACTTTGTGAAGGAGTGTTCAAGCGCATCAACTGTTATTGTGTCTCTGTCAAGTTCTTCACCGCAAATATCACAGTAAACTACAAGGTCGTATGAGCCTGCAACACCACACTTGGGAGCAACCTCGTTTTCTTTTACTGCTTCAAGAGGCTCGTGAGTGAGAGCAGGAATTTCCCTTTCATCTGTTGCACCGCATCCGTTGTCGCAGACAGCCACTTTCTTGCCTTCGACTTCGCAAGCGGGTTCATCAACGACTTCGTAGTTTGTGAAGACGTGAACACCGTTTGCACAGTTATTCATTGTTTCTGCAATGGCTTCGGCTCTTGCAAGCAGACCGCTGTTTGCAAGGTCGGCCACTGAGGTGATTGCATTTGACTTGAGAGCGTCAAGTTCCTTCTTGATACCGTCAAGTTCTGCCTGCATTTCGTCGCTGACGGTTGCAGTTTCAAGGGCTTCGTCAATGCCTGCAATGACTTCGTCGATCACACTGTAGTCAGCCTTGCGCATGCTGCCGTCCTTGAGACCTGCAAGGAGCGTTTCAAGTTGATTTTCATAGTCATATGTTACCATGTTGCTGTCATGGGCAGCCTGCGAAAAATTGCCGTTATTGAGTTGCGCCTTGTGATAATTGTTAGGACCGTAATACTTGCCGCTTTCAGTGGGAATAATATTGTTCGGGTTACTGTCGATAAGGGCGTTGACTTCATCAAGAAGAGCTGTCATATACGAAAGGTCTGCCTTTTTCATCGTATTGTCGGCAAGCCCTGCCTTTATCGTGGAAATGATGTTGTTCAATGTCTGTGTGCCGTTGCTAACAGTCGACTGTTCGCTTTCGATTCTGTCAGCGCTCACTCCGTTCATCACAGCGCTCAGGGTTGATGTGTAATCCTGCTTCGGGCCGTCGATAAGGTCTGCTTTTGCAAGAAGTTCGCTGAGTTCTTCTACAGCGGCATCAAAGGCTGTGTAATCGGCTCTGTTGACAAATTCGGTGTCGACATTGCCGCAGTCGGGACAAGTGGTGACGATGCTGCCCTGTCCCCATGTGCCGTCGGCATTCTGAACGGGACGGATCAGAGAACTAGTCGCATTTGCATGGTCGCAGACATAATCACAGACCGTGCATTCGCCGTCCATGAATTCATGTTCCGTTTTTTCGGAAATCTTGTCGCAGTCATCTGCGGTGCATTCTTTCCAATGTTTCGCGTTGTCATATACCCAATCGCCGCTGAAATCACAGGTGTGGAGCGTTACACCGCAGACTTCGCAAACTGATCCTGTCTGATTTTCGTGTGCACATTTAGCACCGCATCCGTTTGCGCAAACGCCGTCAAGGTTTGACCAGTTATGTGCAGGCTTTTCTGCCGACACATCGCTTGCATTGTTGGTATAAACCATTTCTTCGTCTTTGCAGGTGGTATAACCGCCGTAAACCTTGTCGCCGCCGAGTACGGGGGAAGCTTCTGTGCCGATGGTCTGTCCCCAGACCTGCTCGGTGCGAGCACCCTGCAGAAGATATGCCACCTCACCGGATGCAAACTGTTCTGCGGTTTTGACTTCCGCCTGACCTGCCGCATCTGCACCGTTGATACCGCCTTCAGCAGTGCCGGCAAGATAGTAACAATTGGTGAGCGTGCTGTTTTCAGCAGGATAGCACACAACGCCGCCGACATCATCGCCGCTGACTATGGTAAGAGTGCCAATGTTATAGCAGTTCACAATGGTGCCATTGTTTTTACATGCTACGCCGCCCATTCCGCTGCCTTTGGAGGTTTTTGTAACACTACCGGCATTGTAGCAGTCCTCAACAGTGCCATAGTTATAACATACCACACCGCCGATGCCGGTATAAGACTGTATCCAACCGTTGTTGCTGCAGTTTTTAACGGTGCCTCTATTTTCACCTGCCACGCCGGCGACAATATAATAGGCTTCCATACGACCGGTGTTTCTGCAATTCTGCACGGTGCCATAGTTTGTTCCGACCAAGCCAACATAACTTGAGCCAAAGATATAACTGTCGGCAAGGGTCAAATTGCTGACCTTGCCTCCCTGACCGACATAGCCGAACAGGCCGACATGATTCTCATATTTCTTTATATACAAACCGCTGACCGTGAAATGATTACCGTCGAATGTGCCGGTGTATATGTAGTCATCATCGCCGATACGGTTCCATGCACGGTAATCACTGCCGACTCCGTTCAGTGTGCCGTCTTCATTGAGAACATTATTATTAACGGTGATATCGGCAGTCAGTTCTGCACAGGCGGCCTTGTTTTTTGCCACATCGCCGTAGCCGGTGCTTACAATCGCCGAAAACCAATAGAGCTGACCTGCATTGGAAATCAGATAAGGATCACTTTCGGTACCGCTGCCCGTTGCAGGCTCAAAAACGCCGCAAGAGCAGATGCCGTTGTTGGTGAAACTGCATACATGAAGCTCACCGCCGCAGATGCCGCAGATCGCACCCGTCTGATCTTCATGTGCACATTCCTTGCCGCAGTTTGCACAGATACCGTCCTTATTTGACCAATCGTGTGCAGGCTTTTCTGCCGGCACCTCGCCTGCCTTGTTGGTGAAAACCATACTTGCATCGTCTTTGCAGGTGGTATAACCGCCGTAAACCTTGTCGCCGCCGAATACGGGCATAGCATCTGTGCCGATCTTCTGTCCCCAGACCTGTTCGGCCTGTTCACCCTGCAGGAAATAGGCCACATCGCCCGAAGCAAACTGCTCTGCAGTTTTAACTTCTGCCTGACCCGCTATGTCCTTTCTTGCGATACCGCCGGCGGCAGTACCCGTAAGATAGTAGCAGGCAGTGACGGTGCCGTAATTGTTGCCCGAAATACCACCGACAAACTCGCTGACGTTAACATTTGAGGTCGTGCATTTGACCATGCCGGTGTTGAAACAGTCGGAAATAACAGTGTTCTTGGGGTTCGCACCTGCGATACCGCCGATCCAAAGTCTGCCGATGACCTCGCCGGTATTATAACTACTCTTTACGGTATTCAGGTTATGACCGGCCACACCACCGATATAGTAGCTTTCTGTATTTGTACCTTTGACTGTTGCGGTGTTGCTGCAGAATGTAACGATGCCGTCGTTGTGTCCTACAACGCCGCCTACCAGGGAGTGTCCGGACACATTGCCTGTGTTGCTGCAATGGATGAGTGTGCCGTCGTTGCTGCCGGCGATACCGCCGATATACATATCATTCCCCTCAACATTGCCTGTGTTGCTGCAATGGGTGAGTGTGCCGTTGTTGCTGCCGACAACACCGCCGATGGTATCGCCGTCACCGTAGTCAAAATCGTTGTTAAATCTGACAGTGCCGGTGTTATGGCAGTTTGAAACAATATTGTTGTTAACGCCAACCACGCCGCCGACAAGATCGGCCGCGCAGACAAGACCGTCATTGCGGCAATCGGTAACGGTACCTTCATTCCAACCGACAATACCGCCTGTTGCAAACACACCGTTGATGTAGCTGTCTGATAATGTTACATTGCTGATCTTTCCGCCCTCTCCGAGATAACCAAAGAGGCCGCTCATTGTAGTATCGACGCATGTGCTGTCATACACACCGCTGATGGTGAAGTTTTTGCCGTCAAAGGAGCCGAAATATGGGCTGCCGGAATGATAACCTATAGCAATCCATTCACGGTGGTTGTTGGCTGTGTTCAGGCTTCCGTCCTCATTCAGGACATTTTCATTGATGATGATATCACTCGTCAGTTCTGCACAGGCATACGGGTTTTCTTCAATATGGAGATCGAAGCCGTTGACCGCCGTTGCAAACCAGTAGAGCTGACCTGCGTTGGAGATCTTGTAAGGATCAGACTCGGTTCCGCTGCCGGTTGGCTGTTGATATTTACCACAGGAGCAGAAACCGTTTTTATCGAAGTAACAACCATCGGTATTTCCTCCGCAGAGCGTACAGATCTCACCTGTCTGACCTGCGTGGATACATTTGGAACCGCAGCCGTTTGCACAGATGCCGTTTTTATCGGACCAATCGTGTGCAGGCTTTGTTGCACTTGCTTTGCTGTTGTTGGAATAAACCGCAACGGCATCGTCCGCACAGGAAACATAGCCGTAGTAAACCTCTTCACCGCCGAGGACGGGATCATCATCTGTGCCGATGGTCTGTCCCCAGGCATCACCGAGTTTGTATGCAATCTCGCCGGACTTGAGCTGTTCTTCTGTTACCTTTGTGATCTCTACGTTACCACTCCCGGGTTTCAGAGGTGAATCGCTGTGTACAGCCTCAAGACCGTCATCACCGAGGTAATAGCAATTCTTGATCGCGTTAACACTGCGAACCGTGCCGAATGCGCCGAGAAGGGCTTGGTCGGTCAGGTTGTCACCACGTTCAAACTGACCTGCAAACAGGCAGTTTTCAAGGACAGTCTTTGCGTTCGTGTTGGTAAAGCTTAAAAATCCGCCCATATAAATGGTTGCGGTGTTATTATAGCTGTTCTTTGCGTAATTTGTCTTTATTGTACCGTAGGCTCCGCAGTTACGGATGGTCACTTCACTGGTATTCTCCTGAATCTTGCCGATAAATCCGCCTGCACCCGAGTCCACACGGTAAATGCCTGCATCAAAGGTGCCGTACCAAGTGCAGTTTTCGATGAGACTCTGGTGGTTTGCGTAACCCACAAAGCCGCCGATCATACCAATGCCGTGTGCCTTTGCGGTAAGATTTACATAAGAAGTGACATTCTGAATAATCGCACCGTTTCTTTCAAGGTCATTTTCACCGTTAACACCGCAGACAGAGCCGATAACACCGCCGATATAATCGACTTCAGTGTTCACAACCACCTCACCGAAAATAGTGAAGTTCTTGACTGTACCGGTTCTGACTTCACCGAAGAAGCCGAGACCTGCTCTGCCGCCTTCAACATAAAGACCCTTGATGGTGTGGTTCTGTCCGTCAAAGATACCGCGGAAGTTATTGCTGTTTTCACCTGTGGAGCCGATGGGTGTCCAGGGTCTGTTTTCAAGGTCAATATCTGCTGTGAGAACTGCATTTGCTGTTCTGTCAACGGTGTTGACATAGTTTGCAAACCAGAAAAGTTTACCTGCGTTGTCGATCTGATAATAGCCGTCCTTGAGCACGGGTGCTTCATAACAGCCGTTTACGGAACAGAAACCGTTTGTGAAACTGTGCGCACAAGCGGAACCGCAGACCGTACAATTTTTGCTTGCGTCATAGGCAGGATGTGTGCAGGCATAGGAGCAGGTCAGGCATACGCCGTTTGACCAGGTGTGTGCACCCTGCTGTGCCGTTTTGCCGCAGGCACACTGTTTCCAGTGATTTGCAGGGTCGGAATTCCATTTGCCACTGAAATCGCAGGTGTGGATTTCCGCACCGCAGATACCGCAGGTACCGCTCTGCGCATCGTGCGAACAGACAGCGCCGCAGCCGTACAGACAGCTTCCGTCAACATCCGACCATTCGTGCTGTCCGTTTTTGCAGTTGTTGACGACCGTCAGGATCGTATCAATTCTCTCCTGCAGGGAGGCAACATCTGCTTTGGTCGTATTCGGATCTGCTCTGTAAGCGGCAAGATCAGCCTTAATGGAAGCCGCTTCCTGCGTGATTATATCGCTGACCGATACACCGGCAAGAACAGAGTCGAGATTGACAAGAGAAGCGTCGATCGCCGCAAAATCGGATTCTTCCGCGACGATATAACTCTGCAGATCGCGAAGCGTCTGACGGATATAAATCGTATATTCATAAACATACTGCTTTTCATTGGCGAAGTTCAGTTCAATCACTTCATCATAGCTGACCAACGCCTCACGGACGGCTTGCTTGACATCCTCTGCCACGGAATCCTTGTACAGATACGATTCAAGTTCAAGATAAAGATCATTGAAATCCTGATAATCCAGACCCGAATATTCGGGGGCATCCTTATAATGCAGATACAGGGCATCACCGGAGGTGCCCTCATTCAGATTCTGTGCCGCTTCCGAGAAAACATAGACGGCGGTCGAATAGCCGCTCTGCGAGGAAGAACCGTTGATCATCATTTCGGTCAGCGGAGCACCTGCTCTGATCTCTCTGGAAACATACATATAAAGCTGAGTGCCGCCGGCTTTGTTGTTCAGGTTAACAAAACCGTCTCCGGAGCCGTTGGGCATTTCACTGCAACCGATCGGGTAATGATAGGCACTTTTGTTGCTGAGCCATCCTTCTCTGATCTCACCCTCATACGGTGTCAGGAACAGAATACTGCGGATGGCCTTGTTGGGCTTGGTGGTGGTCTTGTAGCCGATGTAAATATAATCGGTACCCGAACCGCAGCCCTTGTTCAGGTCAACATCAATAAGCGTATAGCCGTTGCTTGTGAGTTTTCCCTGTGCAGTGGCCTTGTCGGCATCGGCGGCAATGGCAATGTCTTCCACAAAGGTGCCTGCCGCACTTGCCGGCAGAACCGACAGCGGGATCATTGTCACAACCATAAGAATTGCGAGGATGATTGATAAGAATTTTTTCATTTGTTTATTCTCCTTTCGGAAAAGAGTTTGTAGTTTTGTTTTGTATGATACATACCGTGTCATACAAAGAGAGCTCTCTTTGATCTATGCTCCCTACGGTTGTTGCCTTTCAATTTCTGCCGAAATTCTGCGCACCATTGATTTCAGTTCAATGAGTGCCGATTGACAGCAAGGCTCGTTTAACAGCCTTACGGGGATGTTCATTTCCCCGTCTTTTTCTGATGCCTTACAAGAATAACGGGTGTTGAGCAAGCCTTCACCCTGGGGTGCGTAAACCAAAATTAAATTGTAGTTGGTTTCGCCCGGCAGCAGTGTGGCATCGGTAAAAAATTCCATATTCACCAAACCCGTTTTCAAAAGAAAATCACAGGCGGTGGGAAGATGTCCGCAAACGGCAACCTTAACACTTCTTGTCATAGGCAAATTCTTCTCCTTTCTTCTTAATTTTCGTGTTTTATTACTTATAAACATTAACACAAAAATTCGTCTTTGGGACGCCCTGCGTAAATTCGGTCACTTTTTGCGTATATTTAGCCGTATTTTACGGATCCGCTTCGTGTTTTACTGTAGTGCAAGGTTTCACGAAACGGATTTTTTTAAATTTTTATCGACAATTTTTCTGATATATGATAGAATATATCCAATTTATCTAAGTTGGTGAGTTCATGAAAATTGCAATATGTGATGATGAAAATATCTTTCTTGCCGGGATGCAGACCTTGGCCGAGGAATACGCAAAAGAACATCACGATCATTTTGAGTTGTTTTCCCACCCTGATGATCTGATGGAAAAGGTTCAGAAAATCGGCGGCTTTGACATTTATATTCTTGATATTGTTTTGCCGAACACAAACGGCATTGCGTTGGGCAGAAAACTTCGTGACGAGGGCTATGACGGAAAGATTATCTACCTTACCTCAAGTGAGGAATACTCTCTTGATGCCTTCAGAGTAAGAGCATTCGACTACATCATAAAACCCATAAGCCGTGAGGCATTTTTCAAAACCGTTGATGATGCGGTTGCGTCAATAAACAAAAGAAAAGACAAAAAACTCACCGTTAAAACAAAAGAAAAGGTTGTAAAACTGAGTTATGATAAAATTATGTATGCAGAACTTAACGACAGATGCGTAAGGTTTTATCTTGAACAGGGAATAACCGTTGATTCGGTGACCCTTCGCACTACCTTCTCACAGGCCATGGAGGAATTACTGGGAGACAGCCGTTTCTTTATGTGCTCACAGAGTATGCTTGTAAATCTTGAGCAGATTTCTGAAATGAGCAGTACGGAAATAGCCTTCGGTGAGACCCGGCGTGTACATATCGGTGAAAAGAACAGCCGTAAATTAAGACCTGTCTGGACAGAATATCTGTTTGATGCGGAGGTGTAAACATGGAGATTTTAAGAGATATATCTATACTGTGGGCAATGGTTCACACTCTCATTATGTTTATGTTTCTTTTTGAGTCACGCTATGAAAAGAAAAAGACCATGTATATCACTCTCGGCACGATGATTCCCCTTATAATAGTAAATCTTTTGCTTTTCGTGAAAATAGGATTTGAAGGCTACTCAACTTTGATGCTTGTTTCACTTTCCCTTCCGAGTTGTATCGTCTTTTGGTTTTTATCAAAATACCGTGACGGGCGTTTCTTTTTTACCTTTTGTATGATAGACACTACGGTACTTGAAATAGTGTATATAACGAACATACTTGATTTTTATACCACCAACGAGTCCCACCTTGTTATGTTTCTTGTGCGGCTTATTGTTTTACCGCTTATTGAAATTGTTATACGGAAAAAACTTCGTCCCGTTTACCTTGATGTGCAGTCGAGAACAAGTAAGGGATGGGGAATATTTGCTGTGATCGGTGTGCTGTTTTACGTAGCAATCACTCTGCAGATGTCTTATCCCGACTCTGTAACAAACAGACCTGAGCAGATTCCCGCCCTTGTGCTTATGTTTATTCTTATGCCGGTTATTTATCTGCATATTATCTCCACGCTGCGCCGTTATCAGCATACCTTTGAAAAGGCAGAAGAAGAAAATCTGATGAAAGTGCAAACGGCAAACATTCTTGAAAGAGTTGATGAACTGAGTGCGGCGAACGACAAATTCCGAGAGGAAAGACACAACTTCCGCCACAAACTGAAAACAATCGCAAGCTTAGTGGAAGACGGGGAATATGAAGAACTTAGAATTCTCATTTCCGAATATCGGGAGAATATAGATAAAACGAGAGTAATAAAATACTGTCAGCACTCGGTTCTTGATGCCGTTCTTTCCGTTTACATAAACAAAGCCAAACGCGCGGACATCGATCTGACTCTCGGCTTTGATTTTCCAGACACCTTTGCAGTAAAGGAAAGTGAACTTGCAACGGCACTGGCAAATGCCATCGAAAACGCAATTCACGCTTCAATGAAGCTCCCGAAAGAAAAACGCAAAATCACAATCAAGGTTATCCGTAAGCCGCAGTTTATGATTATGGTCAGAAATAATTTCGCAGGTGAAGTCACCTTTAATGAAAAAGGACTTCCCGTATCCCAAAGCGGTGACGGTCACGGACTCGGCACGAAATCAATGGTTTCGCTTTGCAATAAGCTTGGCGGTTTCTGTGACTTCAAGGCAGAAAACGGTGTGTTTACGGTGTTTATGACTCTGAAATAAAAGATAAAGACAAGGACTTTTGCGGGCCCTTGTCTTCTTTATTATGTGTATGAATGTATTATCAAAAAACTATTTTATAAAAGTCATTTTTCAAAAAAGCGTCAATAACTACGAGCGACCTACATCCTCAGACTGTGTCTATCCGTATAATTAAGTCTTAATTGTGTATCATCTCATTGTAGACAATCTCTCTTGCTCTTTGCTGAATGTTATTCATTCTTTGAATCCACTCAAACTGATTATCGTCTTTCAGTTGCTCGGTTACACCTTCTGCGGTTTTCATCTTTTCAACAAGTGTATCAAACATATCTTGTGTCTGTTTTTCTACTTCGGCACAGTGCTGATAAAGTTTTCCTTGAGTAAGCAGTGTTGTAAACAATAGCTTCTTATACTTTTCAAGATAATCCTTGTGTAACATACCCCATTTGCCGAGGGTAACACTTGCTTCTTCGGGTGGTAAGATAAGGTTAGGTATGTTGTGTAATCTCCAACCTGTCTATATTGAATATTTGTAGGGTTTTTCATAGTAGTATTCATCCTTTCGTATTCTTAACAAATGTGTCGTAAATAAATTTTGCTCCGAGCCTGAATCCCGATATAAAGCTGTCTGCATTATTTGTTGTTGAAAATTCGACATAAGCGCTGACATAGTTTTGAAACAGCTCCTTGTCCTCACCGTTCAACCTTGCAGTAAGCTGTTCTTTATTCTCTACAAGATTACTCAGCTTCTTTTTAAGTTTAGCTGTTAATTCTGTATTTACTTCTTGTGGCTCAATGTTACCGTAATAGAAATCTTCAATAATATTTGACATTATGTATTCCTCCGTATCTGAGGAAACATATAAGAGTACGAAAGATAGAATATGTATTGCCGGAGAACTACTTGTGTTATGAACATCCGTACCATATTGAGTATTCATAAGGGATTTGACCTGTGAATACTCAATTTTTTTTGCTTGAAATAGAGTTTTATATATAATTTAATAAGACACCATGAAGAATTTTGTGTAAAAATAAATCCAATCAGACGGAGGCCTGTAATACAGGCGCAATGGAGTTTTCCGCCTATTAGCTATTCTCCCGGAAAATGAATGTGGATGCACGCCTTGGCGTGAATGTCGCGGGCAGGTTCCGGGAATTGATCGTGGTATGATCCGGTGTCGGCTCACCATTCAAAAGCCATCCTCGCTTTCGGTGTTTTTTTCTGCAATTAAATTATACCATGAAAGCGGCGACCGGGTAACCTTTTCAGATTACCCGGTCGTTTTTTTTCGGAACTTAATGCAACAGCCCCTTTTTGGTACACCTGACACTTTTAAATCCGAAGGCAATGCCGACTTTCCGCAGGAAAGTTAAATATCTACTCCGGCCGCCTCTGTCGCAGATAAGAGCCCCCTTAAATGTTATCATTTATTATAAAAAAACTTGTGTTTACCGAAAAAGAATGAGCAAACTACTAAATATTAAAAAAAAAGAAAATAATGTTGAAATTCTTCAGATTTTCTTGTATGATATATAATAGTGGAAAATTCGGAAATTTTTCTATTTATAAGTGCCCGCAATAGTGCGCTTACTTCAAAAAAATTACATTATGGGGTGATAATTTGAAAGTACAATTCACAGAAACAATCCTTCGTGACGCTAATCAGTCATTGATTGCAACAAGAATGTCCTTTGACGAATTCGAGCCTATCCTCTCAGAGCTCGACAAGGCAGGCTACTATTCGCTTGAATGCTGGGGCGGTGCCACCTTCGACTCATGCCTTCGTTATCTTGGTGAGGATCCTTGGGAGAGACTCCGTAAAATCCGCAAGGCTTGTCCCAATACAAAATTGCAGATGCTTCTTCGCGGCCAAAACCTTCTTGGCTACAAGCATTATCCCGACGATGTTGTAAGAGCTTTTGTAAAGAAGTCCATCGAAAACGGTATCGACATTATCCGTATATTCGACGCACTTAACGACCTGCGCAACATTGAGGTTGCCGTTGACGAAACACTTAAAAACGGCGGACATCCCTCCGGCACAATCTGCTATACGCTTTCTCCCATCCACTCCCTTGAAAACTATGTTAAGCTTGCAAAGGACATGGAAAAGATGGGCGTTATGTCAATCTGCATCAAGGATATGGCAGGTATCATGGGTCCTCAGGAGGCTTATGAGCTTGTTAAGGCTATCAAGACTGAAGTGAATCTTCCTCTTGTTCTTCACACGCACTCAACAACAGGTCTCGGTGCTCTCACACTTCAGAAGGCAGTTGAAGCAGGTGCAGATGTAATCGATACTGCAATTTCATGTTTCTCAGGCGGCACATCACAGCCTCCCACGGAAACCCTTGTTTATGCTCTTAAACAACAGGGTTATGAAATTGATGTCAATATGGATTCACTCAAGAAAATCAACGATTTCTTCAAGCCCGTCAGAGCAAAGGCACTTGAAAGCGGTCTTCTCAATCCCGTTGTTCTTGCAACAGATACAGATGCTCTTTCCTATCAGGTGCCCGGCGGTATGCTTTCAAACCTTGTGGCGCAGCTCACTGCAGCAGGTAAGCTTGACAAGTTTGAAGAGGTTCTTCTTGAAGTGCCCAGAGTACGTGAAGACCTCGGCTATCCTCCTCTTGTAACCCCCATGAGCCAGATGGTCGGTGTGCAGGCAACACAGAATGTTCTTGCCGGAGAAAGATACAAGAATGTTTCAAAGGAAATCAAGAACTACTTCCTCGGCTTCTACGGTAAGGCTCCGGGCGAAGTAAATGCTGAACTTGCAAAGAAGATTCTCGGCAACGAAACACCCGTCACCTGCCGTTTTGCTGATACGCTTGCGCCTTATTTTGAAAAGGCAAAGGCTGAAATCGGCAGCAAGGCAAAAAGTGATGAAGATGTTCTTTCATATATCGCTTTCCCCGCGCAGGCTGAAGCGTTCTTCGATAAGCGAGACGAAAAAGAAAGAAATACCTTCAAGTACACCATCAGAGAAGTATAAGGGGGTAAGCAGAAATGTTTGATTTTAAAATGCCTCTCACAGATGCTCTTGCAGTTTCTCTTATCGGTATTTCAACAGTTATCCTTATTCTTGCAATTATTGCCCTTCTCATCATCCTTGTTTCAAAGATTATCAGAGCAATTGAAAATGCCGCAAACAGAAAAAAAGCTGTTGCCGCGCCCGAACAGACAGCTACTGCACCCACAGGCGTACCGATGCCTGCAGGAATGAATCAGGGTGAACTTGAACTTGTTGACACAGACGAAAAAACCGCCGCAATTATTATGGCGATTGTGTCTGACAAGAGCGGAATTCCCCTTAACAGACTTTCTTTCAAGTCAATCAAACTGATGGAGGATAAATAATATGAAATATGTAGTTACATTAAACGGTAAAAATTACGAAGTTGAGGTTACTGAGCAGGATGCAGTTCTTCTTTCTGTTTCAGATGCAGCAGCCCCCGCGGCAGTTTCTGCACCCGCACCTGTTGCAGCCCCTGTAGCAGCACCGGCTGCCACCCCCGTGGCAGGCGACGGCACAAAGGTTCCTTCACCCATGCCCGGCACAATTCTCAGCGTAAACGTAACCGTTGGACAGTCTGTTAAGACCGGTGATGTTCTTATGATTCTTGAAGCCATGAAAATGGAAAACGATATCGTTGCTCCCTGCGACGGCACAGTGAAGCAGCTTCTTGTTTCAAAAGGTTCAACTGTCAACACAGATGATATTCTTGTTGTGATGTGATTCCCCAAAATATAAGTTAAAAGAAAAGGAGATTTCTTATAATGGAAATGATTAGCGATGTCCTTAGCGGTTTGTGGGAATCATCAGGCTTTTATGCACTTTTTGCAGACGGCACCTTCCTTTGGCAGAATCTTGTTATGATTCTTGTGTCCTTTGTGCTTCTTTACTTTGCAATCGCAAAAAAGTGTGAACCTTTACTTCTTGTTCCCATCGCTTTCGGTATTCTTCTTGCAAACCTTCCCGGAGCAGGTCTTATGGATGACCCAACGGGCATTATGGATACATCAAACATAGTTGAGGGTGCTCACTGGTATGATGCCGGTGTTCTCAGGCTTATTTACGCAGGTGTTAAGTCAAGTATCTTCCCCTGCCTTATCTTCCTTGGCATCGGTTGTATGACCGACTTCGGCCCCCTGCTTTCAAACCCGGTATCCCTTCTTTTGGGTGCGGCGGCACAGCTCGGTATTTATGTTGCTTTTGTTATTGCTATTCTTCTCGGTTTTGAACCCAATGAAGCAGCTTCTATCGCAATCATCGGCGGTGCAGACGGCCCCACGGCAATCTACCTCACAGGTAAGCTTGCTTCTCACCTTTTAGGCCCCATTGCCGTTGCCGCATATTCGTATATGGCTCTTATTCCTTTCATTCAGCCTCCCATCATGAAGGCTCTTACAACGGAAAAAGAACGCAAGGTCGAAATGAAACAGCTCAGAAAGGTTTCAAAGGTGGAAAAGATTGTTTTCCCCGTTGTTGTTCTTGTTATCTGTGCATTCATTCTTCCCTCAGTTGCTCCTCTTTTGGGTATGCTTATGCTTGGTAACCTCTTCAGAGAATGCGGCGTTGTTGAAAGACTTTCCGACACGGCGCAGAACGCGCTTATGAACATTGTTACCATTATGCTCGGCCTTACCGTTGGTGCAACAACAAACGGACAGACCTTCCTGCAGTGGGGAACAATCAAAATCGTTGTTCTCGGTCTTGTTGCCTTTGCATTCTCCACCGTTGGCGGACTTCTTTTGGGCAAGCTTCTTTACCTTATCACAGGCGGTAAGGTTAATCCTCTTATCGGTGCGGCAGGTGTTTCTGCTGTTCCCATGGCAGCCCGTGTTGCGCAGACCGAAGGCAGAAAGTATAATCCCACCAACTTCCTTCTCATGCACGCCATGGGTCCCAATGTTGCAGGTGTTATCGGTTCGGCAGTTGCTGCCGGCTTCCTTCTTGCAATGTTCGGCGGAAATTAAAATAAAGTTTTTTGCTTACTATCTTTCAAGCAAGCAACGACTTTTCGGAATGAACCGTAAAAAAACGACAAGCTCAGCGCTCATGAACGGGCGCTGAGCTGATTTTTATATATCGGGGTTTGTTCCGAAGCCCACCAGACTAAGTAAACTTCACCTGATTTTAAACTCCGGGCTTATCAAGAATAAAGCAGAAATATATTGTATTTCAAGGCTCTTTCATGTTAAAATAGAAAAGATAAAAAGAGGTGGTGATGTATTTTGAAGGAATGTGCAGATGAAAAAATCATCAGAAAATATCTTTCGGATTATGCCGAAGATATAAAAATAGAAACGGTTAATACAATTGATTCCACAAACGATGAAATGAAAAGGCGGGCAGAAAAAGGCGAAAAGGAAATATCCCTTCTCATTGCCGAAGAACAGACAAAAGGCAAGGGCACCAAGGGCAGAAGCTTTTTTTCGCCTGATGGCACAGGGATCTATATGAGCTTTCTTTTAAGGCCGATCTACACGCCGCAACAATGTACTCTTCTTACCACAATGACGGCTGTGAGCACGGCAAAGGCAATTGAAAAGGTTGCAGGCAGACAATCACAGATTAAATGGGTGAATGATATTTACCTGAACAGAAAGAAAACCGGGGGAATTCTCACCCAGGCTCATTTGTCAAAAAACGGCAAGGAGATTGAATGGGCAGTTGTGGGAATAGGCATTAACTTAAGTGAACCTGCGGGCGGTTTTCCTGAGGAATTAAGAGAAATTGCAACAGCCCTCGGCAAAAAAGACGGGCATATCAAAAACCGCCTTATAAGCGAAATCATCAATGAATTTATCTTTTATTACCGTAACTTAACAAAAAAAGAATTTATAGAGGAATATTCAAAAAGACTTCTCGGCCTGAATGAAGAAATCATTGTAAAAGAGGGTGAAGAGGAATATAAAGGGGAAATGATCGGAATTGATGATATGTGCCGCCTTAAAATAAGACTACCCGATGGCAGAGAAAAGACTTTGAACTCGGCTTTGTAAAGTCAGACAAAGAGCAGAGACCGGGGTGCGTCCATAAACCATAAGATTTCTTGAAGAGAATTCTCAAAGATGTTTTGGCAAGTGTATATGACTAAAAACAAATTAAAAATCCGAACCCTTTTCCTATTGGGAAAATTTGGTTCGGATTTTCTGTTTTGAAAGTAATGACCTGTTTTGATACGAAGTGTACACCCTTTAGGATGTTTCGTTAAAAGGTGTAGGAATAATTAAAAAGTTATTAGCAACAGATGTGCTGCCGATTTATAATGCACAAAAGAATCTCTTACGGAAAAAATAAGGCACCTCCGAAAATCGAAGATGCCTTGCTGATTCAGAAAGATATATATTACATCAATCATAAACGGACAAAACGGCACTTCGATTTCGTAAAATAATAGTCATTGTCATTTTGTCCGCCTGCCTTTCTTGATTTGAAATAATTATATGTGTTTATTTCGGCAAAGTCAATGCAAATGATGCATTTTTTGACCGCCGAACATTTTTATCATAACATAATTTATATATAAAAGTCAATGGGTTGTTGAAAACTTATGTGCATTGTTACTATATTTCTCCGTATTGCTTAAAAAATTATGTTTTCTTTGTATAATATTCCATCTTGCAAAATGCAAAAACGTGTGCTATAGTATAGACAGAAAGAGGTGATACCAATGAAAAGGTAAAGCCGAGGTACTTAAAAGCGAAAACCAACCCGCATTCAGAAATAGTTGAAAAACAGAAGAAAGTTGATCAATAAAAAAGAACAGGTTGTTTTCAAAAGAAGCTCTTACCATAAAGAAAGTGAACAAATACAAGTCGCGTACAGAAGTAAAGTAAGTACGATATAAATGGTTGGAGAAAGCTTTTAAGAATCTCAGAATGATCTTCGTTCAAACCGAAATGATCCGCAAAACATCAAAGTGGCTCACTGGAGAGCAGAAAAAGGAAAATGCGTGTTGTTTGTACAGGAGCAGGGAAGTTGAAAACGGAAGATCAGACGATACAGCAGAAAGAGAGGTTAAAAAGATGTTAGATATCAAGATAGATCAGAAATGACCCTTGACGGTTGTGTGAAGAAACACTGTCAAGGGTCATTTCTATTGATGGAATACTTGTCCCGAAAAGGGGCTTATTTTTTTTGCAAAAAAAATCCCGGACACCGCTGCAGTGTCCGGGAAAAGTAAGTATATCAGTTTGCAATGGGGTGATGTGCGGTTTCGGAATTTTCTGTCAGCGCCATGATATGATAACCGCGGGATTGATAATATTCTATAATATAAGGCAGTGCCTGCACGGTTGTTCCCTTTGCATTGGTGTCATGCATCAGCAAAACAATTTCATCCTGCGTATAACCGATGGAGTTGTTGTAAATGGTCAGAGCGGAAACATTATTGCCGCTGGCATCCGTGCTGTCTGCATTCCAGTCGAAATAAACAAGACCGTAATTACCGACGAGTTTGGAAAGCTGTGTCATGATGCCGTAGCAATAGTTTCTGCTGACAGTGTTGCTGCTGCCGCCGGGGAAGCGGATGAGGTTAGTGCGAACCCCTGTCAGGTTGTAAACATGATCCGAAATCTTCTGCAGGTCGTTGAAATAAGCAGTAGTCGAGGTGTAGATTTGCGAATATTCATGCGAATAGGCATGCAGAGCAATGGTTTGTCCTCTGTCAACGATCATTTTGTACTGTGCAGAATAATTGGGCTGATAGATAACAAAGAATGTGGCCTTTGCGTTGTATTCGTCAAGAATGTCAAGAATCGTTTCCGTGTATTTGGACGGGCCGTCGTCAAAGGTCAGATACAGAATTTTGGAACCCTCGGGCAGATCGTCTGCCGTGATTTCATCATCGTCGGGATCGGACGGGGTTTCGGGGTTGTAATTCGGATCTTCTGCAGGATGCTGTTTGATGTGGTCAACGGGAAGTCCGACCGAGAAACGAAGGATTTCTCTTGCATCACCGGAAGATACATATTCATCGCCGTCCACATTGGCGGCATAGGCGGATTCCGCATCAAGATCTTCAAGATAAACTGCAAAACGAAGGCAAAGACGGGCATCGCCTGCGGTGACCCAGCCGTCATTGTCAACGTCACCCAATCGGGAAGAAGTGCTTGCTGTTACGGTCATAGCAAATATTCCCATGCCGAACAGCATAACCATGGTTAGTAAAAGTGCAAGTGCTTTTTTCATTTTTCTTATTTCTCCTTTTATTATTTAAACCTTTTTAATATTTCTTATCCAAAATCTCAATAACATTTGCCACGCAACCGTCATTGTTTGAACGAACAACGTAATCGGCAAGTTCCAGTGCGGTGGGGTTGCCGTTGCAGGGAACAAATGCGGCTTTTGCAACGCGAAGCATATCGGCATCATTGTAATCATCGCCGACAGCATAAATGTCATTTTTATCAATCTGCAGATGATCCGCCAGCTGCAATAATCCCGTTCCTTTGTCAACACCGGGGGCCAACAGTTCTATGTAACTGCCCGTTGTCGGCAAAAAATGAATGCCGTCAAACTGCATGTCCTGTAAAAATGCCTGTACTTCCAATGTTTTTTCTTTTGCACAAATCATCGCTTTAACCCAAGGAAAAACGGTTTCGGCGGGGGAGTCCACAACGGAAAAAGGAATGCTCTGGTTTGTGAAATGCCGTTCGGAATCTGTATTCAGATGAATGGCATAGGTGCTGTCAAAAGGATACATTTCAATCGGCACATCGGGAAAACGGTGTAAGATTGCATCAATTGCCGCAATTCCGCGCTCATCTATACCGTTGCAGAAAACGGCTTTTTTCTCACTGTAGTCATAAGCCATGGCACCGTTACAAAGCAGAACAGGGGCATTGATATACTGCGGATCATATTTGTGAAAACCCATATAGGTTCTGCCGGTTGAAACGGTAAATTTACCGCCTTCGGAAATAAAATATCGTAAGGCGTTTTTCACATCGTCCGTAATCAGTCCCTGTGTATTCGCAAAAGTGCCGTCAAAATCGCTTGCAAGAAGAACATTGTTGAATTTCCCCAAGCAAATCACCTCTCAACATAAATTTTAGCATATTCCGTTTTAAATTGCAATTATCTTTTTTAAGCAATGGTTGAAAAATACAAAATATTGATGTATGATAAAGACAGTGAAGAAACGGAGGAGAAAATAATGCGTTATCTTACTCAGGAACAGGAAAATATTCTGATGCAGACCATGCGTGCGTGCGGTGAAATCATGCGCAGTGCGCACAAAAAAGATGATGTGGACGACGGCATCATTGAAAAGCCGGGTTCTGCCAATTTTGTAACCGCATACGATGTTCGCGTACAGCAGGTTTTAATGGACAAATTGGCTGAAATTTTACCCTCTGCAAAATTTTTTGCAGAGGAAAAGGAAAATTCGGGGGAAGACACCAAAAACGGCTTGTGTTTTGTGATCGATCCTATAGACGGAACCACCAACTTTATTCATGATTATAAGTCTTCTGCCGTTTCTGTCGGCTTGCTGTCAGACGGAAAGCCTGTCTTCGGTGCAGTTTATGACCCGTATAAGGATGAAATGTTTACGGCACATGTCGGTGAAGGGGCATTCTGCAACGGTCAGCCTATTCATGTCAGTGAACATGATCTTGCTCATTCGCTTGTCTGTTTCGGAACTTCTCCTTATTATAAAGATGAATTGGCTGATGATGCATTTGCTCTTGCAAAGGAGTTGTTTGTCAACAGTTCGGACATCCGACGCGGCGGGTCTGCTGCCATTGACATGTGTGCAGTGGCTTGCGGACGAATGGATGTGTTTTTTGAAAACCGTCTTTCTCCGTGGGATTATATGGCCTCTTATGTCATCATCACCGAGGCGGGCGGTTGCATGCACAATTACACAGGGAATGCAGTTGTGTTTGATCGTGCCGACTGTGTTGTTTGTACCAACGCAATAAATACACAGTCTGTGCTGTGTATTACCAAAAAATATTACAACTGATTTTAAGTGGTAAGATAAACGGCTACAAGAAACTCTTGTAGCCGTTTATTTAACGCTTGTTTTTTCTGTAAGTCAGGTAATCTTCCAGAATCAAAGTTGCAGCAACCGCATCAACGGTTTCTTTGCGTTTTTTTCCGCGTGTGTTTGTCGCATTCAGATAGTTATGAGCACTTACCGTGGTAAGGCGTTCGTCAAACATTGCAACCGCAAGTCCCGTTTCTTCATGCAGTAAATCTGCAAATTCTTTACAGGCTGCGGCTCGAAAACCTTCGCTGCCGTCCATATTTTTCGGCAGACCGCAGACAATCATTTCAACTTTATACTGTTTGCAGATTTCTGCAATGTCAGCACACAATTTTTGTGCATCACTTTGTTTGATTACGGTTACGGGGGAAGCCAGCATTTCATTTTTGTCACAGACGGCAATGCCTGTTCGGACATCGCCGTAATCTACAGATAAAATAATCATAAAGAATCAAAACTCATAGTCAAAGTCAGGCATTTCGAAGTCCCCTCCGTAGCCGCCTTCATTGTTTTCGTCATCTTCGTTATCTTCATTATCTTCATTATTGCCGTATCCGTTATTTGGCCAACTGCCGAACCAACCGCCGGTACAGCTTGTGCAATAGGAGGGAACATTGCTGACTTTGTACCAGCCGACATCCGTACTGCGGCAAGTGGAACTTGCCAGTCTGCCGGAAACAGTACAGAAGGTACGCTTAACTGCATCCTCGGGCTCATTGAACTCGGTATAATCCAGTCCGTAATGAATACGATCCATAACTTCTTCAACAACTTCTGCTGCCGGGTACATGCCGAAGTAATCAATGTCGATTTCTTTGGGATATTCGTAACCGACCCATGCCGCACAAACGTAGTAAGGCGTGCCGCATGCGTACCATTTGTCGAGGTTGTCTGATGTTGTACCGGACTTTGCAAAGGATGGAATTGTGCTGTAGCCGTTGTCAATGTCGTAACCGTAACCTGTGCCGATGTAGGAGGTAACAACTTCCTGCATCAATTCGTTCATAACGTATGCAGAACCTGCGGACATGACCTGTTCTCCGAACGGGGTTGTGTTGTCAAAATAAACCTCTGAACCGGAAGAATTGGTTACTTTATAATAGGAGTAAGGTTCATAATAGTATCCGCCGTTGCCGAATACAGCATAAGCTGCTGCCATGTCAAGCGTTGTTACACCTTGTGCCATAGAACCGACCGCAAGCGGAGCATAGTCAGCATCGGTGGATGCAAGTGTTGAAATGTGGAAGCGGTCTTTCAGGAATGAATAGCAAACGCTCGGGGTGATCGTTTTTACGATCTGGGCGGGAATTGTATTCAAAGAGGGAGCAATGGCTTCTGCCAGGTTTCTGAAATCGGTCGGACTGCCCTTTGAACCGCCGTAGTTCTGCGGCCAGATATAAGTTTCACCGTCTTCTTCAATTTCAAAACCGTAATTCATTACATAAGAAGACCAATAATAGTAATTCAATTCCACTGCCGGGGCATAAACTGCCAACGGTTTGATTGCAGAGCCGGGCTGTCTGGGACTGGATGAGGCAATATTCAGAATACGGTTGCCCACTTTTTGTCCCAATCGGCCGACGATGCCGACGATTCTTCCGTCATATCCCATAACCGTCATTGCGGACTGAATGGCAGGATCATCGGGGGAGTCATCCTCATAAGGGAATGTAACGCGGTTGTAATAGACTTCTTCCATTTCATGCTGTACATCAAGATCTACTGCCGCATATACCTTCAAACCGCCATAGTAAACCTTTTTCCATGCATCTTCGTAAGAAAGCCCCTGCGTTTTCTGGAAGTCTTCAATGAGCATATCTATAACAAGGTCAATGTAGTAACTCTGATATTCGGGATTGAGTTCATCCACATAAACCAGTTCTACTGCTTCATCTTCGGTAAGGGTTTCATCTTCATCTTCTTCGACTTCTTCTTCGTCATCATCCGGATCCGAAAGTTCTGTCCAGCCCAAGTGAGAAGCAACAGATGTACCGTCTGTGAATTTTACATTTTCTTTGAGTGCATCATCGTATTCTTCCTGTGAAATGAAACCTTCACTGAGCATCCAGTCCAGACAATAGATGGAACGTTCGCGGTTGTTTTCAAAATTGACCATGGGGTTATAATAACGAGGAGCATTTGTGATGGATGCCAGAATCGCACTTTCCATGATGGTCAGATCGGCGGGATCTTTATCAAAATAATATTCAGCCCCTGTCTTGACTCCGTAACATCCCATGTCAAGGTACAACGTGTTCATATATGCTTCAAGAATCGTATCTTTTGAGAAATGCTGTTCAAGCTTGAGAGCATTCTTGATTTCGTTGTATTTGCGGATGAACGTTCTGCCGTTTTCACCGGTCAGGTTTTTGATGAGCTGCTGTGTGATGGTTGAACCGCCCTGTGAAAAGCTGTACTGAATAACAACACCGATGGTACGGATCCAGTCAACACCCTGATGTTCTCTGAAACGGGCATCTTCCAATGCAATATATGCATTTTGCAAATGTTTGGATGTTTCATTCAATCCGACCCAGATGCGGTTTTCCGTGCCGTGCAGGCGGGCAATTTCAATTTCATCGCCGTCAGAATTGAGTGCATAGATGATGGTTGTCTGACTCTGATTCTGAATCAGTTCATTCAGGTCAATATAATCAACCCCGGCGATATCATCTTCTGCCGTTGCTGCTGTGATGCCGAATGTGGAATACAGAGATTCAAACAAACCAAGATCACTGAATACATTGAATACGACCATGCACCCCGTCAGCCCAATAATGAGAAACAGGGATAACAGGAATGTCATAACGGTCGAAGCAACGCGGTGTTGCTTGCGGCGTTTTTTCCTTCTTTTTGTTGTATTACGTGCAGGAGCACTGCCTTTTTGTGCAGCCATTTTTGCACCTCCGATATAAAATCTCATTTTATTATAACACATAAAAACAAAAAATGGTAGAGGTAATTTATAATTTTTATAAACAAATATTTGACATTAATACACATGGTATTATATTTGACTTGTCAAATTATTTCTTGTCATTTCTTGACATTTGCGCTTCGGGTATTTATAATAGACTTAATACTTAATTTTTACTGAATGCGAGGGAAGAATATGGAATATGCTATGAATATTGCCGGCGTAGACCGCAAATTACCCCTTTGTCGCCTGACCGATGAACTTTATATCGGTGCTTTTGTTATTTTCGGTGATGCGGAACTGACTGTAGCCTGTGCAAAAGCATTGCTTGAAAAAGCCCCTGAATATGATTACATTCTGACTGCGGAAGCCAAAGGCATTCCGCTTGTGCATGAAATGGCGCGTCAGAAAGGTGATAAAAAGTATATGCTTGCCCGCAAAGCCCCGAAGTTGTATATGACAGGTGTGCTTGAAGTGAAAGTGCAGTCCATCACAACAGCCAAGGAACAGCGGTTGTATCTTGACACGGCCGATGCCGAATTGATGAAAGGTAAAAAGATTCTTCTTGTGGATGACGTTATTTCCACAGGTGAATCCCTGCATGCACTCGAAGAACTTGTCAGCCGTACCGGCGGCGAAGTCTGCGGCAAAATGTGTATTCTTGCCGAAGGCGATGCTCAGAACAGAGATGATATTATCTACCTCGAAAAACTGCCGCTGTTCAATGCCCGAGGCGACATCATCGGATAAGGTGTGTAACTATGAATCTGCCGAGAATTATTTTTTGTGCCGCCTATCTCATTGTTCTTGTTTGCTATTTCTTTTCCGAAACCAGCGGAAACCACAAACGTCGTGTTGTCAATAAGTGTATCATGGCAACCATGTTTTTAGGGTATTTTCTTTTTGAATCCCACCGTAACGGATATTGGAGTCAGCCTTTGTTTTTCCTTTGCATCGCGGCTTTTATTTTCTCATGGTTGGGCGATGTGCTGTTGCTGTTCAGTTTCCTTTACGGCGGCATTTCGTTTATGGTCGGCAATGCTTTCTTTGTTGCACATCTGATTGCGGTTGCCGTGCAGAATGCCGTTTCTTTCTCACAGGTCTGGTGGGCAATTCCATTGGCAATCGTTGTTGCAAGTGTTTTTTACATTCTGCATTTTACCAAAAAAGTGGACTTCAAAACAACGGGAATCCTTATGCCGATTTATGTAACCACGGTAACTGCTCATGGCATGCTTTCGATGGCGGTTGCAAGCGCGGTCGGCGGTGTGCACATGATTCTTCTGTCCGCAGGGCTTGTGTTGTTTATGATTTCCGATTATTTCCTGACTACACATAAGTTTATAAAACATGAAAAGTGGATACTTCGTTGCAACAGCGGAACGTATTTTACGGGAATGTTGTTGGCGGCTGTAAGTTTTACTTTCATTTAAGGAGTGAAACGCATGAAACATATTTTTATTATCAATCCCATGGCGGGAAAAACAGATTCAAAAGCAAAAATTCTTGAAGTGCTCAAAAAGTATGAAAAAATTGCTTATGAATTCTATGAAACCAAAGGTCCTCGCGATGCAACGGCTTTTATCCGTGATTACTGCACCAAGAATCCTGATGAAAAGGTTCGTTTCTATGCTTGCGGCGGCGACGGAACCATCAATGAAGTCGCTTCCGGCTGTGTCGGATTTGAAAATGCAAGCATGACTGTTTACCCCTGCGGCAGCGGCAATGACTTCGTCAAATACTACGGCGGCACCGAACCGTTTATGGATATTGATGCACTTATCAATGCTGAAGAACATGAAATTGATATCATTGATTGCGGTGACGGTCATTATGCGATCAATGTTCTCAATTTCGGCTTTGACAGTATTGTATGCAGTACCATGATTGCAGTGAAAAGAAAACCGATCATCGGCGGTAAAAACGCCTACACAACAGGCATCGTAAAAGGACTTATCACGGGCATGCGAAACAACTGTGTTGTAAAGGTGGACGGAGAAACACTCAATCCCGACGGTGAATTTCTGCTTTGCACCTGTGCAAACTGCCAGTATGTCGGCGGTGCTTACCGCTGCGGACCGGATGCGACCAATGATGACGGCTATGTGGATGTATGTCTTGTCAAGCCGCTTTCCCGCCTGAAATTCCCCGCACTGCTCGGTCCTTATAAAAACGGAAAGCATCTTGCTGATCCGAAGTTTGCAAAATACATCATTTACCGCAGAGGTAAAACGGTTGAGCTTGAAACGGCCGACCCGAAGTTTGAAGCCTGTCTTGACGGCGAAATGCTTCCCACGCAGAAGCTCACCGCAACTGTTGTTCCCAAAGCCATTCGCTTTGCCGTTCCAAAGAACGCAAAGCCGATCATATGAAAATAATTTGAAAAGGAAAGGTACATATTTATGGCAATTTTAGAAAAACTTGACAAAAGTGCTGAAGCAAAAGGCGAGAAGGTCAAAACTCTCTGGCAGTTCGTAAAATTTATCGTTGTCAGTCTTGGTGCATGTATTGTGCAGGTCGTTTCCCTTGCAATTCTTTACAACATCCCCGCAATCAAGGCATTGAGCGATACGGCTTTCCATTGGTTTGTGTTTGATTATCCCGTTATTGAAGGTGAACGTTGCGGACTTGCTCTGTTTATTTCGGCGAATGTTGCAAACATTCTTGCACAGATTGTTTCGTTCTTCATTAACAAAAACAAAACCTTCAATTCTGATGCAAATACTGCCGTTATTCTTCCCATTTACATTGCATTTACTGTTGGACTGATTGTTTTCTCTGCATGGTTGAATCCTGTTATTTTCCAGCTTTGCGTTGAAAAGTTTGCACTCACCAGCGGTCTTTCGCTGACCATTGCAACAGCAGTTTGCTCCACGCTGCAGTTTATTCTGTATTTCCCCTTTGATAAGATTCTTATGCATCAGAAGAAAAAGCCCGTCGAGGAAAATAAATAAGCATGAAAACGGTCAATTTAAAAAGCTATCGCTGTACCAAATTTAATTTCAACAATAATCTTGCTCCCAATAAAAAGATTGAACTGACCAACAAGTATTCCTATAACTGCGGATACATGAAGAACAATCTTTGCCGAGGTGTGTTTACGGTTGATGTCAGCGATAAAGAAAACCCTGCTCAGTTTTCGATTTCCGTTGAAATGATCGGCATTTTTGAGTGCGAAGAAGGTCTTGCAAAAGAAAAACTGCATGTGGAATCTTTCCGCGAACTGTTTCCCTTTGTACGTTCCATTGTGGCCACCATGACCACCAATGCAGGCATGCCGCCCGTTATTATTCCGACCATTGACATCGAAAAACAAGAGATCTATAAGGTTGAAATTCCGCATTTCAGAAAACCCGGTGAGGAACAAAAAGACTGATGTTTACAAAAAAAGATATAATTCTGAGTATTGTAAAATGTGCGGTGGCAATGACTTTGTTTGTCATTGCCATCGTAAATTATGATACGCTGTCTACCATTGATGTTGTGTCGCTTGTATCATTTACGGACAAGCAATGGTTTATTATTCTGGTTGTTCTCGGAATTTATTTGTTGAAAGCACTTGTATTTGTTGTTCCGGCCTCTTTGGTTTATGTGGCAGTCGGCATGGTTTTGCCGAAAGGACTTGCCGTTGCAGTGAATCTGATCGGTATACTGATTGAAGTCTGTGTAACATACCTGCTCGGGCATTTTCTCGGTTATGAAGCCGTCAAAAGAATGCTTGAAAAAAAACCGGCCGGGAAGAAGCTTTTGGAAAAAAATATACAAAACAATCCCGCCGTCATTCTCGGCATCCGCGCCGTACCGGCGTTTCCGATTGACTTTGTCAGTCTTTTTTACGGTGCTTCCGGATGCAAGTTCTGGCAGTATGCTGTTCTTTCCGTTGTGGGCATTTCATGGCGTGTGATTCTGTTTACCATTATCGGCAGTGAAGTGTTTGATTGGATTCCGATTGATAAAATCGTTCTGATCGTAATTTGCTTTATTCCCGTGGGCGTTGTGTGGTATCTTGTCAAAAAGTTTTATCTTCCCAAACGCAAGGCGAAAAAAGAACAAGCACAAAGTGAATAAAAAAGTAAAGGACAAACCCGGTTGAGAGTTTGTCCTTCTTTTTTTGTTTTACAGTTCGTTACGGATTTCTCTTTCCCCGACACAAACGTATTTTACATTGACACCATCATCGAAAATAACGAAATCACTGTCGAACCCTATTTTGATTCTTCCCTTTGTATCATCTTTACCAATGACCTTCAAGGGCGTTGTCGATGCCATTTTGATAACTTCCGGCAATGCAATGTCGCAGACTTTCCACAGGTTTTTTACAAGTACATTGCTTGTGGCGACACTGCCCGCAAGGCATGAGCGGTCTGCAAGTTTCATGACATTGTCTTCATACACGACGGCAAGACCGTTTTCCTGCATGATAACGGTCCCTTCTTCCATATCGGTTGCGGCATATTCGAGTCCGTCCGTAATGCAGTAGGCACGGTCAGCACCTTTGCACTTATAAATGAGTTTTAATGCACCTGCGGGCAGATGCCTGAGGTCTGCAATAAACTGTGTTGTGTATCCGTCATTTGCCAATGCGGCTTCAACCACGCCGACTTCACGGAAAATGCCGTTTTTTCGCATTGCCGAACAAGCGGAATAAAGGTGTGTGACATCACTGAAACCGTATTGCAGTGCTTCTTCCGCGATTTCGTATGTTGCATCGGAATGTGCACAGGATGCGACAATGCCGCGTTTTTTCATTTCCTGTGCCAATTCAAAAGAACCTTCCAGTTCGGGGGCGGCCCCCATCATAACGATTTTGTCGGAATAATCAAGTAGTGCACGATAGTTCTCTTTTGTCGGCGGCAAAATATTGTCGGGGCTCTGTGCACCTTTCATTTTCATGGAAAGGAACGGACCTTCCAGATGAATTCCACGGATCATCGGGCAGACTTCCATTGCTTTTGTGATGTTGTCAATCGCATCTTGCAATTGCTTTACGGGGGCGGCAAGTGTGGTCGGAACAATACTTGTTGTGCCCCGGAATGCGTGTGCTTCACACATTTTGACGATTTCGTCGGGATTTTCACTCATGGCAGAAAAACCGCCGCCGCCGTGTACATGGATATCAGCAAAACCGGGGGCTAAGTAATTGCCTTTGCAGTCGATAACTTGTGCATCGTTGCAATTTGCATCTTCACCGATTGCAATAATTTTGCCGTTGTTGGTTAAAACGGTTGTTGCTTTGATTTCATTTTCAAAAATAACTTTTGCATTTTTAAATATTTTCATTTTCATCACCATACTTACCATATTATAAAATTTTCCTTTTGTCAATCTTATTTTTTTTAATAAAACTATGGAATTTGCTGTAAAGCTGTGCTATACTAAAATCCAAATGGAATAAATCGGAGGAAATATTTTATGTCTGAATTGAAAAAGGTAAGAATCGGTGCTGTCGGTCTCGGCGGCAGAGGAAGAAGTATGTTGGGGCTTCTTTTGCAGGTTCCCGGTGTGGTCTGTCCCGCTGTTTGCGACAAAGTTCCCGAACGTGTTGAAGAAGGAATTGATGTTGTTGAGTCCGTTCCCGGTATGGATTATGAAGTGCACGGCTATACGGATTATAAAGAAATGATTGCAAACGAAGAACTGGATGCATTGTTCATTGCAACCACATGGATCACACATGCAAAGATTGCCATTGCAGGCATGAATGCCGGCTTGAATGTTGCCATGGAAGTCGGCGGTGCCGCATCCATCGAAGAATGCTGGGAAATGGTGCGCACAAGCGAACGCACGGGCAAATTCTGCATGCTTCTTGAAAACTGCTGCTATGACCGCAAGGAAATGGCTGTCTTCAAAATGGTCAAAGAAGGCCTGTTCGGTGAGATCATCAACTGCGAAGGCGGATACAGACATGATCTGCGGGATGAAATCTCTCTCGGCAGAGAAAACATTCACGGCAGACTTTACAATTTCCAGAACCGTAACGGTGAACTGTATCCGACGCATCAGATCGGCCCGATTTCTAAAGTGTTGGGTATCAACCGCGGTAACCGTTATGTTTCGCTGGTTTCCGTTGCCAGCAAGTCCAGAGGTCTTAACGAATGGATCGGCAAAAACAAGGGTACCGATTATGACCTTTACGGCTATGACTTTGCGGAAGGTGACGTTGTAACGACCATTCTCAAGTGTGCACACGGCGAAACCGTTACCATTTATCACGATTGCTGTCTGCCCAGACCCTATTCAAGAAACTATGTTGTGCAGGGCACAAAAGGTATCTTTATGGAAATCAGCGACCGCAATGCATTGCTTGCTGTTGAAGGCATTACCGAAAGTACGCATGAATGGGAACACCTCGATAAACATATTGAAAAGCAGGATCATCCGCTGTGGTGCAAATACACAAAGGATGGTATCAAGGCAGGTCACGGTGGAATGGACTATCTTGTGCTTTCCGCTTTTGTGGAAGCGGCAAGAGATAATCTTGTCCCCCCGATTGATGTGTATGATACGGCTACATGGATGGCAATTACCTGTCTTTCCGAACAGTCTGTTGCGATGGGCGGACATCCCGTTGCATTCCCCGATTTCACCAACGGTGCATGGATCGACCGTGAACCCTACAGACGCGGTGTTTATTGCCTTGATGAAGTTTGTGATGATTTCTTTACGGATAAAGAGGAGAAAAACCAATGAGTTATTACATAGGTGTTGACGGCGGCGGTACAAAAACACAGTACGCGCTGTTTGATGAAAACAGAAATATGCTTGATTCTGTCAAAACCGAAGGCAGTAATCATGAAAACCTCGATGGTGCAATTCCTGCAGCAGCCGACATTATTATGAGTGGTGTGAATGCATTGCTCGAAAAAAATTCGCTTGCCATTGATGATATTACCCATACACTGATGGCTCTTGCAGGTATTGACCATGTTTATCAACATGATGAAATGCGTGTTGAACTCGACAAACGCGGCATGAAGAATTATTCCGTTTATAATGACGGCTTTATTGTTATTAAAGCAGGTTCCGACAACGGTGTCGGCATCGGCTACAACTGCGGCACGGGTACATGCTGTAACTCTGTTGACTGCGACGGTAAAATGTTGCAGGTCGGCGGTTTCGGCGAACTGTCGGGTGATATGGGCAACGGTCATTGGATCGCTACGCAGACTTTCAGACTGATTTACGATGATATTTGTCTGAAAGCAAGAAAAACAATGCTTACAGACCTTGCTGTCAAGAATTTCAGTATCAAGGCAGAGCGAGACGAGCTGCTCAGCCTGATTGCAAAACTGGAAGATGAAGCAGAGATGGAATGCACCATCCGCACTCTTATTGACATCTTCTTTGAAGCCGTAGCCGCAGGTGATGCTCCTGCCATGGGTGTGATCAAGCAGATGGCGGAACGCGGTGCGGAATACATCCTTGCACATGTCAAGAATTCCAATTTCAATATTGATCCGGTCAATGTTGTTCTTTCGGGATCTATTCATACCAAACTTCCGTCTGACATCTATAAGAATCTTCTTAAAGAACGCACGGAAGCACTCAGCGGCAGAAAGTTCAAATTCGTTTGTCTTGATGTCGCCCCCGTAACGGGTTGCATCAACTGGATGCTTGAAGAAAATTTCGGAGGTTAATAAAATGAAAGAAATCAATGTAACCGTAATCGGCTCGGGCAGTACCTATTGCCCCGAACTTGTGGACGGCTTTCTCAAAGCCGCCGATTCTCTGAAACTCAAAAGACTGGTCCTGATGGACATTGACGAAAGAAAACGCACCATCGTCGGCGGTCTTTGTGTGCGTATGCTCAAGCACGCAGGTTGTGATTGTGAAGTCGTTATGACTGACAACCTCGAAGAAGCACTCGTCGGTGCCGATTTCGTAGTCACGCAGATCCGTGTCGGCAAACTGCCTGCCCGTCATCTTGATGAAACCATTCCGCTCAAATATAACCTCATCGGTCAGGAAACAACCGGTATCGGCGGTTTCTTCAAGGCACTGCGCACCATTCCCGTTATGCAGACCATTGCCGATGCAATCGAACGTATCTGCCCCGATGCATGGCTTATTAACTTTACCAATCCGTCCGGTATCGTTTCGGAATTCCTTATCAATCACACCAATGTTAAGTCCATCGGTCTTTGCAATGTGCCCATCAATATGATCGACGATTGCAAGGAAGCCGCAGGCGAGGATGCCGATATTGTTTATCTCGGTCTCAATCATTTGAGCTGGATCACTTCCGTCAAAAAAGACGGTGTAGAACTGATCGACAAACTGTTTGATGAAGGTTTTGCACCTGCTGTTATGGCAAACATTCAGGATGACGGTTTTGATATCGAATGCCTGAAAGCCGCAGGCGGTATTCCGTCTTCCTACCTGCAGTATTATTACTGCCGTGATGCAAAACTTGAACACCTTCTGGAAGGTGACAAGTCCCGTGCCGAAGTCTGCATGGAAATTGAAGAAGATCTTCTTAAAATGTATGCAGACGAAAGCCTGATCGTCAAACCTGCACTGCTTGACAAACGCGGCGGACACAAGTATTCTCTTGCCGCTGTTTCCCTGATTGACTCCATTGCAAACGACAAGCAGGATGTTCACGTTGTCAATATCCGCAACAACGGCACGCTTGACTTCATGGCAGACGATGATATCGTTGAAATTGCAGCCCATGTCGGCGCAAACGGTTGTACCCCCGTTGCGGTTCCGCATACGGATAACCGCCATATCATCGGCCTTATGCGCATCGTTAAGGAATATGAAAAACTGGCTGTCGAAGCCGCTATGAACGGCGATGATGATGCCGCACTCAATGCCCTGATGCTTCATCCGCTTGTTGGTGACTTTGCCCGTGCCAAGGCCTGCTATGAAGAAATGAAAGAAGCCCACAAGGCACATTTGCCCGAATTCTATAACTAAAAAATCAAATGCCGCAGATCCTCCTTCTGCGGCATTTATACTAAGAGGTATTTATGAAATATAATTGTCTGAAACTCAAAAAGAGTCTGCAGAAAACAGTCCGCAAGTTTTCACTTTGTGACGGTCTGCCCGACACTTGCATTACCGATCTTTGTTTTGACGAAAACGGGGAACTTTATGTCGGCACCGCAAAAGGACTTGCATATTTTTGTGATGATAAACTGAATGCTGTTGATAGCATAGCTTCTGTCGATAAACTTTTTGCCGATGCCGAAAAAGTGTTTGTTTGTACGCAGAATCGTATTGCTGTTCTGCATGACGGTAAAATTGTCAATGAATTCGCATATGATCAGACTGTCAGAGGTATTGCAAAAGATCAGTCGGGTGCAATCTGGATGATGACGGATAATAAACTTTACCGTTGGCAGAATGATGCGTTTGCATATATCAATGATACTGAATTTGATGTGCAGTGCATTTCCGCTGCCGAACCGGGTGTTGTTTACGCCGCAGGGAAGGACGCCTTAATGATTTTAAGAGGAAAACGCTTTGAGTGGGGGAATATCCTGCGTGGCCGTTCCCGCATGCCCGATGTTTCATTTTCTGCCATTCAAGCCGATGCATACGGTCATTTGTGGTGTGCAGGCGAAGACGGACTTTATCTTTTTGACGGCAAAAGCGAATGGCTGACACCGAGCAAAGTGAGAATGTTCCCCGGAACAAAAGTTACAACCGTAGCATTTGACAACAACGGTAACCGTTATATCGGCACTGACATCGGGCTTTATATGCAGAGTGTCAACGGACAATCCTTTATGGGTGCAGACCGTTTTCTTTCGAATTCGCATGTCACCGCACTTGCAGTAACTGCCGACGGCAGTAAATTGTGGATCGGCACCAAAGACGGTCTGACTCTTGTCACATTTGTTGAAATGTCCCTTGCTGAAAAAGCGGCATATTTTGAAGATCATATCCGCAGGCACAATGTCCGTGAGGGATATATCCTCGGTAGAGTGCACCTTGAAAACGGTGATTTATCAACCGGCAGTGTGCAGATTACAGATAATGACGGTCTGTGGACTTCCAAATATGTTGTTTCGCAGGCTTTGCATTATGCCGTAACGGGTGACGAGCAGGCTTTGCGCAATGCCCGCGAGTCGCAGAAAGCCATGCTGAAACTTGAAAAAATCACGGGTATTCCCGGTTTTACCGCAAGAGCCTACCGTCGTCCCGGGGAAGATCGTTTCGGCAACGGGCACAGTGAATGGAGAAAAGCCAAAGACGAGATAAGCGAACTCGAATGGCGAGGGGAGACCTCTTCCGATGAAATGGTCGGTCATTTCTTTGCCGCAAGCTGGTATTATGACCTTTGTGCGGATGAAAATGAAAAGGCTGAAATTGCCGCATCCATTGCCGCCATTGCCGATCACATGATTGAAAATGAGTTTCAGCTCATCGATGCAACAGGCGAGCCGACTACATGGGCACATTGGCATCCGGACGACCTGAATAACGACGATCGTTGGACATGGGAAAAGGGAACAAACTCCCTCGAATTGCTCGCTTTTATGCGTGTAACACACCATCTGACGAATGACGAAAAGTATTTGGATGTTTACTATAAACTCATTAAAAAATACCATTACGCAATGAATACTGTGCTTTATAAACTGCATGATAACCATGCCTGCCACATCGACGACCGTCTTGGTTTTTACAGTGTGCAGATGCTTTTGCGATATGAAGACGACCCTGCACTTCGTAAGTATTATTTAATGGGGCTTCGTCAGCATTTTGAAGACCAACGCATTGAACGCAATCCGAGTTGGAATATCATTTTCGGTTCTCTGACGGGTGCTTTCTGCGATCTTGAAAATGCCGTGCGAACCTTGCAGGAATATCCGCTTGATTGTATCAATTATAAGGTCTGCAACAGCGAAAGACCCGATGTTCTCAAGGATGATTCCCCGCTTGCATTTGGCGGCGGTGTGCAGGCAAAAGATGCACTGCCTGCCGATGAACGTACCTACGGCAGACTCGGCAGCAATGCTTTTGTGCTTAACGGCGGCAACAATGTTTCGTCCCATGCACCGACCGACTGGTTGTTGCCGTACTGGATGGCAAGATATTACAAGATGATTGAGGAATGATTTTTTTAACAAAGCACCGCTTGTGTTTGCACAAACGGTGCTTTGTTATCGTGATTTTATTGTAATAATGAAATCATAGTTTGAAACTGCGGAGCATTTTTAATTTCTTCCGATAAGGGGTATTTTTCTGTCAGTAATTCTTTTATATGGCTTTTTGCACAGTAGGTACTGCCGAGGGTGTGCTTGTCAAAGTCTTTTCCCTCGAACAGAACGGAATGCATGACAGTTATTCTGTCCATGTTGTCAAACTGAATTGCAAGATCGCACATTTTTCGGAAGTAATCAAGTGCATTTTTGTTATCGCCGAGTTTGTGATATCTCATACCGATAAAACCGTACAGATAAATGACTGTTCTCCACATTTTGCCGTAATTCCCGTCATCATAAACAAAGTTCAGAAAATCAAGTTCTTTTAGAAATGCGTCCAGTGCCCAATTGTCCGAAAATCGTTCATCATAAAAGAAAGTGTGTGAAAAGACAGTGTGAAGCAGTAAAAATTGTTCTTCCAGAGTCTTTCTGATTTCATTATTATATTCGATATCGTTCTTATCGTTATAAAAACAGAACATTTCACGGCTGTCGCGCATATCGGGCATCTCAGCAATGATTTTCTTGCAATCTTCCATTGTGATATGATGATTGTTTTTGTCAGAAAGTGCTCGATAATATTCAATCATTGCTCTTTTTGCTTTTATTCTGATTCGATCATCTGTACAGTTTTGTTGTATATTATTGTAAATCCTGTGCACCTCCTGAAAGACCGCTTCTTTGTCAGGAGAAAATCTGACAAGACAGGCAAGTTGTCTGATCTGTACACGAAAATCATTCGGATATTTTTTCATCAGTTCTTCGGCAATAGCCTGCATCAGATTGTGATCCGTCAAATTATCATATTCTTGTATTTTAGTTTCTATATATTTTTCTTCTGCCGCCCTGTTCACACCGAGCAGTTCATCAACGCTAACCTTGAAAAAACCTGCAATTTCGGGAAGCATTGTAATATCGGGAAAACTTTCGCCCCGTTCCCAGTTGCTGATACTCTGAAAAGTTACTCCCAAAAACTCTGCCAATGTTTCTTGTGTGAGTTCTTTTTCCCGTCTTAATCTTTTGATGTTTTCGCCTAAATAAATCGTCATGGTTTTTGCCACCTCATAAATTGAATTGACCGGTCTGTTTATATCATAATGCAAAGACAGATAAAAAACAATAAATCAATTTTTGAAACAGACTCAAGCAACGCTTGAATTATTCAATTTCTGTGAAAAAATAATAATCCGCCCCAAGGTGATCCATGAGGCGGATTATAATATTTGTTTTGTTTATGCAATGGGAATGATCGTGAATTTAAGAGTGAATCCGTCTGCGGCGGATTTTGTGTATTCCTCTCTTGTGTCGGGTCCGCAACTGGAAGAACCGATACCTCTGACCCAACCGTCAAGGGAAAGCACTGTGGTGTTCATGTCGCAAAGGTCTTCCTGATGCTTTGCTTTCTGAATGGCATTCTGTGTGAACGGATGAATGCTGAAAGAGATCCTGTCGTCGGCAAATACTTTAATGCCCTTGCCGTCAGCATTGGTGATTTCAAGCCACTTTGTGTCGCCGTGGTTGCCCGAATCCTGCGGGAATACATAAGGCTCAAACATATCTTCGACCTTGGCTTCGTAAATGCCCACAGGGGACTGAATTTTGAAGTCGGGCATGTTTTCCGCCGTTCCTCTGCCGTAATAGCGGACATTTCTGAAATCAGCAGGCAGTTCAGCCATCACACCGAATCTCGGAATGGTCAGCGGGGCTGTCTTACCGACAACACGCAGATTGGTTTCCACTTCAACTGCACCGAGAGAAGTGAAAGTGTACTGAATGTTTGCACCGTAAAGAGCCTTATTCTTACCCTTGAGAATGTAATCTGCATACACCTTGATTTCGCCGTCATCAACATGCACATCAAAGGTGTTCAACTCCGTCTTTATTTTGTCAAGCCCTGCTTTATAATACTTGTCGCGCTGACGGGAATCGTTGTCGATGAGTGCGCGGAAAATATTCGGTTGTAAGCCCTTGCATTCGGCAGGAACGGTATTGAGCAGGGAAAGACCGTTTACGGTATAGTCGGTCAGTTCGCCCGTTCTTGCATCGAATTTTGCTTCGCCGTTTTCGAAATTGATTGTCACGATACCGGCATCGGAAATAACACCGATCCTGGAGCCGATTTCGATGTCATATTCAAAAGGCACATCGTTGAGAATGATTTGTTCTTTTGCAATTATCTGCTCGCCGTCAAACCATGTGAAATTGATGTGTGCATCCTTGGTTTCGTCAATATCTTTGTGTGTAACTTCAATGCACTGTGCACTCATGGGAGCAATATTGAAATTGAGTGTGCCGTTTTCAACACATGCACCGTTTTCAAGAAGTTCCCATTTTGCGGTGAGATATTCCGTGCTTCTGAAACGGTTGGTGTTTTCAAAGCAATACAGTTTGTCACTGACAAGTGTGGTGCGTACGGGACGATAGCATTCTTTCATTTCCAATGCCCCCGTGTGCGGTCTGCGGTCGGAATACATAAGCCCGTCCACGCAGAAATTGCCGTCATGCTGTTTTTCGCCATGGTCGCCGCCGTATGTGTAGCGATAAGGGTAGCCATCACCGTTATGATAGACTGTGTGATCTGCCCATTCCCATACACAACCGCCCATAAACGAATCGGATGCATAAATAATATCCCAGTACTCTTCCATGTTGCCGGGGCCTACGCCCATGGCATGGCAGTATTCGCAAAGATAGAACGGCTTGCTGCGATACATTTTTGCAGTGAATATATGACCGTCGCGGATCTCCTTGCGTTTGCCTTCCAGCATGGCTTCCATGGAGTAGGTATCGGTGTACATTTCGGAAATCACATCGTAAGCAAATCTCTTGGTGCGTACAACGCCTTCGTAATGAACGGGAATCTTTGTTCCGGCGTTCTTGAGCCATTCGTAGCACTTGTCGTGGCACTGATAACCGCCCGATTCATTGCCCAAAGACCACATAATGACACTGGCTCTGTTGCGGTCACGCATATACATACGGGCTACTCTGTCTACATAGCGCGGTGCCCATTTGAGGTTTTTGCTCAGGTGGCTGACATCGTCGAACATTTCGCCGCAACCGTGGGTTTCAATGTCGGCTTCGTCAATGATATAAAGACCGTATACATCGGCAAGAATCAGGAAGAACGGATCGGGAGGATAGTGAGATGTGCGAACAGCATTGACATTGAGCGACTTCATAATTTCAACATCCTGCTTCATGTCTTCCAATGTCATGGCATAACCGCGATACTGGTTCGTATCGTGGTGGTTGACACCCTTGATTTTGATCGGCATATTGTTGAAATAAAATACCGCATCCTTGATTTCAATGGTTTTGAAGCCCGTAATATTGCGGACAGACATAATTTCTCCGTCTGAACCTTCGAGTGTAACGTAAAGGTCATAAACAGTCGGAATTTCCGCATTCCATTCAATGACATCGAGTGTGCCGAAATCAAGCACCGTGTTGTTTTCTGCATCTGCTTCACAAGTGGCAACGACTTCGCCTTTCAGAACCAGTTCAGCCTTTACTTTAACACCTGCGTTTTCACCATTGACAACACAATCAATGGCAAAATGATAGCCGTTTTCTTCTTTTTCGGTATTGACCTGCAGGTCATTGAGGTACGTTTTGCCGTAGTGGGTCAGGTAAACATCACGGAAAATGCCGTTTTCGCGGAACATATCCTGTGCTTCCAGGAATGTGCCGTTGCACCATTTCCAGCTTACAACAATGATTTCATTTTCACCTGCATGAAGCAGGGAAGTGATGTCAAATTCAGCCGTATTGTGCGAGCCTTCCGAATATCCGACAAATTCACCGTTTACATAAAGGCTTAAGTTGGAAGACATTCCGAGGAAGCTGATAATTTCAGTTTCTGCAACGCTTGCAAGATTAACAGTCTTCTTGTATACGGCAGCCGGCATATCGGCAGGCACTTCGGGAGCCTTTGTTTTGCATTCATAAGGACAGTTGAGATAAACAGGGGGAAGATAGCCTGTTCTCTGCCATACGCTCGGCACGTGAACCGTATCAAACTTGATTTTTGCCGTGTCAATGACATCGGGCATGGCAGAAGCCTTTTTGTAGAATTTGAAATTCCAATCGCCCGACAATATTTCTACCATATCCGAAGCATAACGTTCGGCAAAAATGTCGGTCTGCTGCAATTTTGCTTTGTTTTGGTAGGGGATCAGGTATGCACGGCCGGGCAGTTTTCCGATTTCCATGACGGAAAAATCACTGTGCAGTGTCTTTTTTACTGTGTATTTCATAGAATGATTCCTTTCCTCAAAGAATTTATTTTATTTTAGCATAAAATAAATAAATATACAACCGCAAAATATCTTTTTTTAAGGTTGACAAAACCGTCATTTTATAAGATAATAATATATCAGGAAATCCGAATGGAGGAAATCAAAATGAAAAAAACAATTGCACTGGTGCTTGTTGCAATTATGACACTGTTTATGTTTACCGCCTGCAACAATGCCGAAGATGAAGTACCTACCCGTGTTCCGGGAAATAATCTTGTTTCTCCCGATGTGAATCTGAATGACAATCCGGATCTGAATATCAATAATTCATGGTCCAATAACTACTATGCTATGTTCACCTACTATTGCCCTGCACAGGGATACAATACCGCTACGGTAATTTCCGAACGCAAAACGGAAAACTGTTTCATTATTTCAAATCCCATGGACGGTTCGTTCAAGTACTATGTGAACAATGAAACGGGAATGGAAGAATATGCCGTCAATCCTGCAAAGAATATTTTTAATTACGTTTCTCATTCCGGAAAAAATGTGGCAAACAATATAAACAGTATGTTTAAAAATGTTTCTATGGTAACCGAAAACTTTACAAAAGGTCCCGATGTGGTTTACACGGGCACGGAAACGGTTGCCGACCGCAACTGCTGGATGTATCTGCAACGCACCTACACCGAATCCGGCGAAGTGGATCAGGTTGCTTATATCTGGATTGATGCCGTATACGGTTTTTGCTCGAAGTGCATCACCTACAGCGGCGGCGACATCGTTTGTTCATGGGAATTGCAGGATTTCAGTGTCGGTACCGTAAAAGATGCCGATATCACGCCCGATCTTTCTTCTTATAACTTCACACAGAACTGATTGTTATGAACGTATATGATTTTGATGATACCATTTATGATGGTGAAAGTTGTCTTGATTTCTTCTTTTACTACATCAAAAAGACACCGTACCTTATAAAATATATCCCCCGTGCACTCTATGCCGTGTTGCGTTATAAAATGGGCAAGGTCACGGTTGAGCAGGCATTGGAAAAATATGCCCCGATGGTAGAAGAATATCTTGCATCCGTTGCTGATTTAGAAGCGGATTGTGAAGACTTCTGGGATAAGCATATGCACAAGATTCGCCCGTTTTATAAGGAAATTCAACAACCCGATGATATCATTGTCACCGGTTCTCCCGAAGTGTCCGTCAAGGTGATTTGTGCACGTCTGGGTATTCAGCATTATGTCGGCAGTATCATAGATAAAGACACCGGCAAAATTACCCGTCTTTGCATGCGTTCGCAGAAAATCCCCGCATTTTTGCAAGCTTTTCCCGATGTGGAAATTGATAATTTTTATACCGATTCCGAAAAAAATGATAAACCCCTGATTGATATGGCAAAACACGCCTTTCTTGTGAAAGGCGATCGTATTATTCAGATAAAGTGAGGTTTTGTTCATTATGAAAAAGACAACTCCCGTCAGTTTTGCAAATGTTGAAATCACAAACGGGTTCTGGGCAAAAAAACAGGAACTCAACCGTACCGTAACACTTGATGCTGTTCGCAAACAATTTGAAAATACAGGCAGATTTGAGGCCTTTAAATTTAACTGGACGGAAGATTCCGACCTTCCGCAACCGCATATTTTCTGGGATTCCGATATTGCAAAATGGATGGAAAGTGCGGCTTTGATCCTGCGTAAACATTCCGATCCCGAACTGGAAAAGAAGGTTGACGAAATTGTTGACCTGATTGAAAAAAATCAGGGTGAGGACGGTTATTTCAATATCTTCTTTACCGTTTGCGAACCCGAAGGCAGATGGCAGAACCGTGATGCACATGAACTGTATTGTGCAGGACATCTGACCGAAGCGGCTGTGGCTTACTATGAAGCAACAGGGAAGATCAAATTCCTGAAACTGATGTGCAAATACATGGACTATATCGCCAAGGTTTTTGCGGAAGAAAAAAGCACTGCTTTTGCAACCCCCGGTCACGAGGAAATCGAACTTGCGCTTATCAAACTCTACCGTTGCACATCCGATGAAAGATTTTTGAAACTTGCCCGTTTCTTTATTGATGAAAGAGGCAAGGAAACATTGCCCATCACTGCGTGGTGTAACACAAAATACAATCAGAGCCATATGCCGGTTCGTGAGCAGCGAACCGCAGAAGGCCATTCCGTGCGTGCTTGCTATCTTTACAGCGGCATGGCAGACCTTGCAAAAGAAATTGAGGATGAAGAACTGCTTGTTGCCTGCAAAGCACTGTTTGACAATATCGTGCAGAAAAGAATGTACATAACCGGCGGTGTCGGTTCTTCCCATGAGGGGGAAGCGTTTACGGTCGATTATGACCTGCAGAATGATACCGCCTATGCCGAAACCTGTGCCGCAATCAGCCTTGCTATGTTTGCCAACCGTCTGAAAGAAATTGACATGGATTCCAAATATGCCGATATCGTTGAAAAAGTATATTACAACGGCTTTTTGTCCGGTATTTCTTTGGACGGTAAAGCATTTTTCTATGAAAATCCTTTGGAAATCTTAAAAGCAGAGCACAATCGACACGCTTCCGTCAATAAATCGCGTGAACGTTTTCCCATTACGCGCCGTCAGGAAGTGTTCAGCTGTTCCTGCTGTCCTCCCAATATCACCCGCTTTATTGCCGCATTCGGTGATTACATGTATTCCTTTGATGCCGAAATGCTTTATGTGCATCAGTTTGCTCAAAGCAATGCCAATTTCGCAATCGGCAGTAATTCTGTTTCTGTTGTGCAGAAGACAGAATATCCGAACGACGGCAAACTTACTCTGACCGTTACCGGATTGAACGGTAAAAAACTTGCTGTCCGAATTCCTTTCTGGTCTGTTGATACGGTTATTGATAAGCCGTACACTGTCGAAAAAGGGTATGCTGTGATAGATGTGACGGAAGATGTTTTTGCGGTTGAAATTGAATTCGATATGACACCGCGTATTTTTGCCGCACATCCGCTTGTGTTTGCCGACAACGGAAGATTTGCATTGCAGTCAGGTCCGCTTGTATATTGCCTTGAATCGGAAGACAACGGTGAAAATCTTCGTGACATTGCAGTGCTGAAAAACGGAACCTTCACCGTGCATTACGATGAATTTTTCGGTGTGAATGTGATTACCGCGAAAGCACAAAGAACAGATGTCGGTGACTGCAACGCACTGTACAGACCGGTTGAACAGATGAAGACAATTGAAACAGATGCACGCTTTATTCCGTATTTCGGTTTTGCAAACCGTTCGGATTGTGATATGCTCGTCTGGTTCAAACTGGCTTGAAGAATATCATAAAAAAGACACCCGATCATTTGATCGGGTGTTGCTTTTTGGTTGTGGTTTATGAGCGAAGTGTGATACCCATTTCTTTGAGGTTGTTGAGAATGGTATCAATGTTTGCCTGAATTTCATCCATTGCCAGCGTGTGTTCTGCTGAAGAGAAACTCAGTCTTACGGTAATGCTCTTGAGGCCTTCAGTTTCGTAGGTATCAACAAGACTGACGTTTTTAAGTTCCTCAATGTTCAGTTTTTCCCAACTGGAAGCAATTTCACTGAAACGTTTGTTGTCGGTCAAAACAAGGGAAAGGTCATAATCAATGCCGGGGAATGCAGAGGGGGCTTCAAAACTGACAGAGGCAGAAGCGATGCTGTTGAATGCATCCATGTCAAGCTCAACGCAGACGGCATAGCCCTTTTTGTCGAGCTTTGCGGCATTGGTCGGATGCAAGGTGCAGATATAACCGCACAAAACACCGTTGCAATAAATCGCTGATGTGTTTCGCGGATGCTGCCAGTTGTGAGTGGGAGCAACCTTTTCAAAGGTAACTTCCATGTGCTTGATATCATCAAACAGCTTTCTGACCATGCCGACACATCTGAAATAAACAGCCTTTTCACCTGCGGTTTTGTCGAAAGAAACAAGACCGAGTCTGCGCACTTCGTTGCAATAGCCGTTTTCCTTGGTGCAGTCTACCACTCTGCCGATTTCAAACAGGGTGAAGTTGTCTGCATAGCTCTTGTTTTCGTATGTGAAGCTGAGCATGGTGGGCAGCATGGAGTTTCTGATGACACTGTTTTCGGGAGAAGCAATATTCAGAATGCGTACGTTGTCTTCAATTTCAATGCCGAGTTTCTTGTATTTGATGCCGTCGCACCAGATGTAGGAATGCACCTCGTGTGCGGCAAATTTCTTAACAAGAATATCTTTGATTGCATTGTCTTCCGTCTTTGAAACCGCCTTACGGACAGGGAAGAGGTTGCTGGAAGTTGTGGTGATTTCGAAGTTGTCATAACCGTAAATACGGGTGATTTCTTCAATGATATCGGCTTTCAAGGTAACGTCTTTGGTGGCTCTCCAGGACGGTACGGTAACGGTGAAGTCATCGCCTTCGCGCTTGACACCGAAACCGAGTGCAACAAGGGTATCAAAAATACGTTCGTTGGAAATGTCAATACCCGTGTAACGGTCAACATACGCTTTGTCGAAAGAAATGGTGATGGTGTCATATTTCTTGACATAAACGTCAGTCAGTTGAGAAGAAACAACTGCATTTTCATCGCATTCCTTGACAAGGCTTACGAATCTGCCGACGGCTGTCAGGGTCAGTTCGGGATCGAGCATTTTTTCATATCTCGCACTGGCATCCGTACGAAGACCGAGGCGGGAAGAAGATTTTCTGACACAAATACCGTCAAAGTTTGCAGATTCAAGAACAACAGAATTGCTGTTGTCCACGATTTCGGAATCCAGACCGCCCATAATGCCGGCAACCGCAACGGGTGTATCGTTGTTGTAGATCATCAGGGTGTTGGTGTCGATGTCGCGTTCGGTTTCGTCAAGGGTAGTGAACTTCATATCCTGTGCAGGCGTATCAATGCGGATATGATCAATGCTGTTTGCATCGAATGCATGTGTCGGCTGTCCGATTTCGAGCATGACATAGTTGGTGATATCTGCCAACAGATTGATGGAACGCATGCCGCAATAGAACAGACGGATACGGATGTAATCGGGGCTTGTGGTGCGATTGATGTTATCCATGCGGATGCAGGAATAACGGTAAACAAGATCCTCGCGGCCGACGGTAACGGGCACTGCATAATCGGTGTCGCATGAAAGATCACCCAATGTCAGCGTCTTGAGTTCTCTGCCGGTCAGTGCTGAAAATTCGCGGGCAATACCGTAATGACCCCACAGGTCGGGGCGGTTGGTCAGGGACTTGTTGTCCACTTCAAAGATGATATCATCAATCGGAAATACATCCTTGATATCCGTACCGACAACAAGAGAGTCATCAAGAATCATAAGACCGCTGTGGTCATCACTGATACCCAGTTCGCTTTCCGAACAGCACATACCTTCCGATTCAAAGCCTGCAACCTTGCACTTTTTGATTTCCATGCCCGGAACAGAGCCGCCCGCTTTGACAAAGGGAATCTTGATATTGAGTGCAGCATTGGGTGCACCGCACACTACATCATAAATTCTGTCGCCGCCGTCCACTTTCAGCAGATGCAATTTTTTGGAATCGGGATGATTTTCAATGGAAACGATCTGACCGACCACAACATCCTTCAGATCCGTGCCTTTATAAATAATGTCTTCCACTTCTGCTGTGGCAAGCGTGAAGCGGTGAATGAGATTTTCAATATCAAGACCGTCAAGATTCACATAATCGCGAATCCAATTCATGGAAACAAACATTCTTTTTCCCTCCTTATTTGTCGTTGAACTGGGACAGTGCTTTCAGATTGCCTTCATTGAAAACACGGATATCTTTGATGCCGTATTTCATCATGGCAAGACGGGTAAGGCCGAGACCGAATGCAAAGCCTGTGTATTTTTCGGTGTCAATGCCGCCGTATTTGAGAACATTGGGATGAATCATGCCGCAGGGGCAAAGTTCAAGCCAACCGGAGTTCTTGCAGGACGGGCAACCGTCACCGTTGCAAATGAGGCACTGAATATCAAGTTCAAAACCGGGCTCAACAAAGGGGAAGAAACCGGGACGAAGACGCACCTTGATATCTCTTTTGAAAACTTCGCTCAGCATGGTCTTCATGAAGTAAATCAGGTTGGAAATGGAGATGCCTTCGTCGATCATAAGACCTTCCATCTGGAAGAAGGTGTTTTCGTGGCAGGCATCAATTTTTTCGTTGCGGAAACAGCGGCCGGGGAAGATGGCTCTGACGGGTGCACCGTATTTTTTCATAATGGTATTCTGTGCGGCACTGGTGTGGGTCTTAAGCAACTGACCGCTGCTCAGATAATAAGTATCCTGCATATCTCTTGCGGGATGGTGCTTCGGAATATTGAGTGCTTCAAAGCAGTTGAAGTCATCCGTAATTTCGGAATAGTCTTCAATATGGAAGCCCATGCTTGTGAAGATGTCTTCAAGTTCTCTCTGCACAAGGGTGATGGGATGGTAAGAGCCTTCCTGCGTCAACATGGGAAGGGATTCGTCATAGCTTTCGGTTGCGTTGATGAGAGCTTCTTCTTCAGCCTTTTTCAGTTCTGCAAGCTTTGCCTGCATGGAAGCCTCAATGTGCTGCTTAAGCTCGTTGATAAGCTGACCGACTTCCTTTTTCTGTTCATTGGGAACATTTTTAAGTTCCGTCATCAATGCGGCGACAGCGCCCTTTTTGCCCATAAATTCAATGCGGATTGCATCGATTTCGGCAGATGCCTGCACGGCAGAAAGTTTTTCATCAAATGCGGCTTTGAGTTGTTGCGTTTTTGCAATCATTTGTTTTTCCTCCTGAAAAAAATAAACTCCGTCCCGCAAACGGGACGAAGTGTAACTTCGCGGTACCACCCGAATTCCTGCAAATAATATTTTTGCAAGCACTCTTTGACTCTGTAACGGCGGTCAGCCGTCTGCACCTACTGTTAGTTCAGCGAGCCGCTCCCGGGTGAACTTCACCGTACTGCCGACGGAATGCTTACAGCCACAGGCATTCCTCTCTGCAGACGTCTAAAGCACGGTTACTCTCCCGTTCATTGCGTTTACCGATGTATTATATCATATTATAAGAAAAAATCAAGTATTAAATTTAAAAATATCTGCATTGACACAATGAGTAAGATTTGGTATTATATCATGTGAAGAGAGGTAAATAAAAATGGATAAAAATTTATATTCCGATATCAAATGCTTCATTGTCGATATGGACGGCACGTTTTATCTCGGTGATAATCTGCTTGACGGTGCACTTGATTTTGCAAAAGCCGTCCAAGAAAAGGGAAAGCGTTTCTTTTTCTTCACAAACAATTCTTCGCATGAAGCAGGCAAAGTTGCCGAAAAACTCAATCGACTGGGCTATGCGGCACAAAAGGAAGATATTATTATTTCGTCCCATGTCTGCATTGATTTTCTCAAACGCAACCGTCCGGATAAGACCGTGTATCTGCTCGGCAATGAAAATATGACGGCAGATTTTATTGAAGCCGGCATTCCGATGGTTGATGAAAATCCCGATATTGTCGTGCTCGGTTTTGACACCACACTGACTTACGAAAAGATCCGCAAAGCCGCCCTGTTTATTGCAGACGGCAAAGAATACATTGCAACGCACCCCGATAAGAATTGTCCGCTGAAAGACGGATTTATGCTTGACACGGGTTCCATGATCGCCATGTTTTCCGCCTCCACAGGCAGAGATCCCGATCTGATTATGGGCAAACCCTATGCATTTACGGTCGATTATGTCTGCAACAAGATCGGTTGCAATCGCGATGAAATCGCTTTTGTCGGTGACAGACTGGAAACCGATATTGCCATCGGTGCATTGAACGGTCTGAAAACCGCACTTGTTTACACAGGTGTGACGTCTCCCGAACTTTATGAAACATCGGAAATCCGTGCAACAGGCACTTTTAAGAACTTAGGCGAACTGAGTTTATATGTTTAAGGAGGAAAAGAAAATGTCTGAAATTAAAAGAACATGGTGGAAAGAAATGGCTGTTTATCAGGTCTGGCCTCGTTCATTCTGTGACGGCAACGGCGACGGCATCGGCGACCTGAAGGGTGTTCTTTCCAAACTCGATTACATCAAAAGCCTCGGTGTGGATGCGATCTGGTTTTCACCGCTTTATAAATCTCCGCAGGCTGACTACGGTTATGATATTGCCGATTATCGTGACATTCAGCCCGAATACGGCACACTCGAAGAATTCAAGACCGTTCTTGATGAAGCCCACAAACGCGGCTTGAAAGTCATCATGGACCTTGTTGTCAATCACACTTCCAATCAGCATGAATGGTTCCTTGAAAGTAAAAAGGGCAAGGATAATCCGTATTATGACTACTATTTCTGGCGCAAGGGCAAGGGCAACAGAAGACCCAACAACTGGATGTCCACGTTTGCAGGCCCCGCATGGGAATATGACAAGGAAGCAGGGGAATACTACCTGCATCTGTTTGCCGTTGAACAGCCCGACCTGAATATGGATAACCCCAAGGTCCGTGAAGAAGTCAAGGACATTATGCGTTATTGGCTCGATATGGGTGTTGACGGTTTCCGAGAAGACGTTATTACCTTTATTTCAAAGACCGAAGGTCTGCCCTCGAGTCCCTATTGGTTCCCCGTGGCTACCGGCATGGAACACTACATGGGCGGCCCGCATCTGGATGAATACCTGCAGGAATTCAAGGATGATGTTCTGAGCAAGTATGATTGCATGACCGTCGGCGAAGCACCGATGATGACCATCAAAAAGGCATTGCATCATATTACGGAAGGCCCGAAACAGCAGTTGAATATGATGTTCCATTTTGAACACATGGCAGCCGACTGTCTTTTCTACAGCTGGTTCAAAGCACCGTTCAGCCTGAAAAAGCTGAAAAAAGTTTATACCCGTTGGCAGAAAGGTCTGTACGGCAGGGCATGGAATGCAAACTATATTGAAAACCATGACCAGCCCCGTATTGTCAACCGTTACGGCAGTCTGAAATACAGAGAAGCAAGTGCAAAAATGCTTGCTACCATGTATATCTGTCAGTCCGGTACCCCCTTTATTTATCAGGGACAGGAAATCGGTATGACCAATATCAGACTCAACTCCATTGACGATTATGTGGACGTTTCCACCATCAACAACTACGGTGTTGCAAAAGCCATCATGGGTAAAAAGAAGGCACTTGAACTTGCCAACTATGCTTCCCGTGACAACGCAAGAACCCCTGTTCAGTGGGACGACAGCAAGAACGCAGGCTTTACCACCGCTGAAAAGCCCTGGTTCTTTATCAATGAAAACTACAAGGAAATCAACGTTGCCGCACAAGAAAACGATGAAAATTCCATTCTGAATTATTATCGTAAACTCCTCAAATTCAGAAAAGAAAACGATATTGTCATCTACGGTGACTATGATGAACATTTCGCAGAAAGCGACAAGCTGTTCTGCTACTCCCGTTCTCTCGACGGCAAGAGAATGCTCGTTGCCTGCTCGTTCAGTGAAACTCCGTTCCTGTTTGAAGCACCCAAAGGTTTTGACCTTACCAAGGGCACACTGGCAATGTCCAACTATGATATTGATGCACTGTATGGCAACGGCTTCTGCCTGCAGCCTTATGAGTGCCGTGTTTATATGTTTGATTGATTCTAAATTTTCGCAGGAGGCTGTGAAGCAATGGCTGTAATCAGAAAAGAAGCATACTATTCTTCCGCAAGCGGCAGAAACATGATCCGCACACTCATCTGGCAGGACGATGAAATTGCCCCCGTTGCCGTGGTGCAGATTGCACACGGTGTGATGGAACACATCGGCAGATATGATGAATTTGCAAGATTTCTTGCAGGTCTTGGCTTTGTTGTGTGCGGCAATGACCATCTCGGACACGGAAAAAGCGTTGCGGATGAAAGCGAACTCGGCTATATTGACGAAGAAGACGGTTATGTTTATATTGTGCGTGATATGAACACGCTTTATAAGATCATGCACAAGCGTTTTGCAGATCTTCCGTATTTTCTGTTCGGCCACAGCCTCGGCTCCTTCCTTGCCAAAATCTATGCCGCCAATTTCGGACATGAACTTGCAGGACTGATTCTCTGCGGCACGGGACTTCTGCCGCCCGTTGTATCCATGTTTGACGGTGCGCTGGAAGATATCGTAAGCAGACTCGGCGGTGCAGGTTCGCAGTTGCAGTTTATTAACAACTTGACGGGGAAGGTGTCCGCCAAAGCCTATGGCGAAGATGATGAATTCGCATGGCTTTCCCTGAACAAGGAAAACCGTGAAGAATACCGCAATGATCCCCTTTGCGGCTTTGCACTCAAAAACGCAGGTACAAAGAATGTTGCCATGATCGGTATCAAAGGTTGCGATCCCAAATGGGCAGAACAGATTCCCGAAGACCTTCCCGTGATGCTGATTTCGGGTGCAAAAGACCCTGTTGGCATGAACGGAAAAGGGGTGCTCGATCTTTCCGATCAGTTGGTTACGGCAGGGCATGACCCCGTTGTCATTCTGTATCCTGTAGACCGCCATGAAATTCTGCATGAAGACGACAAAGAACGTGTGTTTGCAGATGTTGCCAACTTCCTGAAAGCCTGCTTGCAGGGCGTTTCGTTCTACGATCTGTGATGACGTTAAGAAAAAACAAAAACGGACGGTATCCGCTGTTTGATACCGTCCGCGGGTTGTGTATTGCGGGCATGGTGCTTTACCATGCCCTTTTTGACTGTGTATATATGTTCGGACTGTTCGATATTTCCGCGGAAATGATGCAACCTGTTTTGTATATCCGCGATTTCGGTTGTATGCTGTTTGTTCTGCTTGCGGGCATGTGTGAACATTTCGGAAAACAAAAATACAAACGAGCCGTCATGTTGCTTTTGCTCGGTGCGGTTATCAGTCTGATTTCTTGTCTGTTTATGCCGCAACAGCCTGTTATGTTTGGCGTTTTAACATTTTTAGGATTCGCTTCCATCCTTTTGCAACCGCTGAAAAAGTTCATATTGAGATACAATTACTTCATCACACGAATGTTGTTGCTTGCCATATTTCTTCTCTTATTTAATGCCGCATACGGTACATTCGGAGTGTTCGGATTGCATTTCGGTACATTGCCCGATGTTTTGTATGCCAATACCTTGACGGCAATTTTAGGCTTTCCGCCCGCAGATTTTGCATCCTCCGATTATTTTCCGATCATCCCGTGGATGTTTTTGTATCTGTTCGGATTTTGCCTGTATCCTGTTTTGCAGAAAAGCAAAATGTTTGAAAAGATTTCCGCAATCAATATACAACCGTTTTCCTTTATCGGTCGGTATTCGCTATGGTTTTATCTCGCACACCAGCCGGTTATTATGACAATGTTATTTGCAATATCTGAATTCATAAAATAACAGCACCCGACTTTTGCCGGATGCTGTTTGCTTATATTTCAGCTAATACCTTTTCAAATGCTTCCAAAAATCTGTCATTGCGGTCGTTGCCGCCCTCCGAGCAGTAACCGTGCCAGGATATGCCGACACGCTTTGATTTTGAATAGGCAACCATCTGTCCTCTTCCACCTGTCTTCACGAAAATGTCGGTTTCTCTGAACGGTGTCCATGCGTAGTCGTTTTGTGCCGAGCGGTCGATCCAATCTTTTGATATGATTTGTTTGCCGTTGCAAATGCCTTTGTTTGCATAAAGATACGCAAATCTTGCCATGTCGTCACTGCGGGCATACAAAGCTCCACCGCCGATGGGATGTCCTTGCGGGCAACAACCAAAAGCACATTCGTGGAAACCGATGGGATTTAAAAGTCTTTCAAGCAGGAATTTATCAGCAGTCTGACCGCTGACAGCATGAATGATGCGGGAAAGAATATAGTATGCAGCATCGGAATACTGTCTGAATGTGCCGGGTTCATGCACAAGTTTTACGGAGAAGATGTGTTTTAAAAAGTCATCCCCGATATTATCTCTTGAATCGGGCTCATCAATTCCTTTTAATCCGCTGCCTTCGCCGAGTCCCATTTTATGCTGCAGTGCAAATTCCACCGTTACGCGGTTCCAACGCTCATCGATCTGTGCTGGCAGATCTTCCGAATTAAAAAAGGACAGAATGCAATCATTCAAACTCAATTTGTTTTCATCACGCAGAATGCCGATGCCTGCGGCAATAATTGCCTTTGTTGCGGAATGGCTGTTATTGCACTCGTTTGAATCTGTATTGCGATGCCATTCCACGCCGTCAGCCGAAGCAATGCCGACATCGAACAGGGGATGCCCGTCTTCGGGAATGTAAGACAAAAATTTCTCCATTAACATAAACTCATACCTCTTGATGTGTTCTTAATTATACTATAAATTGTTATAATCGGAATGTCAATATTGTGTTGACTCATACTCTTGAAAGTGTTAAAATATAAACCAAAAGGAGGTAATTTCTATGAAAACAATTCTTTTTCAGGGCGATTCCATAACCGATGTCGGCCGTTCCAGAAGCAATGACAATGAAAGAGGACTTGGTTATCCGCATCTTGTTTCTGCAAGACTCGGTCTTGACAATCCCGAAGAATATAACTTCATCAACCGCGGCATCAGCGGCAACCGCATTGTGGATGTTTATGCCAGAATCAAATGCGACATTACCAATCTGCAACCCGATTTTTTGTCCATTCTCATTGGTATCAATGATGTCTGGCATGAACTCGGCTGCCGGAACGGTGTTCCTGCTGAGAAATTTGAAAAAATTTATTCCATGCTCATTGAAGAAATCAAGGATGCATGCCCCGATATTAAGATTATGCTGATGGAACCGTTTGTTCTGCCCGGGCCTGCAACGGTTGAACATTGGGAATACTTTGAAAGTGAAACCAAACTTCGTGCAGAAGCGGTCAAACGCATTGCCGAAAAATATGACCTCGCATTTTTGCCTTTGCAGAATTTGCTTGATGAAGCCTGTGAAAAAGCACCCGCCGTCTACTGGCTGGCCGACGGTGTGCATCCCACTGCATTCGGTCATGAACTCATTGCCCGTGAGTGGTGCAAAAAGTTTGAGGAAATGCAATAATGGCATTGCAAGATTATATTGCCGGCTATATATCAGGTTTTGATTTTTCATTCAGCCGACAAATTAGAACCGAGGTCAGTGGTGTTTGTATTCAGATTTCTGTTGCAGAGTATCGGAGAGAACATACCCACCGCCAAAAAGCAGATGTAATTCTTTCAAAAGGCGGAATGCAATATGAATGTGAATGCATTGAAGAACATAATTGGGATGAACTGTTTTATCCTGTGACTTTTAGCGGACAGAACTTTCTTTGTTTTCGCAAAACGCTGTACGGTTTTACATTGCTGGATGCTGAAACACTCACGGAAGTGTATGATTATTTTCCTGAAAAGGTACAACATGGGGAGGAGTCATTCATTGTCTGCGATGCGTATACATTCGGTGATTTTTTAATCTTTGACGGCTGTTATTGGGCTTGTCCGTGTGAAGTGTTTGCTTTTGATTATAAAAATCAATTATCCGCTAATGTTTCAATGTATGTTGGAATGTGGTCGGTTGATTCCTGTAAAATCGAAAATAATCGGCTTGTGCTTGACGGTACGGATGAGGATGATATACCTTTGCATTTCTCACTTTCTTTGGATGATATATTGCAATGTTTTAATGATGTTGCAAGCAATGAATTTTAAGCAAAATGAAACCGCACAGAATCAAAATGGTTCCGTGCGGTTGTTTTTTATTCGTTGATTGCCTTGCTGAAAAGGCTAAGGTTTTCTTTGTCTGTCAGGCAGAATTCTTTAAAATTCTGCATCTTGTCGAAGAACCAAACCTCGCCGCCGTCATTGCCGTGCATGGTGCTCCATTTACCGTCATCGTAAATGAGTGCTGCTCCGTTGTCGCATGCAGTGGCTGATAAATCCTGCTCAGCAACACGGACGGAGAATTTGTGCCAGTTTTCGTTTTCGTAATGCGGACAGTGGCAACCGGGAAGAATACCGATGCAATCCACAAAAATAAAGGAATGATCTTCGGCACAGTCGTCGTAACCGCGTTCAAACCAACACATCGCCCCCGAACTGTAACCAGATAAAACAATGCCTTTTTCAAAAGCCTGCTTGAGATAGAGATCAGCTTTACTCTTTTTGAATGTGTTCATCAGAAATGCAAGATGACCGCCGCCGGCATAAATAATATCCGCACCGAGGATGGTGTCTTTTATGTATTCTTCAGTCAACGATTCATCGGAAAGGCACAGTGTTGTTACACTGCATCCGACTTCTTGGAGCATAAAAATTTCGCCGTCATCTTCGCTCCAGTTGTCAAAACTTGCGGTGGGCAGAAAAACCGCTTTCGGATTTTCTTTGCCTGTCATTTCTGCAATTTTCTCAAAGATATTCTTAATTTCGCCGTCGCCGTAATAACCGCCGCCGATTGCTACAATTTTTCCCATTTTTTACTCCTTCGGATTGATGATTGTATCTGTAAAAAATTGTGCTTCGTCTTTATCGTGTGTAATCAGAAGCACCGTTTTACCTTGTGTCATTTCTTTCACGGTCTGCATGGTCGCTTCTTTGGTCTGCTCGTCAAGTCCTTTGAACGGCTCGTCGAGCACAAGAAAATCATATTCCGCACACAAGGCTCTTGCCAAGGCTACACGCCTTTTCATTCCGCCGCTTAAAGACCGCACCTGTGTTTTCAGATCTTTTTCAAGACCTAATCTGCAAAGTATGTTTTTTGCCTTTTCTTTGTCTGCTTTATTTTTGCACACGGCTTGCACATTTGTCAAGGCAGAATAATTTTCACTCAACCTGTCTTCCTGAAAAACCGCACTTTTGTGTTGGGTCAATCCTGTTATTGTGCCGCTGTCAGGCTGTTCGAGGGCGAGCAGAATGTTTGCAAGAGTCGTTTTTCCGATTCCGGAAGCACCCATCAGTGCCGTGGTTTTTCCCGCTTCAATGGTGGCATTGAAATTTTGCAGAACCTGTTTTTCACCGTAAGATTTGCAAAGATCGGTAATTACAATATTCATATTTTTTTCTCCAATCCTGCAAAAATTACCTTGAGGACAGCCAAGAACAGTTTTTCAATGCCGACACTCAGAATTACGATAATCAGTGTCCACGCAAACAGATCTTTTGAATCGAAATACAACTTTGCATAATACAGCATTTCACCGATTGATTCTTTCGGAATGCCGATGACTTCTGCCGCAATACCTGCTTTCCATGCAAGCCCCATACCCGTTGAACAAGCGGACAGCAAAAAAGGTTTGACAGCAGGTAAACGCACAAGCAGAAAGCGTTTAAATAGCGAAAAATGAAACAGGTTTGCACATTGCAACATTTTCGGATCCGTGTTTTTGTAGCCTTGCAGAAGATTGTTGTACAAGATCGGCAAAGCCATCAAAAAAGAAATGAATACAGATAATTTATTACCGCTTAACCATATCAGGCTTATGACGATAAAGGATGCAACGGGTACCGTTTTGACGGTCAGAAGAAACGGACGGAAAAAGATTTCGAGTACGGGAAATCTGCCTGCTGCGGCTGAAAGAATGATAGCCGTTACCAATGCAAGAAAGAATCCGCCGACTATATGTCCCGTAGATCGGAAAACGGTTGTTGAAAAAGTTTCCGATTGCAACAATTCAAATACCCGTTTGAGTACCTGCAGGGGAGATGCAATCAAAACATCCGCATCAATCCAAAGCGATGCCGCCTGCCACAGAAAAATGGCAAGCAGCACCGCTGAAATGTTCAGTATTATTTTTTTTACATCAATAGCAGAAGTCTTCACCGGGGAGATTTCCTCCGATCGAGGCAGGATTTTGATTATAAAGGATGGTAAGGTAAGAAGTCAGAGCTTCTTTCATTTCTTCACCGTCAAGGAAAACAATGTTGCACTGCGGAATGGCAATTTTTGCAACTGCGGCGGCGAAAATGTCGAATTTTTCAACAAGCACTGCGGCAGCTTCCACGTTGTTGTTAACGTAATCAACGCTCTGTTTGTATTCATCAAGGAATGCGGTAACGGCATCGGGATTATTTTCAATGAATTCATTTCTTGCAACCACAACACCCGTTACAAGTTTGCTGCCGTTGTCAAGTTTGTTCCATTCATCATTCAGATTGATGGCGGTACGAAGTCCTTCCACTTTCTGCGAGGCAACCGTAACATAGGGCTGGGGAAGAAGGGCAATGCCGTCTTCGGCAGTTGCAAGTACGCTTACGATTTCCGTGGCTTCACTGCGGAATTCAATAGTTACATCGTTATCGGGGTCAATGCCGTTTTCGGTCAGCAGATAGCGAAGGCTGTATTCGGGGGTGGTGCCTTTGCCTGTTGCATAAATGGTTTTGCCTTTCAGGTCAGCAAGGCTGTTGACGGAATCGCCTTTTTCCACAATGTAAAGCACACCGAGGGTGTTGACAGCAAGAACACTGACAGCACCGTTGGTCTTGTTGTAAAGCACGCTTGCAAGGTTTGCGGGCACTGCGGCAATATCAAGTTCACCTTTAATCAGTTTCGGTGCGATTTCATCGGCTGTACCTGCAATGGTGAATGCATATTTACCGCTTTCAGTGTTGTCTTCCATGATCTTTACCATGCCGATCGAAGTCGGTCCCTTCATGCCTGCAACACGGATGGTTGTCACGTCAGACGGTGTCACATTTTCAACTGCATCTGCAGGGGTGACAACATCGGAATCGGAAACTTTTTCCGTCGGATCATTGGTGGTTTGCGTGCAAGCGGCAAATGCCGTCAGCATCAGAATGAGGGAAAGAATGAGTGCCAAATACTTTTTCATGTTTGTTTTTCTCCTGTGTTAATATTTTTTTCATCTGTATTATAACAGGAGAAATTGTAAAAGTATGTTGCATTTGCAACAAAATTGAATTTTATTTTCTGATTAAAGTGATTTCATCTTTGTTAATTTTGATGATATTGTCGTTTTGCATTTTGTGCAATTCCCGTGACAGTGCACTTCGTTCCGTGCCTATGTACGAAGCAAGGGATGCACGGTCAAGCGATAGTGTGAACGTGTCGCCTTTGGTGCGGTTGGCGCATTGTGAAAAATAAGTGATGAGTTTATCTCGGATTGTAAATTTCGACAAAACCTGAATGCGGTTATTCATATCAAGTGCACGGTTTGCCAGCAGTGCGATAAAACGGTTGCGCAATGCACAGGAGATTGAACAATTGCAATCATCCTGCAAGCGTTCACAATGCAACCACAGGATGTCCGTGTTTTGTGTTGCAATGATGTAAACAGGCTCATTGCGCTGTAAAAAACACAAGGATTCTCCGAATGTATCCCCCTGTTGTGCACTGCTCATAACAAGGCAGTTGCCGTCAAAATCATCCATATAAACGGTTATGCTGCCATTGAGAACCAAGCCGAATGCGGATAACTGTGTATCGGTTTTTTTTATGATTTCATTTTTATTGTAATGTGCCTCTTGTGCAGAAAAAAACGCGAGAGCCTGTTGTATTTCTTCTGCGGTCATGTTCTGAAATAATTTTGTGGTTTTTAAAAAATCAAATAAAAACATAAACATCCCTCATAAGTATTATTTTATATTTTCAGGAATTTGTCAATACAAATTCTTGCTTTTTCAAAATTGATATGGTATATTGAATTTACTAATAAAACGGAGGTTTTCAGTATGTTTTCTTTCACCAAAAAAATTATCGTTTTTATCATGTGCCTTGTGCAGATGATTCTGCCGTTCTTTTATACGCTCGGCAGCAACGCGGATGCCAATTTCACCGAATGGTCAAAGGAGGATGTTTATTCTCTTGACAATACCATTGTTCTTGAAAAGACGGAAGGGGAAGACTTTGTCGTTCTTAACCTGACCGACATTCAGCTCGGCGAAGGCGAAGCACTTACCACCAACAGTGACTTTGCTTTTGATCTGATCGATGAACTCATCAAAAGAACCGAACCCGATCTGATTGCTGTTGCAGGTGACAACCTTCTCGGTTTTGTCGGCAGTTATTCTACAATTGAAAAACTCTCTTCTCTCGGCATTCCTTATGCAATCGTTATGGGCAACCATGACGGTCAGGATACCATCACGGAAGACTGGGCAGCATACCTTGCCGCCAATGCCGAAAACAGCCTGTTTGAATTTGGTCCGAAAGACATGGGGTACGGCAACTATATCATCAATATCAAGCAGGGTGATGAAATTGTTCATACCCTTTATATGATGGATACGCACGATCATGCTGTTCATACAAAAGAGGACGGATCAACGGTTGAAGGCTATGATCATCTGTGGGATAATCAACAGGAATGGTACAGATGGGCTGTTGAAGGTCTTGCTGCAATCGAAGGTAAAACCGTACAAAGTACTGCCATTTTCCACATTCCCGTTTATGAATACACGGAAGCTTATAATGCTGCTTTTGATGCACAGGCAAATGCTTACAAGCCTGAATATGCTGATGTTTGTTTCGGTATCAGAGGTGAAGATGTTTGTTCCGCTCCCGTTAACAACGGTTTCTTCTCGCTTGTTAAAGAACTCGGTTCCACAAAGGACATCATTGTCGGCCATGATCACGTCAACAGCTTCTCCGTTCCCTTTGAAGGTGTGCGTTTGAGTTATTGCCTGAAAACTGGCTTCGGCAGTTATGCAGATGAAACCGGTAACACCAACGGCGGTTCTGTTCTCCGTATTCATGATGACGGAACAACCACTTTTGAGCATATTTACATCACACCCGATGAGTTGGGATACAATGTCAATCGCCTGTCTTAATTGATTACAAAAAAAGTCCGGTTTCAGTGGTGAAGCCGGACTTTAAATTTATTTTTCACAGTGTTTGCAATTGATGCAATAAGAAAATAAAATCTCGATTGCAAAATCTTATAAAACATGTTATTATAATGATTAATGAAAGTTGAAACACTTTTTTTTGCGCTTCAACTTTCCGCGTTCATTAGAAAAACAGGAGAGATTATATGATCATCAGAAAACTGACCGACGCCGACCTTGAACAGCATGAATTTGTTGGCTCTTTATCCTTTATCTACCGTTATGCAAACGGCGATCCTCTTGAGATGCCTGCATGTGATTTGCTCGGAGCTTTCATGGACGATGATAAAACATTGATGGCAAATCTTGAAGCTGAAAATTTTGAATTGACCTTTAACGGTCACAAAATAAACTGCGCAGGTGTAGGTGGGGTTTGCACACGTCCCGAATGTCGCAGAGGCGGTGCAGTTTACCGTTTGTTTGACAAGGTGTTTGAGAATGAACAGTACGATGTCTCTCTTTTATATCCCTTTTCAAATATATTTTATCGCAAACTCGGTTACACCAATGCAGGTCATATTATCGAATTGACCTTTCCGTTGGCGGATCTTTCATTTGTGCCGCGTGATTTCGATGTTGAACTTTATGACGGCTCTCAGTCGGAAGCTCTTTATGCGTTTTATAATAAAAACGCTTTTAAAACCGACCTTACATTTTTGCGCAATTCTGACCGTTATTTTTATGAGAAGCCTTATGAAATGCTGCATTATACTTATCTGGGTAAGAATAAAAACGGTATTGTTGACGGCTATGTTTCATTCAAGTGCGACAGAGGCAACTCTACAATTCGTGTTAATGAAATTGCTTTTGAAAACAGAGCCGCCCTGTTTAATCTGTTGGCATTTCTGCGTGTTTATGATGGTAATTATAAAACGCTTATTATTGATCGTTTGCCGATATGGTCACCGATATTCAGTATTTTGCCCAACACTGCGAAAGACGTATTCAAAACAATGCGTGACATGGGCTCTGTCAGAGTGATGAATCTGGAGAAAATACTAAAACTTACAAAATATCCCCAAGAAGCAGGCCATTTTTCAATTTATTCCGATGATCCTCTTGAAAGAAATCACGGTATTTTTGATGTTGTTTTCAAGAACGGACAAGCAGAAATCACCCGCCGATCGGAGGGTGACTATGACATTCGTCTTGATGCTGCTGCGCTCAGCGGCCTTGTTTTGTGCGGGTTTGACGGTGATTTCGATGAACTGTCTTGTTGGCAGGGTGTTGAGATCATAAATGAGAATCCGGATATTCTTCGTGTGTTTACCAAGAAGAGAATATATTTCATTGATGCTCTTTAATATTGACACTTGCGTAATGCAGTGCTATAATGTATTAAATTATTAAATATCAGGAGGCTAACCATGGCAGAAAACGTACTTGATCGCTTCAAGGAAGGAAGCATTGAAGAAACAGTTATCGATACCACCAAAAAGGTTAAAGTCGGTATCATCGGTACCGGCTGGATTGCTGAAGAGCACGTTAAGAAATATCTTATGTGTCCCGATGTTGAAATCGTAGCAGCCGCCGATCTTGTTGAAGGCAAAGCAGAAAAATTCTGCAAAGCCAACGGTATTGACGGTGTCCGTCTTTACAGAAGCCACAAAGAGCTGCTTGATGCTGAAGAGCTTGATGCTGTCAGCGTTTGCACCTATAACCGCACCCATGCGGAATGCACCATTTATGCACTGCAGAAAGGTGTTAATGTTCTGCTTGAAAAACCCATGTGTGTCACACTTGAAGAAGCCGTTGCAATCTGCAAGGCTGAAAAAGAAAGCGGCAAGATCGTTTCTGTCGGCTTCCAGCCCCGTTTTGATGAAAATATGAAGATGGTCAAGGAAATCGTGCAGTCCGGTGAGCTTGGTGATGTATATTACATTCAGACCGGCGGAGGCAGACGCAGAGGCATTCCGACTCCTTACGGCACTTCGTTCATTGAAGACAAGACCGCAGGTATCGGCGCGCTTGCCGATATCGGTTGTTATTCTCTTGATATGGTTCTCAATGCTGTCGGCTATCCGAAACCGCTTACGGTTTCCGGTTATACAAATGACTGTTTCGGCAAGGATCCCGTGACCTATCCCGGGCATCCCGAATATGCCGATCTGTTCAGTGTTGACGATTTTGCAGCCGCATTTGTCCGTCTTGAAGGCGGCATCATCCTTGACTTCCGTATTTCATGGGCTATGAACATGGATACTCCCGGTGATACCATTATTCTCGGAACCAAGGCAGGTCTTCGTATTCCGTCCACCGAATGCTGGAACGGATCCATCGGCGGTCCGCTTGTTATTTATCGTGATGTTGCAGGCACGCATGTTGAAACCAAGGTTCCCGAAAAGAAGAACAGCCACGATAATTTCTACAACAAGATCCGTTTCTTTGTTGATGCTGTCAAGAACGGCACTGCTTCTCCTGTTCCCACAAGTCAGATTATTTACAATCAGGCTATCATTGACGGTATTGCCCGTTCTGCTAAGGCAGGCAGAGAAGTCACCGTTGAAATTCCCGAAATCTAAAAATTCCTGCGGGGCATTCTCTTGAGTGTCCCGCTTTTTTGAGGTTGTTATGATAAAAGAATATCTTGAATTGGGACAAATTGTCGGAACACACGGTGTGCGTGGTGAGTTGCGATTTAATCCGTGGGCGGATTCGCCTGCATTTGCCGCGAAGTTCAAAACACTGTACACGGATGCAAACGGAAATAACAGCGTGAAAATAATTTCCCGTGTGCACGGGAATGTTGTGCTTATGAAAATGGACGGTATTGACACCGTTGAAAAAGCAGCCGCGCTGAAGAATAAAATTCTTTATATGAAAAGAAGCGATGCGAATTTGCCGGACGGTACATGGTTTGTGCAGGAACTCATCGGCTGTCACGTTTTTGATGCCGACAACGGTGCGGAATACGGCATTCTTTCGGATGTTTCCGAAACAGGTGCCAATGATGTCTGGCATATTACCGATGCAAAAGGGAATGAGTATCTGCTTCCTGCAATCAAACAGGTCATCATTGAAACTGATGTCGCCGCCGATAAGATTCTCATTCGGCCCATGAAAGGAATTTTTGATGATGCGGATTGATATTCTGACTCTGTTTCCCGAAATGTGCAAAGCGGTTTTCAGTGAAAGCATAACAGGTCGAGCCATAGCAAAAGGAATCTTGCAAATCAATGCAATCAATATCCGTGACTATACGCTTGATAAGCACAACAGGGTGGACGATACGCCTTACGGCGGCGGTACCGGAATGCTCATGCAGGCACAACCGATTTATGATTGTTACAAAGCATTGTGTGAGGAACTCGGTACAAAACCGCATCTTGTTTACATGTCACCGCAAGGCGCGGTGTTGACACAGAAAAAAGCGGTTGAATTGTCAAAACTGCCCAATCTCTGCATTCTTTGCGGTCATTATGAAGGTGTGGATGAACGTGTCCTTGAGGAAATAGTCGACGAGGAAATTTCCATCGGTGATTATGTTCTTACGGGAGGAGAATTGCCGGCATTGGTGTTGGCTGACAGCATTTCGCGTATGATCGATGGCGTTCTTGCCAATGAAGATGCATATACACTGGAAAGTCATTATAATTCTCTTCTTGAATATCCTCAGTATACAAAACCTGCGGTCTGGAACAACAGGGAAGTGCCGCCTGTTTTACTGTCGGGGCATCATGCGAATATCGAAAAATGGCGTCGGGAACAGTCGTTGCAACGCACTTTTGAGCGAAGACCTGATTTATTGAAGACAGCAGAATTGACCGCAAAAGAGCAACAGATGCTTGATTCTTGGCTGTTGCAAGAACGGAATAAAGCAGAATTAAATGATGATTGAAAATCTCTTTGTCAAAATGCACAAACGGAGTATAAAAAAATTGTCATACTTTAGCCTATTAAACGATTTTTTCAAAACACCTCGGTTTGTGATTGACGAAGGAAAGTTTTGTGCTATAATATGTAACAAGCAACAGATTTCTGATGCTTAATTTTGGGTATTTCAGAAATCAAATTATTGCCGTGGGAGAGTCAAATATGGTCCATAAAGATATTACAGTTCAGAATCAGGTTGGCTTGCATGCACGTCCTGCAACCTTCTTTATTCAGAAAGCAAATGAATTCAGATCTTCTATCTGGGTTGAAAAAGAAGAACGCAGAGCAAACGCAAAGAGCCTTCTTGGTGTTCTTTCTCTCGGTATCACCGGTGGCACTGACATTCGCATTATTGCTGACGGCAATGATGAAAATGAAGCTTTGGCAGCACTTGTTCAGATGGTCGAAGCCGGTTTTGCCGAATAAGTTTTTGATTTCAGTAAAAAACCGTTCTGCATCGCAGGGCGGATTTTTTCATTTTGAGTAAGGAGGATGCAGGATGAATATTGCCGAACTGCGTAAAAAAGCCATGCAGTTGCCCTTGTCGCCGGGTGTTTATATCATGAAAAATATGTCGGGCGAAATTATCTATATAGGCAAGGCTAAGGCATTGCGCAATCGTGTGAGTCAATATTTCGGCTCGCAGAGCAACCATACCGTCAAAGTGCGCAAAATGGTTGAGAATGTGCATGATTTTGATTATATTCTTGTAGCGTCCGAATTCGAAGCCCTTGTTTTGGAATGTTCATTGATCAAACAGCATCATCCGAAATATAATATTCTGCTGAAAGATGACAAGGGCTACGGCTATATAAAAGTAACAAAGGACGGTTGGCCGACTTTGACAGCCGAAAAACAAAAAGCAGAAGACGGAGCCGATTATTACGGTCCGTTTGCATCGACGGGATATGTCGCAAAGGCTGTGCAGGATGCAAAGGCTATTTTTGGTCTGCCGACCTGTAATAAGCATTTTCCGAAGGATATTAACCGTCAGACGCGCCCGTGCCTTCATTATCACATAAAGACTTGCGCCGCTCCGTGTTGCGGAAAAATGAAAGAACAGGAATACATGGAATCCCATCGCGATGCGCTTGCGCTGTTATTGAACGGTGACGGCGAAATTATGCGCAAGTTGAAACGAGATATGCAGGAGGCGGCGGAAAACCTTGAATTTGAACGTGCCGCCCGTTTGCGTGACCGCATTGCATCTATTCAGAAAACATGGCAAAAGCAGAGTGTTGTTGCTGTTCGCAGTGGCCTGCAGGATGTTTTTGCAGTGGCAGACGGAAGCGTGAAATCCTGCCTGACAGTTCTTCGTTACAGTGACGGGAAATTGTATGATTCCGAAAGTTTTATCTTTGACAAACTGGAAAGCCCTGAAGAAGATCGCAGCCGATTACTGACACAATTTTATACAATCCGGGACGATGTTCCCGAACGTGTCAGTGTGGATGTTGATCCTGCAGATTCGCAATTGCTGGAAGAATGGCTGTCTGAAAAGCGTGGAAAAAAGGTGCAGATTTTTGTTCCGAAGCAAGGCGAAGGAATGAAACTGATGCAACTTGCCCGTGAGAATGCCTCCGAAAAACTGTCAAAATACACCGGTAAAAATGAAAAACAGCAACGTGTGCTTGATGAACTCGGGGAAACCCTTGGTTTGCCGCATGCACCTGCTTATATTGAAGCATATGATATTTCCCATACCGCCGGTAGTGAAACGGTTGGCGGCATGATCGTGTTTAAAGACGGAAAAGCCCATAAAAAGGCTTACAGAAAGTTTGCAGTCCGCGGAATTGAAAATGATGACTGCGCTGCCATGGCACAGGTTCTGTCAAGACGAATGGATGAATACCTGAAGAATCCCGACGGAGCGGACGGTTTCGGCAGATTGCCCGATCTGATTTTGCTGGACGGTGCAAAAGGTGAGATCAATGCCGTTCATGCTGTTTTGCGCGAAAAAGGTTTATCTGTACCATTGTTCGGTATGGTAAAGGACGGAAAACACAGAACGCGCGCCATTGCCACAAGCGGCGATGAAATATCTATTCTGGATAAACGTGCTTTGTTTACGCTGGTTGCCGAAATTCAGGAGGAAGTACATCGTTTTGCAATTACCTACCACCGACAGAAACGAAAAAAGAGCACATTGTCTTCCAATCTGACACAGATTGAAGGCATCGGCGAAAAAAGGGCCAAAGCTTTGCTGAAGCATTTCGGCACATTAACAGCGGTGCAGAATGCAGATCTTGCTTCCCTGGAAGCGGTAAGCGGAATCAGTAAGCCTGCGGCTGAAAAGGTGTATCAGTATTTTCATAAGAATCAAACGAGGGAGGATGATTAAAAATGATCAAGGCAGTAATTTTTGATCTGGACGGCACATTGACGGATACATTGGATGACCTGACCGATGCTGTTAATTATGTTTTATCCCGTTATCACTATGCGCAGAGAACGAGAGATGAAATCCGTTCTTTTGTCGGGAACGGGTTGTATATGCTGATGCGTCGTGCCCTGCCTGCTGATGCCTCCGATGTTATTGCTGTTGAATGTACAGCGATATTGACGGCATACTACAAAGAACATTCTCTCGATAAAACAAAACCGTATGACGGGATTATTCCGTTGCTGGAAAAATTGAACCGTGACGGTATTCTTTGTGCAGTCGCAACCAATAAAAGAGAATTTGCGGCAAAGGAAATTTGTGAACACTTTTTCGGTTCGCTTTTATGCAATGTCAAAGGTGATAACGGAAAAAGACCTTTGAAGCCGGAACGGACAATTATTGATGAATTGATTAAAGAGCTGAATGTGAGTCCTGAAGAAACGCTGTATGTCGGTGATTCCGAGACGGATGCATACACTGCACAAAATGCAGGTCTGACTGCAGTCGGTGTTGTATGGGGCTTCAGAGCGAAAACACAGTTAAAAGATGTCGGAATATCACTGTTTGCTGAAAAAGGTGATGATATATACAATATTGTAAAAAATTACGGTTGACAAAACATGTTCTTCTGTGTAATAATAAATAAGTAAATTTTTATTTATGAACGGAGAGTTCGTTTGCGAGTTATAACAGGTTCTGCAAGGGGAAGAAAACTTGTCACCCCTGAAGGAATGGAAGTCAGGCCGACACTTGATAAGGTTAAGGAAGGTCTTTTCAGCGCCGTTCAGTTTGAAATTGAAGGCAGAGATGTGTTGGATCTTTTTGCAGGCTCCGGTCAGCTTGGTATTGAAGCATTGAGTCGCGGCGCCTCATCTTGTGTTTTTGTTGACAGTTCCAGGAAATCGCAGAAAGCCATCCAGACAAATATTGCCGCTTGCGGCTTTCAGGAACAATCCCGACTGATTGCAGGGGATGCCTTGGGCTATATTAAGTCCTGCATGCAGACATTCGGTATTGTTTTTCTGGATCCGCCGTACGGACAGAAATGGATTGATAAAGTTCTTCCGTTTGTTGCTGATCATGTAACACCGGGAGGAATTATTGTCTGCGAGTCGGATCTTAAAGAAGAGTTGCCTTCGCAGGCTGGGAATTTTACGATCGACCGTGTGCGTAATTATTCTCATACCAAGGTAACAATATACAGATGCAAAACAGAATGAGAGGTCATTCTTATGCTGAAAATTGCTGTTTGTCCCGGAAGTTTTGATCCCATTACATTGGGGCATGTTGATGTAATTACCCGTGCCGCCAAAGTTTTTGATAAAGTTGTTGTAACAGTTATGTACAACAGCAAAAAACGCAATACCGGTCTTTTTACCCCCAATGAGAGGGTTGAACTGATCAAAAAAAGCGTTGCACATCTTCCGAATGTGGAAGTTGATTTTCACAGCGGATTGTTGGCGGACTATGTGCAGAAAATCGGTGCCGTTGCAGTTGTTAAAGGTTTGCGAGCGGTGTCCGATTATGAAGATGAATTCCAGCAGGCATTGACAAATAAACGACTTGCTCCGCAAGTGGATACCATGTTTTTTGTAACCAGTGCCGAATACATGTTCTTAAGCTCGTCTTTGGTTCGGGAAGTGTGCAGTTATGGTGGCGACATCAGTGCATTTGTGCCCGAAGCGATAATAGAAGATATAAAAAAGAAAGCTATAATAACGGAAGGATGAATGAACTATGAGCGTAGAGGATTTGCTGAGTCAGATTGAGGATTTGCTTGATGACGGAAAACCGTCTTTAATGGGATCAGGAAAGGTGCGTGTCGATTCCGACTCTATCCGCCGCATTCTTGAAGACATTCGTCTTGAAATGCCCGAAGAAGTCAAACAGGCAAGAAAAATTGCCGCAGAACGCAAAATGATTCTTGATAAGGCGCAATCCAAGGCTGCTGCAACCATCAAACAGGGCGAAATGCTTGCCGCGCAGATGGTTGAAGAAACCAGCATTACCAGAATGGCGCATGATCATGCCGCACAGTTGAAGACTGCTGCAGAAGCAGATGCCGCGCAGATTGTGGCAGATGCCCGTTCGCAGGCTGCTGATATCATTGAAAAGGCGAAGGAAAACTATTCCGAAATCGTGAACAATGCGCAGAAGTGGTCTTCGGATCTTCGCAACGGTGCAAGCAACTTTGTGGATTCCATCATCGGTGATACGGAAGGAATTCTGGTTGAAGGCATCAATAACTTCAACACCAGTCTGAACAAAATTCACATTGTTCAGCAGCAGTTGGAAAATGCTGCCGCAAAGAGATCAGATGACATTTAATTGTACATAGTTTTCAACAACACCTCATATCATTATGATGTGAGGTGTTCAATTTATGTTCTGTTTTTCTTTCAAATCAGCCAAGTACCGGCTTGTTATGTTGATTTTCGGTGGGTTGCTGATTTTACTGACAGTCTTTACGGTAAGGGGAACGGCACGTGATGTGGCAGTGGGCGGTTCCGTGTATCCGCGAGGGGCAACGCAAGAAGAACGATTGCAATATCTTGAACAATTCGGTTGGATTGTGCAGGAAGAACCCGTTAGTGTGCAGGAAATCTTTATTCCGGCTCAATTCGGTGACGTTTACAACAATTATAATGCTATTCAATTGTCGCAAGGGTTTGATCTTTTGCCGTACGCAGGCAGAAGTGTGAAAAAATGGGTCTATGCCGTTACCAATTATCCGGGATACGCGCAAAGTGAAGCCTATGTACAGGCGACCTTACTGGTTTGCCAGGGAATCATTATAGGCGGGGATATCTGCTCGGTTGAACTGGACGGTTTTATGCATGGTTTTGATTATCTTTCATCACATTAGGATGACGGATATAGTCCGAACCCGCCCGAAAACGGTTATTTTAAGTCTTTAGGATGTATTTTATGGAATTGATTCGTCTTGATAAATTGTTGTCGCAGGCGCTTCTGCTTTCTCGCAGTGATGCAAAAAAGAAATTGCGGGATTCGCAAGTGGCTATCAACGGAAAAGTTTGCAAAAATGCAGATATGAAAGTGGATCCGTCTGTTGACATCGTAACTGTCGGTGGGCAGCCGATTGTGTATCAGAAATATGTATATATTATGTTGCATAAGCCCGCAGGTGTGGTATCTGCATCGAAAGATCCGAACGAGAAAACAGTGGTTGATCTTGTGCCGTCAGAGATCCGTCGAAAAGGCTTGTTCCCCGCAGGGCGGCTCGACAAGGATACCACCGGCTTTGTGCTGATTACGGATGACGGTGATTTTGCACACCGTATATTAGCTCCCGGGAAACATGTGCCCAAAACGTACCGTGTGACCCTTACAAGAACGGTGTCTGAAGCGGAAGTTGCCGAGCTTGCAGACGGCCCTGTGCTGGATGATGAAAAATTGCTTCCCGTCGCCGTGCAGGCTGTCTGTGAGGAAAAATATATATACAGTGTTGTTTTGATGGAAGGCAGATACCATCAGATCAAGCGTATGTTTGCAAAACAGGGGAATCCCGTTGTTGCACTGCATCGTACGCAAATGGGGCAACTGCCTTTGGATCCTTCTTTGTTGCCCGGTGAATGTAAAGTTTTGTCTGCAGGGGAACTTGAACGCATCACTATGCAATAAAAAAACGGAACATCGCTTTTTTTCTTTGCGGTGTTCCGTCTTCTATTATTCTTTATTTTCGATTTCTTTGTACAAAAATCTGTTCCGTTTGAATTTTTCGGGCGGCTTGATGGGGTGCAGGCATTTTTCATTGCCGATAAAGTCGGACTTTTCGGGTCCTTTTTTTGCAACCCAGTTTACAGCATTCTTCAAAATCAGGCGCACATTTTCATTTTTGTAAATGGGGAATGTTTCATGTCCGGGTTGGAAATAGAAAAATCTGCCGTTTTCCTTATGGAAGCAGCATCCCGAACGGAAGACTTCGCCGCCTTCAAACCAACCTGTAAATACAACGCTGTCGGGAGTGGGAATGTAAAAATGTTCGCCATACATTTCTTCATGGTCAAGGCGGAACCCCTGTTCAACACCTTGCGCAATCGGGTGGAACGGATCGGTTGTCCATACACGTTCCGCTTCATTGGCTTCGCGCCAACGCAGGGAGCAAGGTGTGCCGCAAAGCGTTGTGAACGGTTTGGAAAAATGTGCCGAATGAAGGAAAATAGCTCCCATGCCTTCACAGACACGCTTGCATACGTATTCATTGATTGCATCGGGCACTTTTTCGTGTGCGATATGTCCCCACCAGATCAGGACATCTGTTTTGTCAAGTTCTTCTTTGCTCAATCCATTTTCAATATCCTCAAGGGTCACACAAGTTACATCATGTTCTTTGTCAAAAATGGACTTCAGCTCATTGTGTAATCCGTTAGCATAGGCTTTTTTATGCGCAGGGAGGTTTTGCATTACATTTTCATTATAGATGATAATTTTCATGCTTTTGTACCCTTTCTGGATTTATTTCCCGATGATTGCATCCGCAAATTCGCTTAACATTTCCGTATCGGCAAGTTCAGCCATACCTGCATCGCAGGCAGCGGCAAGTTTCGGATTGACGGGCGTTTGTATCGTTGCGGGAATTTCAAACTTTGCGGCGATTTCATTCAGTTTGCTCTCGCCGTAAATATAATGCTTCTTGTTGCAGTCGGGGCAGATAAAATAAGAGAAGTTTTCAACAATACCCAAAACAGGGATGTTCATAAGACCTGCCATGCGAACGGCTTTTTCTACGATCATCGAAACCAGATCCTGCGGGCTTGTAACAACAACGATACCGTCAAGCGGGATGGACTGGAATACTGTCAGCGGGACATCGCCCGTTCCGGGAGGCATGTCAATAAACAGATAATCAAGTTCATTCCACACAACATCCGTCCAGAACTGCTTGACCGTACCTGCAATGACGGGGCCTCTCCATACCACGGGAGCTCCTGCATCTTCCAGAAGCAGATTGACGGACATGATTTCAATTCCCGTTTTTGTCAACACGGGAAAAATGCCGAGATCGCTTCCTGTTGCCCGTTCGGTAATCCCGAAACTTTTCGGAATGGACGGCCCTGTGATATCTGCATCCAGAATACCAACCTTAAAACCTCTGCGCTGTGCTTCAACGGCGAGCAGGGAAGTTACCATGGATTTTCCGACACCGCCTTTACCGCTGACGACACCGATTACTTTTTTAATATTGGAATGTTCGTTCATCGGGATTGCAAAGCTCGATGCCTGTTCGCGGGAATTGCATTTTGCCGAACAGTTGGAACAATCATGATTGCATTCAGCCATAATAAAAACACCTTTCTCATGTAGTAATAATTTTATTTTACCTTTATTATACACCCGTTTTTTGCGAAGTCAAGCCACCTTTTGATTGACAATTATTTTTTTGTTTGACATAATAAAATAAAGAAACAGTTGTGAGATGTATTATAATTTTTTGTTTCTGCATTGCAATATACAGCCAATTTTTATAATAAAATATTTTCTTTTGTGCAAAACTTTGAAAAATACTTCCTAAAATTTGTTCATTATTACATGCCCTGTGAAATGATGTTTTCTTGACATTTTTTTGTAAATCAGTATAATATAAGTAACTGTAATTCCTACGGGATTATTCTGCCGTGGGATAGAAAAAGGAGTGTTGTTCAATGACAAACGCAAAAAGACTGACAAAGAAGTTACTTTCGTGCCTCCTTTGCCTCTGCCTCGTCCTGCCTCTGTTTTCAGCGGCTTTGGTTCCCCTTGCAGCGGAACTTAAAAGTGCACTGACAACGGACGCTGCTGCTGCCGCAAGCACGGCAGACATGAACACCATCAAGTATGCAAGCGGTGGTTACCACTACTTCTATCATCAGTCCGGGGCTCTCTTTGTTTCGGAAATCGGTGTTGAAACAAAGTCTGATTGGGATGCTATTACCAATCTTGCCAATAAACTTAAAGATGCCGGTTATTATTATCCGACCGATGACGACCTGAATGACGGTGCCGGCGGTGATTACATCAAGTTTGGTTTCAAGTCGACGACCAATCCTACGCTTGCTTATACGAAGATGGCAATTTCTTCAAACCTGAACGGTTCGGTTGAAGATAAAACAACCTGGCCCGCCTATTATCGTTTTGCAGATTCCGGCACAACTTACAATGTCACGTGGGAAAAATCCAACGGAACGGATCTGAACAAAGAAGCCGGCGGTGCATATCTGTATTTCGTAAATACACATGATACTCGTGTCGGTGCCCCCTTAACTCTTGTTCGCGCTGATAACCGTGACGATTCTGCAGACGACCCCCGTTATGCCCGTTATCTTGACAATTCCAAGGTTGCAGATATGAACCAGGATGCTGACGGTAACTATATTTACCTGTGGATGACCGACGACCCGATTTCCGGCTATGCAATGCATGACAATCATGCAACCCTCAATACCACCGGTTCCATCGATGTGTCATCTGTTTTGCAGGAGCTGCAGAATACATATAATACATATAATGATTACCTTGTATCCGGCAGATATACGGATGCAACCTACAATGCCTTGAACTCTGCGCTGAACACGGCACAGACCATTCTGAACGATTATAACGATTTCTACAGTTCTGCTTACACCGCAGCGCAGATCACCAATGCCGCTGTTGCAGTTGAAGCGGCTGCTATGGAATTGGCTACCACGGTTACATACAATGCTGTCTACAACGGCGGTACTGTTGCAACCACACAGGAAATTCTTCTTGTCGGCACGGATGCTTCCGGTAAGTTTGATTACTACACATCCAACAAAGCAACCAAAGAAGGCTGGAGTTTTAAAGGTTGGAATGTCGATAAGGATGCAACCACAGGTAATCAGTCTTTTACCGTTGGGTATCATGCAACTGTCTATGCTATTTTTGATAAAACGGTAGACATTCAGTTTACCTATCTGACAACTGCCGGTACTGCAACTTCCATCAGACAGCAGATTGTCTATCACAACAATGAATCCGAGAAGACCGTAACGGTTCCCACTCTGGACGATTTTAAAAACATCACCAAGAAAGGTGATTTCACCCTGCTTGGCTTCCGTGATGACAACGTTCCTGCTGCGCAAACAATTGAGCTCGGTTCGACCATTACCTATAATTCCGCAACTGTCAATCCGTCCTATCGTTACTATGCTGTTTACAGCCGTGATGATATGACCCTCAGTTTTGATGCCGGCCATGAAGATGCCATCATTCCCGCCGGCGAACTCACTCCGATGACAGAAAGCCATTACATCAGTGCTGCCAATAAGAGGGAAGAAAAGCCCTTTACCATTCCTGCCGGTACCCCCGTACGCGAAGGTTACACTTTCACCGGTTGGGCAGAGCAGAAGGGGGCAAATGCATCTCTGCAGGCCGGTAGTACTTATTCTACTTCTGTTGATAAGGTTCTCTATGCTTCGTGGATTCCCACTCCTTATACCGTAACCTATGATGTCAATGGCGGCACTGAACTTGCTCCCCTGCAGTATGACACCGAAAACAAGAAAACAAAGCTTGCCACACCCAAGAGACTCGGCTACACTTTTGATGGTTGGGTTGTGCAGGAAGGTGAAGGTTCCTGGACCGTCGGCGATAAATACGAAGCCGGTCAGAAGCTGAAAGGCTTCCAGGGCGATGTTACCCTGCAGGCACAGTGGATTGCCGATACGAATGTCAGATATGTTGTTTATCACATGCTGCAGACTGCAGACGGTTCTGATTATGAACAGTATAAATCCAACATCTACAGAGGTACAGCCGATTCAACGGTTGACATCAGCGATATGATTCTCACTAATGTTTACGGCTATGCTTTTGCAAAATCCGCAGCAAACGGTGTTGAATTCACCTCTACCACAAATCTTCGTCCCGATGGAACGCTTGCTATCAATATCTATTATGACCGTGTTTCCTTCCAAGTTACGCTGACGGATGTTGAACATGCAACCGAACTCGGTGGCCGTTCTTACACCTACGGCACGATTGCAGAAATCGGCGCAGTTTGCGACCCCGGTTATGCAGTTGAATGCTGGAAAGACAGTGAAGGTAACATCATTTCCGATCTTGCCGGATTTGAACTCCTTGTTGAAAAAGACATTGAACTGACTCCCGTTGTTGTTCCGCAGAGTTACACCATCACCATTGTTGACGGCGATGTGATTGAATACAATTACGGTGACGAATTTGCCATTGCTGATGCCGTCAAAGGCGGTTACACGTTCAAGAACTGGACGATTACGGTTGATGAAAGCAGAGAAAACAACTGGGCTGATATTTTCGCAGATGGCACAATTGCTCCCGGTGCAAGCTTTGATTCCACCTTCCTGTTCGGTAATGTAACGCTGACACCTGTTTATGAAGCAATTGAATACACCATCACTTTTGATGCAGGCGAAGGTGTTGCTGTTGCTCCCATTGAATATACGATTGAATCTTCTGTTACTCTGCCGACAACCGAAAAAGACGGTGCTGTGTTTGTTGGTTGGTATGCAGAAACTGCAGTCGGCAACTGGGGTACCACCTATGCCGGCGGTCAGGTTGTTTCCGGTCTGTATGGAGATATAACTCTTAAAGCAGAATACCGTGACATGGTCTATACGCTTACCTTTGATGCAAACGGCGGCAACAATGTAGACACCATGATTTACAATGCAGCCGGCGTTGTGTTCCGTCCCATCGATGCTGATGCAGAACTGCCGTTGCCCACTCGTCCCGGCTATGAATTTGCAGGTTGGACCTGTACTTCCAGCCGTCCGAGTATTGAAAATCCGGACTGCACTTGGAGTGTCGGCACAGTCTATGCAGCAGGTACTTCACTTGATGGTCAGCTTGGTAATGCAAGTTTTGAAGCAAAGTGGACTGCAAAGGCATTCACTCTTAAAGTCAATACTCCGACTACCGTAACATACAACGGAGATGAAACTGTCAAGACCGGCACCAACTACAATGCAACCATTTCCGTAGCTCCCGGTTATGAACTCGGCTCCAAAGTGACTGTTCTTATTGGTGGTCAGCCGGCTTACAGAGCAAATTACGAATATGCTTGCAATGCTGACCGTTCTCAGGCAACATTGAAGGTGTTTGGTTCTGCTATTGTCGGTGATGTTGAAATCACCGTAACTGCAACTCCGATTGAATATTCCATTTCTTATGAAAGCGTTTATCCCAATCACGGTTTTGCAACCACCTACACAATTGAATCCGAAGATATTACAATCGGTGCTCCCTCCATTAACGGTCATGTGTTTGCCGGTTGGGAAGGAACTGGTCTTACCGGTGCTGCAGCCGATAATATGACCATTGTGATCCCGAAGGGCAGCATGGGCGACAGAGCCTATACTGCAACCTGGAACAGAGAATACAGAGTTGAATTTGTGAATACCGGTGACACTGTCATCGACTCCTTCAAGTTTATGGAAGGTGACACGATTGTTATCCCCGAACCCACAAAGGAAAACAGCAAGTTTGTCCATTGGACAGCTGAAGGCTGGGGTGTTGAAACTCTTGCACCCGGTTCCTATACCGCAGAGAATAATGATCTTCGCTTGACGGCTGTATTTGATGATTCCACAACCTACACCGTCGAAACCTATGAAATGAACACCAAGGGCGAATATGAACTGATTGATACAGTTGATATTGCCGGTAAGTTCCCGGGTGAAACTGCTTCCGTCACTGCTGATCCGGATGATGGCTTCACGCTTGATGCTGAAAAGAGTGTTCTTGAGGGTGAAGTTGTTGTAAACGGCGGCCTTACCCTGAAACTGTACTATGCAAGAAATCAGTACACTGTTACCGTTGACAAGGATAAGAATATTGCTTCCGTTGACGGCGAAGGTACTTACTACTTTGAAGAAAAAGTAACCCTGATTGCAACAGCAAACGGCGGTTATGAAATCGTTGGTTGGGCAGGCGACAAGACTGCTGAAGGTGACACCATTGAAGTTGAAATCGGTCTTGCCGACATCAATCTCAGCGTAACATCCAAAGCAATTACCTACACCATTACTTGCATGAATGGTGACGAGTTGTTTGAAACAATCACATACACAGCCGATGATACAGTTATCTTCAAGTCACTTGAAGGCAAAGAGGGTTATGACCTGTTCTGGGTGTTGGATGTTGATGAGGGCAACTGGACTGCAGGCAACTACGCACCCGCAACCGAATACAACGGCATGTATGGTGATATCATTGTTACTGCACAACTGATTGCAAGAGATGATACAGCTTACACTGTAGAAATCTATACACAGAACATTGAAAATGATGAATACACACTCATCGATACCATCGAAAAGACCGGTACGACCGATACGGTTGTTGCTGCTCCCGAAGAAATTGAAGGTTTTGCACTGCCTGTTCCTTCCGAACTGACCATCAATGGTGACGGCACCACGGAAGTTGAATATCACTATGACCGTAATATCTACACCGTAACATACAAAGTATTGGATGACGAGGATGTTGACGAATACAAGTATGGTGCAGAGATTGCCGCTCCCGAAAAACCCGTTGTAAACGGTTATATATTCAGAAACTGGGGCGATGAAGAAACTGAAATTGCCGAAGTAATGGGTGCAGAGAACCTGGTTTATACCGCAACGATGGAACGCACTCCCTATATCCTGAACTACAAGGGTGTCCATGGTGAAGCAATCCCTGCTGTGAAGTATTACATTGATGAACAGCTGAATCTGCCGTTGCTTGCCGATGACGGCTACACTGTTACATGGACTCTTGCTGATGCTTTCGGCGGGTGGGATGCCGGTAGCTATATTCCCGGCGTTGTTGTACCCGAAGGAAAATACGGTGATGTGACGTTGGTTGCTACCTACACTCCGGTCAGTACGAAGTACACTGTTAAGCACTATTACGAAAAACTTGATGGCGAGTTTGAAGAAAGAATTGAGGCTGATCATTCCGGCTTGACCGACTCTGTCGTTGTTGCTCCCTATACTGTTGAAAATTATGTAACGCCTGAAGCATCTACGCAGACCATTGCCGGTGACGGGTCCACGGTTGTTGAATACTACTACTATCTTGCCGAACATACTGTTTCTTACGAAGTGTTTGACGAAGTTACCACTGATACATACAAGGTCGGTGAAGAAATCGTTGCTCCCGCAGATCCGGAAGTTGTCGGTTATGAGTTTGACGGTTGGGATCCCGAAATCATCGATGTAATGCCGAATGAAGACCTCAGCTACAAGGCAGTATTTACTCCGATTGAATATACCATTACATTCGATGCAAACGGCGGTTCTGCTGTTGCAGATGTTGATTATAACATTGAAGATACAGTAGCACTTCCCGAAGCCGAACTTGCAGACCACTATTTCGTAGGTTGGGAAGTTGTCAACGCTGAAGGCAACTGGACTCTTGCTGATGTTATCAAGGGTGATGTATCCGCTAAATACGGTGATGTTTCTCTGAAGGCTGTCTGGAGTGCAACACAGTCTACTTATACCGTTGAAACCTATTTCATGGATGCTGACGGAAATTACGGTGAAGTTGCTTCTACCGAAACCATCACAGGTTATGTCGGCGATGCTGCAATTTATACCGCTGTCGACACTGAAGGCTATTATCTCGATACCGCAAACAGTATTGTTGAAGCTGTTATTGCAAATGACGGTTCCACTGTCCTGAAAGCGTACTATGCACGTAACAAGTATAATGTTACTGTTACAATTAACGGCAACGGTGGTCAGGTAATTTCCGGTATTGGTGAATATTACTTCGGCGCATCTGTTGAAGCTGTTATCAGTATTGCTGATCATTATGAACTTGCTTCTTGGGACGGTATTGAGGCAGACGGCACAACCGTATCTTTCACAATGCCGATGGATGATGTAGCAATTGAAGCAGTTGTTACCCCTGTTGTTTATACCTTCACAATTGATATGAATGATGGCAATGATGCTCAGGTTGTTGAATACACGATTGAAGACACTGTCACCATTCCCGCCGATGTAACAAGAGATGCTTACACATTCGACGGTTGGACTCTTGTAAAAGAAGTCGGCAACTGGACACAGGATGATATTGTTGCTGAATCTGTCCTTACCGGCAAATACGGCAATGTGACCATCGTAGCAAACTGGACTGCTGATACTTTCACATTTGCATATGATGTAAACGGCGGCACAATGCCCAATGCAAATTATTTCAACGGAACCGAATACACAGCAGAAACCGCTATCGTTCTTCCGCAACCCACCAAGGATGGTTACAGATTCGCAGGTTGGACAGTAGAAGTTACCGGTGAAAACAATTGGAAGTCCGCTTACGGACGCGGCGAATTGGTAATCGGCAGAGGCATGTATGGTAATGTAGTTCTGACTGCAGCATGGGATGCTGTTGATGTTAATGTTTATGTAGAGCATTATCTTCAGGATACATGGAGTGATGAATACATTCTGATTTCCAAGAATACGTTACAGTATTCTGCAGGTGATACTATTGATATCATTGCAGAAGCAGAAAAAGAAGAAAGTGATATTGTTAAACATGCTCCCGACCAGTTTACATTTGAAAAATCTTATGTAAACGGTTCTGAAGAACCTGTTTATGAAGCAGTTGTTGCGGCAGATGGCAGCACCACGATTCAGCTTTATTATCTGCTTGATGAACATAACGTTACAATCAAGTATGAAACTCCTGAAGGTGTTGAAGCTCCCGAAACATTTAATGCTTCTTTCCGCTTCGGCCAGACTTACAACATCAAATCTCCCGTTGTTGTCGGCTACAATCCTTCGTCTGTCACCGTCAGCGGCACAATGGGCACTGAAGATGTAGAAGCAACCGTCAGATATGAAATTGCTTCTTACAAAGTAACAGTCAATTATATCTATGCAAACGGTGCAACTGCAGCAGAATCGGTCACCGAAACAGTTGCTTACGGTGATGCATATTCCATTGTAAGCCCCGAACTTGTTGACAAATACGGAGAACCCATCCTCGGTTACACGCCGAGTCAGGCTGTTGTTGAAGGTGTGATGGGCAACGAAAATATTGAAATCGATGTCATTTACGGTATCAACACGTACACGCTGACCATTCATTATGCTTATGAAGATGGCGCGGTTGCTGCTGAAGATTATGTTGCAGACCTTGAATACGGTTATGCATATAACGTAAAATCTGCAGTTGTTGACGGTTATGCCGCAAGCAGTCCGTATGTGAGCGGCACAATCACTTCTGATACTGAAATTACCGTAACCTATGCTGTAAAAACCTATACGGTTATCTTCCAGGATTATGATGGTACGGAAATCTCTGTTCAGCATGTTGTTTATGGTGGTGCTGCAACAGCTCCCGCAGATCCTGTCAGAGAAGCTGACGAGAACTACATCTATGAATTCAAGGGTTGGTCCGGAGACTTCAGCAAGGTTACCGGTGATATGGTCATTGTTGCAGAGTACATTACTACTGACACGTCTACAGGTGAAGTTGAAGGCGACGATGAACCGGTTGACAATTCCTTCCTTGGAAGACTCAAAGCTTTCTTCCAGAGATTGATCAATTTCTTTAAGGTTCTCTTCTTCATCACCTGATGATTTGACACCTTGATCATAATGGAGATACCCCCTGTACCAAATCGGTACAGGGGGTAAATTCTGTATCTGCGATTTCTCTGTTTGTCATGAAATGTTTCGACGAGTCAACAATACAAACCGTAATTTGTATTGTAAAGTGACATAGAAACTGCAATATTTGCAGTCGTACTTTTGAAATTATCAGGATTTAAGCGAGGAGTAAAACGAACTCAGAAAGTTTTTCAACTATTGATTTGAAAAATTCTTCAATTTCGGTTCTGATATTTTCCATCAGTTTGGCGAAGGCATAAAACAGGTTGAAAGCAGGTCTTTATAGTTTTCAAATGTAACAACAGTGTCTATACCGTCTTCTGATTTCAAAGCCCGTTTTGCGTTGACGGGAGTCCACGAGAAACCGTATCGGCCAAGATTGTAAACCATTTTTTAAACAATGCTCCTTTTGCTTGACAAAAATGCTATGCAGTGCTAAAATATAACCGATATGAAAGGGGGAGTTTTTGTTATGCCTCAGAAATATTTAATTATCAATGCAGATGACTTTGGTCTTTGCAAAGCCGCCAACGATGCGGTTATCGATTTGTTCCGCAGTGATTGCGTGTTTTCTTCTACCGTTATGATGACTTGTCCCGGTACAGATGATGCTGTCAAGTTTGCTGCTGAAAATCCGCAGTATGCTATTGGTGTGCATCTTACATTGACAAATGAATGGCAGGACAATTGTCCTTGGGGACCGCTTACGGACGGCCAGACAATCCGTAATGAAAAAGGGCGCATGTGGCCTGAAAATGAAGATTTTGAATTGCATTGTAATTACGATGAAGCAATTGCAGAAGCAAAGGCTCAGATTGAAAAGGCTGAAAATATGGGGATGAAACCTTCGCAGGTTGACAACCATATGGGGTCATTGTACGGTATGAATGGCAAGTATCTGATGCTCCCTAAAGTTTTCAAACTCTGCAAAGAAAAAGGATATGCATTCCGCATGTGTACAACGCCTGTGAATTCTTTCTGTCCCGAAGGAGTTCCGCTTGTTCTGTATAAGGCATTTTGCTACATCAGCCGTTTTCTGTCTAAGAAGTACAAGGTGTACACACCCGATTATCTGATTCTGACAGACCAGGTTGAATCACTTAAACATAAGCAGACTTATGAAGAATTCCGCGATGCATTTTTGAAATTCCATGCGGAAATTCCGTTCGGTATTACAGAAACATTCATTCATCCGGTATTGGAAACTGATGAAATCAAGGCAATTACGGGTTCATGGCAGCGCAGAGTATGGGAATACCAGTTGATGAAAGATCCCATTACGCATCGATTCTTTGAATCGCACGGTATCAAGCTGATCAGTTATAGAGAACTTATTGAAATGAAATCAGCTGCCGCAACAAGAAAATAATCAGCATGACCGCTTGTCATATATGACGGGCGGTCATTTCAGTTTTTCAACAGTAAAAACACATTCACGGTTTTTATAAACCTCTAAACAAAGAAAACTGCCTGAAAATGATGTCGTTATCTGAATACTATAATTGTTCAGGCTATTACAGGTTTGTTGAAGGGCTGCATATATTTTTTCTCTGTATTGTGGCTGTATTGCACCTGATAATATTGAAATAACCTGTTCTGATACTGTCGGATCGGTAAACGGAGAAACTGTCTGGATCGTTTTTGTCGCGGTCATATTTTTATGCGATCCGATTTTTTCTCTTATGTCCCGGCTTTTAAAAAGTGAAGCAATTTCTTGAGCAACAGACGGCAAAGTATTGTAATCAATTAACAGAGATGAATCGTTATAAACGGTTGAGAAAGCAGAAATCAACAGATCAGTATATTGTCTTATAACGTTTGTTGATTCCTCACGACCGCTTATCAGACAACCGATTTCATTCATTAACAGATAAGGCGGGGCAGGTAATAACACTTTGCTGCACTGTTGCCAGTGTTTGTTGTATGTTATATCTTTGGTAATTGTACTTTCCGAAAGGATGTACCGCAATAGGGTTCCGTCGTCTTGTTTTCGGTACAAAGCGAATGTGTTTTCTTTTTTGCTTGTTTGTAAAATGTATACATTATCCGTGTTGTGATTGCGAATGGCAAAGGTGTTTTCATTTTGAAAGGCTGTCCACAGCGATAAAAAATTCGCCTGCATATTGTTTTTACAGAGCAGAAAAACAAATATGAAGACGAGAATCAGCGTAAAACAAATGCAAAGCCATTTTATCTTTTTTTTCATAAAAAAACCCCGTTTCATAAACGGGGTCATGTAATGTGTTTTGCCATCAACGCTTCCAATTGCGCAGAATCTATTTTGATTCTACATCCGCCGTATTTTCTGTTGGTGACAGTAAGCGTAGTGTTGTCATTCATGTATGTGAATTTTATCAGTTTTCCGGAAAAAGCACCGAGTGACAAAGAAAGATCGCCATAGAACAACCGACCGTATAAATCAAAGCCGAATATGCCTGCAAAACCTTCTGCGATGCCTGCCACATTGACAATGCTTTGCAGCTTTTTCGTATATGCGGGTTTTGCAACAGCGTGAATTTCATCAGTAAGAATTTTGCTGTCTGCAGGAGAGAAGTGATACTGCAGGGTAAAATCTTCTCTTTTGAAAGAATAGCCGACTGCTTGACGAAAACTTTCATCTTCAAAAGTTTTCATCATGGAGCGAATAACGGTGGGTAGTGCTTGAAAATTGAGATATTTTGACAAATCAATTCCAACGATTCCGCTCAGATCAGTCGCCAAAGCGGCGGTGTCGGCATTCTTGTCGGTCAGAACCAACGCCATATTTTTTGCAAGGCGTTTTAAGTCGGTCAAGCAGACACGGCTACTCTCAAACCGCCATCCGTCTTCATCCATAGAGAACTGATAACGAACCCCGTTTTTAATAATTATGTATGAGGCTGTCTGATTATTCCCTTCACCGAGGTTCCAATAGGTTTCAATCATATCTTTTTCTGCTTCTATCCGGTAAATGAAAACACCGTCGGCTTCGTCTTTGCGAATGTCAAAAATTCCGCTTTTGCAAGACAGAGCAATTGCTACACTGTCCAAAACCGACTGCGCGACATTGCCTCCATCATTTAATCGCAGGAATCGCTCCGGCGGAGATGCACCGGCGTATTGCAACGGCAACAAAAGCAAAATGCTCAAAAGAACAGCTGTTGTTGCAATCAGAAAAGAGACACAGTGGCGAAGTTTTTTCAAAATGAAAACAACTCCTTATTGGATATTGAGCGTAATGCTTTTTGTTTGCAATTGGTTTGTCTTGTCGACCGTTTCATTGCCCTGCTCATCAAGAGCAATCAGGAAGTTAAGGCCATTGATCCGGATTGTTTGTGTGCCGCTTGCCCCGGGTAACGGTGTGACGGTAATCACAAACAAGGTTTCATCTGTTACTTCAGCAGAGCGCATAACAAAACCACCATAGGAAATTTTTCCCGCATCAACTTTTAAAGTGTCAACAATATCCGGAATGGTGCCGACCTCTGTGTATTCAACTGAAAGGGCATTGCTGTCATAGTCTGCAGTGAGGTCGATGGAAGAAAACAAGCCGGCATTGCAAAGTTTTACAGTTACGGTGACTTCTTCACCTACAGCCGGATTTTCATTGGAAACAATGGCATAGACAGCAGGTGTTGTTCCGAAATCAGCAATAACAGATTGTGTTGCCTCGTTATCGGTGACATCTTCGTTGGGTTGTTCGTACTGACATGCAGTAAAAGCAAAAATTATTGCAAGAATGAGGGAAATGCTGATGATTTTTTTCATGATTTATTTTCTCCTTCAGAATCGGTTCATGTTGCAAATAAGTTGGAATGCTGTATAGTCACTCTTGTAGCAAACACTGATAACAAGATATCCGTCATCAGTGATATGAATTTGTTCCATGTTTTTATTACTGAAATCCTTGAATACGGTCAGATTGCCGTCTTCAGTATCAAGTACACCAATCTGAACACCGCCGATTGGACTTTCTCCGATTACTGCGGCATAACGTCCGTTCATTACAAAATCGGATGCAACAAAGGCTGTTCCGAAAACGGAATAATCAATTGTATATTCTTTGTTACTTGCGAGATCATAGATGATACCGCTGTTTTTTTCAAGTGTTGCAGTACCGGAACGGAAATAATCCGTTTCAAGGTTGCCTTCAAAATTGCGCACAACCGTGTAATCTTCGCCGTCATAGAAATAGGTGACAAAACCTTCATCTTCGGCACTGTAGTAATAAATACCTTCATTTGTTCGATAGAAGGTCATGCCGAGCATATTGCGAACCACGCGGATGTTGTCGATATTCGTGTCATAACCGCCGCTGGTATAAATGTCGACCAATTTAACATCATCGGCAACATAGGCACGGGATGTAAAGAAATAGACATTCTTGTAAGGTTGATGAAGGATTTCATCTGTGAACATCTTATAGTCTTTTACTTTCAGTCCGTCCATACCTGAATGCCGCTGTGCTTCACTCAAAAAGTACGATGTAGACATGTCTTCTGTGTCCAGATAAAACTGTTCACTATATAATTTCTCGCCGTAGAAGCGGGTTTTGTCTGTATCAACGAGCAACAGCAATTCGTCTTCATCTGCAAAATAATCCGGCAGATCGCAGATCTTAAAGAATGCATAATCAAACAGCAACACACCTGAGTTATTTGCGGCAGTATAAAGCCCGAAACCGTTTGTTTTGCCGTCAACCGTAATGTAATGCACCTGTGCGGGGATATTCTGACCGCTGCAACGGGGGCTTACGGAATATACACCGTTTTCCTCCAACTGTGCCAGAATACCGTCAGTAAGCTTATAAAAATTTACATTACCGCTTATGTCCATGGTATAAAAAATGCCGTCAAAGTCGGTTTTCATCAAAGGCAAGGTTGCGGTTTTGGATTCCACAAAGAGTTTCTTGAATTTAATTTTTCCGTCATCATCTACGAGTTCAGTTGCATCAACACTGTTGGTTTCACCACCGGTTGGCTGCTCATCCTGCATCAAAAAGGTGCAACCGCCCATGCAGGCAATCAGAAACAGCAGGCATAATAAAAGAGAAATTGTTTTACGAAACATAATTTCCTCCTAAAAAAATATTGCATTTTATTATATTATAAAAAAGGTAAAATGTCAATTCGCAGATACAATATTATAAAACCCTTAAACAATCTTAAAATGTTCCTTGCAATATGCTCCTGAAATTTTATTGCATGGTGCTCCGGTTGAAATTTCTATGTCGCGTTTCTATCCATTTGCTTGTTTTCTGATTATTATATCTTACCTGCACCAAAAAGTAAATCGTTTAGTATAAATCCCCTGAAATCACAAATACTTATAACACGATTTTGTGTTAAAGGAGATTTGTATATATGAAAGCAACCGGAATTGTCCGTCGGATTGACGACCTCGGCAGAGTTGTCATTCCAAAAGAGATCAGAAGAACCATGCGCATCCGCGAAGGAGATCCGCTGGAAATTTACACCGATGCGGACGGCGAAGTCATTTTTAAGAAATATTCGCCCATGGGGGAACTGGCACAGTTTTCGGCGCAGTATTGCGAAGTGCTTAGCCGTGCCACCAATCTGCCCGTGTTGATTACCGACCGTGATCATGTGGTCACCTGCAGCGGGATTTCCAAAAAAGAAACCATTGACCGCAGGGTATCCGAAGAAATGGAAGAACTGATGGAAAGCCGTTCCATCTATATTGCATCCGAACAGGAAAAACGCACAATGACAGCCCTGAAAGGCTCTGACCGTCTTGTCGCGGCGGCTTATCCCATTATCGGCGGCGGTGATATTTCGGGTGCGGTTGTGCTCCTGATGGGCGAAAACGAACAGCAACAGTATCCAACCCCGACCGATATCAAACTCGTGCAGGTTGCCGCCACATTTTTAGGCAAGCAGACGGAAGAATAAAATATATTTGCGAAAATCAAGGCATTTTTTGTGTCTTGATTTTTTTTAAGATATTGTACAGAATTGTAATGTATGGTATAATAAAAGAAAAAGGAGGCAGAAAAAATGGAAGAATTATTTGATCTTGTAATGATTATTTCGCCGATTCTTACGATTGTCGACTTGGCCGGTATTGCGTTTACGATTCTGTATATGCACTTTACGGCAAAACACAGAAATCATGAACTTTCGCCCGCTTGGTATGTTTGTGCCGTGTTTTTCGGTTTTATTACACTGATGGTGTTTCTCGTCAAGAAGAAAAATTTCACCGCGCCCGACACTAAAATGTGCGTCAACTGCGGATTCAGGTTCCCGGAAAACTACAATGTCTGCACCAATTGCGGAATTGACCTGCCGCCGATTGATGTTGAGGAGAAAGAAAAAACACGCAAATACAGCAAAGGCTTTGGCATTGCTGTGATCATCATTTATATCATTTCCGGACTTGCCGGTGTCGGACTCGGTGTTGCAACGACCATTGCGGTTTTTGATGAAGTGGAATATCTGCTTGATGATGAATTATCATTCTACGATGCAAGCGACCGGATTGACGTTGGCGGTGTTTACTATGACAAAAAAGGCAATACGTATGAAAATGCCGAAGATGTTTTGCTGTATGATGAACAGGGCAGGGTGTATACATATGTCACGGAGAAAAAACAGAATGAAGACTATGATTACACTTATTATGACGAATATTATGTCCGTGATGACGGTCAGAAGTATTTCGCATATGATTGTTATGTAACGACTGATGGCTGGTTCTACTGCGACAAGGCAGGGCTTCTTGAATTATATACCGTTGACACAAGCACCATGACTGAAGAAGAACTTGATACGTATTATAATACATTGATTGAAGATCAGGTTCCTGAATACCGCTATTATGACTATCCGTATACGGATGCAGACGGCAATATTTATTATGCGGCATATGAGGCTTCGTGGAATGCACAAGGACAATTGATTATCGCCGAAAATGATATTCCCGTAAAGACACTTTAAAATCAAAATAGAAATAACCGCTCAGCAGAAATCCTGTTGAGCGGTTGTTGTTTTGCGGTAAATCAGGTCATTTTTTCTTGCTTAACTTTTTTGTCGATGACGTGACGTGATGCAAGTTCATCCTTGATTTCATCCACCGTAATGCCCGCTTGTTCCATCAGCACAAGGGTGTGGTAAGCAAGATCGGCAATTTCGTAAATCGTTTCTTTTTTGTCTTCGGCTTTTGCGGCAATAATGACTTCCGTACATTCTTCGCCGACTTTTTTAAGGATCTTGTCAAGACCTTTATCAAACAGATAGTTCGTGTAAGACCCTTCTTTTGGATTTGCTCTGCGGTCTGCAATCAATGCGGCAAGGTCATTCATGCTGAAACTTTTGTCGTCTTCGGGAGCATACAAAATTTCATTTTCAAAGCAGGAATCCGTGCCGAGATGGCAGGCGGGGCCGTCTTTGTTGACATACACGGCAAGTGCATCGCTGTCGCAGTCGGCAACGATCTTCACAACATGCTGGAAGTTGCCCGAGGTTTCACCTTTATGCCACAGGCATTGACGGGAACGGGAATAAAACCATGTTGTTTTGTCTGCCAATGTTTTGTTAAAACTTTCTTCATTCATGTAGGCAAGGGTCAACACCTTACCGGAGTTATTGTCAATGACGATCGCAGGGATCAATCCGTTTGTATCAAATTTCAAATTCATATCTTACCTCACAATCTGACGTTGATTCCGTCTGCTTTGAGTTTTGTTTTCAAGTCGCGGATACCGATTTCACCGAAGTGGAAAACGGAAGCGGCGAGTCCTGCATCAATTTTCGGCACTTCTCTGAACAACTGCGTGAAGTGTTCCATGCTGCCCGCACCGCCTGATGCAATCACGGGAACGGGGGAGAAGTCGCAGATTTTTTGCAACAGTTCAATATCGAATCCGTTTTTGACACCGTCCGTATCTATGCTGTTGATCACAAGTTCTCCGGCACCCAGGTCAATGCCTTGTTTGATCCATTCAAAAGCATCCAGCCCCGTGTTTTGTCTGCCCCCGTGAGAGAATACCTTGAAACTGCCGTCCACACGTTTAATGTCAACCGAAAGCACAACACACTGACTGCCGTAACGCTTTGCACCTTCTTCAAGGAGTTTCGGATTGCGAAGAGCACCTGAATTGCAACTGACCTTGTCTGCACCGCATTTCAAAACACGGTCAAAGTCTTCCAGTGTGTTGATGCCGCCGCCGACGGTCAATGGGATAAACACATTTGCCGCCGCTTCTTTGAGAATATCCGTAAAAATGGCTCTGCCTTCAAACGAAGCCGTTATGTCATAAAAAACGAGTTCGTCTGCACCTGCATCGCTGTAAAACGATGCGAGTGCTACGGGAGAAGAAACATCACGGATGCCTTCAAAATTGACCCCTTTTACCACTCTGCCGTCTCGAACATCAAGGCAGGGTATGATTCTTTTTGTGATCATACATTTTCCCCCTTTGTAACGGCAATGGCTTCTTTCAGATCAATCGCACCCGTGTACAGTGCCTTGCCTAAAATCGCTCCGTGAATGTTCATGGCATTGAGTTTTTTAACATCTTCCAATGTCGAAACACCGCCCGATGCCACAAGCTCAATGGAGTATGTTTCGGATAAGTGTTTATACAGTTCAATATTTGTGCCCTTCATCGCACCGTCTTTGGAAATATCGGTGCAGATAACAGTCTTAACGCCCATATTTTGCAACTGTGCAAAGAATTCGTCACAGGTCAGTGCTGACTGTTCTGTCCAGCCTTTGATGGCAACGAAATTATCTTTGATATCCACACCGACGGCAATGTGTTCGCCGAACAGATGCAGACTGTCTTTCAAAAATTCGGGGTTTGTGACTGCCGCCGTGCCGAGAATCACACGGTCAACCCCTGCGGAGAGGTATTTTTCAATTACTTCAACGGAACGGATGCCGCCGCCGATCTCGGTTTTTAAACCGCTTTTTTTTACAATGTCGGCAACCACTTCAAGATTCGGTGTTGTTCCGTCCTTTGCACCTTCAAGGTCAACACAGTGCAAGTATTCTGCACCGGCTTCTTTGAAAGAAAGTGCAACACTTGTCGGATCGTTTCCGTAAACGGTCATCTGATTGTAGTCGCCTTTATAAAGACGGACGACCTGTTTTTCATATAAATCAATAGCAGGATAAATACGCATATTGTTTCCTCACATTTTACAAAAGGCTTTGAGAATTTTCATGCCGACTTCGCCGCTTTTTTCGGGGTGAAACTGCACACCGCAACAGTTTTTGTCGGCCGCCGCCGCAGTCAGTTCGGCTGAATATTCGGTTGTCGCAATCACGCAGTCTTCACAGTCAGTTGCATAAAAGGAATGCACAAAATACACACAGTCGTTTTCCTGCAGGTCTGCAAAAAGCGGATGCCGGGCTTTATCCTTCGGGAAATGCAGACCATTCCAGCCGATATGCGGAATCTTGAGGTCCTTGTCAATTACATCTGAAATCGGACGGATTTCACCTTTCAGGAAGCCCAAACCCTCATGTTCACCGAATTCAAAACTTTTTTCAAAAAGCAGTTGCATACCGAGACAAATGCCGAGCAACGGCTTTCCGTTTGCAACTTCTTCACGTATGACATCCACAAGACCGCTTGCAAAGAGTTTTTTTGCGGCATCTTCAAAAGCACCGACACCAGGTAAAATGAGTCTGTCTGCCGAACGGATCTTATCGGGATCGCTTGTCACAAAAGCCGCTTCACCGATAAAGCGAAAGGAACTGCACAGCGAATAAAGGTTGCCCACACCGTAATCAATAATAGCTGTCATTACAATACTCCTTTGCTTGACGGAATTTCGTCTTTTGTCTGTTCATCAATTTTTACGGCAATCTTCATGGCTCTGCCGAAAGCCTTGAACGCACCCTCGATGATGTGGTGTGAATTTTTGCCGGCCTCTTGTTTTAAGTGCAGGGACATCGGACAGGCTCTGACAAACGCTTCAAAGAATTCAAGTGTCAGTTCCGTGTCAAATGTGCCGACTTTTTGCGTGGGGACACGAAGACCGTAGTTGAGCGAGGCTCTGCCTGAAATGTCAAGTGCACACAAAAGCAGTGCTTCGTCCATGGCAACCGCCATAAAACCGTAACGGGTGATTCCTTTTTTATCGGCGAGTGCTTTTGTGAACGCTTCACCGAGGCAAATTCCCACATCTTCCACCGTGTGGTGGTCGTCTACATGGGTGTCCCCGATGCATCTTACATCTAAATTGAATCTGCCGTGCACGGCAAAAAGGGTCAGCATATGGTCAAGAAAACCGCACCCTGTGTCTATATTGTGTTTACCCGTGCCTTCGAGCGCCAGAGAAAGGGAAATGTCGGTTTCTGCTGTTTTTCTGTTGATGGTTGCAGTTCGCATAATTTTATTCCTTTAAAATTGCTTTGATGGTATCGACAAGAACGCTCAGTTGTTCTTTTGTGCCGATGGTAATGCGGTTGAAATTGCAGATTCTCTCTTTTTCAAAATGACGCACAAGCACACCGCGGTCTTTTAATTGCAGATACATCCTTTTGCCGTCATAGGTCGGATGCCGTGCAAAAATAAAGTTTGCTTTGGAATCAAGAATTTCAAAACCGAGGGCATGAAGTTCATCGACAAGCCATGCACGGTTTTCGATGATGGTCTTTGCATTGTTTTTGTAATATGAATCGTCATCCGCAGCCGCAATGCCTGCCGCCATGGAAAGACGGTCAATATTGTAAGGATTCAACGAGTATTTGATCATTTTCATATCGTTGATGAGTTCTTTGTCCGCAAAGCACATACCGAGTCTGCCGCCGGCATAAGAACGGGCTTTGGAGAATGTTTGCACAACGATTAAATTCTTATATGTGCCGATGAGATCGACAACGCTTTCAGCACCGAAATCGACATACGCTTCGTCAATGACCACAACATCGTCTTTGTTGCTTTCAAGAACTTCAATGATTTCATTTTTTGTAAGTGCAAGACCTGTCGGGGCATTCGGATTTGCAATGAACACCGTGCCGCCTGCATTTTTGAATCTGTCAAGCGGTAACGTAAAATCATCATTAAGAGGGATTATGTCGGTCGGAATATGGAAAAGGTCAGCAAATACGCTGTAAAAACCGTAAGTAATGTCCGCAAAAACAGCTTTCTTATCTGCACCGCAGAAGGAATAGAAGCAGTATTGCAGAATTTCATCCGAACCGTTGCCGAACAGAATATTTTCGGGTTTTACATTATAAAGCTCCGCAAAACGCTTTACAAGTGCCGTGCATTCGGGATCGGAATACAGATTCAACTTGCTGATTTCTGTTTCGTTGATTGCTTTGATCACTTTTTCCGAGGGCGGAAACGGGGATTCGTTTGTGTTGAGTTTTATGTATTGCATATCAACGGGCTGTTCACCCGGCGTATAGGGCAATAAGTTTTTGTGGAATGAATTCAAAAAGCGGCTCATTGTTCCATCTCCTTGAGTCTGACAAGAACGCTGTTTGCGTGTGCATCAAGACCTTCGCGGTTTGCAAACACAGCAACTTTGTTACCGATTTTCTGCAATGCTTCGGGGGTGTAATAACTGTAAGCGGAACGAACCACGAAATCGTCAACAGACAGCGGAGAAGAAAATCTTGCCGTTCCGCTTGTGGGGAGTGTGTGGTTCGGGCCTGCAAAATAGTCACCGAGCGCTTCGGGGCAATATCTGCCGAGGAAAACGGAACCTGCGGCTTTGACAAGCGGCAGAATTTCAAAGGGGTTGTCCACACAAAGTTCAAGATGTTCGGGGGCAATGCGGTTGGAAAGTTCCACCGCTTCTTCAATGGTCTCGCTGACAAGAATGCAGCCTCTTGTGTCAACCGAAATTCTTGCAATTTCTTCTCTGGGAAGTTGCGAAAGCTGAATTTCAATTTCCTTTTGCACCGCTTCGGCAAGTGCCATGCTGTCGGTTACAAGAACGGGGGAGGCAAACTTGTCGTGTTCAGCCTGGCTCAGAAGGTCTGCCGCAACAAAGACGGGGTTGGATTTGCCGTCAGCAATCACAAGGATTTCGCTCGGACCTGCAATCATGTCAATGGCAACTCTGCCGAAAACCTGTTTTTTTGCTTCCGCAACAAATGCGTTGCCGGGGCCGACAATTTTGTCAACAAAGGGAATGCTTTGGGTACCGTAAGCAAGTGCGGCAACTGCCTGTGCACCGCCGACCTTGAAGATGCGGTCCGCACCTGCAATTTTTGCGGCGGCAAGAATTTCTGCCTTGATTTTGCCGTCCGCCTTGGGGGGAGAAACCATGATGATTTCACCGACACCTGCCAATTTTGCAGGGATGACATTCATAAGAACGGTGGACGGATAACTTGCAGTACCGCCGGGGACATACACACCGACTTTTGCAAGCGGCAACACCCGCTGGCCGAGTACAATGCCGTCTGCTTTTTTCATTTCAAAGCCCGTGCGAACCTGATTAAGATGGAACGCACGGATGTTTTCGGCGGCTTCTTTCAGAATCCCGATAAAATCAGCATCAACCGAAGCAAAGGCTTCATCAATTTCTGCTTGCGAAACTTCAAGTGTATCCAATTTTACATGATCGAATTTTTCGCAATAGTGAAAAAGAGCATTGTCGCCGTCTACCTTGACATGGGTAATAATATCGGAAACGGTGGCTGAAACATCAAACGCATCGTCCGTGCGGTCAAATACCGCAATGTTTTTGTTTTTTGCATATTCATAAATGGGAATCATTTTGTTTCCTCCGATTTTGCGGTCAGAATTTGGGAAATCACCTTGTCAACCGCATCTTTGCGGAAACGGTAGGCGGATTTGTTTGCAATCAGACGTGTGCTGATCTGCATGATGTCCGTATAGGGCTCAAGGTTGTTTTCTCTGAGGGTTGTGCCTGTTTCGACAATATCGACAATCACATCCGAAACGTCGAGCAACGGTGCGATTTCAATCGATCCGTTAAGCGGAACAATTTCAATGTCGCGGCTTTGCTGTTCGAAATAGGTCTTGGCAATGTTTCTGAATTTTGTTGCAACGCGAATGGTTGCATTGTCGGGCAAAGTTTCACCTTTTTTACCGCAGACACACATTCTGCATTTGCCGAGTTGCAGGTCTGCAAGTTCAAACACATCCGATCCATGTTCGGCTAAAATATCTTTGCCGACAATGCCGATATCTGCAGCACCGCGTTCAACATAAACGGACACGTCACTCGGCTTGCTCCAGAAATAGCAGATGCCGGCTTCTTCATTGGTGAAAATGAGTTTTCTTGAATCGGTTTCCATTTCAGGACAACCGTAACCTGCTTTTTTGAACAGGGAATAGACCTTTTCACCGAGTCTGCCTTTGGGCAGAGCCACACAAAGAAGATCTTTTTTGCCGTTATCTTCTTTTGTTTCGGTGAGGAATCTTTGCAGTTTGTCAAAATAAAGTGCAAAACCGATGCCGCCGCAGTCTTTGTTCATTTTCTTGAGAAGACCGTCATAGCGGCCGCCCGAGAGCACGGAATCGCTGACCGAGTCAATATAGCCGAGAAATACAATTCCGTTATAGTAATTGACATCACTCAATACCGAGAAGTCCAATGTTATTTTATCGGTATATTCGGTATTGTCAAGAGAAGCAAATAAGGTTTTTAACTGTGCGATTCTGCCGAGTGCACTCATGTTTTCGGGGAACATCTTTTCGAGAGTGCCGAGAACCGTTCTGTAATCACCCGAGAGTGCGGCAAGGCTTGCAATTTTTTCTGCATCTTCTTCGCAAATGCCGTAACGGGACAACTTTACTTTGAGTTCATGCGTATTTTTGTCGGCAAGCAACGACAAAACAGCAGTAATTTTTGCATCAGACAGTTCGTAGGCGGAGAGGAGTGCGGAAATCAGACGCATGTCAGACACAACAAGCATGAATTTTTCCGACAAAGCCGCCAGACTTTCGCAGGCAAGGCAAAGAATTTCACCTTCATCGTTTGCTGTTATTTTGCCGATTTGCTCTACGCCGACCTGCATGATTTCTTTGATTTCATCATTTGCACTGTCTGCACGGTAAATATTCTCATTGTAATACACACGGCTGTCTTCGTCTGAGTCCTGCATACTGCGGATAATACTTAATGTAATATCAGGTTTTAATGCCATGAGTTTTCCCGACGGAGAAGAAAACGTAATAATATGGTCGCTGCGCAGAAAATTTTTGTTTTCGGTGTACAGGTCATAGGATTCAAAACGGTTCATTCTGAATTTTCTGAACCCGTTGTTTTCATACAGTGCACGCAGTTGCAGAACGGCACGCTCGTCTGCGCCTAAAATAGAAGTAAGATTTTGCATTGGGTTTTCTCCTTCTTCGGATTTTGTGATATCATAGCACACTTTAGCGTAGTAGTCAAGTAGCATGCTAAAATTATTTTATCAATTCTTCATAGTCAAGGGCAAGAATCTCGTTGATTCTTTCTCTATACCATTTCGGTCTGTGACAGCGTTCCACAAAACTGTGTTTTCCGTCTTCTGAAAACACAAAATGATTGCAACCGTCCTCGTCAAGACTTGCCGTACCGCGTTTGGCGGTATAGCCTGCTTTTGCAATGTCATTGACCAGCGAAAGCAATACAAGCATCGGATCCCATGAACTTCTGCCGAGCGGACAGATATTGTCAGCAAGAGCAACATGCAAAAAGTCTTCCTTTTTTAAATTGCCGCCTGATATGACATCAAAGCCGATTTCAAATCCGAGAAAAACGATTTCGGTCGGCCAGTTCTTACAAAGACGAATACCGCCGTCAATGCTTCTTTGGTTGTTGCAGAAATTGTGTTCTTTTCCGCTTTTCAGGTTATCCCATTTGCCTGCCATGACCCACAGTTTTTCGCATTTTTCACGCACCAATTCTATTCCCGTCAGTGGGGAATATTCATCAGCGGGGGAGTCGAGCAGGTCTGCAAGCACCTGTGTGAAGCCGATTTCGGCAATTTCCACTTTTTTATCACTTTCGGCAAGCAGTTTGCGGTAAAGTGTTACGCCGTCAAGCACATCTTCATTTTGCGGCAAGTCTGAAAAACGGTTGGCAAGTTTTTTCTGGTATCTGCCGATGCCGTGAAAATCGGTCGCATTTATGTCAATTCCGACGGGAATATCTACCTTTTCAAGACGAAGAAAAGAAACAACACTCGGTACGGAATATTGCATGCAGGCATTGATGACAACACCTTTGAAATCTATGTATCCCTGCTTGTGTGCCCAGCAAAGAAGCCGCAAAGCCATGCAATCGTCGCAATCCGACCACCAGTCCGTTCCGAGAATGAACGGCACATTGTCATTTCTTATTTTTGTCAGCATAAGCCGTACTCCTTGGCCAGCCCTTCAAATGCAGGCAAGGCTCTTTCGATCTGTTCAGTCTGCACGCAATAGGCAATACGGACATAACCGGGACAACCGAATGAGTCGGCAGGCACAAGAAGCAGTTCGTATTTCTTTGCTTTTTCGCAGAATGCGGCTGCATCTGCTTCGGGTGTTTTCATGAACAGATAAAACGCACCGTCGGGACGCACACATTCAAATCCGAACTTTGTAAGACCGCCGACGAGCAGATCGCGGTTGCGTTTATAAATGGAAATATCAGCCGTCTGACCGACACATTCGGCGGCAACAAACTGGAACAGACTCGGAGCACAGACATAGCCCAAAGCTCTGCCGGCACCGCAGACAGCCGCATACATATCGGTGCTGTCGGTCATGTCGGGGGAAACCAGGATATAACCGATTCTTTCACCCGGCAGAGAAAGCGATTTGCTGAACGAATAGCAAACAATGCTTTCTTTATAATAATTGAGAATGCAGGGGACTTCTTCACCGTCATATACAAGTTCACGGTAAGGTTCATCCGCAATCAGGTAAATGACATGGCCGTATTCTTTGCTTTTTCTTGTAAGAACATCAGCAATTTTTGTAATGGTTTCACTGCTTAACACAACACCCGAGGGATTATTCGGGGAGTTGATCAGCACCGCTTTTGTGTGTTCGGTGATTGCCTTTTCCAAAGCATCGGTATCTGCCTGGAACGAACCGGGCAGGGACATAACGGGAACAAGTTTTGCACCGCAGTTCTCGGCAAAGACTCTGTATTCGGGGAAGAACGGTGCAAAGGTGATGATTTCATCCCCGGGAAGCACCATTGCTTTCATGGAAATGACGAGTGAAGCCGCTGCACCGACGGTCATGTAGAAGTTGTCAGGCGTTGTGTGTGTGCCGTAGGTCTTGTTCGTGTAATCGGACATGGCTTTGCGCACTTTGGCATCGCCTTGTGCGGATGTGTAACCGTGCAGAAGAACGGAATCGGTTTCGTTGATAAGCCTTTTTACGGTTTCATTGACGGAATCGGGCGCAGGAACACTCGGATTTCCGATGCTGAAATCAAGCACATTTTCAGCACCGATTTCGGCACCTCTTTTTTTTGCATATTCAAAAATTTCACGGATAACGGAACGCTGTTTGCCCAGCCCCATCATGGTTTCGTTGATAAGCATATATCTTTCTCCTCATTCAAGAATGTTACTTGTGATATAGTCGATGCCCCAACCGACAAGTTTTTCGGCATAGGCGGGATCATCACAGGTCCAGCAGTTGACTTCAATGTTCATTGAGTGCATTCTTTCGATGTTTTCTTTTGTAAGTTGTCTGTATTCAATGTCAAGATCAAAACCGTTTTCCTGCAGTGCAACGGGAAGGTGATCTGTATACATGTTTGTTAAAAACTGAACGGTCTGTTCGGGGTACAATTCTTTGACGTATACAAGGTTATCAAAGCAGAACGAAATGAAAATAACTTCCTGCAGATAATCTGCTTCTTTGATGATTTCACAGATTTCGCCAATGTCTTCTTTTTCAAATTCGTTCTTTAATTCAAGAACCGCTTTCTTTTCATATCTTTTGCAGGTGTCAATATATTCCGCAAGGGTCGGCATGCGAAGATCGATTCTGCCTCTTTCACCGTTGCGGTCGGTCAGTTGCAGGGAACGCAAGGTGTCAAAGGTGGTCTGTTCAACCACCATATTGTCAATTGCCACACGGGCGGTATCGTCATCATGGAAGCAGATGTATTTTCCGTCCAGTGTTTTGTGCACATCGGTTTCAATTCCGAAATAACTGCGGTTGCCTGCGGCAATGAAAGCGGCATTGGTGTTTTCTTTTTCAATTCCGCTGACACCGCGGTGTGCGACCATTTTTGTTTTTCCGTTCTGAATTTTAATTGTATTCATTTAAAAATCCCTCCGAAAAATTTAATAATTCATTGTAACATTATTTTTATTAAGTTACAATATATTTATTATATTTTTTGCATATTTCTTTTTTGTTTTGCACATAATACATCATGAAAAAGGAGAGTGAATAACATGATTGACAGAATTGCACTTATTTTAGTTATTGTCGGTGCGATCAACTGGGGTTCGATCGGTCTGTTTCAGTTCGACATTGTCGGTTGGATCTTCGGCGGTCAGGATGCCATTGTAAGCCGTATCATTTTTACGCTTGTTGCATTGGCAGGTATCTGGTGTATTTCTCTTTTGTTCAGAGAAAACGAGGTTCTTGTACCCAACACACATACGGAAGAATAAAACGAAGCCTGTGCCGACACATTTTCTGTTCGACACAGGCGGTTTTTTATTGTTCAAACAAAGTTAAAAGCAGTTCAACTTCCGATTCGTCGTAGTCTTTGTGTTCTTGCAGGTTATCCAGGTATTCAATGTTGCGGATTGTACATTGGTCAGCCGTGAAAAAGCCTTTGATATGTAACATATATTCCAGAACTTGCGCGGTTGACATATTATCGAAATCGCCGGGGTTGATGGTGAATTTTTCATCTCCGTATTGAATCTGCAACTGAACATAGTAAAAACGTCTGGGGCTGCGCCGTCTGCGCAAACCTAATCTGGTTTTTTGGATGGAAACAGTAATATTGTCAGCATCTTGCAGATGCACGGAATCGGTTCGTTGATTCAATGAATTGTAAGAAATAATCTGATCGTTTGTATACAGTACGGTTCTTTTGAATAAGCCGAATCCTGAAAAAAGAATTGTAATACCCAATAAAGCAGCAATAAAACATGTAAGTGTCTTTGCGTATTGCCGCTTGGATTTCCTTGTGAGATACTGTTTGATGCCGCCTTTCTTTAACAACGGAACTGCTTTTGATTGTATCTTTATTTTTTGCTGTTCCTTTTTGCTGTAACCGAATAATTGCACCCGCCTGCTGTAGCCGAGGTCTGACAAAATGATTCCGAGCATCCCAAACAATAACAGAAACGGTAAAATGAAAAGAGTCGATGATCCGTTGTCAACCGCAATGACACTTTTGTCGGAGAAAGCAATCCGGTCAAGCAGAAAGATGTATAAACACAATAAACCCGTCGTCAGCAATAAGACAACGAGAGCAAACAGTGCATACAAAAATTTATCCACTTTTGATAGCGGTGGTTTTCTTGTCTTGCTTCGTTTTTTCTTCATATTTCTTCTCCGATAATAATCAGTTTTGCGCTGTCAGCTGCTTCATAGTCGTGTATATTGATACATCTGACAGTGCTGTTATCATACGTATTGTAATAAAAAATTCCTTTGTCTGTATTGCAACAGCATGAATAGAGTGTAAATTCAAATGCACCTTTTGGCATCATTACGCAACCTTTGGGCATGGACACACTCGCGAGAATATGAAAAAACTGACTTACATTCTCTGTTTCATCTTCGGATTTTACGGAATTGTTTTTCACAAAAGCGGCTTTCACAAAGCGTGAAGCGGATGAAAAATCACCCGGAAGCCCCAAGGCACCGAGACCGAGGCTGTAATTGTGTGCCATGCTGTTGTTGTTTGCATTAACCGAACCTGCATTGTGCAAATGCAGATAATTGTTCATATTCATAAGATGCCAATCAAACGGCGGATTGTTGGTCAGCACTTCGAATGGATTGTCATAAATTTTCAGTCCGTCTTTTGTGCTTTCAATCACAATGCATTCGTCCTTGTCTGCAAGCATCCAATGCAATGGGGACAAGGGGAGAGCTGCGCTGAAACTGATATTTACAATGTTGCAATCCGAAAGTGCCGCACGCGCTTGTTTGACACTTTCGCACAGACCGAGCAACCACAACGGCAACTCAAACGGTGTTACATTACTTTTACCTGTAATAGTAACATTGTAGTGTGCGTTATCGGGGAAATTAAGTCCCGCAATGCTCAATCCCTTTTCATTCGTTGCTTCAAAATACAACGGAAAATTGTCAGGTGTAATTGCCATACCAAGCATTGCATATTTTGTCCTGAATGATGACAGAGACCGCATGTCTGTTTTATATCCTTTTGGCGTTACCACAACTTTTTGACCGTATGACTTTTTCACATCCAGATTTCTTCCGAAATAATGATTACCGGCACTGAAACTCAAAGCTGTGCACATTTGCAACACATCCTTTCATAATGTAAAATAGTATTGTTTTGATTTTAAATCATTATGAATTTTTTCAGTAAGTAATTTGTGGATTGACCATCATGCAATAAAAAAAAGACGGTTTTGAAACCGCCAACATTTTTATAATAACATAACGCAATGGAAAAAGTCAATAGATTGTTGAAAACTTATGTATATTGTTGCCATAATTCTCCGATGTGTGCAAAAATAATGTGTTTAATTTGTACAATATTCCATCTTGAAAAACATGAAATCTCGTGTTATAGTATAGACAGAAAGAGGTGATACCAATGAACAGGTAAACAAGAGAATCTTAAAAGTTAAAACCAACCCCGATTCAAAAGAAGTTGATAAACAGAAGAAAGTTGATCAATAAAAAAGAACAGGTTGTTTTTTCAAAACCAAATTCTTGCCATGAAAAGTGAACAAATACATAGTCGCGTACCGAAGTAAAGTAAGTACGATATAGATGGTTTAAAAGTACTTTTAAGAGTCTCAGAAATGATCTTCAGAAACTGCAATCCCCAAAAACAACAAAGCCACCCACTTGTGAGTATGTAAAAAACAGAAACAGTGTGTTGCGTGAATGTGAAAAACAGACAGGGAAGTTACAATCGGAAGATCAGACGATATAGCAGAAAGACTAACTATTAAAAGTCAAGCCCAAAAACAGAAAAAATAAAAAAATATCCGTCGCCCTTGACAAACAGAAATTAAATGCAATTCGAAATGAGCGAAGGCGATGGATGACACAGCAAAAAGA
>SVOJ01000013.1 GCA_015066385.1 Oscillospiraceae bacterium
GAAAAAGGAAAGTTCGCGCTTCATCTTCTGCCTTCGGGTATTTTTAGAAGCGGTGTCGTCAACATTTTGGGAAACGGCGTTGCTCTCGATCCCGAAAATCTCTGGACGGAAATGCAAGATGTAATGGTAAAAGGGGTTGAACTTACTCCCGAAAATCTCAAAATCAGCGATCGTGCCTCTCTTTTGCTCCCTTGGCACAGGGATATGGATGAGCTTGAAGAAATGCGCCTTGCAGATAAAAAATATGGGTCCACCAAACAAGGCATAGCACCGTTTTATTCAGACAAATATCAGAAGAAGACCATTCTTGCAGGCGAACTGTTTTATCCCGAAGAACTGAAAACCCATCTTGCCGATTTGATGGAATGGAAAAACCTTACCTTGACAAAGGTTTACGGTGCAAAGCCCTACACTATGGCAATGCTTGAAGAATGGCTTGAAACCTACTGCGAGAAGATCAAGCCTTATATCTGCGATACCGGTGCATTTTTGAAGGAAGCACAAGCAAACGGCAAGAATATTCTTTTTGAAGCACAGCTTGGCTCTCTAAGAGATCTGGATTACGGTATCTATCCTTATACAACCTCCTCCAACACAACGGCGGCCTATGCACCTATCGGTTCCGGTCTGCCGAGTGCAAAGATAGACGATGTGGTAGGCGTCGTAAAAGCCTATTCCACCTGTGTCGGTGAAGGTCCGTTCGTGTGTGAAATGTTTGGTAATGAAGCCGAAGAGCTTCGCAAAAACGGCTTTGAGTACGGAGCAAAAACCGGCAGACCACGCAGAGTCGGCCCCGTTGATATCGTAGCAACACGGTTCGGCGTTGAGGCTCAGGCAGCAACGGCGATTGCTCTTACCAAACTGGATGTGCTCAGCTATATGGATAAGATTCCCGTTTGTACCCATTATCTGTTGAACGGTATGCAAACTGATCGTTTCCCGTTCCCTTCCGCGCTGAAAAATGCAAAACCGGTCATCGAATATTTTGACGGCTGGAAATGTGACATCTCCGGTGCACGTAGTTGGGATGACCTTCCCAAAGCGGCACAGGAATATGTGACCTTTATAGAAAAACAAATCGGCTGTCCCATCAAGTATGTTTCGGTTGGACCCGAAAGAGACAGCATCGTTATCAGATAAAAACAAGGAGATAGCTTATGACTAACAGATATGAATCCCCATTATCTTCAAGATATGCGTCCGAATATATGCTTGGACTCTTTTCCTCCGATACCCGATATCAGACCTGGCGCAAGCTTTGGGTAGCTCTTGCAAAGGCAGAAATGTCTCTCGGACTTCCTATTACACAGGCACAGGTAGATGAACTGTCAGCACATATCACAGATATAGACTACGAGTGTGTAAGCCAGCGTGAAAAAGAAGTGCGCCACGATGTTATGGCACATGTTTATGCCTACGGAAAAGTTGCCCCTACCGCCGCAGGAATCATCCACTTGGGTGCTACCAGCTGCTATGTTACTGACAATGCTGATCTTGTAATTTATCGAGATGCTCTGACGTATTTACGCTCAGAGCTTTTGGGCGTTTTAGCGAACCTTTCGGAATTTGCCGAAAAATACAAGGATATGCCTACTCTCGGCTATACTCATTATCAACCGGCACAGCTTGTTACGGTCGGTAAACGTGCGTCACTTTGGATGCAGGATTTCCTTTCCGACCTGAAAGAAATTGATTTTGCCATCGAAAACATCAAATTCCTCGGTTGCCGTGGCACCACCGGAACCGAAGCCAGCTTTGTGGACCTGTTTGAGGGCAATACGGAAAAAATAGATGAAATGAACCGTATGATCGCCGCAGACTTCGGTTTTGACGAATGCTTCGATGTGGCAGGTCAAACCTATCCCCGCAAGGTGGACAGCCGTATCCTGAACGCACTTTCCTCTGTGGCACAGAGCTGTTACCGTATGGCAAACGACATCCGCCTTTTGCAACATGACCGTCAGGTAGAAGAACCCTTTGAAAAGAATCAGATTGGCTCCTCAGCAATGGCATATAAGCGTAACCCGATGCGCAGTGAACGTATTTGTTCCCTGGCGAGATACCTTATGGCGGATGCGATAAACGCACCAATGACCGCCTCAACACAGTGGCTTGAAAGAACCTTGGACGACTCGGCGAACCGCCGTATTTCTCTGCCTGAAGGCTTTCTCTGTGCCGATGCGATCCTGAGACTGACGCAGAATGTTACCAATGGACTTCATGTTAACGAGAAGATCATCGAAAAGACCGTAAAGGAGTATCTGCCTTTTATCGCAACCGAAAACCTGATGATGGAAGCTGTCAAGCGTGGCGGCGACCGTCAGCAGCTTCACGAAATCATCCGCAGATGCTCCATGGAAGCGACTGTAAAGATGAAAAACGGCGAAGAATGTGACTTGCTTGCACGACTTGCAGCGGAGAAGGAATTCGGTCTTACCGAAGCGGAAATGACGGAGTTACTTACCCCTGCCTTATATATCGGCAGATGCCCCGAGCAGGTGTCGGCATTTATAGAGAAGATCAAGCCGCTTCTGGCAAACGCTGACAGGAAATCAGCAGAAATTAACTTATAAGAAAAGAGGTGAACACGGTGGATAAGATTCTTGTTCTGGATTTCGGCGGTCAGTATAACCAGCTCATTGCACGCCGTGTGCGTTCGGAGCAGGTATATGCTGAAATCAGGCCCTACAACAAAATTACACCCGAAGGAATAAAAGAAAACGGCTACAAAGGCATCATCTTTACCGGTGGCCCGAACAGCGTGTATGACGAGGCTTCTCCTCATTACGATTCAGCCATCTTGAATTTAGGCATCCCGATTCTTGGTATCTGTTACGGAGATCAACTGATGGCGTATATGGCGGGCGGTGAAATTACTTCTGCAGAAAACAGCAGCGAATACGGCAAAACCACTGTGTTTACCGCAGATAATGTTTTGTTTGAAGGACTTCCAAGTGAAAGCGTTTGCTGGATGAGCCATACCGACTATGTAAAAATGCCGCCGAAGGGCTTTATTACCATTGCTCATACCGCGAAATGTCCTTGTGCCGCTATGTGTGACGAGAGCCGCAGGCTCTACGGTGTGCAGTTTCATCCCGAAGTTACACATACCGTTTACGGCAAGCAAATGCTTCACAATTTCATTTTTTTAGTCTGCGGTTGCAAGGCAGACTGGAAAATGGAGAACTTCGTTGAAACCGCCGTGAAAAAGTATAGAACTTCACTTGCCGGCAAAAAGGTGCTTCTTGCACTTTCGGGTGGTGTGGATTCATCGGTTGCTGCGGTTTTATTGCATAAGGCGATTGGCAATAATCTGACTTGTGTTTTCGTGGATCACGGACTGCTCAGAAAAGATGAGGGCGATTTTGTAGAAAACACCTTTGGCAAGCAGTTCGGAATCAATTTGATAAGGGTCAATGCCGAGGACAGATTTCTTGATAAACTCAAAGGCGTTACCGAGCCTGAGCAAAAGCGAAAAATCATCGGCGAAGAGTTTATCCGTGTGTTTGAAGATGTAGCAAAGAAACTCGGCAAAATGGATGTTTTAGTTCAGGGTACCATCTATCCTGATGTGATTGAGAGCGGCAAAGGAGATTCGGCTGTCATCAAAAGCCACCATAATGTGGGAGGACTTCCTGATGTGATAGCCTTTGATGAGATCGTAGAGCCTCTCAGAGATTTGTTCAAAGATGAAGTACGGGAAACCGGGACGCAGCTTGGTATTCCACACGAGCTTGTATGGCGTCAGCCATTTCCCGGTCCGGGACTTGCCGTGCGTGTGATCGGTGAAATCACAAAAGAAAAACTGGAATTGCTACGGGAAGCTGATGCGATCTTCCGTGAGGAAATCGCAGGTGCAGGACTTGAAAGCTGTACCAATCAGTATTTTGCAGTACTGACAGACCTTCGTTCAGTCGGTGTTATGGGTGATGCCCGAACCTATGGTTATACCGCAGCACTCAGAGCCGTTACAACCGATGATTTTATGACGGCAGAATGGACCAGACTGCCTTACGAGGTGCTTGAAAAAACCAGTAGCCGCATTACGAATGAAATCAAGGGCATCACAAGAGTGGTTTATGATATTACCTCGAAACCGCCGGCAACTGTGGAGTGGGAGTGAGTTTTATGACGAAATATATATTTGTTACGGGAGGCGTTGTATCCGGTCTTGGTAAAAGCTCCGTAAATATGCCGAGTATCAGGAAATGCATATTGCAGGCGAATACAGTGATGAAGGTAAATCAGGTAAAAATATCGGTGGCAGACCTGATTTTCAAAGAATGCTTGATGATATTGCAAGCGGTAAGGATAGTATAGATTTTGTACTTGTATTTAAGCTGTCCCGTTTCGGCAGAAATGCTGCAGATGTACTTTCATCCTTACAGATTATGCAGGATTACGGTGCAAACCTTATTTGCGTTGAGGATGGTATAGACAGTTCAAAGGACAGCGGTAAGCTGATGATTTCTGTTTTATCTGCCGTTGCCGAAATTGAGCGAGAAAACATTCTTGTTCAGACAATGGAAGGCAGAAAACAAAAAGCAAGAGAAGGCAAATGGAACGGTGGTTTTGCACCTTACGGATATTATCTTGAAAAAGGTGAACTGAAGATAGCCGAGGATGAGGCTGAAACTATACGCATTATATTTGATAAATATATAAATACAAATATGGGTGCAAATGGTATTGCTAAATATCTCAACCAACATGGCATTGCTAAAAAGCCAAGACAAAATGGTACATTAAATACCTTTTCTGCACATTTCATAAAGCTGGTTATACAGAATCCCGTCTATTGCGGAAAGATAGCTTTTGGCAGACGAAAAACAGAAAAGATTAACGGCACCCGAAATGAATATCATATAGTCAAGCAGGATACCTATCCTGTTTATGACGGCATTCATGAGGCTATTGTATCTGTTGAAGATTGGGAGTTGGCTCAACAGAAGCGTAAAAAGTTAGGTGTTAAACGGGAGAAGATTTATAATCTTGAACATGAGCATTTATTATCAGGATTGCTTCGCTGTCCTGTTTGCGGTGCGGCAATGTACGGTAACATAAACCGTAAGAAAAAGCCTGACGGTACAATCTACAAAGACCACTTTTATTATGCGTGTAAGCATCGTATGAAGGTTGATGGGCACAAGTGTGATTATCACAGACAATGGAATCAGACTGTTGTTAACGGTGCAGTCGAAGAAGTAATTGAAAGACTTGTATCTAACCTAGAGTTTGAAAAGGCCTTGTGTGAAAAGATAAACACAAGAGTAAACACAGAGGGTCTTGAAGAAGAGCTTGCAGTATTCAAAAAGCAACTCAATCAGCTTGTTATGTCAAAAAGAAAGCTTGCATCTCAAATAGATACCCTTGATGTTACAGACAGGCATTACGATAAGAAGTATCAGGATATGCAAAACAGACTTTATGATTTCTATGATGAAATAGAGGTTGTAGAAGAACAAATAACAGAATTACAAGCTCGCATAGCAAATATTAAAGAAGAAAAAATATCAGGTGAAAATGTCTATCTTTTTCTGCATTATTATGGTACAATGTACAAAGAGTTTACCGACGCTGAGAAAAAGAAGTTTCTCAATACCTTTATCGAAAGCGTTGAGATATTCAAAGAAGAACAGCCCAACGGCAGACTGTTAAAGTGTATCAATTTCAAATTCCCCGTCTTTTATGACGGGGATGAGAATGTGACACATATCCGTTGGGACAGTGAAACAACAGTCGAGACGGTTTGTCTTTTGATAAAACAAAATTAAAAAAAGAATCAGTTATTCGGAAAGGATCTGTAATATGCGTGATGTAATACCATACGGTGAGCAGTTTGAAAAAATTGTTGACATTATCGAATCGGCAAAAGAGCGTGCGTATCGCAGAGTAAATGAGGAACTGATTCTGATGTATCGTGAAATTGGCGAATATATCAGCAGGCAGTCTGAAAATGCCGAATACGGAGATGCATTTGTGCAAAAACTTGCAGACTTCTTTGCTGCGAATTATCCGGAGCTGAAAGGATTCAATCGCCGCGGTCTTTACAGAATGAAGCAGTTTTATGAACTTTATAAGGATAATGAAATTGTGTCACCACTGGTGACACAATTGAGTTGGACGAACCATCTGAAACTTATGTCTGCGTGTAAATCAACTGATGAACGTGTTTTTTATATGAATATGTGTATCAGAGATCATCTTTCCAAAAGAGAACTCGCTCGGCAGATTGACAGCGGGTATTATGAACGGTATATGCTGTCGAAAAAGCCGCTGACACCTGCCATAGAAGAAGCAAAAAAGGCAACGGGAAATGTTTTTCTTGACAATTATGCTTGATTTTCTTGATGTGCCGGATGTTGTTTCGGAGCGTGATCTGCAAAAGTCTATTATAAAAAATCTCAAAAACTTTATTTTTGAAATCGGTAAAGATTTTACCTTTGTCGGTGAAGAGTACCGTGTTCAGGTCGGGCAACATGATTACTATATTGATTTATTGTTCTACCACAGAGGGCTTTCCTGTCTTGTTGCCTTTGAATTGAAAATCGGTGAGTTCAAACCTGAATATGTGGGAAAAATCAATTTGTATCTTGAAGCGCTTGACCGTGAAGTGAAAAAGGAAAACGAAAATCCGAGCGTAGGAGTTATTCTCTGCGCAAGTAAAGATGATGAAGTTGTTGAATTCGCATTAAGTCGCAGTTTGTCTCCGACAATGGTTTCTGAATACAATCTGAAACTGATTGATAAGAAATTGTTGCAGAAAAAATTGAAAGAATATGTCGAATTGGCAGAAACAGCATTCGCTGACGAAGATTAAGTTATGATTATTCTGATTACCGGTGCATCGCATGTCGGCAAGACAACGCTTGCACAGAAATTGCTCAAAAAATATAACTATCCGTATCTGTCCGAAGATCATCTGAAAATGGGACTGATCCGAAGCGGAAATACGCATCTCACCCCATTGAGTTCCGACGAGGAATTGACGGCTTACTTGTGGCCGATTGTGCGTGAAATGATCAAAACCGCAATCGAAAATAAACAGAATCTGATTGTCGAAGGCTGTTATATTCCTTTTGATTGGGAAAATGATTTTACGGACGAATACCGCAAGGAAATCCGCTTTATTTGTCTTGTGATGAGTGAAAATTATATCCGTAATCATTTTGACGACATTAAGCAGTATGCGAATGTCATCGAGCAACGTCTTGACGATTCAGCTTGCTCCTTGCAAAGTGTCCTGCGCGGCAATGCAAAAGTTCTGCAACTTGCGCAAGCACAGCATGCGGATGTTGTGCTGATCGATAAGGATTACGAAGCGGATCTTGCTGATGTAATAAACGGGATGTGAAAAACTTGTTTTTTGCATCCTTTTTTTTGAAAAAGGAGAGAGAGAAGTGAACCAACAACCCCTTTATATTCTGACCTATGACCACGGCGGCTATGTTCTTTGGAAAGACGAAGTCAAACCCCGTCTTAAAAAACTTGACCAATGGTTGCAGGAATTTCCGAAACTGAAAATCGGACTTGATTACGAATCGTTTGCCTTTGATGAATTCAACCGATGCGACCCCGAAGTGGTGGAAATGATCGGCGAATTGCTCAAAAAATATCCCGACAGATGCGGGCTGGGGGCTACCACCTACGGCCAGCCGCTGTCGATGTTTATTTCCGAAGAATCCAATGTGCGGCAACTGACTTACAGTGTGCGTGCCAATAAGGATTATTTCGGTGTGGAGCCGTCCGTTTACTGCATTTCCGAATTTGCCTTGCACGGGCAGATTCCCCAGTTGATTGCCGGTGTCGGCTATACGGCAGCGATTCTGCGTTCCCATGTTATGGGCTACGGTTATACCAAAACATTCGATGTGCCGTGGGGCAAATGGATCGGCAAAGACGGTACCGAAATGCCGTCCGTGCCGACCTATCACAAGCAGGGAAGAGGCTTCAACTGCACAACGCTCGATAACTGGATTTTGTCCCGTTGGCCGCGCAATGCAGGCTATGAAATTGAAGATTTTCAGGGCAGATTCCAAAAACACACCCCCTTGCTGTGCTCGCGTTATGACGATCTGACGCAGGATATTGAAGAAATCAGCCGTTATACGCAAAACAAAGAAGACTGCGAATATGTTCTTCTTGAAGACCTGCCTGCACTTTACGGCGAAGCAATCGAAATCTTAGAAATGACCGACAATGATTTCCACACCCAGATGCCGTGGGGTTATTGCGGCAATGAAATTTTCAACGGTTGCCGACAGGGCGAAGTCAATGCCCTGCAAGGCGAAAAACTCAACGCATTTTCCGTTCTGCTCGGCGGGGAATCGCATCAGAAAGACAGTGAAGAAGCATGGAAATACATCCTTGCCGCACAGCATCACGATGTCACCATCTGCGGTTTGCTCGATTTGTCAAGACGGTTTATTCCGTCTTCCTTGCAGCATTCCGATTCCGTTATTGCAAAATCGCTTGCCGATCTTGCAAAACACTTTGCACACAAGGACAATGCTTCTGTGTTAGCCGTCAATCCGCACTCTTTCGCGGCAGATACATGGGTGCAGATTCCTTGTGACGGCAAAAATGATACCCTTGTGCACATCACTTTGCCGCCGCTGACGGCAAAGAGTTTTGCTCTGCAAGAAACCGAAAACGAAACCACATCCGATTTTACATATAATGAAAAAGACGGCGAGCTGCTGACCCCTGTTTACAAAGTCCGTCTGAATGAAAACGGAATTGTCGGGCTTTGGGACCGAAAAACCGACACCCTGTTGTTCGGCAATGAAAACGGTGCTTTGCTGACCGCGTGGGTGGACGGTGAAGATTGCCGCAGTATCGGCACATGGACGGTCAAAACCACGGCACACTCTGCCGTTTGTGTGCAAGAAGGCAACATCGGTGCGGTGAAGTTCCGTTTTGAAATGCGTTATTGTGGCAACAGTGCCCGCATTGACTGCAAAACAACATTTGAAATCCACGGCAATAAGGTCGGGCAGGACGGCATCACGCAGGGAAGACCCGCTTCGCTGACCGTGAACGGTCACCACCATGAAGACAAGCTCTGCTTTGTTGCAGACCTCAATCTTAATAACGACCGCAGAATGTTCCGCGATGTGCCGTTTGGCTTTGCCGAATGGGACGGCCAGCTTCGCAAGCCCGAAGCCTATTGGTATCCCGATGACCTTATTCTTGTTGATACCCCCGTTTCTGCCGAAGAATCGTTTGCCGGGACAACCTATATGTCGGGTACATATTGGGTTACATTGCGGGATGCTCAAAAGGGAATGGCCGTGTTCAACAAGGGCTGCATGGGCAGTGCCGTCAGCGGCAATAAGCTGCACATTCCGCTTATGTATGCAAATCTTTATCTGTGCGGCACCAAAATGCTCGACGGCGTTTTTGAGGATGAATTTGCACTTCTTCCGTTCAAAGCAGATACGACCGAAACCGAAATCCACAAGCAGTCCATGCTTTATAACTACCCGCCTGTTGTCACGACTCTTGCAAAGGGGGACGGCGATATAACCGCTTTTACACTTGCCGATTTCACAGACCCCGACAACTCTGTTGTGCTGACCGCCCTGTATCCCGAAAACGGTCATCTGCTTGCAAGATTCTGCAATTTTGCAGACCACCCCGCCACCGCCGATTACATCCCGACCGTCGGCAAGGTGACCGCCGAAACCGACCTTTTGGGCAACGAAAAATCCCCCTCTGATGGCAAGAATCTCACCTTCCGCCCGTGGGAGATCAAAACGATTAAAATTGAGATATAATAGAATTATAGCAAGAATGTCGATTTTGTCTTGAAAATAGTGTCGAAATATGTTATAATGCTATTCGGATAAGGCAGACCTTGAACGGTAGGCGGTTACCTTCCGATATTCGGAGGGTGTCTTTTCCCTCCGGAAAGGAGGGGATGTCAATGGTGACCCATGAGGAACTTTACTTGTTGTTAAGTTTTATCATTGCACTGATTGCTCTTTTGTTTGAAGTGTTTAAATACATGTTCGACAGAAAAAAGAAATAACCGCCCCCATCCTTCCAAGATCGGGCAGTTATTTCTTTAACTAAACTTTCGGAAGGCTGACCGTCTATCGGTCTGCCTTGTTCACTTATATTATACCAATTTGTTTTTATTCTGTCAACACCCTGCAAGGGTGTTTTTTTCATTCTTTCGGGTGGAATTCAGTTCTGTTTATAAAAAATCTCCGTTTCGGGTCTACCGTGAACGGAGATTTTTAATTTGCGGGGTGAAATTCTTCCCCTTTTATGAGGTAATCAATGGAAACATCAAAGTAATCAGAGAATTTCAATAACATTGCAATGTCGGGGCTGCGCAGGCCGTTTTCGTAGTAGGAGAGGGCTTCTCGGCTGATGGACAGATCCATGGCAACTTTCAACTGGCTGTAGCCCTTTGCTTTGCGGATTTCCCGCAGACCGATCATCTTCATTTTCTCGCCCCGCTTTCATCAAATAGTCTTGACAAAAGTGTAACAGATTGTTATATTTGAAAATATAACAATCTGTTACACTTTACTATTTTGGAGGTAGAAAAATGAAACAAGTAATCAAAAAATCACTTTGCACGCTGTTGGCAGTCGTTTTGATGCTCACGGCGGTGCCATTCTCTGCTTTTGCATCAGAAGAAGATTTTTCAGCAACTCCAACTGAACAGGATGTTGACTATCAAGCAACAAGTGTTCTCGGACAGATTATCAGTGATGCAATGGATGATAGTGGTGTTGCAAGTACGGCTGAAAACAACTATTACATTCAGGATGTTACTGTTGTTGAACCTGCATATGCGACGGCAATTGTATCTGCTCCCGATAATGCAACTCTTGTTATGGCTGTTTATGATGAAGTAACCGGAGAAATGCTGACTTCGGCAATGACTGCAGTATCATCAGAAACAACAACTGCTGATATTATTTTTGATGATCCCATTTTGACTGAATTTTTTGTGATTAAGGCTTTTCTTGTTGACGCAGAAAACAAACCGGTATGTAAAAACTTTGAATCCAAAAAATATACAGTAGCATTTCAGGAATTTTTAGCAAAGACAACAGAAGATTTTGAAGAAGAAGTAATTGTGAATCTTGACGAAAGTGAAGAAACAAACTTTGCTGTTGTTGCAGAAGAAGCTGTTGTTGTTGAACAATCAACAGCAGTCAATGTGCTTGTGGTAAACGATTTTGAAAATGGCGTTTATGTCTTCGAAAATGCAACAGAAGAAATAACATCTCTTGTTGCCGGCGATATTTTCTATTTCGAATATGGTGATGGCCTTGAGGATTACATACTCACCAAAATCGGTACAATAGAGAATAACAAGGGAACGGTAACAATTACAACTTCAGATGACTATGAAATCAGCGAATTTTTCAGTTATATTAAAATTGATACAACTGAATTACAGAATGATGTTCCGCAGACTTATGCAATGTCTCGCGGATTTGATGATGAAGCAGGGGATTTCGAACAGTCATCATCTTCTATTTCTTTAAAGTTTGCAACAGAATTTGATTTATTGCCACATGAAACACTTGAATTCAGCGGAACCGTAAACGTAACAACAACTTTGCAGTTTTACTATGATTTTAAACTCTTCGGTGAAGATTATTATGAAATCACAAGTAAACTTGACTTGGTTGCTGAAGGTGCCGTGGAAATAGAAATCGGCGGAAAGAAAACATTTGAACCCATTATCTTATGTCAAGGGTACATCCCGATAATGACCGGTATAGAAGCTACTTTTTTAATGCGAATTGCGATTGAATTTGAATCAAAAGTGACGGCAAAAGGCAGTTTTGAATATTCTATTACCTTTGGTGCTAAAAAGATTGCAGGCCGCCCCGATGAGGATTTATCCAAAAAGGGTGAATTTAAACTGAAGGCGGCGATTGAAGGTGAGGTTTCTTTCAGTATTATTCCTTCGGTTACTTTAGGAATCCGAGTTTTGCGGGTGTTTGGAATTGATGGCAGTTATAATGTTGCTTTTAAAATAACGGGCGTTGCTAAAATAATGGAGGCAGAGTCCGGTAATCAAGCTTCTCCATATCCTGATGAAATACACCGATGTTTTCTCTGCTTTGATGGTGATGTGACCCTTTCAAACAGCTTGGAATTTAATGTTAATTTCGGGTTACTTGAAAAGCACAGAAAAAAAATAATGAAGCTGAGTTATACATTAAACTCTGTCAAATTATGTGACTTTTATGTACAGATCAATGATGTAGGGGAAATTGTTAGTTTTGGGTTGACACCATGCCCGCATGCACAATATAAAACAACATTCAAGGTATTGGATGAAAATGGTAATCCAGTTTCGGGTGTTGAATTGGTAGATGATTCCGGAACTTTCAGTACGGAAAGCAACGGTGAAGTAATTCGTTATAATAACACCGGAACACATTCAGTTTTTGTCAGGAGTTCGAATTATATTCTTGATAAGTCTAAAAATAAAAATAATCCCATAACATTTGCAGTTAATTCTGCTCCGGTCGTCGTAAAAATTTATGTGAAGAAAATTACAAGCGAAAGTGGCAATTCAAATATTGTGGAAAGTGGCATATGGGAAGACAGAATTCTGTGGACACTGTACACGGACGGTAGTCTTGTGATTGAAGGTGAGGGGGACCTGCCGGGAGATCTGTTAGGGTTGCTCTCACAGGCCCCTTGGATGCATGATTATGATACTTTTATAAAAAAAATAACAATCCGTGATGGCATAACCGGTATTGGAGCCGGGGTATTCCTCAATTGTCTGAATCTTACCGACATAACAATCCCAAATAGTGTAACCAGTATCGGAATGCGTGCCTTTGCCGGATGTGAATCTCTTTCCAAAATTACAATTCCGAATGGAGTAAACTTTCTTGGGAGAAGCGTGTTTATAGGATGTAAAAACTTAAAAACTATTATTATAGGCAAGGGGCTGAAGAATGTTACCGGAATGTCATTTATAAATTGTGCTGCTAAATTAACAGTGTCAACAAGCAATCCATATTTGTGTGTAGCTGATGGTGTTTTATATAGTAAGGATAAAACTGAATTGATTTATGATGCTGCAAGCAGGAACAACACATCTTATACAATACCGAATAGTGTAACATCAATTAGTGATGGTGCGTTCTATGGTTGTTCAAATTTGACAAGTATAACAATGCCAAGTAAGTTAACAACAATTGGTTTATATGCATTCTATGGTTGTTCAGGTTTGACAAGTATCGCTATTCCAAGTAGTGTAACAACAATTGATTCATATGCATTCTATGGTTGTTCAGGTTTGAAGAATATCACTATTCCGAATAGTGTAACATCAATTGGTGGATCTGCATTCGAGGATTGTTCAAATCTGACAAGTGTAAAGATATCAAGTAATGTAACAGCAATCAGGCAAAGTACATTCGAGCGTTGCTCAAATCTGACAAGTGTAACAATCCCCAATAAGGTAACAATAATTGGTCAGGGTGCATTTCGTTTTTGTTCACAACTTAAAAGTATTACGATACCTAGCAGTGTTACAACAATTGAGCATGCTGCATTCGGTTTCTGTGATAATTTATCAACAGTATATTATGGCGGAACCGCTTCACAATGGAAAAAAATTGAACTAAGTACTAATGATGTGTTAACTGAAGCAACGATTGTATATTCAAGCAAATCAACAGAACCACTTGTAGCGAACTTTGAGATTGATGACAATGCGGCAACATATTCGGAAACATCAGCACTGACTGAAACAATAACAGATGCTGTTGTTGGATATGAGTACATCATTGTTGCGGTCAGGGACGAAAATGCAGAAGAGCTGATTGTACCGGTTAATCTTCTGTTTATTGATCAGAAAACTGCTGAAGCAGAAGAATTGACATTTGAATATTATATTGATGAAAGTATAAGCGATTATGATGTGCTTATTTTCGGACAGGAGCCTCCGCATTATCATCGTTATATCGGTACAGCAACACCTGCAACCTGCACGCAACAGGGCTTTACTACTTACACCTGCGAATGTGAAGATTTTTATGTTGCTGATTATGTGGATGCAAGCGGACACGATTATCAATCTGCAATTACCATTCCTGCTACACATCTGACCGTTGGTGAAGAAACATTTACGTGTTTGTGTGGTGACAGTTATACACAATCCATTGCAAAGAGTGAGGCGCATTCCTACTCGACGGTTATAACTGCTCCCACCTGCACTGCACAGGGCTACACCACTTACACCTGCGAATGCGGTGACAGTTATGTCGGGGATTATTCAAATGCCCTCGGTCACACTGAAGAAGTCATCCCCGGTAAGGCGGCAACCTGCACCGCAACGGGCTTGACGGATGGCAAGAAGTGCACACTCTGCGGTGAAATCACCCTTGCACAGACCGAAATTGCAAAACTTGAGCATAGCAAAGTAACCGTCAACCAAAAGGCGGCTACTGCCACCGAAGACGGTTACACGGGGGATGTTGTCTGTTCTGTTTGCGGAACGGAAATTTCTAAGGGTAAAGTTATTCCAGCCACGGGGAATACCGTTAAAAATTGCGATCACCTTTGCCATAAGGACGGATTTATCGGCTTCATCTGGAAAATCGTGCAGTTCTTCTGGAAACTGTTCGGCATGAATCCCGTTTGCGAATGCGGCGTGGCACACTATTAAAAAATCCGAGACCTGCTTTTTATAAGCGGGTCTCATTTTTTTCGTGTTGTAAATTATTTTAAATTATTTACAATTCTGCTATTGTTTTCCGTGTCGGAGTTTGCTATAATTCAATAGTGCATTGTAATAAAGTGCAAAAAAGGAGAGGGAAACTATGAAACTCAAAAGAATCGTAAGCATTGTTCTGTGTGCGGCTATGGTTTTGTCGGCATTCTGTATTCCGACTTCCGCCGCAACTTACAAGCCTGCCTACAACACCGACACACCCGTTGTTATTGTGCACGGCATGAGTCAGAACGACACCTATGTGCTCAACGAAGACGGCACATGGAAAGAAGACGGCAAGGGCGGTTACATCAACGGCTGGCCGCTTGAAATCGATGTCATGGCTCTTGTGAAAGAAGCACTGCCCGAAATGCTCATGTCCATTCTGTTCCGCCGCGATATGGGATTGACGGAAGCCATGAAAAAGGGAACTTATGAAGCCCTTTATGCGATTCATAAGGACAACAAAGGTAATTATCTCACTCCCGTGGATGTGCCCTGCTATGAATATCCCATGAGCGAAATGACCGAAGAACTCAAGGCATATTATTATAATCTGCTTCCTTTACAGGGACTTGCCGAGATCATCGGTGAGGAAAATATTTACTATTTCGGCTATGATTCCATCGGCGATGTGCAGTATGAAACCGAAAAATTGAATCACTATATCCACGATGTGGTTCTGCCGCAGACCGGTTCGGATACCGTCCGTATCTGCCCGATCAGCCTCGGCGGTACCATTGCGGTCAATTATCTTGACAGATATCCCGAAGATTATGAACTCATTGAACGCATGGTCTTTGTTATTCCCGCACTCAACGGCTCGACCATTATCGGCGACCTGATTGTCGGCAACCTGAGCATCCTCAATGATGATGATATGCTCTATAACAAATTCCTTGTTTCTCTGCTTGGCGACGGCTGGCTGTCTTATCTGCTGAATATCGTTCTTCGCATTCTGCCGACCGATGTGCTTAAATCCGCACTCGGCGGCCTTGCCGAAAGCCTTGTGGAAACCGCCATCGTTCCCACCACCATTCTGTGGGCACTGTGTCCTGCCGAATATTATGAAGAAGGCAGAGCAAAATGGCTTGAAAGCGGCGAATATCCCGAAATTCTCGAAAAAGTCGATGCCTATGACAAGGCCCGTGCAAACTTTGCAGACAATCTTGCCAAATTGCAGGCAACAGGCTGCAAAGTGTTCGACATCGTCTGCTACGGCGGTACCATGTTCCCGCTTTGCGCAGAATATGACACCACCAACGGCGACGGTATCGTCCATGCAACAAGTGCATCCATGGGTGCCGCTTTTGCAGCCCCCGGTGAAGCCTTCCCCGAAGATTATGTTGCCGCAGGCACCTATTGCTCCGACCCGACCCACAACCACATTTCTCCCGACAGAAATGCCGATGCAACCGCAGGTCTGCTGCCTTGCAGAACATGGTACATCAAGAATCAGGCACACGAAAAACTGCCGTTCAATGATGTGGCTCTGAAACTTGCATTTGACATCATGTGCGACGAAAACATCAATGATGTTTATTCCCGTCCCGATGTTTATCCGCAGTTCAATGAAGGCAGACTCACTGATACCGTTAACCTGTATCTTGCCGCTTGGGAAGAAGCAGATAAGTCCAATGTCGGCATTGCACAGACCGCTGCCATTGAAGATGCGCTCAAGGAAGTCAACCGTCAGCTGAACAAAACAGTTGTTGTCACGGCTGAATGGAACGAAGCGGTTGAAAATCTTCGCGTCGAACTTGTGTTTGCAGGTGTGATTGAAGATATGACTCCGTCTGAACTTGAAAACTTCTTCACCCGTTTCATGGCAAGTGTCAACGAAACCGTTAACTCCACGGCTAACTGTTTTAATTCTCTTTTCAAGAAGTAAACAGAAAAAGAGAGTCTGTACATAAAATAAGACCTTAAAAATGAAAGCCTTCCGTGCTATACTCAAAGCATGGAAGGCTTCCGATATTTATGAAAAGAGGTTTTTTTGAATGCAAAAGATGTTGTGTGAAAATTTAAAGAAATTCCGTATATCCAAAAATATGACACAAGAACAGGTTGCAGAAAGGTTGGCAGTCAATCCGCAAACGGTGTCGCGTTGGGAATGCGGTACAACCTTGCCCGATGTGTTGACTCTGCCTTTGCTTGCAAAATTGTACGGCGTGACGGTGGACGATTTTTACAAAAAGAATACCGTTGCGTATGATAATTATGCACAGCGTCTTGCCGCCGTGTATGAAAAAACAAGAGATCCTGTCGATTTTCTGCAGGCACTGGGCGAGTTTAAAAAGATGATGCATGAAAAAGAACTGTCCGTTGCCGATGAATGGAATGTGGCAATGCTTTATTATTTTATGCTCAAGGACTGCAAAGAAAAAGCAATGGAATGGTTTGACCGCATTGTTGAAAACGGTCCGGGGGATGACTTGCACTCTTATTACCGTGCGTGTTCTTGTCGCATTTCTCTTTATTTTGCAATCGGCAAAGGAGATGAGATCATTGCCATGCAGGATGAATATCTGCAAAAAAATAAAAATGATCCCCGTGCATGGCAGTTGTATATGGAAACGCTGATATATGGCGAATTGTATGCGGATGCGTATGACTGTTTCTCTGAAGCGGTGTCGTTGTTTGCTGAAGATTGGATCTTGTATATTTTAGGCGGGGATATTTGCGCCAAGTTGAAAAAGTACGACGAAGCTATGCGGTATTATGATAAAGCAGGTCAACTCGGAACGTTTTTCTGTGATGAAAAATACTGCAAAGCCTGTCTTTATGAAGATCTTGGTGAAATCGAAAAAGCCGCAAATGAATATATAGAAATTGCACAAATTCTGCAAAGCCGCGGTTTTGATGTGGAAGCGGAGATGGCACAGCAGGAAGCGGAAAATTTGTTGAAGAAAAAATAAAAGCAAAACGGCAGAGAGTGTTGTGTGCTCTCTGCCGTTTGGTCAATTTTAATTGTTTTGCTTGATAATTGCTTCACAAATCTGCGGGGTGATAAAATCCGCCATGAACCAACCGTACACTTTTTTGTTTTCTTTTAAATACGGTAACAGTCGGCGGTTGATGTATCTTGAAGACATAAAGGGGAGCAGTCCCCCTGCGGTGCTTGTGGCATGCAGGTAAGCTGTGTTTGCATCGGGCTTTGCATTTTCCAAGGCAGGGATAATGCAGTGAAGCCATTTTTCCTTTTGGTAATGCGCATAACGGTCCTGAATGATGATTTGTGTCTGTCCGTTGTGCATGTCGCAGATTTTCGGTTCACTGCTCTCTCTGTTGCCCTGGTCGGGCCAATGCGAAAGGTCAAGTCCCGTGTCAGTGTCTTTGCCGAAATTGCCCAATCCGCAACGGCGAAGTAAAACGAGTTTTCCTCTGCATTCTCCTAATGTCGGAAAACGGTTTTCAAGAAACCAACGGTCTTTGTGTCCGTCTATGAACTGCTCATAAAACTTCTCATAAAACACATCACCGTTGTGTCCGTCGTCTTCTTTCACACTGACGAGAATTGTTTCAGACGGATTTTTATCGAGGAAAGCAAGGCAATCGTTCAGCACGTCCGTGAATGAGATTTTTTCGGAAAACGGGAATCTCTTTTTGCGGCAGTCAATGATGGCATGCACCACCACAAAGGTGTTATTTTTCAGTTTCATGCGGATGTCAAGCAGTCGCACGCCCATGTTGAGTTGGCGGGAAATGTCTGTGTGCTGGCATTTGGTGATCCACGAAGCCGACACAAAACGGCTTGCAGAGTTGTGTGTGCCGGGAATGTTGATTTTTGAAATCGGTGTTGTGTCGGGCAATGCCGACATCCATCTTTTAACGTCCGTCATGGCTTATTCTTTCACAAGCAGACGGGTGATTTCACCAACATACACGCGGTGGAAATCGTTGTTGGGGTAGCAATCAGGCACAATGCTCTTGTCAATGAATGTTTCGGGATCAAAATCGAAAGCCGCTACCTTTTTCATCTCAAACACACTCTGTGCTTCTTCGCAATATGCGGAATGTTCCGTAAAAGCGGGGGTGAGGCCTGTTTCGGCATATTTGTCGCAATCTCTGCCGCTTTTTCTGCCGAACACACCGAGTTGTTTCTGATAACCGTCGGGCATGATGCTCAAGGTCATATAGTCATTGTTTTCGCAGAATTCATAGGTGTATCTCTGCGGACGGACAAAAACGAAAACCACGTGCTTGCCCCAGAGTTCACCCACAGCCCCCCAACTGACGGTCATGGAATTGAATTTATCTTCCTTGCCTGCCGACAGCAGGGCCCAGTTTTTGGCAAGGTCAGAGAAGGGTTTTGCGGTAAAATCCAACGGATTTATTTCTTTGAATGCCATGGTGCATCCTCCTTAATGGATAATTCTTTTATTACATATTATATTACAGCAAGATGCACAAAAATGCAAGTACGCACTTGTGTAAAAAAGTTAATTTAAAAAGAAAAAATATATTGACAAAGAGCCTGTCTTATGATAAAATTCTTCATGCCGCATATCAAGGGCGTATTCTGCAAAGAATGCACAAGTGGTTTTTGCCCGCCCGCCGTAGCGAGTCTTGTAAAGGAGAAAAAAAGCATGTACGCAATTATTGAAACCGGCGGTAAGCAGTACAAAGTCGAAGCAGGCGACGTCGTCTACATCGAAAAGCTTAACGTTGAGGCTGAGGAAGCAATCACTTTTGAAACGGTTATTGCTGTTGGTTCCGAAGACGGCATCAAGGTCGGTGCTCCCTATGTTGAAGGTGCAACCGTAGCTGCAAAGGCTCTCAAGAACGGCAAACAGAAGAAAGTTACCGTTATGACCTACAAGCCCAAGAAGAATGAAAAAAGAAAGCTTGGCCACAGACAGCCCTACACCAAGATTGAAATCACTGCGATCAACGCATAATGATCCGCACCGTTTTCCGACTTCATGAAAACCGATTAACCGGTTTTACCGTAAAGGGTCATTCCGGCACGGCAGCAAGAGGATCGGACATCGTCTGCGCGGCGGTTTCCTCAGCGGCATACATGACGGTCAACACACTGACCGAAATTGTGAATGCAAAAACGGAAATCGAAGTAAAAGACGGTTTTCTGCACTGCACCGTTTTGGACGGTGGCGACAGTGCAAGGGTTATTCTCGAAGGCTTCCGTCTTCACATGGAACAGCTTTGCGAAGAGTATCCCACTGCTATCAAAATAACTACGGAGGTATAACAATGCTTAAGGTTAACATTCAGCTTTTTGCTCATAAAAAGGGAATGGGCTCCACCCGTAACGGTCGTGATTCCGAATCCAAGAGACTCGGCGCGAAGAGAAGCGACGGTCAGGCAGTTCTTGCCGGCACCATCCTCGTCCGTCAGCGCGGTACGCATATCCATCCCGGCAATAATGTCGGCATCGGCTCCGATGACACTCTGTATGCTCTGATCGACGGTAAAGTCAAGTTCGAGCGTTACGGCAAAGACCGCAAAAAGGTCAGCGTCTACGAAGCATAAGGCAATTTTGTCACCTTAACCCACTGAATTTTCAGTGGGTTTTTTTTGCGGCAAATTTTAATACTGTATGTGTTTGTTTCCAAATCGACAAATATGCTTGACAGTATATTTAATAACAAGTATAATTAAAATAATGTGCAAACAGAAAAAGAAAAAGGAGTCGGAACTATGAAAAAAGAAAAACCGGTTTCCGCAAACGGTGTAAGACCTTTCGGTATGCTCGATAAACTGGGCTATGCCATGGGTGATATGGGATGCGGATTCTCTTTCCAGCTTGTGTCCACATTCATGCAGTTGTTCTATCTGCAATACATCGGCATTTCCACGGGTGACTATGCCGCCATTATCCTCATTTCCAAATTGTGGGATGCTGTTAATGACGTGCTCATCGGCAATATGGTCGATACCAAGCGCATCGGCAAAAAGAGTAAGTATATGCCGTGGATTATCCTCGGCGGTGTCACACTTGTTATTTTTAATGTGATGATTTTTGCTCCCGTGCAGAACTTCCCGTATGCCGCCAAATATGCATGGTGTCTGATTTCTTACTGCCTGTGGTCGGTGGCTTACACCATGGTAAACGTCCCTTACGGCTCTTTGCATTCTGTGATTACCGACAAACCGCAGGAAAGAACCGCACTGTCTACCTTCCGTTCCATCGGTGCAGCACTGCCTGCAGTGGTTATCATGATCGTCCTGCCGAACATCGTTTATTCCAAGGACATCAATGCCGCAGGCGAAGAAGTGCAGAACCTCAAGGGAGAAACACTGCTTCCTGTTGCCATTGTTTTGTCAATCATTGCGTTCTTCGTTCTTTGGGGAACCACAAAACTTGTCAAAGAACGTGTTGTGCGTCCCGAAACGAGTGAGAATGCAACGGGCGCAAAGGCATTCTTCTCGGCTTTTAAATCTTTCTTCACCAACCGCGCCATGGTCGGAGCCACCATTGCCACCGTTGCACAGGTAGCCCTTTTTAACTCCACCATGTCCATGAACAACATGGTCTTCCAGTATTTCTTCAAAGACCCGTCCAAGATTTCACTTGCCATGGTCGGCAGTTATGTTCCGATGGTCATTATCATGGTGTTCATCGGGAAACTGACCAAGAAGTTCGGCAAAAAGACCGTCTGCACCGTCGCAACGCTTGTGAGTGCCGTTGCAGGTCTTGTGTTCATGTTTGTTCCCATGACTCCCGATATGACGGGCATGATTCTGTACATTGTTGCCCTTATGGCTATCAATGCGGGGAATTGCACATTCCAAGTCACGGTCTGGGCAATCGTTGCCGACTGTATTGAAATCAGTTACAGAAAATCCGGCAAGAGCGAAGAAGGTTCGCTGTATGCACTGTATTCCTTCTTCCGCAAACTTTCGCAGGGCATCGGACAGGCGGTTGTGTCGATCGGTCTTGGTATGATCGGTTTTGTGGAAGGCGAAAATGCCGTGCAGCCCGAAGGCTTCGGCGAAGGGGTCAAAACCCTTTACATTGCATTCCTTGCCATCGGCTCTTTGATTGCGTTCTTTGCGCTGAAATTCATCTACAATGTCAGCAAAAAAGACGAAGAAGAATTCTCTGCAATTCAGAAAGCAGAATAAATACGACCGCTTTGGGGTGCTTCGGCACCCCTTTTTTTGTTTGACAATGCGAGGAAACTGTGATATCATACTCCTATGCCGTTTTACGGTATAAAAAGAAGAAAAAGGAAGAGGATTATGAAAAAGAAAGGTATTATTGCAATTGTTATTCTTCTTGTAATCGCGCTTGGCATCGGCGGTGTGCTCGCTTGGTTTACCGCAGGCGATGAAATCCACAAGCCCATCGGTTCAGATGAAATTCCGACCTTCTACGGTGAAACCGCCATTCCGAAAGCACAGAAAAAGCAGATCATCCCGCAACATCCGTTTCTTGCAGAAGAAGGCAGAAACGGCATGCACGGCAACTCTTACAATACGGGGACTTACAACTATGCAGGTCCCATCGGCTACAACCCCGTTGTCACATCCCGTTCCATGAATCTGTTTGGCGGTCTTTGTGCAACCCTGATGTTTGACTCCCAGGGCAGAATCATCACCGTCAGCGGCAATATGACAGGTTTTAAACTGTCGCTTCTTGATGCTGATACCCTCGAGGTGCTCGCACAGACCACACTTCCGCAAAGAGCATCCACCAAGGAATTTTTCAAGACCTTTGATTTCAGCCTGATTTCGTCCGACACATCGGGCGGTGCCTATTGCCACCTGCTTGCAGGGGATCGTCCTATCATCGGTAATTCCGACAATGTTGTGCAGATTTATTATATTGACGATTCCGATGACACACCCGAATGGGGTATTGAATGGGAATTTGACCTCATGCCCTACCTTGAAGAAGGGGCATATATTACCGATGCCATTCCCGATTATGACGGCAATATTTGGTTTATCACCCGTCCCGGCGATGTTGGTTTCATTGCAAAAGACACCGAAGAAGTGCACATGATGCGCCTTGAAAACGAAGAAATTCAGAACTCGCTTGCCGTTGCCGAAGACGGTGTTTACATTGTTTCCGACCACGCCATGTATCGTTTTGATATTGACGAAAACGGTGACCCGATTTACACTTGGAGAACCGAATATGACCGCGGTACCGAACCCAAGCCGGGTGCTATCAATCAGGGCAGCGGCACAACCCCGACTTTGCTCGATGTGCCTTGCACCGACGGCACTGTCCGCAAACTCTGCGGCATCACCGACAATGCGGACAGCCGTGTAAACCTTGTGGTTTATGACCGCATCACGGGTGAAACAATAGTTAATGTTCCGCTGTTTGAAGAGGGCTATTCCGTCAGCGAAAACAGCCTGATTGCCTATGGCAGAAGTTTTATTGTTGAAAACAACTATTCCGAAACGGGTGCAGGCTTCCTTGTCAGCGATCCGCAGAGCCACGCAGGTGTGACCCGTATCGACATGAATGCCGATTGCACCGATGCATTTGTGGCATGGCACAGTGACGAAGCCGCCGCAACGGTCGTTCCGAAACTGTCTGTCGGCAGCGGCCTTGTGTATCTTTACACCCGCATTCAGAATGAAGATATTGACGAAAACGATGTTGCATGGTATTTCACCGCCGTTGACTTTGAAACGGGCGAAACCGTGTACCGTGTATTTACAGGCTTGGGCAGAAACTGGAACAACAGTTACGGCCCCATCACCATCGGCCCCAACGGCAATGCATACATCGGCGTGTTCAACGGCCTTGTGTGCGTCAGTGATTATGTTGAATAAGAAAAATCACTACGCTTCTTGTTTTATGTACGTGTTTCTGACGGTCATATTACCGACGGTAGCACTGCAGAATCAATAAAACTGAAATATTTATAACCGAAAACCGCAGTCAGACAACAGATTGCGGTTTTTTTTGTGCATGCAAAAGGCAATTTCACTAGAAATTTTACATAAATTAAGATATTTTTAAGCAAAAAGTGATAATCTTATCATGGTAAGGTATTTTTGTTGAGACTGCTTCTGTTTTTCAATCTGTATGTCAATGAAAGGTGTGTATTTGGATGAAAAAAATAATTTCCTTTCTTTTGAGTATTGTGTTATTGTTTTCATTGCCTGCGGTTTGCTTGGGCATCGAAGCAAAGGCAAATGACGAACCGCTTGTAAATGTTAATATACAAGGTTTTGAAGGATTTTTCGAGCCGGAGGGACCGCAACATATGGTGTTTTTCGGTGTCAGCATATCCGATGCACCCAATTTTGAGAAATGTGAAATGACAATAACAATCAGTAATCCATCCTATCTTTTTGTGGATGATCTGGCAGAAGATACAGATGAACCTGTGAACAGTGCAGAGTATTATGCAAATTGTCGGGCAATGGCAGAAAAAATACAAACAGGGAATTATCAACTGACATTGCAGGCAGAAGCTGTTGAAGACAAGTATTATGCTTCTTTTATCTTTTTATCATATGAAACTGTTGATTTTCATGCAACGATAGATGAAGTTAAATTGTATACCGACAGCGGCGAAACGGAAAATTTCAGTGTTGAAGTTTCTGATAAAATCAATGTCCCTGTATTGAAAGCCGAAACGGAAAAAATATATATGGACTACTATGAAAATGTTGAAGATCCCGAACGGTATATCTGCACACATCTCTCTCTTGAAAAGTGCCCTTCGTTTGAAAGCTTTGAACTGCTGATTACTTATAATCCCGAAGTTCTTGCATATACCCCGGAATATCCGTTTTGGATTGAGGACGAAACAAACAGCATAAACTGTACCGTTGCGGAAGCGGGAAAATTGCAGGTCATCGGCACGCCATCGGAAAGCGGCGTAGTGTCTGCTTTTGAACCAATCTGCCTGCAAGTCATCAACGACGGCAAAACGGATATTGAAATAACACTTGTTTCGTGGAAAGATGCCGACGGCGAAGTTGAAAACGGTAAATTCTATTTTGATTTTGAAAATTTTTATGCCTTGACCTGTGAAACATATCAGCAAATAACGGCTCCTCCGACTGCCGTATTGGAAACAAACGGCGCAAATGTTTGGTGGGTGCCTGAAAATATGACGGTTGCACAGTTTCTTGCAACCGCTCCGACCGATATGGTTGATATTTTTAATGCAGATGAAGAAAAACTCGCGCAGGATGACATAATTGCAACCGGCTGTGAATACAAAATCAATCATCCCGGACAATTTTTCAACATCTTTCATCTGATTGTGAAATATGACCTCGACAGCGATGGACTTGTTACCGCCGCCGATGCAAGACTTGCACTGCGTTTTGCTGTTGGTTTGGAACAAGCAGGCAAAGATCAGTTGTATGCCGCCAATGTGAGTAAAAGTTATGAATTGACGGCAGACATCGCCCGTAACATTCTTCGTTATTCCGTGGGATTGCCGACAGAATAAACCTAAATAAAAACACCGTTGCGGATTTTTTTCCACAGCGGTGTTTTTGTCTGCTCTTATTTGTGATATGTCTTGCCTGCGTTGATGGTGAAGCCGCGGTAAATCTGCTCTAAAAGCATGATTCTTGCCAGACGGTGGGGGAAAGTCATTCTCGACATGGAAAGGCGCACGTTTGCCCGTTTTTTGACCATATCCGAAAGTCCGTAAGACCCGCCGATAATGAAGAATACGGGCTTGCCCGTCTGCTGATTGGTTTTAAGCATCTCTGCCATGTCTTCGGACGAAAACTGCTTGCCTTCAATGCACAGCGCCGCTACGAATGCACTGTCGGGAATGCGTTTTAACAGCAGGTCGGCTTCCTTGTCGAGGGCGGATTGAATCTGCGACTGCGCAGGATTGTCGGGCAAGGTTGCGGCGGGAATTTCCACAATTTCCGTTTTGGAAAACTGCTTTAAATATTTCATGTATTCTGCGCTTGCGTCTTCAAAAAAACGGTCCTTGAGTCTGCCGACTGTCAGAATGGTTACAGGCAACATAAATATTTACCTCAGAAGATTATGTATTTTTCACAGCATTTTTCGGGGGCAACGCAAAGAGTGTAGTCCTGATTTTCAATGGCTCCCAGTTTGTCAAATGCCGTTTTTGTGCAAATATAAGCCTTGTCGGGCGTGTTGTTTTCCTGGCTTAAATGCCCTAAAACAAATCGTCGTGTACGCAGATTGTTTAACAGCTCCACCGCTGTTTCGGCACAGGTGCTGTTGGAAAGATGCCCCCATTTCGATTTGATACGATTTCTTAACGGCAGGGGATACGGTCCGAATTCGAGCATGTCCGGATCGTGGTTGGATTCCAGCAGTACAAGGTCACAATCCTGCAAATGCCGTAAAATTTCATTGGTCATGATGCCTGTATCGGTGCAGATTCCGACTCTGCGTTCACCAAGGTCGATGGTGTAGCCCGTGCTTTCTTTCGCATCGTGCGAAGTGCGGAACGCCGTTACACCGATATCTCCGATGCATACATCCTTTGTCATTTCATAAGCGGGGAATTTGCCGTTTAAAATGCCCATGCCCGTGAGTGCTTTGAAAGTGCCGGGGGAGGCATACACGGGAATTTCATAGCGGCTTGCAAACACACGGATGCCGCTTACATGGTCGGTGTGCTCATGGGTCACAAAAATGGCATCTATTTTGGTGGGATTGAGTTGCAGTTGCGCAAGGCTCAGTTCAAGTTGCTTTGCATTTGAGCCGGCATCCACTAAAATGCCGTGTTCTGCCGTGCCCACATAGGTTGAATTGCCTTTGCTTGAAGAACAAAGGGTTGCAAATCTTGCCATAATAAGTCCTTTTTAATATGTAATGAGTTCGTTGAAACATTTGATGGCATACGTGTCCGTCATGCCCGAAATGTAGTCAATGATTGCCTGTATGTAAGTTTTTTCATCGTCAAGATTTCCGTAAATTTTTTCGTTTACGCATTTGACTGTATTTTCCGACGAAGTGTCAAAAAGGGTCTGCGGAAGAACGCAATATTTGGTCAGCCAGTTTGCGAAGGCTCCGCAGGTTTCGGGATATTCACGTGCCTTTTTCTGCAAAGCAGAAAGGGTATTCGCACCGTCAAATATGTCTGCCAGCAAGTTGAAGATTTCTTCAATGACAAGGTCGGAATATTTAATGAACGGATCCAGTTTTTTGTTGCGATAGATGGCACGGATGTTGAAGGCTTTGACCGTGTTCATCAGGTGTGCGCCGTCTTCGCTCAATGCAATGCCTGCATCGGGGGAAGAATTGCGACAGATATCATAAATCATGCCGTGAATGAGGGCGGTGGTGTTGATGGCTTTGCTGGAATTGACCCTACAAAGGTCGCTGAGTTCCGCAAGGTCGTCTTCCTCCAGAAAATGAAGCCGCAGAGCATCCTCTATATCTCTGCCAAGGTATGCAATCTTATCTGAAATTTTGACAACACAGCCTTCCCACGTGGCGGGCTGGTATTGTCCGACTTCGGTAAAATCGTTCAGGTCGATAAGGTTTTCTCGGGGTCTTATGCCGTTTTCGTCCACCTCTCCGCAGTGTGAAATAATACCGTCACGCACGGCATAGGTGAGGTTCATATTCCGCCAGAAGCGGTAATCGTCTTCCAGCAGTTCAATATGGTCTGCAAAGCGCAGGCCGTTTTTTTCATGGAAAAAGGAAGTGCCTAAGTTTGCACGGCTGATTTTGTCAAGTTTGCGCTCGCCCTGATGTCCGAACGGGGCATGCCCGAGATCGTGTCCCATGGCAATGGCACGGGTGAGTTCGGTGTTCAGCCCCAGGGCTTTTGAAATGGTGGTTGCAACACTTTCCACATGAGATACATGCTCCATGCGGGTGCAGATGTGGTCATTGCTGATGTTGAAAAACACCTGCGTTTTGTGCTTTAATCGGCGGTAGGCGAGGGAGTGCAAAATACGGGTGTAGTCGCGTTCAAATACGCTTCTCGTGTCGTTTTCCTTGCTGTAAAGTGCCGTTTTTCGCGCGCTGAAAATATCCCAATTCGGATTTTCGGGTTGCACCGCAAAGTTTTTGAATGTTGCATTTTCCATGGCAAAACCTCCGTTTTTGTGGGGGTGATATTGTTTTTATCTGCCTTTTCTGAGAACGGCAAAGACGGTCTTTTTCACCTTTTTTGCAGTGGGCATCAGTTTTGTGTAAGCAAGATAGGCGGCTTTGCTGCCGACTAAAACATATTCGCCGATGTATTCGTATTCATCCGCACCGAAACTCTTTTTGAATGCGAGAATGCCTTCAAAATCTTCTCTCGGCTCGCATTTTGCAAGCAGGCCGTCTGCGGTCGGCTCGGTCTTTTTCGGCAATACATAACCGAGGTCGTGGAATTCATTACCCAGTTCCATGCTCTTGCAAAGACGGATGTAGTTAAGGTAATGGCTCGAACGGAAATTATTGCGAAGCAAATTTTTGGCTCCGCCGAACAGACAGCTTGAAAGACCGTTGTAATGTACGGTCAAACCGCCTGCAACGGCAATTTTGTCGCTATTGATGTTCTCGGTTTCCTTTTTTCGTTCTTCGTAATGACCTGTCTGCTTGTCGATGGATTCAATTTCTTCTTTGATTCCGCGGATCTTCTTTTCAGGGGCAGTTTCAAGGTCTTTGCGCAACTTTTCTTTTCTTGCAAGACGCTCATTCTGCAGTTGCTCGTCCTTTTTCTTGTCATAATAAACAAGGGTCAGTTCCATTTCTTCCTTGCCGAAGACCTGCATTAAGCGCAGAACATAGTCTTCGTTGCGTTCAAGGAAATCATTGCGTTCGCCCGTATCGCGCATGATATCGGCAAAGTCTTCCAGAATCTGCGGGTTGGCTTTGGCTTCTTCGGCGCCGAAGGACTGCCAACAAAGACCGCGCTGTTCACCGATCCGCACGGAATAACGGACACCTTTGTCGAGTTTCTTTAACATCTGTGCTTCTGTGTATGGTGTGCCGTTTTCGTCACGCAAGGCCGTCATCAGCTGCCATGGTGCTTTGTAAATACAAGCCGCGGCATCGGGTTGCAATTGAAATCCTGCCTGCAATAAATTGTTATGCACGGCAATGCCGTTTTCGTCCGTTGCACCGTTTTTGCGAAGTGTGACACACGGGTCAAAAAACAGTGCCGCAACGCCTGCCTTTTTCATTTCGGCAGACATGAAGTCGGTGAACTCTTTGAGCAGGCTTGTGTTGTTATAGTCACAGACCGCACCCGCAGGGCAGTACCACAGTTTGGCGGCGGCAACACTGCGTTCAAGAATGAGTGCCGTTAAAACGCAGGTGTTGTTTTCAAAGCCTGCATAATAGTACGGTTTCCAGTCGAGTTTGACCTGCGGCCATTTTGCGGATTGCAAATACTGACCGCCGTTCGTTTTAACGAATGCTTCAAACGCATCCAAGTCTGTTGCAGTTCGGAATGTATACATAATGACCTCTTATTTTCTGTTGAAATATTCTTCGATAACGGCTCTCTCCGAGAAGAAAACGGACTCGCCGTTGACTTTCATGTATTCTTCGTGGCCTTTGCCTAAAAGCAGAATAATGTCACCGTCTTGCGCGTTATCAAGGCAATAACGGATGGCTTCGGCACGGTCAACAACGATCACATATTGACCGCCTGCTTCCTGCACGTAGCTTGCTACTTCTTTTGCAATTTCGGCAGGGTCTTCATATTGCGGGTCGTCCGTGGATATGACAGAAAGATCGCACAGTGCACCCGAAATCATTCCCATTTCTTTTCTTCTGACCTGTGCTCTGCCGCCGACACAACCGTACAGAGCGATCATGCGGGTGGGGTTGTAGGCTTTGACCGTTTCAATCACACTCTTGAAACTAAGACCGTTGTGCGCATAGTCGATCAGAATATCATAATTGCCGTCCACGGCAACGGGTTCCATCCTGCCCTTTACGCAGGCATTTTCAAGAGCGGTGAACACCGTCTGTTTGTCAATGCCCAAGCCGTGTGCAACCGCAATGGCGGTCAGTGCATTGTAAACAGAGAACAGACCCGGCATGCCGACTGTGCAGGCATCGGAAATGCCGTCATGTATCAGGGTAAAGCCCATGCTCAGTTTGTTTGTTCGGATAAATTTTATATCATCTGCCGTAAAATCTGCGTTGTTGTTTTCCATGGAAAATGTGACAACGGGGCAGGTAAGTTCGTTTTTGAATTCATTGCAGAATACATCGTCTGCATTGAGCACCGCGCGACGGCACTGTTTGAAGAGTTGCTTTTTCCAGTAGGCGTATTCTTCAAAACTTTCGTGCTCCGTGCCGCCGATGTGATCGGGGGAGAGATTTGTGAACACTGCCGTATCAAACAAAATTCCGTCCGAGCGGTGCTGTTTGAGTCCCAAAGAGGAAATTTCAATAAAGACCGCCTTGCAACCGTCGTCTGCCATCTTGCGCAAAAGGCGCTGAATCTCGTACGATTCGGGGGTGGTGTTGACGGTCTTTTCCCGGTTTTCGCCCCAGAATGCACCGATGGTTCCGATGACACCGCTCTTGATGCCGCATCCGTCGAAAACAGAACGAAGCATGTTTGTGACGGTGGTTTTGCCTTTTGTGCCCGTGATACCGACCACGGCAATTTCGTTGGCGGGATGGCCGAAAAAGTTACACGAAAGCAAGGCAAGGGCGGCTCGGGTATCTTTGAAAATCAACTGCTGTGCATCGTCGGGAAGTTCAACTTCATGTTCAAGTGCAAACACACGGCAACCTTTGTCGTAGGCACTTTTTGCATACTGATGACCGTCCGCATACGCTCCGCGCAACGCACAGAACAGCGTGTGTTCGGCGGCTTTGCGTGAATCATACACAATGTCCCTGATATCACAATCATGCACATTGCCCGTGTATGATATGTCATTTAATAATGTGAGAAGATTCATATATTTATCCTATGCTGTCGAGCAGGTCGGACAAAACGGCATTGGAAACCAGAAATCCTTCTGCTGTGAACGACAGCCCACTTTCATTGATGGTCAATAACTTGTGTTTTTCATATTTTTGTGCCCGTTGCAAAAGGGCAGGCGGAATGCCGAAACCGAATTTTTCTTTGCAATCTGCGTAGGTCAGGCCCTTTGTAAGTCGCATTTTAAGCATCAAAAATTCCTCGAAATCACCGCCCGTGCCCATGTCTTCGGGGGCAAGTGCGTTCAGAAAATCCCCGATGCTGCGGCTGAAACCGAAGCGTCGGCCGTCAACAAACGAATGAGCCGCGGGGCCGAGACCGAGATACTCTTTCTGTTCCCAGTAGCGGCTGTTGTGGTGGCTTTCAAAACCGTGCTTTGCGAAATTTGATACTTCATATTGTTGCAAACCGTTCCGATTCAAAAAAGCAACGGTCTGTAAATAAAAATCAGCCGCCGTATCTTCGTCGGGCAAGTTGAGTTTGTGTCGGTTTTTGCCGAAAAACGTTTCATCTTCAATGCTTAAAAGATAAACACTTGCGTGGGGAACACCCGTGGAAATGAGAAAAGCAAGACTTTCCTGCAGGCTCCGTTCGGTCTGATCGGGAATGCCGATCATCAGGTCAAGACTGATGTTGTCAATGCCTGCTTTTCTTGCCCATAAAATTGCTTGCAGAATCTTTGCACGGTCGGCGGTTCTGCCCAGTTTCTTTCGTTCATTGTCCACTGCCGACTGCATGCCAAGCGAAATGCGGTTGACGCCGTGTTCGGCACACTGCAATAAAAAGGCTTCAAGGTCAGGCGAGGACGGATTGCATTCCACGGTAATTTCCGCATTGCAGGCAAGACGGAAATTTTTTTTCACAGCCTGCAAAACGGCGATGATATTATCCGCACCCCACAAAGAGGGCGTTCCGCCGCCGAAATAAACCGTGTCAACCGTGCGGTTGCGGATGTTTGTGCCGACAAAGTCTTTGCATCGTTTTAAGCTTGCAATTTCTTCACACAGTGCATTTTTATACGGTTCAAACAGACTTTTGTCCGTAACGGAATAAAAATCACAGTACGGACATTTATGCTTGCAGAACGGGATGTGAAAATAAAGTCCCAGTGTATTCATTACTGATCGTCGAGCTTGAGGATGGCCATGAATGCTTCCTGCGGCACTTCGACCGTACCGAACGAGCGCATTCTCTTTTTACCCTCTTTCTGCTTTTCAAGCAGTTTCTTCTTTCTCGTGATGTCACCGCCGTAGCATTTTGCAAGAACGTCCTTACGCATGGCTTTGATTGTTTCGCGGGCAATGACCTTGCCGCCGATTGCGATCTGTACGGGGATTTCAAACATCTGTCTCGGAATGTGCTCTTTGAGTTTTTCGGCAATTTTGCGAGCACGGGAATAAGCCGAATCCGAGAAAATAATATAGGACAATGCGTCTACCATGTCGCCGTTGAGAAGTACATCCAATTTGACAAGATTGCTCTTTTCGTAGCCGATAACGGTGTAGTCGAGTGAAGCATAACCCTTTGTGCGGGATTTCAGCGAATCAAAGAAGTCATAAATGATTTCGTTCAGCGGTAAAATGTAGTGTATATCCACGCGGTCGGACGTAATATAATCCATGTTTTTGAAAATACCGCGTCTGCTCTGGCACAACTCCATGATGGTGCCCACATAATCGGGCGGTGAGAAAATGTGCACCTCCGCAATGGGTTCTTCCGACCATGCGATCATGGCGGGATCGGGGTACTTGGTCGGGTTGTCGATTTCAAGAACCGTGTCGTCGGTCAGGTGGAATTTGTAGATAACGCTCGGAACGGTGGACACAAGGTCGAGGTCATATTCACGTTCAAGACGTTCCTGAATGATTTCAAGATGCAGAAGTCCTAAGAATCCGCAACGGAAGCCGAAGCCCAGTGCGCCGCTGGTTTCGGGTTCGTATGTCAGTGCCGCATCGTTGAGTTGCAGTTTTTCGAGCGCATCACGCAGTGCTTCGTAGTCTGCACCGTCGGCGGGATAAATGCCACAGAATACCATGGGGTTGACCTTGCGGTAGCCTGCAAGCGGTTCTTTGGCGGGGTTGGATGCAATTGTGATGGTGTCACCCACGCGGGCATCGCGGACGGTTTTGATGGAGGCGGTTATGTAACCGACTTCGCCGGCACGAAGCGCATCGCAGGGTTCAAGACCCATTGCACGCATGGCACCGACTTCCACGACCGTGAATTGTGCACCCGTTGCCATCATGCGCATGGTGTCACCTGCACGAAGGGTGCCGTCCATTACACGCACATAAACAATAACACCCTTGTAGTTGTCATAAACCGAGTCAAAGACCAGTGCCTTGAACGGGGCATCGTCATCACCTTCGGGACAGGGAATGTACTGCACGATCTGTTCAAGCACTTCCTCAACATTCTGCCCTGTTTTTGCCGAAATGCGGGGTGCTTCCGAGCAGTCAAGACCGATGATGTCTTCCACTTCCGCGGCAACACGGTCGGGGTCTGCGGCAGGCAGGTCGATTTTATTGATCACGGGAACGAGTTCAAGATCGTTGTCAAGCGCAAGATAGGTGTTTGCAAGGGTCTGTGCTTCAACGCCCTGCGTGGCATCGACGATCAGAAGCCCCCCCTCGCAAGCGGCAAGTGAACGCGAAACTTCGTAGTTGAAGTCCACGTGGCCGGGAGTGTCGATGAGATTCAGGGTATAGGTTTCACCGTCTTTTGCTTTGTAATCAAGGCGCACTGCGGTTGCCTTGATGGTGATGCCTCTTTCTTTTTCGAGGTCCATATTGTCCAGCACCTGCTGGGTCATTTCTCGTTTGGAAACCGAACCCGTGATTTCAAGCAGACGGTCGGCAAGGGTGGACTTGCCGTGGTCGATGTGGGCAACAATGGAAAAATTTCGGATGTGTGTTTTCTTTTCTTTCATGTGTTCACCTTTATATTATAAAGTTTCGTTATGGTCTTTAAATCCGAGACCGAGCACTTCGCTCGATTCGGTGATGATAATAAAGGGATGTTCGTCATATCGTTTGACGATTTTGCGCACTTTTGCTACTTCATGTGCACGAACAACGCACAAAAGCATTTTCTTTTCTTCCCCTGTGAATCCGCCTTGCACGGGCAAAACGGAAACCCCTCTGCCTGTTTCGTTGGTGATGTCCTTTGTGATTTCTTCCGGATGCACCGAAACGATCATCAGCATCCGTCCGTGCCCCATGCCCGCAATCACGGAATCCATCGCCTTGCCCGACATGAAAACAACAATCACGGAATACAAAATACTGTCGACACTTTTAAAACAAAGCCCTGCAAACAGAATCACGCAGAAGTCAAGCACCAGTGTCATGGTACCTGTTGAAATATGCGGTAATTTCAGCCTGACCAGTCTTGTTGCAATGTCCATTCCGCCTGTGGTTGCACCGTGACGGAACACAAGTCCGAGTCCGATGCCGCAAAGAATGCCTCCGAACAGGGCACAGATGAGTTTTTCACCTTCATAAGCGGGGATGAATTGCGGGATGATATCCATAAACACCGAGTTCATGGCGGTGGCAATGATGGTGCGCAGAATGAAGTTTTTGCCGAACACGATCCACGAAATAATGAACAGAGGAATGTTGCACGCAAAAATCAGCACACCGGTAGGGATGACGGGGAACAGGTAGTTGATGGTGGTCGCAATGCCCGTTACACCGCCTGCGGCGAGTGCATTGGGTGCTACAAAAACCTGCACGGACAGGGAATACAGGAATGTTCCAGCGATCCAGAACAGAACGTCCGTGACGGTGTCAAAAACGGTTTTTTTATTCGCTTTCACTTTTATCTCCGCTTTCGGTTTGAATTATAATCGTAAAAAGTTCCTGCAAACGGTCTGCATCACCTTTCAGATACAGATATCCGAACAGCGATTCAAAACCCGTTGCTTTGTGGTATTGTGCCTGTGTTTTGTTTTTCGGGGTATGTGCGCTTTTGGCATTTCTGCCGCGTTTGTAAAATGTGATTTCTTCTTCGGTCAGCATCGGCATCAGCCTGTCCATGGCATCCGCCTGGTATGCCGCATTCACAAGCCGCACGCACTCTTTGTGCAGGTCGTTGACATTGCGTTCGACTCCTTGGGTCAGCATGGTGCGTACCATCAGTTCGTAAATGCCGTCGCCCACAAAGGCGAGGGCAAGTCCGTTCATGGTGCGCCAGTTGCCGTTATTCTCATTACGGCACAAATTCAAATTCAAAGTCATAAATCGAAACCGTGTCGCCGTCCTGAATGCCGCGTCTGCGCAGTGCATCAAACACACCGCTGTTTTCAAGCACTCTTTGCAGGTATTGCAACGACTCGTAGTCCTCCATATCGGTTTTGTTCAGAATTTTCAGAATCCATTCCGCTTCCACATAATAAACGCCGTCAAGTTCCGTAATCTTGAAGCCGTGGTTCTGCTTCTTTGCAAGCGTTTCAATGGGTATGGTTTCGGGCTCATAGCGTTTAACGGGGGGCAGGGTCTGCAACTTTGCCGCAACGGCATTGATGAGTTCCTTTGTTCCCTCCTGAATGGGAGCGATAATGTCAAAATAAGGAATTCCCTTTTCATCGAAGAACTTGTGCAGTCTTTCGAGCTGTTCGTCTTCGGCAAGGTCGATTTTGTTGAGTGCCATGATCTGCGGGCAATCAACAAGGTCGGGATTGAACACGGCAAGCTCGCGGTTGATGATTTCATAATCTTCAAGCGGATCTCTGCCCTCACTGCCTGCGGCATCAAGTACATGAACAAGCATTCTGCAACGTTCCACATGCTTCAAGAATTCATGCCCCAGACCGATTCCTTCCCCCGCACCTTCAATAAGCCCCGGAATGTCTGCCATCACGAAACTGCTTTCGGGCCCCATGCGCACAACGCCTAAAACAGGGATGATGGTCGTGAAATGGTAGTCAGCAATAATGGGTTTTGCTTCGCTGACCACGGAAATGAGGGTGGATTTGCCGACATTCGGAAAACCGAGAAGCCCTACATCTGCAATCAGTTTCAGTTCGAGTCTTACTTCCCAGCTTTCACCCGGATATCCGTCACGGGCAAAACGGGGAGCCTGACGGGTTGCGGTTGCAAAATGGGTGTTGCCCCAACCGCCTTTGCCGCCTTTGGCACACACAAAAGGCTTGTCATCAGACATATCGGCAAGTACGGCACCGCTTTCGGCTTCACGGATAATCGTGCCGTAGGGAACGCGGATGATCAGGTCTTGTCCGTTTTTTCCGTTTCTGCGGTTGCCTTGTCCGTCCTGTCCGTTTTCGGCTGCATATTTACGCTTATAACGGAAGTCCGAAAGAGTAGACAGATGGCTGTCGGCAACAAAAATAATGTCGCCGCCCTTGCCGCCGTCGCCGCCGTCGGGACCACCGGATGCCACAAATTTTTCGCGGTGGAATGCAACGGCACCGTTGCCGCCGTCACCGGCTTTGATTTTGATTTTTTCAATATCTGCAAATATCATTGTTCGTTTTTCCTTTGTTGCTTTTTCACGTTTTTAATTTTACTACTTATTATAACATATATTATAATAAATATAAAGTAGTTTTATAAAAATATTTTTAATGGGCAATACAGTTTTATCCTTTACGGATCAGTTTGTTCTGTTTTGTTCGGATAATGTCGAACAAAAGGTTCTTTTATCGAATGCCTTGACAGCAGAAAAACAGTGTTTTATAATAAAATTGGAAAATAATGGCATATGAGATATAGGAAAGTCCAAACAAATGGACAGTAAATTAAAAAAATCATGAACATTTGTCTTGACAATGCGGGAAAAATACGGTACAATGCAATTGCAAGTGAAAACAAATGTTCGATTGGAGGACTTTATTATGTCAGCTTTAAGCATTTTCTTTGTTATTTTTCAGGTGTTGGCAGCCGTTGGTGTTGTGTGGGCAATGCTGAATGAAGAAATTTTTATTCAGATGGAAAACCACCTGTTTGACCGCATTGTTGCTTTTTTCAAAAATCGCCGCCATCCAGAGCCGAAACAGCCGACCGTAAAAAAGGTGAATGCGGTTATTTCGTCCGATGATGACGAATTTGCAAGATTTGCCCCGTTTGTAGCGTAAATTTGTATTCTCCGTTTTTTTATCATCCATATTTTTCCGACCGCACCGATTTGTTGTAAGTTTTCTTACGGGAAATCGGTGTGCGTCGTAAAAAAACGCAGAAAACAGAGATAAATGTCTTGTTTTTTTTAAGGTTTGCCAATATAATAGAATCGGTTAAATTTTTGAATCGGAGTTTATTATAATGGCAAGACAATTGACATATACAAATTACAGTACGGGGAGCCGCCGCCGTGCAGCAGGTACGGTCGGTATTATTGTTGCGGCTTTGCTGATCGGTGTTATTTCTGTTGTTATCCTGCTTGCGAGCAATGATTTTGATATAAAAAGAGCCTTGGGTATGCGTACCGAGGAAGATACAACCATTGCCGAAGCAGATGCAACTCTGCCTGCCATGGCGGTTATAACCGCACCCAAGGACGTGTATTCGTTTTTGCTTATCTGCGGTGATGACGGGGAAGAACTGTCCTTTATGGCAGAAATCACGGTTATACTCAGCACGGCAGACATTACGGTAAATGCTGTTTCCCCGCAACAGTTGCTTTCCTATAACGGCAGAATGCTGACGGTGGAAGAAATGTTCCGTGAACATTCTTATGACCTTGTCAGTTGTTACCGTGAAAACAGCACGCTTGATATTGACAAATATCTTCGCCTGACCACCTCCCGATTCAAGAAACTGATGACGGACCTTGGGCCCATTACCGTGCAACTTGACTATGATATTCCTTATGTGGTCGATGAAATTACCTATACATTCCGCAAAGGTGAGAATTCGCTGACCAGTGATTTGCTTTTGAAATACATGACGCTTTCCGCAACCGGGGAGGCGCTTCTTGTCAATCAGGAAAAAGCCTTATGCACCCTGCTCGAAACGCATTTCACCGATGCGCTTATTGAAGGCGGGAAAGATTATTTTTCGTCATTTATTACCTATTTCAATACCGATATCAGCATCTATGACTATCTGGATGCGGCGGATATCATCAACACATTGCTTCGGTCTGATCCGACCATTGCAGTTTATTAAAGGAGAGATTTTATTTGCACTTTAAAAACGTCCTTGCTGTCATTCTTGTTTGTTGTATATTGTCACTTGTCGGTTGTGCACAAACGCAACAAAAAGTGCAGGAGAATATAACGGCAATTACCGGACGTTTTGTGCACCTGTTTGACGATGTTGGCGAAACGTTTTCCGTGCGTTCGCTCGAGAAGAGTAATCAGTCCATTCTTGAACCCGAATATATCACCTGGCAAACAGCAAGACACTATTATGATGCACTTTCCGACAAAGAGAAACTTGCTTACCGTTGCATTTATAATGACATTTTCGGTCAGCCTGAACGTATTTCCGTTCCCATGCTGAAAACAGAAGAATTGCATGCTGCATTTACGGCATTACGGTATGACAATCCGCAACTTTTATTTTTAGGGGACGATGCCACTTTGCTGACGGCGGGTATGTATTGTTATTTTGTTCCCGTTTACACCATGTCTTATTGGGATGCGCGAACGGCTATTGAAAAAACCGCCGCAAAAGCACAAGAAGCGATTGCTTTATTTTCGCAAAATGCCGATGACTATGCAACTTTGCTTTCGCTTCATGATTATCTGTGTGATTTTTGCACCTACGCCGACGGTAAAAATGCCTCGCACTGCAACGGCGCACTGTTGGACGGATATGCAACCTGTGCAGGCTATACAAAAGCACTCAAACTGATGCTTGATATTGTTGGAATCGACAGTTGTGCCGTGACGGGCAATGTTTCCGACGGCACTGCAGACATCAACCACATGTGGCTGGCCGTCAGTCTGGACGGCGTGTGGAGCTTTTGCGATCCGACATGGGATGATCCTGTTTCGGAAGACGGCTCACAAACCGTGGAGCACGGGTATTTTTCCGTATCCGCACAGCGTTTGTCTTTGACACATTCCGACATACAGCTGCCGTCGCACATTGTCTGCGACAGCGAAGAATATGATTATTATCTCTTTGAAAATCTGTTTTGCACGCAGGACAATTATTTATCTGTCATTGCCGACGGCATTGCGGTTGCTTTGCAAAACGAAAAAACATTTGCGGAATTCCGTTTTGATTCTGACGATGCGTTGCAGGATGCCGCGGAAATTCTGTTTGTCGAGGGCGAGGTGTATGCCTTGCTGGAAGATGCGGCTTTTTTGTGTGAAAATTTACAAACAAAACGTATCGGATATTCCGTGGATGAAAAACGATTACAATTGAAACTGATTTTTTCATTTGAAGAATAGAGGGAGATATATGGATTTAGAAAGAATTGAAAAAGCCGTACGCGAAATTCTTATCGCAATCGGCGAAGACCCCGACCGTGAAGGTCTTGTTGAGACCCCGAAACGGGTCGCCAATATGTATGCGGAGGTATTTTCGGGACTCGGTGACGATGCCACACAGCACCTGAAAATTTTCAACGAACAGCAGAATGACGAAATGGTCATCGTGCGTGATATTCCGCTGTATTCCATGTGTGAGCATCATCTTCTGCCCTTTGTCGGCAAAGCACACATTGCCTATATTCCTGCCGACGGCAAAGTCATCGGGCTTTCCAAACTGGCAAGAATCGTCGGTGTGTTCGCGCGCAGACCGCAGTTGCAGGAGCGCCTGACCGCGCAGATCGCCGATTTTTTAGAAGAACATCTGCAACCCAAAGGTGTTGCCGTGGTGGTGGAAGCAGAACATCTTTGCATGACCATGCGAGGGGTTCGTGCCGCAGGCGCAAAAACCAAAACGAGTGCCTTGCGCGGCTCGATGAAAAAAGATGCCCGCACACGTGCCGAAGCCTTATCACTGCTTGATTAAAAGACAAAACCACACCGTTTGCGCGGTGTGGTCATTTTTTTATGGTATCAGTTTTTTGTATGTTCCCGATTTGAAAATGCCGATCATTTCGCGCGTCAGCGAAACTTTGTCATCTTCAAAATCGATTTCTTCGGGTGAAAACCATTGTGCTTCTTCGAGTTCGTTGTTGTCAACGGTAAGGAGCGCATCACCGTCTGCTTCGCAGAAAAAGCCGAGCAGCAGGGAAGAAGACCGTCCCCACGGCTGGGATTTGTAATAGCGCAGATTTTTGACACGGATACCGACTTCTTCCATGACTTCACGGTGCACTGTCTGCTCAATCGTTTCCCCGATTTCCGCATAGCCTGCAACCAGTGCCCAATGTGCATAACCGCGGTTGTATTTTGTAAGGCAGATTCTGTCGTCATGGATAATTGCAACGATCACGGCAGGGCAGATTTTGGGGTACACAACATTGCCGCAAGCGCACACCATGGCGCGCTCTGCTGTGCTGTGGTGCATTTTTTTTCCGCAACGCCCGCAGAAGCGGTTATCATTATACCATGTAAGCAGATGTGCGCCTGTTACCGCGGCAAAAGCTTGTTCGCGGTCGGGGTGGTTTGCGGCGGTGCGGACATTTATGTAGGTGTAATCGAAAAATTCGTCCGATTCACCTGCAAAATATTTTGTACTGCCGACCGAAAACAGGTATTCCCCGACCGTTTGCAGTTCGTTTGCCGTCGGAAAACACAGTTTCCCGTCACGCTCTGTGCACAGCACGGCATCGTTTTTTAAGCACAGCACAAAGTCCGTTTTTTCGGGCTTTGTCGATTTATATTGATTAAAAAAAGGTGAATTTATTTCTTGAATCATATCAGCTTTGTAAACATTTCAAGGATTCTTTTTACACACAGTTCCAGTTCTGCACGGGTCAGTTCACCGGCTTCGTAAGCGGCTTTGAGTTCATCGGGGTATCCGCAGTGCATCTTCATGTCGTTGCCTGCTTTTACTTCCACAACGGGGCGGTTTTTGACACCCCAGTCGGTCACGACCATGCCCTTAAAGCCCCATTCATCACGCAGAATGCCCGTCAGCAGTTCATAACTTTCGCTTGTGTGCAAGCCGTTGATGAGGTTGTAAGAGGACATCAGTGTCCACGGATCGGCTTGCTTGACGCAGATCTCAAATGCTCTGAGATAAATCTCACGCAAGGCTCGTTCGGAAAGGCGGGAGTCACTTGCAAAGCGGTTTGCTTCCTTGTTGTTGCAGGCAAAATGCTTGATGGAAACCGCCGCTTTCTGTGACTGAATACCTCTGACGGATGCCGCGGCACATTTGCCTGCCAGCAGCGGATCTTCGGAATAATATTCAAAGTTTCTGCCGCACAGCGGATCTCTGTGGATGTTGAGTGCGGGAGCGAGCCACACACCGATGTTGTTTTCACGCAGTTCTGCACCGCCGCCGGCACCCACCTGTTCAATAAGGTCTGTGTTCCATGTGCAGGCAAGCAAGGTCGCACACGGCCATGCGGTGGTGGGAATGCCTGTTTTGATTTCAAGACGAAGACCTGCAGGTCCGTCTGCCGTGGGTACGGCAGGAATTTGGAGGCGTTCGAGACCGCCGAAACAACCCGTATTGGCAACCCCTGTGGGAGCCTGACCGCCGACTAAATAACACAGCTCGTCAATGGTCAACTGGGATACGAATTCGTCCATGGTCACAGTTTCGCCGACCTTGTCAAAAATCTGTGTTTCATTCGGAGCCGTTGCACCTGAAGGCTTGATTTCACCGTAACGGTAGGTTTCTTCCCCCATGGGAAGGGTTTCGAAACTGCCGTCGGACAGCATTCGTTTGGCAAGTTTAAAAGGACGGCACCAGTCGGAGCACTGCTTTGTGACGGTGTTTTCGTTGACCGTATATACATAATCCGCTTGCGTTGTATTACGTACGGATGTGCCGATGTGGAATGTATAATCGCCTTGTTCAAGGACATAGGCAGATTTCTTCAATTTGCCGAGGTCGTCAAACGAAGCCATATCCGCAATGTCAAAACGCATTATCAGCGTTTCGCTTTCACCGGGGGCGAGCAATTTGGTTTTGGCGAATGCCGCCAACTGCTTTGCAGGTTTGCCCAAAAGCCCCTGCGGTGCACTGTAATACACCTGCACCACTTCTTTGCCCGCAACCGAACCCGTGTTGGTCACATTGACAACGGTGTTGATTTTGCCGTTGTGTGCAAACACAAGCAGGTCGGAAAGGGCAAGCGTGGTATAAGAAAGACCGTAGCCGAATTCATAGCGCACGCCGTCTTTTGCACCCGGAATGGTTTCAAAATAACGGTAGCCGACATAAATATCGTCCGAATAATCCACATGGTCAAAGCATTCCCAGAAGTCTTCTTTTGTGGGGTAAACATCATAAGATTTTGCAATGGTGTCGGCAAGTCTGCCCGAAGGATTCACATCGCCGCAGATGACATCCGCAAGGGCACTGCCGCCCTCCATGCCGCCCTGCCATGCAAACAGCACAGCACCGATTTTTTCGTTTTCGGCAAAGTATTCGCAGTCGATGACCGCACCCGAATTGATCACGATGATGACTTTCTTAAACAATTCACAGCAACGGTCAAGGAGGTGCTTTTCAATGTCAGACAGATAATAGTCATTGCCCTGCGGTCTTCTGTCCACACCTTCTGCCGAAAAACGGCTGAGAGTGATGATGGCGGTGTCAGCGTTTTCGGCGGCAGACACAATCAGTTCGTCGGGCACTTCTGCTTCCGTGACGTGCATGGCGGCAAAGGTGTCGTAGGTCATGTCGTCACGTTTCTGACAGAATTCCATGTTGTTGACAATGTCCCAACGGGCATCAATTTGTTCCTGTGTAAGCACATTCACGCTTTCTTTGCGGACATAATCTTTATAAAATTCAACAAGCGGTTTGTAAATGAAAACCTTGTCTTCATCTTCTTTGGCGGCAAAGCCGTCAAAGATATTGCGGATATACGGGCAGTGCACATCACCGCTTCCGCCGCCGCCCTTGATGTATTCAATGGTGGCTTTGCCGAACAGGGCAACGGTTTCTCCCTTTGCAAGAGGCAAAGTATTGTCGTCATTTTTAAGAAGCACAATGCCTTCGGTTGCGGCGGCTTTTGAAAGGGCAATATGCTCTTTGGATGCCGTGACCCGTCTGCCGTCTTTGCCCAAAGGCAGGCAAGGCTGATATCTGAATCGGTTGTATTTGTCGATCATGTTAAAATCCGTCCTTTTGTATCTTTTTTTCTATTTTAATTCTTTAAGCTCTGTTCGTCAAGCAAAAAAGTATTTTATATAATCATCATTATGTTTGTATAATATTGCAAAATAATAAAATAACTATGTCGATTAACTTGACACTTGTGTATAAAAATGCAATAATGAAGAAAAGGAGGCTGAAAAAATGAAGAGATCTAAAAAAATTATCCTTGCCGTAGTCTGTGTTCTGCTTGTGGTTGTGGGGGGCTTACTCATTGCTTTTCAAGGCGTACTGCGCACCCTGCTGAATGTGGAACCTGACCCCGTGAACGGCATTTACACCATTGATTATGCCGCCGATTACAAACTCGATCAACTGCTTGAAGAAGGCGGTGCGGAAAACGAAGAAGAACTCGTGCAGTATATTCTGCGCATCATGCTCAAAGGGCTTCCCATTCCCGTGCAGTATGAAATCCCCGAACTCGCCTGCAGCACATTCTTTGCCGAAACCCCCGAAGGCGGTTACATTATGGGCCGAAATCTTGACAATCAGAAAACAGACCTTGCCGTGGTCAGAACCAATCCCAAGGACGGCTACAGCTCGGTATCCGTGGTAAATTTAAGTTTCCTGAGTTACAGCGAAACCCTGACCCCCGAAAAGTTTTTAAACCGCCTTAACACCGTTGCCACGCCGTTCTTCCCCTTGGACGGTGTGAATGAAAAAGGTCTTGCCGTCGGTGTTCTGCAGTTGCAGGCACCGCCCACGCATCAGGACAACGGCAAAGCAGACATCGGCACTACCCTTGCCATCCGTATTCTGCTTGACAAGGCCGCAACGGTAGAAGAAGCCCTTGACCTGCTTGCCTCTTACGATATGCATGCATCAGCAAACGGTTGTTATCATCTGCAGATTTCCGATGCAACGGGCAACAGCGTGGTCGTGTCTTATGTCGGCAACGAAATGATCGTCACCGAAAAAGAAAACGGAATCATCGCCGCCACCAATTTCTATCTTCACGATGTTCCGTTTGAATATGAAAAACAGGGTGAAGACCGCTATGCGGTTCTCAAACAGACCCTGACCGAAAAGAATGCAATTCTCAGCCGCGAAGAAGGCATGGATCTTCTGCAGTCTGTTTCTTTCGAGGGTACACCGCCCGATGAAGAAGGAAGAGTTTATTGCACACAGTGGTCGTCGGTGTATGATCTGACCAATCCGACCCTTTACATGTGTGTCGATCAGAAATACGACACGGTTTATACCTATCCCGTCATTGAATGATAAACAAAAAAAGCTGCCCGACAGATTTCGGTCTGTCGGGCGATTTTTATGCGATTGTGAATTTGTAATAAGCGGCAAGGTTCTTTGCGTCTTTGTCGCTGAATGTGCCGTCAAGCACAAGGAAATCGTCCATGTTGAAAATGGTGTTGTGCTCGTTGTTGAATTTATGCAGTGCATCATTGCCGACGGTGAAGGGAAGTGCATCGATGTCGGTCAGCAACTCTTTATTGAATCTGCCGACATGCTCGAGTTTAAAGTTGTAATAGCACTTGATTTCGCCGTTTTTGCGGTCAACGGAGATGGCGGTATGAATCCAGCCGTCCTTGATGTCTTCGGGGAAGGCGGTGATGAAATCGTCGTCATCGTCACCGATTCCGATGTTGATAAAGGTGTCGTTGTTGCGCATAACCACCAAAAAGCCTTTGTCCTTGCGGTTGGGACCGTATCCGCCTTTGGTGGCACAGATATCGGTCTCGAAAATGAGTGAACGGTCAATACGCAACCATGCGGCAATGGTGAAATCCCTGTCTCCGATTTTGAAATCGTCATACACTGCACAGCCTGTTATGCCGAATTCGCCTCTTGAACCATAGACACCGCCCGAATAATATTTGCAAAGACCGATTTCCTTTTCATCGTGATTGCCTGTGGCATCGGTCAGGTCATTGTCTAAAAACAGGGCAAGAAGCAAACGGTTTTTGTCAATGTATGTGCCAAGACCTTCTCTTGCTTCAATGTGCGGTGTGGGGAATGGGGTGTATTCAATGCTTCGCACTTCCGGGCGGAAATAAGGTTTTTTGTATTCGGGGAACAGCCCTTCGGGAATCTGCGAAGAAAAGCCGTTTGCATCATATTCGGGAATGTCAAGTCCCAATGCATACAGCACAATTGCCGCCATGTCTTTGGTGGTTGTGTACCCGACCTGACTTTTTTGAATGCCTTTGCCTGTTGCGGCAAAGTAGACGTATTTTTCACCGTCCGTGTAGCCGCCGTGTCCGCGTATCCATCCGCCGTGGTCGGCGGTGACGATAAACAGCGTTTCATCGAGAATGTCCGCTTTTTTGTAGGCTTCATAAACTTTGCCGACGAGGGCATCAATTTCGGTGATTTTTTGCAAGTGTCCTTCCTTGCCGTAACCGCAACCGTGCCCTGCACCATCCACATCGTCATATTGCACGAACAGATATTTCGGCTTTTTTGCAACGCAGTCAAGAATTATCGGGGTCAGTTCCGCGTCGTTGGCTGCCGTGTGTTTGTCCACACCGATGCCGTCTTCAATGATGCCGATGTTGATGGGATTCCAGTTGTTGCAGGCGGCAAGGTAAGCATCGGGATATTTTTCACGGATCCGCTTGAAAACGGACGGAAGTGCATCGTTTGTGTATGGATGCGAACCGACAATGCTGTTGGTCAGTCCGTGTACGGCAGGCATGGCACCTAAAAGCATTGCACCCCAGTTCTGTGCACTGATGGTGGGGTCAAGGGACAGAGCATCATATGTGACCGCACCGTTTGCAAAGATTTCATCCATGCAAGGTGTGGCGGCATGTTGATTGAAGTTTCCCATGCCGTCAATGCCGATGAGAGCAACATACTTATATGTGTTATTCATAAACACACCCCTTTATTTGTTGAACTTTTCACGAAGTTTTTCGTAAACAGCGGGATCAATTTCGGGATTGCCTTTGGAGTAACTGGGCTGCAGCATATCACCTGCCGCTTTGGGGTCAGTGCAAGCGGTGTCATTACGCCATTTTTCGCGTTCATCCGCATTTCTGAGATTCGGAATATCCATCGGAATGCCGCCGTTCAATACCGAACGGTAAGCGAACATGCCGGGCAGGAACATATCCATGGCTTCGTACACATCAACAATATCTGCAAAGGGACTCTTTCGGATTTTTTCACAGAAGTTGAACATGGTGTAGTAATCACTGCCGCCGTGGCCGGCGTTGTTGGCACGGGAAGCATTGCGGTCTGCGGTCGGGGTGTTGACGGGTGCAGAATCGTTGTCGCCCTCTTCTTTGTCGCAGTTGACATAAAGGGTCTGTGTGCCGCCGTTTTCGGCATCTTCGCGGGCGCTTTCCATTCTGCCCTTGCTGCCGTAAATGCTGTACCAGATGCTGTTTTTGGACGGTCCCACACCGTGGATGCTTTTCACCACCGCACCGCTTTCAAGCGTGACCATTTCAATACCCATGGAACCGGCTTTTGCCCCCATTCTTTCCATTCTTGCGTTAAAGGGGAGTTCAAAACCCGTGACGCTGACGGGACGTTGACCCGTAATGTGGATCAGCGGACCTAATGAATGGGTGCAGTAATAGAAAGCACTCATGGTATTTCTCCAGTGGTTCGGGTTACAGTTGGAGTAACCGTGCCAACCGGGTTCGCAGTTGTGCACATATTCACCCTCACCGTATTCAAATGTGCCGAGCACACCGTCACGGTATAACTGACGCATTTTGCGGGGAGCGGGCATGTAGCAGTAGTTTTCGGCATAGGCATAGATTTTTCCTGTCTTTTCAACCGTTTCAATCAGTTCCACGGCTTCTTTCATGGTCTGTACAGGCAGTACTTCGCTGATGACGTGCAGACCTTTTTCCATACAGCGAATGGCAAAGGGGGCATGCTCATTTGCAAAGTTTGCAAGCACAACTGCATCCATATCATGGTTGAGGAAGGTTTCAAAATCATCATAATAGGTGATTGCATCGTTGTCGAGATCGGCTTTGACTTCGTCAAGAACACTCTTGCAGTTGTCGCAGACGGCAACCAGCACCGCATTGTCGGCATCTTTGCAATAGTTGATCATGCTTTTGCCTCTGCGTGCACCGAGCACACCGATCTTCACTTTTTTAACGGGGTGCAGCATGCGGTTGAAAGAGCCGTCCTCGTTGTACATTTCAAGTTCGTCAATGTTCAGCACATCCAGCATGATTTCCCAGCGTTCGGGCATATTTTCATCGTAGAATACGGGACGGAAGCCTGCCGAAATATAACTTTTGACGGCAGCCACACGCCATTCGTCCGTGGTCAGGACCGACCATTTTGCACCTGCATCGTCCATCTTTTTGGCGGCATATGCATTTAAGTATTTGCCGAGTCCCTTGCCTCTGTAATCGGCACGGATACCGACCATGTGAAAGTCACCGGTCTGTGTTTCGGGGTGGTAGGTGGCGGTCAGCGTGCCCACTCTTTCGCCGTTGTGGTTTAAAAACAGACAGTCTTTTTCAAGAACGGTGTCGTCATGGTCTTTAATGCAACCGTCAAAAACGGATTCATCCGCATCGTCGGCAACAAGACCTTTTTTGCAGCATTCAACCCATGCCATTTTGTCGGCTTCGGTTTCGTATGCACTGATGGTGTAGCCCTCGGGCAGGGGGGCTTCTTTGTAGGGGGTGTTTGCAAATCTGTACATTTTAAGTTGTGCCATTGTTTTGTTCCTCTCTTAATATGTTCCTTTTGTATCCAGAACGGCATTACTTGCGTTTTCGCGAAGTTTGCTCGTTGCTATTCGTTTGTTCAGTTCATTATAATACAGTTCATCGTCAATGGGAAGTGTGACTTCCGTTTTCAGCCATTCGCTCAGCAGGCAGGCATCCATGAATTGTACACCGTTGAGTCCTTCACTGCCGTGTACAAAAAGTTTTTCCTTGCCCAGAACGGCATTGGCGAAATTGTTGAGAATGGTCACATGCTGCCCCGACACGGGGTTGATGTAGGGCATTTGCTTTTTGCTTCCCGGTGTGCCGAACCCGTTTTTGTAAGTAAGATTAAACTCTCTTTCATCCTGCTTGGAAAGGGTGATTTCGAGTTTCATGCCGTCGGTGCACACGAGTTTGCCCTTTGTGCCGAGAATTTCAAGTCGGTTTGTGCCGGGGAAGTCTGCGGTTGCAGTGATAAAAACACCCGTGGCTCCATTCGGAAATTCCATATAAACAGTCACATCGTCTTCGGTTTCAATGTCGTGCCATTTGCCGAACGAGCAATGTGCATGAATTTTGGCGGGCATCATACCGACAATCCATTGCAACAGGTCGATCTGATGCGGTGCCTGATTGAACAGCACGCCGCCGCCTTCGCCTTTCCATGTGGCTCTCCACACGGAGGAATCATAGTAAGACTGCGAACGGTACCAGTCTGTAATCAGCCAGTTGACACGTTTGATGTCGCCGATTTTTCCCTCTTTGATCATGTCACGCATTTTGTTGTAAACCTTGTTGGTGCGTTGGTTAAGCATCAATCCGAACAATAAATCAGGATGTTTTTCGGCAACGGCGATCATTTCTTTGACCTGTTTGGTGTAAACGCCTGCCGGCTTGTCGCTCATGGCATGAATGCCTGCACTCAATGCATCGATGACAACAGGCGGATGAAAATAATGTGGGGTTGTCACAACAACGGCATCCACCGTGCCGCTTTTTAAAAGTTCGTTATGATCGGTGAATTTCGGCACGGTAATGTTGAATTTTTCACATTGTGCGTTGAGTTTGTTTTCGTCAACATCACACACGGCACCGAGGACTGCATTTTTGATAAGCCCTGCTTTGAGCAGGCGCACATAGGCACTGCCCTGACCGCCGAAGCCGATAATTCCGATGCGTGCTTTTTTGTCAGCCATCTTATTTTCCTCCCTTGGTGAAAATGCCGTCTTTCTCTGTGTAACCGCAATCAAGAAGCACCTTTTTTGCGGCAGCAACAGCACAGTCGAATCGGTCCCTCGCGTTTTTTAAATCAAACTGATTTGCAAAAACGGAATTGTTGAACTGCTTATTGCCTCTGAAAAATGTCAGATGCGGTTCAATGGTGAACACGGCATCACGGTCAATGCTGTTTATAATGTCCGCAATATGACCTTCACCGAAGCCTGCGGGCACCACCTTTTTACCGACGGCATCTTTTAAGTGAAAATAATCCGCTTTGGCAAGAAATGCTTTTGTCTGTTCAAAGGTCTGGTTGCTTACCCGGAAGTTGGCAGGGTCATAAATGTATCCCAATTCAGGGAGCTGCTCCATTAACCACGCACAGCGTTCTGCCGTGGCATTGAAAAGTCCCGTATCGTTTTCACAGCAAAAACGGATGCCGTGCGATTCTGCAATGGAGTTGAAATAACGCAGATCTTCGACGATTTGTTTTTTGTCGAATTTAAAAAATTTCGGATAAAAACTGAATACACGCATGTTTTTTGCACCGAGGGCATTGGCAACAAGGCAGGCGTGTTCTACTTTTTTTGCATATTCGTTGCGATCAAAGCCCTGTCTGACCTTGCAGATCGGCGAGCCTAATGACCACACGGAAATGCCGTGTTCTGAAAGTCTTTCTCTGTATTCCTTGGCTTTATCAATGCTGATGAATGCGGCATTCTGCCCGTCAATTTTTCGCATTTCAAGCAGAAAAATGTCATTGGCAAGCAGGGCTTTGACCTGCCCGTCAAAACCTTTATCGGCTTCGTCGGCAAATGCACAAAGACGGATCATATCTTCATCAGTCCTTTGTATTCAAGTAATTTTATGAACAGACCGCCCTGCACGGAACGGTGTTGGAATCCGCGCATGTTTGCGGTAATGGTGAAGTACCAGTCTGTCAGCGGCACGCGGGTAAGCGAACGGTTGTAAGCTTCCCATAAGGGAGCAATGAATGCTTCAAAATCGGCTCTTTCCTTTGCAAGGGTTGCCGTCCACACAAGCCAGTCGCTCTTGGTGTAGGTTTCGCGGTTGTCAAGCGGCATGCCGTAGGGATTTATATGTTTGCCATAGGATGCAAATTCCGATGCGATCACAGCCTTATCCATAATGCCCGTGCCCCAGAGTTTATCCCATACGATGTTGTATTTCATGCTCCATGTGTCGGGACGGTCAAAGGCGAGTCTGTAACTGCCGTCGCCGTTGGCGGCACGTTGTGACCAATCCGCGGCAAGGCTCTTTGCAAGGTTCATTTTTTCTGCTTTTTTGGCTTCGTCACCCAACAGACCGTACAGAATGCCGAGTCCCGTAATACCCATAATAGCTTTGAGCGAAAGGTTGCAGTTGTGGGCAAGGTGGCCTGCAAAGTCGTCGGTGCAAAGCTGGTTGGCAGGGTCCCTGCCGTTGTCTTCAAGATAACGCACCCAAGTTTCCAACAGGTCAAGATTCTCGCGGATAAAATCAAGATTGCCGTCTGCAAGGGTCACGGCCGTTGCCATCACAAGCATATTGCCGCATTCCTCAACCGGCATCTGATACTTGAGTGCATTGCTGCCGTAAACCTGCCCCGTTACATGCGGATAACAGCCTGCATCATGGGGGGCAAAGTCAAAAATCCAGCCCTCACTTCTTGCATATTTGAAAATCGGACGCATCATGCCTCTGACCAGTTCGGGGTTGTAAAGCAAAAACAGCGGGATGGACGGGTAACTGACATCGACCGTGGCTGCACAGCCGTTGGAGAAGCATTCTTTGGAAATAAACAAAATTTCACCGTTTGTGTCAACGCAGATCTTGTGAGCGGCAATGGACTGGCGGTAGGCAATTTCAAGCAGTTCTGCATATTTTTCACCGCCTGCACGCACGGCATCCGGGAACAATCTGTCAGAGAATGCTTCGCAACGGGCAAAAATTTCTTCATAATCTGCAAATGCCTCTGTGATCGCCGTCTGAATGGTTGTGTCGTCGGCATTCCAAAGGGAAGTAAGTCTGTCTTCAAAATAAAGAATGGATTTGATGTCATCATAAGCAAAAGCGAACAAGGCTTCCGCTTTGCTGTCTGAGCAATACACGGCTTCGGCACACACGAAGGTCATTTCTGTGCTGTCACCATGGGGCATTTTGTCTGCAAAAGGCACTTCTTTTTTTTCGGTATATACAATTCCTGCATCCGTGCAAAGATAAAAATAACCCCAGTCAATACGCAGATCATCTCCGCAAACAGAAAGAATTTCCTGCGTTGTGCTGCCGATCTTGGCGGCACAAATACCGTCAAATTGCAGTGTTTCGGTTTCCGCTTCTTCACTGCCTCTGTAATTCAGGCACAATTCTTCACTTGCGGCAAGTTTCACTTTTACGCAGTGTGCCTGACCGTCCAGCGGTTCGGTGGTGATTTTAAGATAACTGACGGGACGGCTTGCAAGTTTCAGGTCGTCCAACAACAGACTGCTTGTAAAAACAGCGGTCAGGCGGATGTTTGCTTCTTCAAATATATAAGTCGTTGAAAGGGCATTGCAGTCTTTTTTAATCTGCTTCATGACGGGGCTGTTGTCTTCGTTGGATTCCTTGCCGAGAAAACGGTAAACTGTGCCGTCAATGTCTGCTGTGCCGACAATGGTGTTGGGCTTACCCGTCCAGTGTACGGTGACGGCATCGGTCAGTTTATCTGCAGGACTCCATACCGAAAAATAAGGATCTACGGTGATCAGCGGATAACTCGGTGCTCTTAAAATCATTTTATTTTCCTCCTGTTATTTGGCATAAATCTGTCCGACGATGCGGTTGACAAGACCTGTCGGCAACACTTTGGAAAGCCCTGCAAACAGATGATACTGTACCCCCTTTGTGGACAGCGGTTTGGGATTTTTCGCAGTGGCGGCTTTGAACACCGCATCGGCAATGGCTGAAGCAGGCATACCGTTTTGTTCGTCTTTTTCCATAACGGCGAGGCTTCTTTGTAACACATCGCAGTAGGCAGAGTCGGTGTCGGTTTTTTCTCTTGCGGCGGTGAATCCCGTTTTGACATCACCCGGCATCACGGCACAAACGGTAATGCCGAAGGGTTTCACTTCATTGGCAAGTGACAGCGTGAACGAGTTGATCGCCGCCTTGCTTGCCGAGTAAAATGCCTGAAACGGAATGGCAAGCGGTGCCGCCATACTGCTGATGTTGACGATTCTGCCGAAGCCTTGTTTTCTCATGTACGGCAAGACCTTTTGTGCACACAATACCGCACCGAAAAAGTTGACATCAAACTGCTTTTTGGCATCGTTCAGATCTGTGTCTTCAATGCTTCCCGCAATGCCGAATCCTGCGTTGTTAACAAGAATGTCGATTCTGTTTTCGTTTTCAAACACGGTGCGTACGGCATGTTCCACACTCTGTTCATCCGTCACATCCGCTTGTATGTGAATAATATTTTTATTGTCGCTGCCGTTTTTGCGGCTGAATTCATAAACCTTATAGCCGAAGGCTAAAAATTTTTCACAGCAGGCAAGGCCGATGCCGCTGCTGCCGCCTGTTACAATAACAACTTTCATACATTTTCCTCCGTATTCTGCAATTGTGCAAGAATGCGATTGTGATTTTCAAGAATAAAACGTTGTGCTTTTGTATCATACAAATTCATGCGGTAGGGAATGCCTGTCTGTGCATTGATACCCTCTTTGACGGTGATGCCGAGTGCATTGCCTTTTGCCGTTGCAACCTTTTCTCTTTTGCCGCTGCGGATGTTTTCAATAAGATACCCCTCATTCAAAAGCCATGCCGTAATCTGCACGGCAGAGAGCGGTTTGCCGTGTTCGCCGATCATTTCACGCAGTGTTTTAATGATGTTGCTGATTCCCATGGGACTGTCGTTGTAAGGAAAAGAATTGATGATTTCATCGGACAGCATGGTGTAGGCAGTGGTTTTTATTACCGTGGTTTTGCTGACTTCGCCGCCGTTTGCAATGACCTTGCCGAGTACATCCGCAACATAGAAAAAACAACGGCTCATGCGTACATTGTTGATTACGCTGTCGTCGTTGATTTCTTCCCCTGTCAGCGGGTCAAAACCTCTTGCGAGGGACAGCATGTATTCCTGTGCCCGTTTCAAAACATCCGTTTCTGTCATAAAAGGTTTCCTCCTGCCTGAATAGACAATGAAAACTATAAAAACTTGTGCAAGATATACAAATGTAAAATAAACAGTTGTTTTATTTCTGTTTTTTTAGTATATTAAATTATAAAACAGCGGTCTGCATTTGTCAACCGCCGAAGTGAAAAAGGAGCAAAGTTATGAGTGAACTTTTTGAAAAACAATTGACGAGCAAAAGTGTTTACTGCGGAAAAATTCTGGACGTGTATGTGGATGAGGTGGAATTACCCAACGGACATACCTCCGTGCGTGAATATATAAAACATGTGGGTGCAGCCTGCGTTGTGCCTGTGGACACGGACGGCAATGTGATTATTGAAAAACAGTTCCGCTATCCGTTCAATGCGGTGCTCACGGAAATCCCCGCAGGCAAGCTCGATTCAAAAGAAGAGCCGCACCTGCAGGCGGCATTGCGAGAGTTAAAGGAAGAAACGGGCTATACGGCTGAAAAGATGATCTACCTCGGGGAATATTACCCGACCTGTGCGTATTCCGACGAAACCATTCACATGTATCTTGCAACGGGCTTGCAGCAAGGCGAACAGAATTTGGATGACGATGAATTTGTCGGTGTCGAAAAAGTGCCGCTGAAAACACTCGTTGACAGAATCATGGCGGGCGAAATCAAGGACGGCAAAACGCAGACGGCTCTGCTGAAGGCATATCTGTATTTGCAGGGTTAAAAAGAGGATTGTACTTCATTTTCAGAGGTACAATCCTTTTAAGTTTACTTTTTTCAGTTCATATTCTCCGCTGACTTTGTGCTGTGTTTCGTAATCACAGTAAACCGCTTCATTGGTGCTGTACAGAATATTGACACAGCGGTTGGTGCCTTTTTCGGGCGGGTTTAACAGAAGCAAGGCCCGTTTTACCTTTTTGAGATTTGCATCTGCACTTTTCAGCGAATCGGGCATTCTGCCCGAATTGTTGATCGCCATGCGGTCGCAGACAAAACAATCGCGAAGTTTCATTTTGTTAATACCGTCGAGGCTTGCAAAATAGTCAAACGCAACATTTGTATATTCATCAAGTGAACAACCGTTTGCAAGTCGGTTGTTTTTTACATGCATTCCGAAATTGAAAAACAGTTCAAAGGGGGTCAATTTGCTTGCAGACAGTACATAATTGAGTGTTTTTCTGAATCTGCCGGAGTTATACAGCCGTTCAAGTTCGTTTTCGGCAATATGCAGGTTTTTCAGTTCGTCTTGCGTAATGAACGGTGTGTCTGTGACCTCATACGGCGGCTCACTGCAGTGGTTACAGGGGTATAATTCGTCATTCTCCGCCATGTCCGAGCCGTGCAGAACTTTCAGAAATCCGAGTTGCAACATGTTGGGTTTCATTTCATACGCACGGTTGAATCCGTCAACGAAACTATTGTAATCTTCCTGCGGCAGGCCTGCAATCAGGTCTGTATGTACATGGCAATTGCCGAAAGACAACAATTTTTTCACATTGTGTTCGACCTTTTCAAGATCGGTTTTTCGGTGAATGGCAGAAAGTGTTCTTTCATTGAAAGACTGAATCCCCACTTCAAACTGAACACACCCGACGGGCAGTTTTTTGATGATTTCAAACAGCGTTTCATCCAATAAATCTGCCGCAATCTCAAAGTGAAAACACACGTCTTGCGGAATTGTTGTGCCGTGGTTTTTAAGAATGAATGTGAGAATTTCGACGGCTCTTTGCTTGTTGCAGTTAAAGGTGCGATCCACGAATTTAATGGTTTTGCTGCCGCTGTTTGCAAGAAGCAGTATTTCGCTTTTTACTCTGTCAAGGTTCATGTATCGCACTTTGCCCAATCTGCCCGACAAGCAGAACGCACAACGAAACGGACAGCCGCGGCTGCTTTCCATGTAAGCGATTCTGCCGTTTAACTGCCGCATATATTCTTCACAAAAAGGAGAAATACTTTCATCCGTGTCGGAGGCTCTTTCGTCCATTACAAAACCGTTTTCCGTGCGGTAAGATACACCTGCAATGTCGGGTGTTTGTTCGTGTTCAATGCAGTCAATCAGTTGCGGAATGCTGACTTCCCCCTCGCCCGAAGACACAAAATCAACAAAAGAATTGTCCTCAAAGATCTGCTTGACATTGTAAGAAACTTCGGGACCGCCGAGCACGATTTTTAAATTTTTAAACTCATTTTTTAAGTTTTTGCAAAGTGCAAGTGTTGCAGTGATATTCCATATATAGCACGAAAACAGCACAACATCGGGGCATTTTTTCGTAATACGGTTGTGTATATTATCAATCGGTTCATTGATCGTGCCTTCAACAACAGACAGATGCATGTTTTTGTCACACTTCTGTTTGCAGGCAGAAAAAAGACACCATACGCTAAGGGAAGAATGGATATATTTTGAATTTAAAACACAAAAAACAGCATTCATTTTTCTTTCCTCCCTTTTTTTGAGTATCATACCACATCTGCGAACGAAAAGCAAATGGAGACTATTTTTTCTTGAAAAAACAATTTTTTTATGGTATGCTGTTGTTATCTATGAAAGGGGATGAATGTATGTCCGTTCTCGGAAAAATCATCAACAAGGCTGCGAAATTTGTCGATGCACTCGGCGGCGGTTTGTCGCAGACTTCCACACAAGCGGATGTTGACCGCACACCGTTTGAAAATATGCCGGCCCTCACACGACAACTTGCCGCGGAAGGTGCGGTTTTGCTTCGCAATGACAATGTTTTGCCCTTTGTGAACAAGGAAAAAATTTCCGTATTCGGCAGATGCCAGAAAGACTGGTTCTTTGTCGGCTACGGCTCGGGCGGAGACGTCAATCCGCCTTATACGGTCGATCTTTTGCAGGGAATCGAAAACTGTGAAACCTTGTCTTACAACGAAGATCTTGCCCGTGTCTATGCCAATTGGATTGAAAAACACCCTGCCGAAGAGGGTTTCTGGGGGCATTGGCCGCGTTTTCACCCCGAAATGCCTCTGACCCGTGACCTTGTTAACAAAGCCGCCCAAAACAGCGATGCGGCTGTGGTGGTCATCGGCAGATCGTCGGGTGAAGATCGTGAAAACACGGCAGACAAAGGCTCATGGTTCCTGACCGATGAAGAAAAGACCATGCTGCAGTATGTCACCGATGCGTTCGAAAAAACGGTGGTGCTTCTCAACATCGGCAGTATGATCGACCTGCGTTGGACAACACGCGGATATGACAACAAACTTGCCGTTCTGTGCGTCTGGCAGGGCGGTATGGAAAGCGGCAATGCAATTGCAGACATTCTTTGCGGCAAGGTGACTCCGAGCGGCAAACTGCCCGACACCGCCGCAAAATTGGAAGATTATCCCAGCACCAAAAACTTCGGCAAAAAGGAATTCAACCACTACGCAGAAGACATTTTTGTGGGCTACCGTTGGTTCTCCACCTTTGCACCCGAAAAAACGGTTTATCCGTTCGGTTTTGGTCTGAGTTATACCTCTTTCGGTTTGTACGACTTTGTCGTAAAAGAAAAGCAAAATGAACTTGAATTTGCCTGCAAAGTCAGCAACACGGGTGCTCAGTATGCAGGCAAAGAAGTGGTGCAGATTTATGTGCAAGCCCCGCAGGGCAGACTCGGCAAGCCTGCCCGCAGTCTTTGCGGCTTTGCAAAGACCGATCTGCTCAATCCCGGTGCCGATTGCAACGTGCAGATCAACATTCCGTTTTATGCCTTTGCAAGTTTCGACGATTCCGGTGCAACAGGCAACCAAAATGCATGGGTGCTCGAAAAAGGTGACTATGTCTTCTTTGCCGGCAATGATGTAAAATCTGCTTCGGAAATTTACACCCTGCCCCTTGACGAAACAATCGTCCTTGAACAGTGCGAAGAAGCCGCCGCACCGCAATATGCGTTTTTGCGTACGGTAGCAGTTGAAGAAGACGGGACGCTTGTTCCGAAAAATCAGCCTGTGCCCTATGCACGAAATGATTTGAAACAACGCATTCTTGATAATATTCCGCAGGCAATTTCCCTGACAGGTGACAAAGGAATAAAACTTGCCGATGTCAAAAACGGTAAAGCAAGTCTTTCCGAATTTATCGCCCAACTTTCTTTGGATGAACTTGAAGCCATCAGCCGCGGTGATTACATTATGAACAGTCCGCTTGGTGCCAACGGCAATGCAGGTGCTTTGGGCGGTGTGTTGCCGTCCTTGCGTGAAAAAGGTGTTGCCCCTCTTACCTGCACCGACGGCCCGTCGGGTATAAGACTTAACACCGTCAGCACCTTGCTTCCCATCGGAACACTGCTTGCATCCACATGGAACACCCCGCTTTGCACGGCTGTATTTGAGGTCGAAGGCAGAGAAATGCAGGCAAAAGGATCGGATATTTTCTTAGGGCCCGGCATGAACATCCACCGCAATCCGCTGTGCGGCAGAAATTTTGAATATTATTCGGAAGACCCGTTGCTGACGGGTAAAATCGGCGCGGCGGTTGTCAAAGGCTTGCAGACCCACGGTTTTGCAGCTTGCCCGAAGCATTTTGCCTGCAACAATCAGGAAACAAACCGCAATTACAACGATTCCCGCCTGTCGCAGAGAGCCCTGCGTGAGATTTATCTCAAAGGCTTTGAAATCTGTGTCAAAGAGGCAAAACCGAAAACCATTATGACTTCTTACAACAAAATCAACGGTGTGTGGGGACATTATCACTATGACCTTTGCAACACTATTCTGCGTAAAGAGTGGGGATTTGACGGCATGGTGATGACCGACTGGTGGATGCGCTCGTCCAAGAGCCCCGAATTCCCGGACATCTGCGACAATGCCTACCGTGTTCGCGCAGGTGTCGATGTGCTCATGCCCGGCGGCAATCGTGTCGGCAAACGCAAACCCGACGGAACATTGCTTAAAACCTACGGCAAAGACAACGGCATCCGCCTCGGTGAGCTGCAGAAAACGGCTGAGCATGTTATAAAACTTTGCATGGAAAAGATATAAAAGCAAAACCGTCTGATGTCAGGTCAGACGGTTTTTTGTAAAACAAATTACGGTTTAGCGGGGAGTAGGGGGAGTCAATCATGGGGACGGCTACTGTGATTGCCACTACCATTTTTCAAAAAAGGCAATCGCAGTACTGTCCCCTGATTTACGACCACGCACAAATTTAAACAAAATAATGCAAATAAATATCCAAAAATATCGCCGCCAATCAGGGGACGGAACCCAGATTGACTGTTTTGGATATATCATAGAGTCAATCAGGGTACTCGTCCCCGTGATTGGCTACTCCCCGCTAAACCGTAATTTATCATGCCCTTATTCCGCAATCTTGCAAACATCGATCCATGCGACGGGGTTGCTGAGCATTTCGAGCTCATCACAGGTCAGCTCGATCGCACTTGATGAGCTTCCCACGGCAGGGAAGACCGTGTTGAAGCGTTTTAAGGACACGTCGAGGTACACTTGCACGCCTTCGTTGACCGCAAACGGGCACACGCCGCCTGCGGCATGGCCGACTTTTTCTTCCACTTCGGCAAAGGGCAACATTTTCGCTTTGGTTGCAAACTGCGCTTTGAATTTCGGGTTGTCGATTTTGGCATCTCCTGCGGCGACAATGAGCACTGTTTTTTCACCGACTGCAAAGGAAAGCGTTTTTGCAATGCGACAACCCTCACAGCCCAAAGCCTGTGCGGCCAATTCCACGGTTGCACTCGAAACGGTGAATTCCTGTATTCTGTCTGCATATCCTTTGGCTTGCAGAAATGCTCTTACTTTTTCGATTGACATATTTTTCTCCTGTCTGTTGACAAAGTATTTTCTTTTTGATACATTAAAAGTGAGGTGATTATTTTATGACAGTTATAATGAGATTGATAGCCCTTGTAATTTCCGTGTTCCTTTTTTTGCCGATGGGTGCCGTCCCCGAAAAAATCGAAAAGCAAGATGCCGAAAACTGTCTGCTTTCCGCTACCGTGCTTTCGGATTTGCACATGGAGTCCAACAGCCGTGAACGCCATCAGCGCATCGGCGGTGTGTTGCAAGCCGCAAAACAGGCAGATAACGATGTTCTGCTGTTGCTCGGTGACAACACCATGAACGGACAGATGATTGAAACGATGTTTGTTTACGGACTTGTCAGCCGCAATTTTTCTCGCAATGAAGTCATCAGCGTGCCCGGCAACCATGATCTTGACAGCAATGATGAGAACATGGTTTCTCACGAAATGCTTGTTGATCGCTTTGTGCGCATGCGCAACGGTTTCTTTGCAGATGACGGTGATAAGATTTATTTCAGCCGTGAAGTCAACGGTTATAAATTTATCGTGCTCGGCGGTGAAGGGCGCACGGGTGCGGACGGCAAACAGATTCTTTCCGATGAACAGCTTGATTGGCTTGAATCGGAACTCGCTTTGGCAAAAGAAAGCGGAAAACCCTGTTTTGTGCTCAATCATTATCTTGTTTACGGCAGAAACGGCGGCCGTTCGTATGCCGCTTTCAACATTGCAGACAACAATGACCGTCTGACCGAAATTCTTGAAAACAGCGGCGTTCGTACCTTCTATTTCAGCGGCCATTCACACTACGGGGTCAATTTCGATTCCGTGCAGACAACGGGCAATGTAACTTATATTAACTTGCCATCGACCGGCAACGGCGGTAATTACGATCCCGCCAATGAAGCCTGCGGTGACACGGGAATCGGTATGCAGATGGAAGTATATGAAGACCGGGCTGTGCTGCGCTTCCGCAACTATCTGACCGAAGAATGGCTTGAAAGTTTCGACAATTATGTCTTTACGCTCAATTGACTTCTTTGAATGATTCGTTGAAAATTTTTAATAATTCCATATAGCCGCGGTGCTTTGCCATCGCGGTTTTTTTGATACCGTCGGACACATCGGAATCAAGAATGGCCTGCATTTCTGCTTCCGTTTTGGCAATATGTCCCGTTTGGATGGTCATGTCGTAATTGATGAATTGCTGCAAGGCTTCTTCATCGTAACGGTCATACCAATGGGCGGAATAGGTCGTGCGGTAGCAGATGAAAATATTGCGTGCGGCCTTGGGAAATTCCGCTTCTTTGGTTTTTCCCTCTTTGATCAGGCGCATCGCTTCATCCTGAAAAGCGATCATGGCTTCTTTTGTTTTCTCTAAAAAGTAATCTTTATCAAAATACCGCATTGGCTTAACTCCGATCATTTTTTTGCTATTTTACCATACCAATATATAAAAGTAAAGAAAAAAGGTTTTTTCTTGGGTATAAATTCCTTATATTACAGTATACTTAAAATAAGTATACTGTCAACATTTTAAGGTGAGGATATCTTAAAGTATACTCAAATTAAGATATTTTGGCGGTGATTTTGTTGCGTAACAAAGCAAATAAGCATCTTGGAATTGAGGTCGATCCGGAGCTTCACGGCAAACTGCATCATATTGCAAAATATGAAGGACGATCTGCAAACGGTCAGATCTTATATCTGATTCGGCAGTGTATACAAGCCTTTGAAAAAGAACACGGTGAAATTGATCTTACAGATAAAGAATAAATCACAAAAAAAATCGGGGTCTGCGAAAGCAGATCCCGATTTTATCATGTTATGTTTATTGGAAATACTTTACTGCGGCATCGAACATACCCATTTCGTATTCGCCGGGAACATTCTTGTAAAGGAAATTGCCTTTACGTTCGGAGTGACCCATCTTACCGAATACTCTGCCGTCGGGGGAGGTGATACCTTCAACCGCGAGGGAAGATCCGTTGGGATTGAAGCGGATGTCATTGGTCGGATTGCCCGAAAGATCGACATACTGCGTTGCGATCTGACCGTTGGCGGCAAGCTGACGAATAAGCTCTTCGCTTGCAAGGAAGCGGCCTTCACCGTGGGAAATCGGCACGGTGTAAACATCGCCTGCTTTGGTGTTTGCAAGCCACGGAGATTTGTTGGACGCGATGCGGGTGTGAACGATTCTCGACTGGTGGCGGGCAATACGGTTGTAGGTCAGTGTCGGGCAGTTTTCATCGGTGTCGATGATTTCGCCGTAGGGAACAAGACCGAGTTTGACAAGTGCCTGGAAACCGTTGCAGATACCGCACATCAGACCGTCACGGTTCTTGAGAAGCTCGTGAACGGCATCCTTGACTTGTGCATTGCGGAAGAAAGAGGTGATGAATTTTGCAGAACCGTCGGGTTCGTCACCGCCCGAGAAACCGCCGGGAATGAAGATGATCTGCGAGTCTGCGATTTTCTTCGAGAATTCTTCAACCGATTCGGCGATTGCGGAAGCGGTCAGGTTGCGGATGACAAAGATTTCGGGCTTTGCGCCGGCGGCAGCAAGAGCACGTGCCGTGTCAAATTCGCAGTTCGTGCCGGGGAATACGGGAATTAACACACGGGGAGCTGCTACGGATACGCTTGCGTGCGGATGTTCTTTTGCGGCATAGGTGAACGCAGGAACGGGAGTCTTGTCTGTCTTGATGTTGCAGGAGAATACGGGTTCAAGCTTGTCTTCATAAACTTTGAGCAGTTCGTCAAGGCTGACCTTTTCATCACCTTTAACGAGTGCTGCTTCTTCGGTGGTGTAACCGACCAATGTGCCGATCATGTCGGCATCCTCGGTCAGTTCAAGCAGCAGTGCACCGTAGTTGTAGCCGAACAGCATATCGTCGGAAATGTCTTCAAACTTTACGCCGATGCCGTTGCCGAACGCATTCTTCATGGCAAGGTCAGCAAGGCCGCCGAGGGTGGGGGTGGATGCGGAAAGCACCTTGCCTGCACGCATGAGTTCGGTGACCGCATTGTAGTTTGCAATCAGGGAAGCGGCAACGGGCAGATGGTTTTCATCTGTTTCGGGAGTGACAAGCACAAGGCGGCTGCCTGCTTTCTTGAATTCGGGGGAGATGACCTCGCTTGCATCACCCGTGGTGACTGCAAAGCTGACGAGTGTGGGCGGAACGTCAATGTCTTCAAACGAGCCGCTCATGGAGTCCTTGCCGCCGATGGAGCCGATGCCGAGATCAAGCTGTGCTTTGAATGCACCGAGCAGGGCTGCAAGCGGCTGACCCCAACGCTTGGGATCACGGTTGGGCTTTTCAAAATATTCCTGGAAGGTCAGGTATACATCTTCAAACGATGCACCTGCACCGATGAGCTTGGTAACCGATTCCACAACAGCGAGGTATGCACTGTGGTATGGGCTCTTTTCGGCAATAAAGGGATTGTAGCCCCATGCCATGTAGGAAACGGTGTCGGTCGAGCCGGTTTCAACGGAAACCTTGTTGACCATTGCCTGGTTGGGTGTGATCTGATATTTGCCGCCGAAGGGCATCATGACCGTGCCTGCACCGATGGTGGAGTCAAAGCGCTCGGAAAGCCCGCGCTTGGAGCAGGTGTTGAGATCATCTGCGAGTGCTTTCATGCCTTCTGCAAAGGTAGCGGGCGTTGTTTTCTTGAAGCACTTGGGAGCTTCGGGTGCAATGTCTGTATGTTTCTGTGCACCGTTGGAATTAAGGAATTCACGGGAAATATCGCAGATGCAGTTGCCGTTCCAGAACATCTTAAGTCTGGGTTCAGCCTTGACTTCGGCAACAACAGTGGCTTCGAGGTTTTCACTGTCTGCGAGTTCTTTGAAACGGGCAACGTCTTCTTTTGCAACCACGACAGCCATTCTTTCCTGCGATTCGCTGATGGCAAGTTCCGTGCCGTCGAGACCTTCGTACTTCTTGGGAACGGCATTGAGGTTAATTTCAAGACCGTCGGCCAATTCACCGATTGCAACCGAAACACCGCCTGCACCGAAGTCGTTGCAACGCTTGATAAGGAGAGATGCTTCCTTGTTGCGGAACAATCTCTGCAGTTTTCTTTCTTCGGGAGCGTTACCCTTCTGCACTTCTGCACCGCAGGAGGTCAGAGATTCAAGGGTGTGGGATTTGGACGAGCCGGTTGCACCGCCGCAACCGTCACGGCCTGTTCTGCCGCCGAGCAGAATGACGATGTCACCGTCAACGGGGCATTCGCGACGGACGTTTTCAGCAGGAGCGGCACCGACAACAGCACCGATTTCAAGACGCTTTGCGGCATAGCCTTCGTGATAAAGTTCATCAACCTGACCGGTTGCAAGACCGATCTGATTGCCGTAGGAGGAATAACCTGCGGCGGCAGTGGTGACGATCTTTCTCTGCGGCAGTTTGCCCTTGATGGTTTCGCTGACGGGACGAAGCGGGTTTGCCGCACCCGTCACACGCATAGCGGCATAGACATAACTTCTGCCCGACAGCGGGTCACGGATGGCACCGCCGATGCAGGTAGCCGCACCGCCGAAAGGTTCGATTTCGGTGGGATGATTGTGGGTTTCATTTTTAAACAGAAGAAGCCAGTCTTCCTTGACACCGTCATGGTCGATCTGCATTTTGACGGTGCAGGCGTTGATTTCTTCGGATTCGTCGAGTTTGGGCAGTTTGCCCTGCTTTTTGAGGTATCTTGCGGCAACGGTTGCAAGATCCATGAGGTTGACAGGCTTGTTCTCTCTGCCGAGTTCCTTGCGGACAGAAATGTACTGTTCGTAGGTTTCCTGCAACAGTTTGTCTTCAAATGTTGCACTGTCAATGGTGGTCAGGAATGTGGTGTGACGGCAATGGTCAGACCAGTAGGTATCAAGCATACGCACTTCCGTGATGGTGGGATCTCTGTCTTCACTGCGGAAATAGTCGCGGCAGAACATGAGGTCGTCTGCATCCATGGCAAGGGCATACTTCTTGACGAAATCGGCAACGCCGTTCATGTCAAGTTCACGGAAACCGTGCAGGGTTTCAACCGTTTCGGGAATTTCGAATTCGGTTTTGAGGGTTTCAAAACGGGCAAGGGATGCCTCACGGGATTCCACGGGGTTGATCACATAATTCTTGACCGCGGCAATGTCCTGTTCACTCAGGTTACCGTAAAGCATATAGACCTTTGCCGAACGGACGGTCGGACGTTCACCCTGCGAGAGAATCTGAATGCACTGTGCGGCGGAGTCAGCACGCTGGTCAAACTGACCGGGCAAAAATTCAACGGCAAACACGAATGCATCGGTTTCGGGCAGCGAGAAGGTGACAATGTCCATCTGCGGCTCGGAGAAAACGGTGTTGACCGCATAGTCGAACAGCTCTTTTTCAATGTTTTCAACATCATAACGGTTGAAAAGACGGACATCCGTCAGGTTGGAAATGCCGAGCAGCGAAACGGCTTCGTTTTTGAGGGCATTGGCTTCGTTGGCGAGTTCTTTTTTCTTTTCTACATATACTCTGTAAACCATTGATAATCTCCTTTACAGAATTGCTTTGAGTGCGCGCTGACCGATATCGGAGCGGCTGTATTTGTTTTCAAAATGTACTTTTTCGGCTTGCTTGTAGGCAATGGTAAGTGCTTCTTTAAGGGTGTCTGCGGTGGCGGTGACACCTGCGACTCTGCCGCCGTCGGTTTTGAGAATATCGCCGTCGGCTTTGACACCTGCACAGTAAAGGGTAGCACCGAAATCGGCATCGACGGTAAATTCCTTACCCTTTTCGTAAGCGGCGGGATATCCTGCCGATGCAAGAATAACACAAGCGGCACTCTTGTTCGCAAATTTAACGTCAATGTCTGCCAGTTTGCCGTCTGCAACCGCATTCATGATTTCAAAAAGGTCGGTTTCAAGAAGCGGAAGAACGACCTGGGTTTCGGGATCGCCGAAACGGCAGTTGTATTCGATGACCTTCGGGCCGTCCTTGGTGAGCATCAGTCCGAAATACAGACAGCCCTTGAAGGTTCTGCCTTCTGCATTCATTGCTTTGACGGTGGGCAGGAAAATTTCGTTCATGCAACGTTCTGCCACATCATTTGTATAATAAGGATTGGGAGCGACCGTACCCATACCGCCTGTGTTGAGGCCTTCGTCATTGTCAAGTGCACGTTTGTGATCCATGGAAGAAACCATGGGGATAACCACATTGCCGTCGGTGAAACTCAGAACGGACACTTCGGGACCTTCTAAGAATTCTTCAATAACGATGCTCTTGCCCGATTCGCCGAACTGACCGTCTTCCATCATGGAAACAACGGCAGCGGTGGCTTCTTCGCGGGTGTTGCAGATGACAACGCCCTTGCCCAGTGCCAGACCGTCAGCCTTGATGACTGTGGGCATGGGGGCGGTACGCAAGTAGGCGAGTGCGGGAGCAACATCATAGAATACTTCATACTGTGCGGTGGGAATGCCGTACTTTTTCATTAAGTTTTTGGAGAAGATCTTGCTGCCTTCGATGATGGCCGCATCCTTCTTCGGACCGAAGCACTTGACACCGATTGCTTCCAGTGCATCCACAGCACCGAGTACAAGCGGATCGTCGGGTGCCACAACAGCGAAGTCGATTGCGTTTTCTTTTGCAAACTTCACCATGCCGTCAATGTCCTTTGCACCGATGGGCACAAGGGTGGCTTCATCTCTCATGCCGCCGTTGCCGGGCAGAACGAAGATTTCACCGATTTCTTTATTTTCACGCAGTTTTTTCAGCAACGCATGTTCGCGTCCGCCACTGCCGATGAGCATTACTTTTTTCATCTTTTTTACCTCAATGGTGGAACAGTCTCATGCCGGTGAATGCCATTGCCATGCCGTATTTGTCGCAAGCGGCAATAACGTCTTCGTCACGCTTGCTTCCGCCGGGCTCTGCAATGTAGCTGACACCGCTTCTCTTTGCACGTTCAATGTTGTCATCAAACGGGAAGAAAGCATCCGAGCCGAGGGAAACGCCTGTGATGTGGGACAGATATTCTTTCTTTTCTTCAGCCGTGAAGCGGGCAGGCTGTTCTGTAAACCATTTCTGCCAGTTGCCGTCAGCGAGAACCACATCATCGTCTTCCGAAAGATAAATGTCGATGCAGTTGTTTCTGTCGGGTCTGCCGACTTCGGCACGGAAGGGCAGGGACAACACCTTTTCACTCAGGCGAAGATGCCACAGGTCTGCCTTGTTACCTGCAAGACGGGTGCAGTGCACACGGGACTGCTGGCCTGCACCGACACCGATTGCCTGACCGTCGACTGCGAAGCAAACGGAGTTGGACTGGGTATATTTAAGAGTAATAAGAGCAATAATCAGGTCGCGCTTTGCACTGTCGGGCAGTTCCTTGTTGGCGGTCACGACATTGCCGAGAAGTGCTTCGTCAATGCGGAAATTATTTCTGCCCTGTTCAAAGGTGATGCCGAACACCTGCTTGCGTTCGATTTCGGCGGGAACATAATCGGGATCAATTTTTACGATATTGTATGTGCCGTTACGCTTTGTTTTGAGGATTTCGAGTGCTTCGTCGGTGTAGCCGGGGGCAATGACACCGTCGGAAACCTCACGCTTGATGATGAGGGCTGTTGTTTTGTCACAGACATCACTCAGAGCGATCCAGTCACCGAAAGAAGACATACGGTCACTGCCTCTTGCTCTTGCATAAGCACAGGCAAGGGGGGAATCATCAAGTCCTTCAATATCATCCACAAAGCAAGCCTTTTTCTGTGCATCGCTCAGCTTCACACCGACAGCGGCACCGGCAGGGCTTACATGCTTGAAGGAGGTAGCCGCAGGCATACCGAGAATGGTTTTGAGTTCTTTTACAAGCTGCCATGCGTTGAATGCATCAAGGAAGTTAATATAGCCGGGTCTGCCGCAAAGAATTTCAACGGGCAGGTCAGAGCCGTCTTCCATAAAAATGCGGGAAGGCTTCTGATTGGGGTTACAACCGTATTTGAGTTCAAATTCGTTCATGTTAATCTCCTTCAGTTGTTTTTATTATAAATCTTGGTTTCGGTTTCGCCGGTTGCAAGGTCAATGCTGCGCACAAACAGAGAAATCTTGTTGTCGGCATTGAGATTGTTCCAGATAACATCCGCAAATTCATTCACATCATCGAACATTGCGATTCTTTTGGGTTCACCCGAGAAGGTCGGGATGGGATTGCCGTCATGGTCATAGGTGTGGATGAAATGACCGACACCTGCAAGGGGTGCATAATCAAAAGTGAAACGGTTGCAGGCAGATCCGTCTGCATCGGCACTCTTAAGAATGCTCATGGAATAGTTGAAGCCGTCTTCAAAATCGAGCAGAACGCTGATTCTTGGGGTCCAGTTGGGGCCGTCAGGCTCAAAGCAACGGGTAGCAAGTGCGGCAGAGAAGGTCTTGCCTTCGCTCATAAGGTCATAAACGGTATCGGTCTGATCGCCGTTGGTAACGATGAGTTTGTTGCCGAGTTTGCGCACGGCGGCATAAATGATGAGAGAGGGGTCTTCGACCTTGCTTGCATCAAAGGGTTCTGTATACAGTTCGCCGTTGTCCTTGAGAGAGAACACGCGATTGCGGGAATTGGCACTTCTGCCCATGATGAAATAAGCGGTGACAGCCTTCTTGCCGTCCGGGGTGAGGCCTGCAATGATGCCTCTGCCGGGATATGTATTTTCGCTCAGCAGTTTGCCGATGCAATTTTTTTCGTATGCCATTTTTTATTCTTTCCTTTCACGGATGGTTTTGCTTACAAGCTGTGCCGCCGCGGGCAGCAGATGCCATTCAGCCTGTTCCATCACTCGTTTTTGTAAAATTTCGGGGGTGTCACCGTCGCAGATTTCCACGGCCCTCTGCAGAATGATTTTTCCGCCGTCGGGAATTTCGTTGACAAAGTGCACCGTAGCACCCGTAACCTTGACGCCGTAGTTGAGAGCTGCTTCATGGACTCGCAGTCCGTAAAAACCTTCGCCGCAGAACGACGGAATCAAAGACGGATGCACATTGATAATGCGTTCGGGGTAACGGTTTGTAAAATCTGCCGACAGAATGCACATGAAGCCTGCCAGAATAATCAGTTCAATGCCTGCTTCTTCAAGTGTTGTCACGAGGTCTTTTTCAAAATCCTCTCCGGTTCTGCCCTTTTTCGGAACAACAACACCTTTGACTCCTGCATTTCTTGCTCTCTCGAGTGCGTATGCTTCGGGGTTGTTGGAAACCACAAGCACCACTTCGCCGTCGGTGATTTTTTCGTCACGCTGTGCGTCCAGAATGGCTTGTAAATTTGTGCCGCCGCCGCTGACGAGGACGGCAATTTTTGTTTTCGGTATGTTGTTCATGTTAAATCAACTGCACCTTTTCTTCGCCCTTGACAACTTTGCCGATGATGTAGGCATCTTCGCCGTTTGCATGCAGGATTTCGAGAGCCTTGTCTGCATCTTCTTTAGCGACCACACAGCTCATGCCGACACCCATGTTGAAGGTGTTGAACATATCTCTTTCGCTGATGTTGCCGGTTTTTGCAAGGAGATTGAAAATGGGAAGCACACGGACTGCACTCTTTTCGATCTTTGCACAGAATCCGTCGGGAATGGAACGCGGAATATTTTCATAGAAACCGCCGCCCGTGATGTGGGAAACGGCCTTGACTTTGACTGCATCAAACAGTGCGGTCATGGGCTTGACATAAATTTTGGTGGGGGTCAGCAGGGTTTCGCCCAAGCCTTTGCCGCCGAGTTCTTCAATGGGAGAAACAAGGTCGGTGTTTTCCACATCGAAAACTTTACGGACGAGAGAGAATCCGTTGGAATGAACACCCGAGGAGGGCAGAGCGATAATAACATCGCCTTCGACCATGGATTTGTTGTCAAGAATCTTATCCTTATCGACAATACCCACTGCAAAACCTGCAAGGTCATATTCGTCAACGGGATAGAAGCCGGGCATTTCAGCCGTTTCGCCGCCGATGAGAGCCGCATCCGACTGTACGCAACCTTCCGCTACACCTGCCACAATCTGTGCAATGCGTTCGGGAATGTTCTTGCCGCAGGCAATGTAGTCGAGGAAGAACAGCGGTTTTGCACCGCAGCAGATAACATCGTTGACGCACATGGCAACGCAGTCAATGCCGACTGTGTCATGCTTGTCCAGCAAAAATGCGAGCTTCAGTTTGGTGCCGACACCGTCCGTACCGGAAACAAGAACGGGCTTGGCATAGCCTTCGGGCAATGCAAACAGACCGCCGAAACCGCCGACATCGGAAACAACACCGCTTGTCAGCGTGCGTGCAATGTGGGTTTTCATCAGTTCAACAGCCTTGTAGCCTGCGGTAATGTCAACGCCGGCTGCTGCATAGCTTTCGCTTCTTGAATTTTCAATCATATTTCTTTCGTCCTTTCTCAACCCTTGCCGTTCCAGCAATAGGTACAAATATTTTCTTTAGGAAGCCCGATGGCTTTTGTCAGGTTTTCAATGGATTGGTATTCCAGGGATGCAAAATGGAGTTTTTTGCAGATGGCCTCACGCAGCTTTCTGCCGCGTTCGGTGGTCGGGTCTGCATATTCTTCAATATATCTGTCACCGTTCTCGCCCTCGAGCTCACGGATGGTCTGACGGGCAATCAGGTCAAGGTCAGAATTGCTTCTGGAGAAGTTGAGGTATTTACATCCGTACATAATGGGGGGACAGGCAGAGCGGATGTGTACTTCCTTTGCACCGTTTTCGTACAGAAAATCAACCGTTTCTCTCAACTGTGTACCTCTGACAATACTGTCGTCCACGAACAACAACTTTTTGCCTTCAATGAGGTCATGGATGGGAACAAGTTTCATTTTTGCCACACGGTTGCGTTCCTGCTGATTCTGCGGCATGAATGAACGCGGCCAGGTGGGGGTGTATTTGATGAAGGGTCTTGCAAATGCAATACGGCTTGCGTTTGCATAACCGATGGCATGGGGGGTACCCGAATCGGGAACACCGCAAACGAAATCGACATCGGGCATGATATTGTGTTCTTTTTCGTATTCTGCCATGATTTCGCCGTTGCGTGTACGCATACATTCAACATTGATGCCTTCATAAACGGAAGTCGGATACCCGTAGTAAGACCAGAGGAATGCACAGATCTTCATTTCTTTGCGGGCAGGGGAGATGACTTCACAGCTGTCGCTTGTAAGTCTTACAATTTCACCCGGGCCGAGTTCTTTGTAGTTCTCATAACCCAATTTATAGTAAGCGAACGATTCAAAAGAAACGCAGTAGCCGTCTTCTCTTTTTCCGATGAGAATGGGCAGTCTGCCGAGTTTGTCACGGGCGGCAAGAATGGAACCGTCCTCTTTGAGAATCAGGATGGATGCCGTGCCGTCAATCTGTTGCTGAGCAAAGCGGATGCCTTCGCAGAAATCACTTTTCTGGTTGATCAGTGCCGCCACAAGTTCGGTGTTGTTAATCCTGCCGCCGCTCATGGCACCGAAATGACCGCCGCTGAACGAAAGGAAGTTGTTGATCAGTTGTGCGGCATTGTTGATGATGCCGATGGTGCAGATGGCATATGTTCCCAGATTGGAACGAATCAGCATCGGCTGCGGGTCGGAATCGGAAATAATACCGATGCATGAGCCGCCGCTCATTTCTTCAAGTGTGTCTTCAAACTTGGTGCGGAACGGTGAATTTTCAATGTTGTGAATTTCACGCTGAAAACCGTCTTTGGGGTTGTAGGCCGCCATGCCGGCTCTGCGTGTGCCTAAGTGTGAATGGTAATCTGTTCCGAAAAACACATCTAAAATGCAATCATTTTTCGAAACCGCGCCGAAAAATCCTCCCATTATATTCCTCCTCTTTTTGGAAAAAGTGAATTAAACAAATGAAAAAAGACGGAAAATCCGTCTTTTTGTGTTTTATGAATTATATTTTGCCGCAACAGCCGAATCTTTTGCAAGTACGGTTTCGGTAGCCTTGTTGCGGGCTGCCTGCAGACGGTCTGCAAGGGATTCGTCGGAAACGCTGAGAATTTCAATTGCGATCAATGCGGCATTGGCGGCGCCGTCAATGGCAACCGTTGCCACGGGAATGCCTGCGGGCATCTGCACGGTAGAAAGAAGTGCATCCAATCCGTCGAGCGTGGAACTCTTTACGGGGATGCCGATGACAGGTAAGGTTGTGTTTGCGGCAAAAGCACCTGCAAGATGTGCGGCTTTGCCTGCGGCACAGATGATGGCACCGAAACCGTTCTTTCTTGCATTGATTGCGAACTCTCTTGCCTGTTCGGGTGTTCTGTGGGCAGAATAAACATGCACTTCGATGGGTACATCATATTCTTTGAGTGTTGTGATGGCTTTTTCAACGACCGGCAGATCGCTGTCGGAGCCCATGATAACGGCAACTTTTTTCATTTTGCTTTCCTCCGAAATCTTTTTGTTAAAAACAAAACAGCCTGCCCCTTTTGCAAGAGGTAGACTGCCCAGACGGTCGGCTCAGACTGTTAAATGCTGCTTCCTTGCGGTCTGTTCCGCTTTCATCCGTCGGTCACAGTCAGTCTTTTAACTTGCTGATTGGCTATTTAATTCTTATTATAACATAATAAAAATATTAGGTCAAGTCAAAAGCGATTATTCTTTTGACAAAAAGTAAAAGAATTTGCAAAATGTTTTTGTGCATTCCTCAAAGTTATTGTTGCAAAATGCAAACAGATTCGGTATAATGTAGTTGTATCTGCCAAAAAAGGAGGCGCATATATGGCTGCACCAAAGCAAGCAAAACCCGAAAACAGCCAGACTGTTTACAACCGACGTTTTGTCGGCAAGCTCGAAAGAGTCGGATATGTTCTCAATGACTCGGCGGCGAGCCTGAATATCAACGATTTCAACGACCGTTATATTTACGACGTTGTCGGAATCAGTTTCAACTACCTTGCCATTCAGAACATTGTTGCAACAGTATGGGACACGATCAACGATACCTTCATCGGTGTTATTGTTGAACGTACTCGAACCCGGTGGGGAAAATTCCGTCCCTATCTTCTGCTCGGACAGTTCCCGTTGACCATCCTCGGTATGTGGAAATGGCTGATTCCGTTCATTTTTCCGAACACACCGGCAACCTATCTGCCGAAATGGATCTTTTATTTCGCAATGTCTATCATTACCGAAACCGCAGGTACATTCACATCCATTGCACATGCGGGCTTCATGTCTACCATCACCCCGGACCCTGTTGAACGAACAGGACTGATTGCACTCGCCAATGTGGTATCGCACATCTTTGAAGACGTGCCGAAACAGATTTTCGGTATTTTGTATGACCTGGTCATTGCAGGAAAACTGAAAATCCCGATGCCAAATCTCTTTGCAGGCTTTGCAATTCCGTGTGCACTGCTGTCGGCCGGATTCATGCTGTTTTTCTTTATGAACACCCGTGAACGTGTTATGCAGACCATCACAAAGCCGAGCATTATGCAGGGACTCAAGGCAATTATTACCAACAAACCGATGCTCATCAATGCCCTTTCCTCATTCCTGTCGGGCTTCAGCATCGGACAGAGCCGAAGCAACTACTACATAGACGTTTTAGGCTCTATTACGCTGAAAACCATTGTCGGCATTCCTGCATTCCCCATCAAGTTCATCAGCTACAGCTTTGTTGCGCCCTTGCGTAAGCGTTTCTCCACAAAAGCGCTGTGGATCTTTGAAGATGCATGGACGGATATGCTATGGTTAGTCGTATGGGGAATCGGTTCCATCAACGGCAATTTCAAAAAGCGTTCGGTTATGCTTCCTGTCTTCTGCATTGAAGAAATTTTTGAAATGTGCATCTACGGACTGCGCCGTATCATTCCTGCCGAAATCGACAATGAATCCATGGACTACTGCGAATGGAAAAACGGCTACCGTGCAGAAGCAATGACGGGTGTTACCAAATCCCTCATTGCTAAATTGCAGGCTGCTGTTATGGGCAGTGTGAACAACATTGTGATGGGTAAGATCGGCTATATGCAGGGGCAGACCATCGGTACCCAGACCGACAAAACCAAGTGGTGGATATTCGCCCTGGGTACGGGTATTCCGATCATCTCAAGCAGTCTCGGCATCATTCCGAAGTTCTTCTATCCGCTGTCTGCCGAAAAACGTATGAAGATGTATAAGGAGCTCAAGGAACGCCGCGAAGGTGTTGCACATATCATGAATGCAGCCGGTGCGGATGCAGCCGAAGAGCTTGCAAGACAAGAAAAAGAAATGATGAAATAAAACAGCAAAACACAGCCATGGAAACAGTTCCGCGGCTGTGTTTTTTATGTATTGTCTGTTAAATTGATAACGATTTTTCCTTTTTTTATTGCTTTTTCCGTGTATGTTGCCGCCCCTCCGATTTTGTGTTCAACATAAGAAATAACATAATCTGATCTTTTCAGCATCCATTCATTTCGCTTATTAATGGCAAAACGGGGCGGGACAGTTTCAAGACCTTCCGGAAAAATGGTGACAGAATAATCACATGAATCAAATTCCTTTTTTGACGGAATATAAGCAAGCACAATTGCGTATGTTATCTGCGGATATTCTTTTTTCAGCTCTTTCAGAATTCTTGTGACCATTTCGTCATATTTTCCGTGATTGCCGACATAAAAACAGGTGACGTTTTCTTTTTTTATCAGGTTTATAATTGTCTTTTTTAGTTTTTCAGCGGCTGAAGACGGTGTATTTCTATGACCGAAAAAAGTGCAGGTATGCATGATAAATCTCCCTGTATGGGGATTATATCCCCTTAATAATTGAGATTATAACCCCCATAATGATAAATGTCAAGAAGGGGGACTGCACATGATTGTTTTTGATAAGTTGTGGGTTACAATGCATCAAAAAGGGATATCGACCTACACTTTGCGTGAAAAGTGCGGCATAGACAGCAAGACAGTCCGACGCCTTAAAGCAAACGAAAACATAGAAACAAAAACACTTGACAAGCTTTGTGATGTATTGGATTGCAGGCTTGAAGATATTGCCGAATTTGTCAGAGAAACAGAATAACACAGCCATGGAAACAGTTCCGCGGCTGTGTTTTTTTCTTTACTTATTCTTTTTCCCTGCTCTTTGCACAAAGCCGATGAGCTGTCCGGACAGCACCACCGTCAGCAGGGAATATACGATTCTTTTGACGGGGATATAAGACAGCGACAGCAACAGTGTCAGCAAATCGGATGCAAGATACACCCATTGAATTTTGATTCTGAATTTTGTTGACAGTGCCATGGCAAGTGCATCGTCGCCGCACGGAGCACCGCCTGCACGTACGCAAAGTCCCGCACCGATACCGACAAACAATGCCCCGACAAGTGCGGCTATAAGGGGATATCCCGCAATCTGCGGATATACCACAGGGAACTGCTCAAAGATTGCATAAAAGACGGAAAAACCGCCGCCTGCAATCGCGGAATAGCCGATAAAATCCTTGCCGAGCGTTTTCCACCCAATGAAATAACAGATTGCATTGAGAATGAAGCCCGAAATGGCAGGGGACAGATGCAACCAATGATCTCCCAACAGCGTAAGTCCCAATATGCCGCCCTCTGTCACTCCCGAAACGGAGTGGATGTTATACATCCCGAACGCTAGTATTGCACTGCCGAGCACCGCCTGCAGGCACGGTACGAGTTTAAATTGCGGTAAATGCTTCTTGAATTTATTTAAGTCTGCCAATTTTTACACCTTGATTTTGTGAGAATTGCCGTTATTATGCCACAGACACTTTGCTTTGTCAATCAAGCAGACATCATTTCTTGACAAAATCCACTAAATTTTATATAGTGAAAAAGAGGTGACTAACTATTAAAAGTCAAGCGTTTTTTTAAATAATTTTGGAAAGATAAAAAACGCAACAGAAAACCAAGCCCTGTATTTCAAGGACTTTAAAAATATATAGGTTGAAATCATCTTATCAA
>SVOJ01000042.1 GCA_015066385.1 Oscillospiraceae bacterium
AAAGAAGCCTGACAAGTTTTTTAGCAGCATGAGAGAGAGCAACATAGTAGTGCTTTCCCTCTGCTCTTTTCTTAGCAAGGTAAGCAGAAAAGGTCGGTTCCCAATTGCAGACATAAGCGGCTGCATTGCGGATGTTGTGGCGGCTGATGCGTTTGTTGCGGAAATTGATTTTGCCGCACAGTAATTTATTTTGTATAAATCAAATGATTTATAAATATTTTTTCCATTCTTGAGAGGAGGGATGCCGATGGCATCTAATTGTGAGTGGACTTCCGTTGCGCAAACTTGAGGACAGGGGCATTTTTGATGCAACGCCTGTTCACTCAGAAAAGCAGACTCGGATTTTTATCCGTCACCCTGAACGAAAACACTTAAAATAAAACACACCCCTGCCTTAAAACCGAGGAATTGAAAAACAATTCAATCGGAAACTAAGAACAAAGGAGGAAACACTATGGCAAAGTTCAAAAAAGTAACATCTGTTCTTTTGGCGGTTCTCATGGTATTCGGTTCGATGTCGGTTCTTGCAAGTGCATCACGCAGTGATTATCTTGATGAAGCGATCATCAACCAGTACAATTCCATCGACAAAGCGGAACTGACCACTGAACAGCAGGCAACTCTTATTCTTGATGAACTGGATGTTATGCTCACAAAAGAAGATATTGTGCTTGACATTCCGTTGATCGGAACCATTGACCTGACAAGCGTTGATGCTGCAATGGATTCCATCTACAATCTGACGGGTAACTGGCTCTACGGCTCCCTTACCGTGGGTGACCTGTTTGTTTTGGAGGATCACAGATCCGACATTGCAACCAACAGAAGAGCATCCGCAAACAACGGTGACATGGCAGTTATCGACAGCCTTGTAACCTACCTCGCAAATTGTGCTCCCACCCTTCTCGGTATGTTCGGCGATGATTTCAACTGGGGAATCGTGCACGGCTTCCTGCCGCCCGAATTCCGCATGATCATTGACGACTTCAACGGTTGGCTGGATGAGCTCATCTGGGATCTTCTGCACCCCGTAAACGATGAAGTCATGACTGGCAATCCTACACTGGACGATTTTGTTCAGTTCCTTTGTGATAACCAGCTTGCAGGCCTCAGACCCGAAGTTATGGGATTTGAAGGCGTAATGCCCGGCTTTATTGTTGATGTTGACGGCGACACTGCTTACCGCGTGATCGAAGAAGGCATTTATGAAGCACTGAATGCTTTCATCGTACCGATTCTCAACAGCAGTCTGAAAACGGTTATCCGTGAAGCAGTTGAATCCAATCAGGCAGACGGCGGCGAACTGTATGAACTGATCGATACGAACTATGTCATTGAAAAGCATACATTTGACACCACCCTCGGTCTTGTTGATCAGCTCAACGACGTGCTCGGTGTTGTTGTTGAAGAAATGCTCCTCGATGACAAATCCGAATGGGTTTCCACCGCTGACGGCATAACTGCCGGCAGAAGCAATGCCGAAAATCTGACCCGTAATCTTGAAGTTCTGATCAGACAGATCATTGTTGCAGGCGGCGATACGGAACCTGTTAACGACTATACTCTTGAAAAACTCGGCGACTACATTGCCCGTGCGGCGGTTGAACAGTTTGTCGATCATCTTGACTTCGAAGTCGGCGACACCATGGAAAAGATCGCTTACGAAGGCCTTCGCGAATTGGTTGTAAGATTTGTTCCGGAAGTTACATATCTCGACCTTGAAACCGATGACGAACAGCAGTACCGCGACGGCATTCTGGAAATGGGCGCAGACATTGCCTGCTACTATCTGAATGCAAACCTCGGTCTGGACTGTGCTTACAGCACCACTGCCAATGAATTCATTCTGGCATTCCTTGACTGGTGCATGCCTTATATTGACGGTCTGTTTGCCAAGACAACCGAATATAATAATGCAATTGCCGACGGCGACGGTTGGGGTGCAGTGGATGCCATTCTGTGGCAGTTTATTCCCAAGGCATGGTTCAACTATGCCGGTATGTTTGCTAACAATGGTGTTACCGGCACGGCAGATGACCTGACCTTCAAGAGCCTGCTTGACTATATCATGGATGCACTGCTTGATCTGGATGTAAACAAGATCTTCACTTTCTTCACCCATGATGCAAACAGTGACCTGACGAAGCATGTTGATGAATTTATCATTCAGTTTGTTGCAAACATTCTCAACACTGCATTGAGTCCGGTTGCAGTTGACAGTAAAACTGTTGAATTGGTTGACGAAAACGGAAATTGTATTCTGACACTGTACGCACCGTATATGACGGATGCAAACGGTGCGGTGTCGAACGCAGTGGAACTGACGGTCAGCGATATCAAAAACGGCAGTTTTACATTGACAACGAGCGTTGATGCCGAATGGCTGGCCGATAGCGAAAGAGAATATCCTGTCACCATAGACCCCATTATGCAGACCGAGCAGACATGGGACGAGCCGACCCATTCCCACAGTGCGTTTATTGCTTCTTACAAACCCAATAACCGCTACGGCAGGGGCGGTGCTGATTATGAAGGCAGTATGTATGTCGGTTTTGAACCTTCTTACGGTAAGACAAGGGCACTTGTGCAAAATCCGACCCTGCCGACACTTGCAGTGGCAGACAAGGTGGTTCATGCCGAGTTGGCAGTGTTTACTTATTCCTGCTATCCCGAAATCAGGGTAGACTTGCATCGCATTACCGAAAATTGGAATCAGGCAACGGTGTGCTGGAACAGCAATATCGATTATGATCCGCAGATCGAAGATTATCAGATTGTGCAGAATTTTGAGTACTATGACGAAGAGGCCGACCGTTGGCAAAGATTTGAAATAACCGATCTTGTGCGAGGATGGTACAGCGGGGAATATGAAAACCACGGTGTTATGCTGACAAGCGAAAGCGAAACGGCAAGCACACTGAAAAGAGCATGGTTTTTGTCAAGTGGCTATCCCGAATATTCCGAAATCCGTCCGATGCTGATTATTGCTTACCGCAATATGTCCGGCTATGAAAACTATTGGTCTTATACCAATCTTGCCGCAGGCAGAAACGGTGTTGTGAGTGTCAACAATTTCAACGGAAATCTTGTGTTCACGCAACCCGTCACCAATGATAACGGCGGCAATCTGCTGCCTGTCGGTATATCGTTGGTGTATAATTCCAATGCGGAAGCTCCTCGCACAACCGACTTCGGCACAAATATGCAAACCAATTTCCACATTACGCTGTATCGGGAATGGAATGACGAAAATCTTCTTGATTACGGTTACCGTTATTGCATGACCGATGCCGACGGCACAAAGCATTGGTTCCAGTTTGAAGATGAATCTGCAACAACCGCTCAGGATGAAGACGGCTTGGGCTATACAATTGACCTGTATCCTGAAGAAGCAGGTGCATGGATCAGCGTGGAAGACAAAGACGGCAACCGAATGCTGTTTAATGACAATTTGAACTTGACAACCATCAAAGACACCAACGGTAATGTCATATCTCTGTCTTACGACACGGTTGCAGGCAGACAATGGCTGTATAGGATTACCGACGGGGCAGGCAGAGCGTATACCTTTACTTATAATATGTCTTCCGGCTTGTGTACCGCAATAACAGACCCGGCAGGCATTAAGACCGCATTTAGTTATACAACCTATGCAAATGCGGCATACCTGACTGGCATTACATTCCAAAGCGGCACGGCAGATGCCAAAACAGTGAACCTGACCCATTCAAACGGAAAACTGACCGCGGTGACGGCGATTGACAGCACAAGAGCAAAAATTTCTTATTCTACCGCCGACAACAACCGTGTTGCAAACATAAACTGGGGTATATCTGACAGTCAACTGCTTGAAAGTTACACTTTTGCATACAAGCAGAACGAAACCAAGGTTGCAGACCTTCAAAACCGCACCTATACCTATCAGTTCAACGATTTCGGGCAAACCACGGGTATTGTATCAGATGAGGATCAGACAGCAAAGTTCTATGACTGGGCACCGGGCAACACAACCGATGCAAGAGCCAATAAGCTGTTGAGTGAGTCCAAAGTGATTCACAGTGTAGCTAATCTTGTCAAGAACGGTAGTTTTACGGGGTCACTTGCCGGATGGGGTGTTGTTCCGGCTTCCGGTTCTGCGGAGGGAAAGGGCGAAATTGATTCTTCCCTCGGTTATCTTACTAAAAATGCATTGAAATTCACAAAGCAGGCAAGTCGTACAAACGGTGTTTATGCTGTTGGCTCGGTTTTCGGAATAGAATCGGGACTGTATACCGCTTCTGCATATCTTAATACGGGCGGACAAACGCTTGGCGGCAGTGGCGCATCCCTGAAAGTGCGCTTGCTCAACAACGGTACGGTTGTCGAAATACCGCAAAGTGAATGCATCACCCAAACGGACGGTTGGGAGCGCATCAGCGTGACTTTTGAAGTCCCGACAGGGTGCACCGTGCAGCTTGTTCCCGGGCTGGAAGCGGATGCCGTGGGTACGGTTTGGTTTGATGAACTGCAAGTCGAGCAGGGTGCCGGTGTGTCGAGTTTCAACATGGTTGAAAATGCGGCACTCAACAACAGCAATTACAAATGGGAATCCTATTCCATCGGCAACAATACCGCCCTTGCGTTGACAGGATACGACCGTTATTTGTCGCTTGCGGGGGTTGCGTCCTCTGACAGCACCAATCTCGGTCAGAGCATTCAGACCGTAAACGGCGAAAAGGGCGATGTTTTCAGCTTCGGCTCATGGGTCAAGGCAAATTCCGCACCCGTGAACGAAATCCGTGAAGACGATTCCTGCAAGCCTGAATTTTCAATTGTGCTTCGTTTTTATGATGCAAACGGCACAAGCGTGGGCGAAGAAGAGGTCAAGGTCAACAGCGACCTTGCCGCATGGCAGTATGTTGCAGGCAAGGCAATTGCCCCGGCAGCTTACACTTCTGTCCGTTTTGAGGTCGTTTATCACCACAACGTAAACACCCTGTATGCCGTCGGCTCGTTTGTTTATAAGGAAGAATTCGGGCAGACTTTTGTTTACAACAATAACGGCGATCCCGTTTCCGCTGTTGACCTTGCCGCAAGTGAATCTTCCTTTGCCTTCAATGGCAATCAAATGGCGGCATTGGTCAATCCCTCGGGCAGTGCATACTACTACAGCTATGACGAAGACACCAACAACCTCACCACCGCCGTTTCTACGGACGGACAGCGTTATACCTTTGCTTACGACAGCAAGGGCAATGTAACCAATGCTGTTGTGCAGGCAGACAAACCCGCAACCGCCATTACCGCCGGCACAAAATATGTCATCCGCAATGCCGAATCAGGTAATTGCCTTGATATTGATGCCGATTACTTTATCTGTAACAATCGTTTTGAGGCCGACAAGCAGGCACAGATCTGGCAAGCCGTTTCGGCAGGGCAGACCGATGTTTACCGATTGACAACCTACGATGCAAATCTCAAGGTGCAAAGCGGATTGAATGAAGAAAACCGTCCTCTTGTCATTGACTACGGCACGGGAACGGCATTCAGCTTCAAAATCGTGCCGTCCGAGGCTGTTGCGGGTGCATTCAACATCCTTACCAAAACATCGTCCTATGCTCGTGCTGTGGACGGACAGCCCGAAGACAGCAAGGACTATGAGGACGGCACACTCATCAAGCAGACCACCCTTGACACGGACGACAAGAGCCAGTGCTGGTTCTTCTATCCTGTCACCGAGGATGTCGGACAGACCATCGAAACCGCTGCAACCTATACCGCAAACGGCAACTTTGTCAGCACTGTGTCCGATCAGCGCGGTAATAATACCACCTATTCCTATAATCAGAATACGGGTACACTGACCTCGGTTGCAGATGCCAAGAGTTCAACCTCTTACACCTACAACACCGACAACTCCCTTGCTTCTGTCCGAAGTGTTGGTTATACCGTGGAGTATACCTATGCCGAAGACCGCCTGACCGACATCAATACCGATGATTCTGTTTATTACAAATTCCAATACGACACTTTCGGCAGATCCACCGCCGTGCAGGTCGGCAACAACGCAAGCTACCAAACACTTGCGCAGTATACCTACAACACCACAGGTCTGCTCTCCACGCTGACCTACGGCAACAGCTGGAAAGTCAATTATGTTTACGATTCCCTTGACAGGGTCACGCAGGTCAATTATAATAATAGCAGTACTCAAAAACTGGAATATCTGTATGGCTCGGACGGCAATGTGGCGCAGATCATTGACTATGCCGCAGGCACACGCACCAAGCCCGTTTATGACCTTGCAGGGCGTTTGGTGGCCGTCAAGCAGTATGACGGCACGGCGCAGACCGACACCGACATTCTCACCGAATTTACCTACACCTACGCGGACAAGACCAATTACTTAACCAAAAAGACCATGGACTTGCCCACGCGTGATCTGACCGCAACCTACACCTACGGCGATGCAGCTGCAGGTGAAATGCCCGATCAGGTCTATAACATCTATTACGACAGTTGGTCGTCGGTGGATTACGCCTATGATTCACTCGGCAGGCTGACGGACGAAACCGTCAATGTTGCTCTCGGTTATACCATTGATAATTCTTATACTTATTTGGATGTCAATGCCGACCGCACGACGACACTTGTCAGTACCTACACCACAAAGACAGGTACTTACAGCTACACTTATGACAATGTCGGCAATATAACCCAGATCGTTTTCACGCCGAGCGACACAACGCAGTCAGCAAAAACAATCACCTATCAGTACGACATGCTCAATCGGCTGGTGCGTGAAAACAATCAGTTTGCGGGTAAGACCTATTTCTACAATTATTCCTCCCTCGGCAACCTCAGCAGTGTGCAAGAGGGCAGTTTTACCCTCAGCGGAACGCCGTCCGACCTTGTGCGCACCGAATATTACTATTACGACAATGCCACATGGCGCGACCTGCTGACCGGCTATAATAACAAAAATATTACCTACGATGCCATCGGCAATCCGACTTCCATCGGTACTGCAAACCTCACTTGGCAGGGCAGAACGCTGACACAGTATGCGGACGGCGCAAATACGTATTCCTACGAATACGATATGTCCGGCCACCGTATTTCCAAGACCGTCAACGGCACGAAAACCGAATATTTCTACGACGGTGATCAGCTTGTAGCGCAGAAATCAGGCAACAACCGCATCACCTTTATGTTCGATGCAAACGGCTCTGCATTCGGTTTCTATTACAACAACGCACCCTACTTCTTCATCAAGAATATTCAGGGCGACGTGACCGCCATCACCAACTTCGCAGGCACCGTCATCGGCACCTACACCTACGATGCATGGGGCAATCTGATTGAATCCGCCTCCGACCTCTCCGATGAAGTCGCCGCCATGAACCCCATCCGCTACCGTGGCTATTACTACGATGCGGAAACCGGCTACTACTTCCTCAACAGCAGATATTATGATGCTGAGATGGGGAGATTCCTGAATGCGGATAGTGTTGATGTTATCACTGCTACACTTGATGCACTTACTGACAAGAATCTGTATTCTTATTGTGATAATAATCCAGTTGTGCGGATTGATCGTAGTGGTGAATTTTGGAATTATGTAATAGGCGGTGCAGTAGGGGCTATTGTCGGTGGTGTGTCTGCTGCAATTTCAGGAGGCGACTGGAGATCGATTGCTTTAGGTGCGGGAGTTGGTGCAGTTGGGGGCTTATTGGCAGCATCGGGTTTGCCTGTCGCAGTACAAATTGTTGCAAGCGGTCTATTAAGCGGTGGGAATAATTTAGTAAGCCAAACATTAATCGAAGGAAAAAGTTTTGCGGAGGTCAATTGGATTGATGTTGGAATCGATACCGCAATTGGTGTTGGCACTTCAGTGTTATCTTACGGGATTACCCGTAATGCTACACAAGCTGCTGATAAAATCATCCAAAAAGGTGCAAACAAAGTTGTAAAAGGTCAGCAGAGCTTGCTTAGTGGTAGTCGTTATGGAAAAGGAGCGATCAAAAGAGGAACTGAAATCATGAATAATGGAATTAAGCAGATGAATACTGCTAGAGGAACATCTTCTGTTCTTGGTTCGATTGCTGGAGGTATATTGACATCTATTAAATCACTTATTAATTTATTAATCAATTGATCAGGTGAACGCCATGAATAAAATTATATTTTTTAATTTATGGGAGATTGAAAAACTGGAACAATTTCTTGAAGATATGGAGTGCAACGGATTTCGGCTAGACAATATAAAATATTCATATTGTTTCTGCTTTAAAAAATCCGAACCAAGGCTAATGCATTATTTTCTCTCGTATAAATCATTCAGAGGTCAAAGCATGGATTATTGTGATTATGCACTGGAATCAAAATACAGTTCCAACCAAATTAAATCAAAAATGTGTTTTTTCTCAATGTATCGTACAAAAGTGCAAAAAGAAGAATTAACATTGCTTTATGAGGTACGCATGGACTATATGAAATCCAAATTGTTGGAAAATGCTTTAACCGTTTTATTTTTGGCGGCTCTATTATTGATTCCGCTAATTGCTGCAACGCATTTTGGAACATTGTCTTGTAATGGCATCTTGATTATTGGTGTGTTTGTTGCGATATGTGTTGTTTTGACCGTTTATTATTTCTACGGTTATTACAAACAAAAAAATAAAAGTAGGACAGGGGACCAATCAGGGGACGGTTCTTTGTCCTGACGAAAAACAGCTGTTCGACGGCACAAATTAACCGTTTTTTGTTCCGTCCTACCCAAGTTTCTGCATTCCGCCGAGGATGATTTCAGCCTCCACCGCGTTCATCTTCGGCGGTATTTTAGTTTAGTCCTCTCATCTTGCGCCGAACATCCCTGCCGTGGATTCTCCCACCACCCTCGGCGCAGAGCAGGGATTGATTGAGGGCAAACCCGTTTACGACCTTGCCGGCCGCTTGGTAGCCGTCAAGCAGTATGACGGCACGGCGCAGACCGATACCGACATTCTCACCGAATTTACCTACACCTACGCGGACAAGACCAATTACTTAACCGAAAAAACCATGGACTTGCCCACGCGTGAAATGACCGCCACCTACACCTACGGCGATGCGGCAGTCGGTGAAATGCCCGATCAGGTCTATAACATCGACCAATCAGGGGACGGTTCTATGATTGACGAAGAAAAGCAAATGTGATAGGATAAAATAGGGTGATTAAAATGCCACGGCAAGCAAGAGAAAAAAGCGACAGCGCAACCTATCACATCATGCTTCGAGGAATCAATCGACAGCAGATTTTTGAAGAAGCAGAAGATTGCGAAAAGTTTATTGAAATTCTGCAACACTATCAGGCAGTGAGCGAATATAAGGTGTATGCTTACTGCCTGATGGGAAACCATGTCCACCTGCTCATGGAGTTCGGCAAAGAAGATATTGCGCAGGCGATGAAGCGCATTTCAACGAAGTATGTGTATTGATACAACACCAAATATGAACGCAACGGCCACCTGTTTCAGGATCGGTTCAAAAGCGAGCCGGTGGACGATGATGCATATTTCTTAACAGTCCTGCGATATATTCATCAAAATCCGATCAAAGCCGGTTTGTGCAAACGTGTAGATGAGTATCGGTTCAGTAGTTTTGGCGAGTACAAAAACGGAGCAAGGCTTGTCGATGTTGAATATGTTTATAACTACATTCCGCAGGCGGATTTTGAAAAATTTAACAACGAAACAGAAAGCACTGTCTGCATAGATGTGGAAGATCGTCCAACAATGCGAGTGACGGACGAAGAAGCCAAGCGGATTATGCTGAAATGTGCATATTGCAGCAACGCAAGCGAATTTCAGGCATTGCCGATCGAAAAACGAAATAAGTATTTGATAAAACTCAAAGAAAACGGGTTGTCAATCCGACAAATCAGCAGATTGTCGGGGACATCCAAAGGTATTGTTGAGAGAATTATAAGCAGGACATAGAACCGTCCCCTGTCCTTCTCCTCAACAGCATTTCTCTGATTGACTGATTTTCATTTTTTAATTTTCAATTACACGCGGATGTCGCTTCGGCGGCATCCCTTTTTGTTTCCATTTTTTTTCATTGATATTCATTGCCGTTTTGCTCAAACTACAACTGCAAACGCAAGAAAAACACTTGAAGGAGTGAAACAGCAATGTCCAACAATAAGAACAGTCTTGTTCCCGAAGCACGTGAGGCTCTCAACAGATTCAAGATGGAAGCCGCTTCCGAAGTCGGCGTGAACCTCAAGCAGGGTTACAACGGTGATCTTACCTCTAAGCAGGCAGGTTCTGTCGGCGGCCAGATGGTCAAAAAGATGATCCAGGCTTACGAAAACGGCATGAAATAAACACCCCTGCAATAAAAATGGGCCGCTTCCCGAAAGAGAAGCGGTCTCAGTTTTTTATTCAAAAGTGTACGGTGTACCTGCATTGTAAGCAAACGGTACAAAACCTGTTGCAAGTGCCGGGCTGTTTTCGGCAAGAGTGAAATCTCTGTTCTGTGCATCTCTGAACAGCGGGTCTGCAAAGACTGCTTCGTTGTAGTGTCCGCGTGAAATCATGGTCACAATATTCACACGGTCGCCGATACTTGCGGAATTGCCCGAAAACGGAGATTTTCTGCTGTAATCCCAGTAAAGATTGTTGTTATCAATAAACCAGCCTTTGTCGACTGTGTTTTTATACATAACAGCATCGTCCGTTACAAGAATGTTGTTTGTCAGGAACAGGGAATTGTGGTCTTCATTTCTTGTAATAATAAAAGCACCGTCTTTGCCAAATGCAAAAATATTGTTGCGGATGATGTTGTTTCTGCCGTAGTGCTGGTGGAAGGTCTGCGAGGAACAATCATACACAAGGTTGTTTTCAACCGTGATCTGTGTGGAACCCTCGTCCAGATAAATGCCCCAGCCGCCGTAACCGCTTTCACCGCCGTAGCAGCCGACATTGTAAATCACATTGCCGCTGAGCACGGTGTTCGGCTGAATGCCGAGCGTATAAATACCGCCCATATCCGACAGCCAACTGTTGCCGATGTTGTAAATGAGGTTGTTTCTGACCTTGATGTTGTCGGTGGGGTTCGGTGCGTATCCCCATACCCAGCCGACGGAAACAGCCGTGTACCAGCCGTCATGGATTTCGTTATTTTCGATGACACAATCACGGGCATGGCAAAGGAGCACACCGATGGAATGATTGTAGATTCTGCCGTATTCGTTGATTTCGCAATTGGTAACATATATATCCTTTGTGACCGCAGGAATGCTGTGCGGTGCATTGATGAAAACGGCATTGCCGCCGATCTCGTCAAAGTAGCAGGCGTTTACGGTGGCAATGTTCACGTTTTCTTTGAACATGAGAGCCGTGTTGGAAATGCTGCGGAAAACGCAATTTTCAAAAGTGATGTTTTCGGCATTGCGTACCGTGATGGCGGCGGGCACTTCGTAAGAAGCCTGCGGATGGGTCGGCAGGTAAGTCAACTGGCTGTAATGCGGGTTGGTTTCATCCATCGGCCACACACGAAGAATACCGTCAACAAAATCCCAGTCTGTGTTGACAAATCGAATACCGCTGAATGCAATGTCCTGCACGCCATTCATTTCAACGAACGCATCTGTAACGGGGGCAGACAAAACAAGGTTGTCAGCAGTTTCACCCTCGCAGGGGATGTAATACAGTTTCTTTTCACTGCGGTCAAGATACCATTCACCCGGCTGTGAAACGGTTTCACGAACATTTTCGTAAACGAAATTATCACCGTTCATAATGGTCATGGCAGCGGCTTTGGCAAGTTCAATTCTGCCTGTTTGGGTGTCGATTGTGCGCAACGGAAGAATATCGTCACACCACTTGTGCATAATGCGGACATTGACATCGGTGAAATTTGCAAAATTCATAATTTCATCCGTGTTGACATAGAAAGCACAATGCAGCTTGAAAAATTCATTGCCTGCCTGCAAAGCATCGCTGTCCAAGGCATTGACAGCCTGAAAAGCACCGTCTTTCGGCCATGTGCTGACGGGCAGTCTGCTTTCGCCTTTGAAAAGCGAACGGAAGTAAAACGAATCAGTGTCCACATCGGCTACCAGTGCAGCAATACCGTTGATCTCACCGTTTTTCCATTCGGTAATGTCAACCGAACCCGTAAACACAACATCTTCACCGGGCACAGCACGGTAGGTTACATTCATGCGGTCGGTGCTGTCGAATAAAACGGTTTCGTCGATCAGATATTTTCCTTCCCTGAACCATACCGTAACGGCATCATTACCGTTTTTGTTTTTCAGTGCATTTTTTGCACCTGCAAGGGTCTTGAGGGGTTGTGCAAGTGTGCCCGCGTTGCTGTCGTTGCCGTCGGGGGATACAACAAGGTCTTGCTCTTTCATTTCAAAAACTCCTTCGTCAAAGACGGTTTTTTCGGTTTCGGTCGGGTCGGTGAAAATTCCTTCTTCGGGCACAGCAGGGAAGAACCAAAGACTCAGCAATGTGATGATAGCCGTCAGAACGGACATGATCTTTTTTTGCAACATACAAAAACCTCCTGTAAACAACATGTATTTATTTTATTTCATTTTTAAAAAAATGTCAATCACAGTTTCTTGGCGGGCACACATATCTCGGCTTACCTTGACTCTTATCGGCATACTCAATTGCTTCTTTCGGACATCGGCAGATGCAGGCCATGCAGTGTGTGCAGTTCTTTCCCCAGATAGGCCTGCCGTTTTGAATCTGTATGTTGTTGCAAACACACATCTGTGCGCATTTGCCGCAACCGATACATGCATCCGTTGCATAAAAATCCTTGGCTTTCACACATGTGGCATAAAAAACAGGATTCACAATGTGTGTTTTCAGTTTTTGCACAAACGTTGCTTTGTAAGGCGGAAAATCAATACCTTTGCGTGCGAAGTCAATACCCGTCTGAATGGACGGCTCTGCATTGGCGATGATTTTCTGCTGCGTAGAGGGCTTCGGTACATTGAACATGGCAATGTAGTTTTCGGGCATGACCACTTCGAGCACACCTTTGTAATGTAAACCCTTGTGCCGGCACAGTTTTTCAATCAGCATCCCTGCTTGCCCGATGTCATCCCCGCAGGTCATCACAAAGTATGCATCTTTGCAACCTGAAAATGTACATTTTTCAATCCATTGCACAAACAGGCGCGGCAACTGCCAGGCATAGGTCGGTGTGCAGAAAATCCACGGCTTTTCGCTGTGAAATGTTTCCGCTTTGTTATTTTTTATAAAATCAAAACTGTTCACGGCTTCATCACCCAGCGCCTGTGCAAACGCCTTTGCACAGTATTCGCTGTTACCCGTGCCGGTAAAATAAAGAATCATCTGCATCGCTCCGTTTGTTTTGTGAATTTCTTTATTTTAATTATAGCACATCCGACAACGCTTTACAATTAAAAAACACTTGCAATTTAAAAACTGCCATGCTATAATATTTTCGTTATTCGGGCCTGTAGCTCAGTTGGGAGAGCGTTCGGTTCGCATCCGAGAGGTCGAGGGTTCGAATCCCTTCAGGTCCACCAAATATCCGACAATATCATATGATGTTGTCGGATATTTCTTTTTTTATCTAATGCGAAAGCATTGGCATATTATCAATCGGCAAAGCCGATTGTATCTCATCAGCAGTCAGGCTGTATATCATCACACCTTCAGGTGTGTATACTATCGTATTGATGATATACACCACTACGCATTGATGATTTACACAGCTTTCGCCGTAATTTTTCTTGTTAAAATACACTCATACAAAAAAACTGTCTTGCAATTTTTCCGTACAAATGTTATGCTGATTTTGGAGGTTGATACTCCTCTGTTATATCTGTTATAATTAAGTTCTGGGTGTGGAAGGAGATTAAATTTTTATGGAAAAATTACGTCTTGCAATTATTGGCTTCGGCGGCATGGGCAGCTGGCACGCCGAGAATATCAGCAAAAAAATACCTGAAATAGAGGTTTGCGGTGCTTATGACATCCGTCCCGAAGCATTGGAAAATGCCCGTGCAAAAGGATTTTATGCTTATTCTTCACTTGATGAGCTTCTTGCTGATAAGACCGTTGATATCGTTACAATTGCCGTCCCCAATAATTTTCATAAAGATCTGGCAATAAAGGCATTAAGAGCAGGTAAAAATGTTATCTGTGAAAAGCCC
>SVOJ01000043.1 GCA_015066385.1 Oscillospiraceae bacterium
GGCATTCAGCAAACGGTTATCGCGTACGCACAGGTCATTGCGCAGGAACAGCACACTGCCGCGCAGGGCATTGACCTGCAGGTGATTTCTGAAGAAGGACGGACAGATATAGAAGTAATCTCTGCCCGCGATCATTTCTCTGTTGCGGATTGCCTTTGCATACTGCTTCCAGTTGCTCTTGTCGGCTACACGCAGATTGGTGCGAAGAATCGGGCCGAATCGCAATGTAAAGATAATGTGACCGTCCAGACGAATGAATCTGCCTTGCGTGAGCTTGTCAAAGAACGAAAGATCTTCTTTCTGTTTGGACTCTTCTGCCGGATTCACAACGGCAAAAATCAGATTGCTGTCGGTTTGTGTCTGCATGTCTTCAGCCGTGAATATAAAAGTGACACCGTCCGCAGCTTCCATGACGATGTGATCATCCTGCATTTCAAAATCAGCAAGCAGACCTTGATCCTTGTAGACCTGTGCCAGTATCACAAGATCATCGAATGCAAGATCCTGTTCTTCAATGGCATCGTGGATGGTTGCATAGGTGGTGTAGGCATCGTTTATGTTCAGGTCGCCGTTTTTGTTTTTCAGAACATAAACAATCAGCCCGATGTTCAACATCAGAAGCAATATGGCGAGGGCGCAGAGAATGGCAACGAGCCGCTTGCAGGTCGGTTCCTTGTTGTCATTGAGCACCACGGTTTTGTCGGGTTGGCGATAAGCCGCCTGTTGCTGTGTGTTCATAATGAATCTCCTTACAAAAAAACATGGCAACGAAGCCGCAAACAGCTGTTGTCTGCGTTTTCGTTGCCGTATTTGTTATGCTAAATACCAGACTTCTTCCATGATCGGTTGGGCACCCGTGACGGGATCCATTTCCATGACCATGACATCCTTCATGTATTCGTTCCATTTGTCCACAACAGGGCTTTCCGCCTGCACCCTGGACGAATATTCCATGCCTTTTTCGCATTCATAGTAGCCGAATACCTCATTGCCGACATGCCAGATGCTGTAGTTGCAGATGCCTGCACTCTTGAGCAGTTCTACCATTTCGGGCCAGATCTCAGCATGTCTTTTTTTGTATTCCTCGTATTTGCCGTCTAAAATAATGGCTTTCCATGCATATCTTTCCATTTGCTTATCCTCCGATGCCTGCAAAAATTTCTTTCATTTTTCCTGCTATCATGTCAATGAACGAAGAAATCATCAATGCAAAATTGAGAAGAGAGGGCTTGTTTTTGAAGTTTTCAACTGCATCCGGTGCGCCCGTGACGGGGGTGATGGACGGTGTTGCATCGTCATTCTGCAAAAACTGCGGATATTCCTCCATGGAGAATACGGTCAGCTGTTCGTCTGTGGTGAGCATGATTTTGTACAGTGCATCAATGGCATCACTTCCGTTGCAATGCAGCCAATCACGCAAAAACCATGTGCTGTCGGGCAGTGCGCAGGTGGAAGCATCGATCATTTTGTCAGGGGAGAGGTAATCGGTGGTTGTCAGCGAAGCGATGTATTCTGCATCGAGTTCTTCACCGTAAGGTGCACAGGTAGCACCGACCGATGCATACATGGTATCGACCGTGCCGTCGGAGGTGTTCTTCCATGCAGAAACAAGCGGTGTTCTCTGTACATTGTAGCCGCAGAGAATGTATGTTTTGATGCCGTCATTGCGGGCGGCCTGCAGATTTTCTTCAATGTTTGCCATTGCAACACGGTAGGCTTCCACCTGATTGTAAAGGTCGCCGTAATTTTCATCCATGCCCATAAAAACAAGGGCTTCTTCATAATATTCTTCGGGAACGAATGCCCAGATGCCTGCAAAGGAACCAAAAATCGGAATCAGGGATTCTGCATAGATGCGATCCAGCACCTTTGCAACGATGATGTCGCCAAGACCGATGAGCATATCCCATACACCCACTACACGAAGGGTATCGGTCAGCGAATACAACAATGCCTGTACGAAGTCGCCGCCGTCCATGTAGGGAAGTGCATCCTGTGCATAGCGGCGCAGTGCCGTTGCGTTGAGTTCAAATCTGCCCGTGAACAGTTCACCGGCAACAGCGGTGCCCTTGAGCGGACAGCACTGTGTGATGATGGTTTCGATTTCGTCGTAGCCGTAGGTTTCAAGATATGCACTCAGCACAACACCGCCCATGGAGGAGCACTTGAGCTGTACTTTATTATGACCTGTCAATTCCTGAATCTGATCAATGCATTCCTTCAGACGGGCTGCGTGTGCAAAGGGATCCAGTCGGAAATCGTAGTCAAAATAAAAGTCACAATCTGCATGGTGTTCATCCGTGGATGGCACACTCAGATAAGGAGTCGTGACATTGGGCAGGGACTGCCCGTCACCGTCGAGTGCAAGATCACCGAAGCAATCATCAATAAAAGCAACCAGTGCATCGGCAAGCAGATCTGCGTTCATGGTCGCGGCGGCTTTTGCAAGGGTGCCGAGTTGCGGTGCAATACAGGAAAGCAGATAGCCCGTGTCGATTTTCCAGAGTTTCTGTTCGTTTTCGGTGCCTGCATCGCGGACGATGTCCGAGCACCCCAGAGGACCAACATAAATGACGGGGTTGAATCCGCAATCACATTCACTTGTGTCTGCGGCGGCGGCACAGGGTGCCATCACGCCCACAAGAATGAGAACGGAAAGTAAAATGCTCAGATACTTTTTCATAATAATTCCCTCCTGTTACAGATACAGACAGTATACACCCGAATACATATTTTTGTCAATCTTGTAAAAATGAACAAAAAATCCCCGTCCCGATTGGGACAGGGATTTCGGACAGGTATCAAACTTATTTGAGTTCAACCTTTGCGCCTGCTTCTTCAAGCTTAGCCTTAGCAGCTTCTGCATCATCCTTGGAAAGAGCTTCCTTAAGGGTGGTGGGAGCGCCTTCAACAGCAGCTTTAGCTTCAGCAAGGCCAAGACCGGTGAGTTCACGAACGACCTTGATAACCTTGATCTTAGCAGCAGCATCGAAACCTGCAAGAACGACGTCGAATTCGGTCTTTTCTGCAGCAGCTTCTTCAGCAGCAGCGGCGGGAGCAGCAACAGCAACAGCTGCAGCAGCGGAAACGCCAAATCTGTCTTCTACTTCTTTAACGAGCTCTGCCAGTTCGAGAACGGAGAGAGCAGCAACGCTATCAACAATAGCAGTAATCTTTTCGGATGCCATTTAAATATCCTCCTAATAATAACTTAAAATTTACTTTCTTATTCTGCTGCGGGAGCTTCTTCAGCGGCAGCTTCTGCGGGTGCTTCTTCAGCAGCGGGGGCTGCTTCTTCAGCGGGAGCACCGGCCTTATCGGCAACAGCCTGAATAGCACGTGCGAATGCGGCCATGGGTGCCTGGAATGCATAAACAACAGTAGCAAGGAGAGTTTCCTTGTTCGGGAGTTTTGCAAGAGAATCGATCTTTTCAAGAGAGATGGGTTCACCGTCGATGAAACCGCCCTTAACCGTGAAGTTTTCGTGTGTCTTTGCAAACTCGGAGAGAATCTTTGCAGCAGCAACATAATCGGAATCGCTGACTGCGAGAGCCGTTGTACCGTTGAAAAGGTCATCCATTTCGGCAAGTTTCGTACCTTCAACAGCGATACGCAGAAGGGTGTTCTTTGTGACTGCGTAGTCAACACCTGCGTTTCTCAGATCTGCACGAAGCTTTGTATCATCCGCTACGGTGATGCCCTTGTAATCAACAAGAATACCGGCGACGGCACTGTCGATCTTACCTTTGATAATTTCGACCTGCGCTTTCTTTGCTTCTAAAACCTTTGCGCTTGGCAAATTTTTCACCTGCCCTTTAAAATTATTATAGCCCTTCCGCTTGACCGCGGAAGGGCATACTTGTTTTATAAAACAACTGTACGCACATTCCTCGGCAGGCGGTAAAAACCTTTATGCAAGAATTTGCACCTGCTGTCTTTAGAACAGCTTCGATATATTAACACACTTTTTAGCGTATGTCAATAGTTTTTTTGAAAAAATTCAATTATTCAGCTTCAACGCCGGAAGCAACAACCTTGCTGGGATTCATGCGGACGCCGGGGCCCATGGTAGCAGCAACAACGCAGGAACGGATGTACTGACCTTTTGCAGCGGCGGGCTTTGCCTTGATGATAGCATCAAGCAGAGTCTGATAGTTTTCCATGAGCTTTTCAGCACCGAAAGAAACCTTGCCGATGGGGCAGTGGATGATGTTGGTTTTGTCAAGACGATATTCGATCTTACCTGCTTTTGCTTCAGCAACAGCCTTGGCAATGTCAGGAGTAACGGTACCTGCCTTGGGGCTGGGCATCAAGCCACGGGGGCCGAGGACCTTACCAAGACGACCGACAAGACCCATCATGTTGGGAGCGGCGATACATACGTCGAAATCCATGAAGCCTTCGCCCTGGATCTTTGCGACGAGATCTTCTGCACCGACAACTTCTGCGCCTGCTTCTTCAGCAGCGGTAGCATCGGGGCCCTTTGCAAAAACAGCAACGCGGACAGAGCGGCCTGTGCCGTTGGGAAGAACGACAGCGCCTCTGACCTGCTGGTCTGCGTGACGGGAGTCAACGCCCAGACGGACGTGTACTTCGACAGTTTCGTCGAATTTAGCGGTTGCAGTCTTAAGAACAGTTTCAAGAGCCTCTTTGGGATCATAGAGGTTCTGTCTGTCGTACTGCTTCATTGCATCAGTATATTTTTTTCCGTGTTTCATTCTTTAACCCTCCGATCAGTCAACAACTGTAACGCCCATGCTGCGTGCAGTGCCGGCGATCATGCTCATAGCAGCTTCGACGGATGCGGCGTTCAGGTCGGGCATTTTCTGTTCAGCGATCTTTCTGACCTGTTCAGTGGTGATGGTGGCAACTTTTGTCTTGTTGGGAACACCGGAACCACTTTCGATACCGCAAGCCTTCTTGATGAGAACAGCTGCGGGGGGAGTCTTGGTGATGAAGCTGAATGTACGGTCTGCGTAGATGGTGATGACAACGGGGATGATAAGGCCGATGTCGTTCTTTGTTCTCTCATTGAATTCCTTTGTGAAACCCATGATGTTAACACCGTGCTGGCCGAGAGCGGGACCAACCGGGGGAGCGGGTGTTGCTTTACCCGCAGGGATCTGCAGTTTAACAAATCCTACTACTTTCTGTGCCATAAGTGCACCTCCAAAAAAAATGTGGTAGTGGCGGGAAATTTCAGGTTCCCTCCCACGAACCGTCAAAGACGGCTATAATAAGCGGATGAACCGCTGATTACCTGAATAATCAATCGAGTGTGGACTCAACCTGGTCAAGGCCGAGTTCAATGGGGGTATCGCGACCCATCATGGAAATGATAACGCGAACCGTTTTCTGTTCGAGATCGATGGTATCGACAATACCCGAGAAACCGTCGAACGAACCGCCGATGATCGTGACGAGATCGCCTACATTGAAAGCAACTTCGATGACCTGCTTTTCAACGCCGAGGCTGAATGCTTCCGCATCTGACAGAGGCTTGGGCTTGCTTTCCGGGCCGACGAAACCGGTAACACCGCGGGTGTTGCGGATGATGTACCATACTTCGTCCGTCATTTTTGTTTCTTTGACCTTGTCATCATAAAAGACAGCCGTTTTTACGAAGACATAACCGGGGTAAAGCTTGCGTTCGATCTTTACCTCTTCCATCTTCTTTTCTTTTGGTTCCTGATTTTCTTCCTCTTCGGTGAAAGAGTAGAAATCTTCTTCTGTCTTTTTCTTTCTGGGCTTCTTTTCTTTGATTTCTCTGAGTTCTACAACCGTTTGTGTCGGTATACACACTTCGGGGATCATATCTTGCAGACCGCGGTTTTCGATCACTGTCAGCAGATTGGAACAAACTTTGTTCTCATAGCCCGAATACGTGTGAACGACAAACCATCTGTATTCGTCGTACATTGGTATTCCTCCCGTTAAAACCGTAAAATTTTTGCCGAGATTTAAGCGGCAGTGCTTTCTTCGGTTTCGGATTCGGTTGCTTCTTCGGTGGTTACTGCTTCGGTTGCTTCTTCGGTTGCAACTTCGTCTTCAGCATGGGTATGTCCGTCTGCTGCATGACCATGTTCGTCGGTAGCGACTTCTGTTGTGGTAACAACCTGTGTTACTACGTTGCCTTCTGCATCCGTGACGGCTTCACCGTTTGCATCGGTAACGACTTCGGTGATTTCTTCAGCGAAGTATTCGCCTGCGCTGATGGCAAGCTCCGATGCACCGGAGAACGTAAGGTTCAGCAACTGGTCAACGCCGTAAACGGCAGCACCGACTACAAGAACAACTGCCAGAACGATACCGGTGTTTTTGAAGACGGTTTTTGCATCCGGCCAGCTGACCTTTTTAGCAACACCCTTGAAGTCCTTGAAGAACTTTGCAATGGCTTTGCCGCCTCTGGTGAAGACATTGCCTTCTTTTTTCGGCTTGCTGGCTTTAATGCGTTCTTCTTTTGCTTTTTTTGCGGCCTTTTCAGCTTCTTTTTCAGCTTTCAAAGCCTCTTTGTCCAATTTTTTGTCCATGTTGTCTGCCATAAGTCTCATTCCTTTCACAAAGCACGAGGGGATTCTGCGAAAAACGCAGTGAGAACAAATGCCTTACTTGGTTTCTCTGTGGAGAGTATGTTTTCTGCAGAATCTGCAGTACTTGTTGAACTCTACTCTGTCAGGCGTGTTCTTCTTGTTCTTCATGGTGTTGTAGTTACGCTGTTTGCACTCTGTGCAGGCAAGAGTAATTTTGACTCTCATTCTAACGGCACCTCCGATTTTATTTGGCCTCCCTCTTTTTCCTTTTCCGATTGCCTAATTTTCGGAAAAGAAGGGCACAAAAAAAGAACCCTCTAAGAGGTATAGACAATATAGCATATGCCCCCTGTAAAGTCAAGTATTATTTTTAAATTTTCAGGGGAATTTTTTCAAATTTTGCGAAAACTATTGACAAACGGGGCAAATGATTTATAATAAAGACATCTCTGTGACGGAGAAGATATCTTTTATCAACGCATTTTTCAGAGAGTGCCGTGTTTTGCTGTGAACGGTGCAGATGCCAAAAGATATTACCACTCCCGAGTGCGCACCGAAATAAGGTCGCCGTATAAACTGCGTTAAAGTTTTTTGAGGTGGCGGAAATTTTCCGCAAACCGGGTGGAACCGTGGAGCTTGCAGCTTCATCCCGTGTCAGGGGTGAAGCTGTTTTTTCATCCCCAATATTATTATTACATTATATAGAAAGGTTGACACACATGGCAAACATTACGCTCAAAGGCGGCGTTGTCAGAGAATTTGACAACGGATTGACCGCCGCTGAAATCTGCAAACAAATCAGCATGGGACTTTACAAAAGTGCCTGTTGTTGCAAAATTGACGGTCAGGTCAAGGATCTTCGTACCGTTATTGACGGCGATTGCGAACTGCAGATCCTTACTTTTGAAGATGAAGAAGGCAAAAAGACCTTCCGTCATACCGCATCCCACATTCTTGCCCAGGCAGTCAAAAGACTGTACCCCAATGCAAAACTGACCATCGGTCCTGCTGTTGAAAACGGTTTTTATTATGACTTCGATGTGGACGTACCGTTTACACAGGAAGTTCTTGAAAAACTCGAAAAGGAAATGAAAAAGATCGTTTCCGAAAATCTTGAACTTGAACGTGTTGAAATGAGTGCGGATGATGCAACTGCTCTTATGAATGAAAAGAACGAGCCTTATAAGGTGGAACTCATTGCCGAACACGCAGGCAAGGGCGAAAATATTACATTCTATAAACAGGGTGAATTCATTGAACTTTGCGCAGGCCCGCACCTGATGCAGACCGGCATTGTCAAAGCCTTCAAACTGACCGCTTGTACGGGTGCTTACTGGAGAGGCGACTCCAAAAACAAGATGCTGCAACGTGTATACGGCACGGCTTTTCCGAAACAGAGTGAATTGGACGCTTATCTTGTTCAGCAGGAAGAAGCACGCAAACGCGACCACAATAAGCTCGGCAGAGAATTGGAACTGTTCACCACGTGCGAACTTATCGGTCAGGGACTTCCCATCATGCTTCCCAAAGGTGCAAAGATCATTCAGACTCTGCAGCGTTTTGTGGAAGATACCGAAGCCGCACATGGCTGGCAGTTGACCAAAACTCCGTTCATGGCAAAGAGCGACCTTTATAAAGTATCCGGTCACTGGGATCATTACCGTGACGGTATGTTCGTGCTCGGTGATCCCGAAAAGGATGACGAAGTCTTTGCACTTCGCCCCATGACCTGCCCGTTCCAGTATCAGGCATATCTCAACCGTGCCCGTTCTTACCGCGATCTGCCGCTTCGCTACAACGAAACCTCCACCCTGTTCCGTAATGAATCCAGCGGTGAAATGCACGGACTGATCCGTGTACGTCAGTTTACCATCTCCGAAGGCCACCTGATGTGCCTGCCCGAACAGCTCGAAGACGAATTCCGCGGCTGTCTTGAAATGGCAATTTATATGCTCAAGACCCTCGGTCTGTATGAAGATGTTTCTTACCGTTTCTCGCAGTGGGATCCCGCCGATACCGAAAAATACATCGGCACCCCCGAACAGTGGGACGAAGCACAGGGCATCATGAAGACCATTCTGGATGATCTCGGTATCGAATACAAAGTCGGTATCGGTGAAGCCGCATTCTACGGCCCGAAACTCGATATTCAGATCCGCAATGTATTCGGCAAGGAAGATACGCTCATCACCATTCAGATCGACCAGATGCTTGCCGAAAAATTCGGCATGGTCTATGTGGATGCAGACGGCGCAAAGAAGAATCCTTATATCATCCACCGTACCTCTATCGGTTGCTACGAACGTACCCTTGCTCTGCTGATTGAAAAATATGCAGGTGCATTCCCGCTGTGGCTGGCTCCCGAACAGATCCGCATTGTTCCCATTGCTGACCGCCATCATGATGCCGCCGAAGCACTCGAAAAGAAATTGGCATCTCTCGGTTTCCGCGTGACAACTGACTACAGAAACGAAAAACTCGGTTACAAACTGCGTGAAGCACAGTTGCAGAAACTGCCTTACATGCTTGTCATCGGCGACAAGGAAGCAGAAGAAGGAACGGTTTCCGTCCGCCGCAGAGCCGAAGGCGACATCGGTTCGATGCCCATTGATGAATTCATTGCAATTGCAACGGATGACCTGACCACCAAACGCATTCGCCCGTAAAACAAAATTGATTTGACCTGCACAGGCCTTGCTTGCGCAGGTTTTTTCTATGCCAAAAATTTCTGTTGAATTTTTGCAAAAAATATGTTAAAATTAAAATTGCCAAACTAATTAAATATAACAAAACAAGCATTATTTTTAAAAGGAATAGTGTTTCTTTTGATTTTGTATTTACATATGAATTTGATAAAAATGCAAATTTCAACAATGTAAATGCTTAATGCTTGTTATATTGAATTAGTTTGGCGACTATCGGAGTTTGCGTTTTTTGTGCGTCTGCTTCGGTAGACGCACTTTTTAATTTTGTGAAAGGATGGTTTTTATGTCGAAAAAGAGAATTGCAAAAGCAATGACAAGTGTGTTTTTGTTTGTTGTTCTGCTGTTGAATTGTATGGTGATTGCTTTGCCGACGGCAGAGGCCGCTGTTGTCTCAAGCGGCAAGTGCGGTGAAAATGTAAGCTGGCAGCTGGAAAGTAACGGCACTTTCACGGTTTACGGTACAGGACCAATGAAGGATTATTCCGTTTCTGACAAAGCACCGTGGTATGCATATGAATCTCCTGTCAAAAAACTCGTCATCAAAAGCGGTGTAACCGCAGTCGGTGCGCAGGCATTTCGTGATTGCAAAAATCTTGCAAGCATTTCTATTGCAAATACCGTAACCACCATCGGTAACGATGCGTTTGCCGGATGTGGTATTTCACTGAAACATATCATTATTCCGGAAAGTGTTATCACCATCGGTGAAGATGCTTTTGCTTCATGTAACAATCTGGAAACCATCAGCCTGCCTGACGGCATCACTACCATCGGTGCCCGTGCTTTTGCGTTCTGTTATAAGATAAAAAATATCACATTGCCGTCGTCTATGGAAAGTATTTCACAGGAGCTGTTCAAGGATTGCAAAGTCCTGGAGGAAATTACAATTCCTGCAAGTGTCAAAACGGTTGATATGACTGCATTCAAAGGCTGTTTGGCACTGAAAGAGGTTGTGATTCCCGAAACAGTAATGGAAGTGTCTGTCGGCGGCATGGAAGCGGAGTATCACGAAATAGAAAAACTGACATTTCTGAATAAAGCCTGCAAAATAACCGGTTCGTTAAGATCTTTCCGTGGGGGCACAATTTACGGATATGATGACTCCACGGCAGCTCGAGCGGCAAAAGAACAGCTTGTTACCTTTGTTTCGCTTGGTGAAGCAGAACGAAAAGTATTTGTGAGCGGCACTTGCGGCGAAAATCTGACATGGACGCTGGACAATTACGGGCTGCTGACAATCTCGGGAACGGGAGCAATGGAAGATTTTGCATATAACGGTCCCTGGTATCGTTATCAGACCTTAACAGACGGACTGAAGAAAATTGTGGTTGAAGAAGGCGTTACCACCATCGGCACAAATGCATTCAGAGAAGGTAAATATTCGCTTGTGGATATTTCCTTGCCGACCACCATTGAGAAAATCAACGAGGATGCTTTTTCCGGTTGTTGGGCAATTGAAAAGCTGGTAGTCAGCAAAGCGGATTGTGAAATTCATGACTCGATATTATTGCCTTGCGCAACCGTATTTTACGGATACGAAGGTTCGACTGTGCAGGCTTTTGCCGAAAGGCATGGTTTTGATTTTGTGAACATGAGCGTCAACATCGTAACAGGTGATGCCGATCTCGATGGTGTTGTTACCGCTACCGATGCACGTCTTGCATTAAGAAATGCTGTCGGGCTTGAAAAATTGAACGCAATGCAGATCACATCGGCAGATACCGACGGAGATGCAGTCATTACGGCAGGCGATGCAAGATTGATTCTGAGAATATCCGTAGGCTTGGAATAAGGTTGGCACCAAAGGCTGTTATGAAAGAAAAAAGGAATGAGATGCTCTTATGGAATTTATGAGTAACAAGGGAGCTACGAAAAAGAAGAAAGCATTTCTCATCTGCCGACGGTGAACAGATTGCAAAAAAGATCCGATCGATCTGATTTTTTGCACTTTTTGTAAAAAAAATCTCTTCTCGTTTGCACATTTTGCCATTCCTATCGATATTCTTTTTGCTGTATAATGAAAATACAATAAAAAGAGAAAGGAAAATGCGTTGTGGAATTAGTTTCGTCTGTTTTTAGTTCATTTTTGAGTTATATTCCGACGGCATTATCAATCGGCGGGATGGTAATGGCAATGTTTTCATTGCAGAGCAGCACCGTCAAAGCAGATAAGAAGTTGAAACAAACAGCAATTGCCTCTATTGTTTTATTCGGAGTCGGTTTGATTTTGCCGTTTGTATCTGCACTGTGGATGATTGCTGCTGCGCTTCTTGCAGTCAATGATATGATCGCGATACAGAATGTGCTCGGCAGTACGGTTATCAATGTTGTGCTTACCGTTTTGTCAACGGCGATGAAAATTGTCAGTTTTATTTTGTCACTCACCGTTGCGGTGAAAGTAAAAGACTTTGAAAATAAAAAACAAGAACCGTCAGCGGGGGATCCGCAGATGCCGGATGCAGAAATGTCGTCCGAACAGCAAGAACGCGAGTTCGCGGCAGAACGGCAATCAAATGTTGAAGATAAAGAAGGGTATATGCCTGTCAGCACATTTCTGATTTTGTGGTTTTTTACGCTGGGCGCAGGGTATATGATCTGGATTTATCGCATGACCGGGTATCTCAATCGCATGATGCATGAGGAACATCCTACTCCGTTATCGCAAATGCTATTGTGCGGATTTGTACCGTTTTACTCCATTTTTTGGTTTAATAAATACGGTAAAAAACTTGAAACACTATTGCAGATAAACGGCAGCAATGAAAACATATCGACTTTGTGTACGGTTTTGGGGATCTTTTGTCCTCTCGCTGCCGGTCTCATTATGCAGGATCATTGCAACAAAGTAATCCGCAATTAAAACACCATATCAACTTATAGCAGATATAAAAAATGCAACCCGAATATATCAGGTTGCATTTTTTTGTGTCCTCTTATTGAATAGTGCCGTAATCGCCCATCATGGTAAGAAGCATATTCATCAGGTCGGTTTTTTGGTAATCCGAGGGAATCTTACGCATATATTCTGCAATATTGCCGCTTAAGTTTTCAACATCAAACATCTGAATCATATTGCCCTCTGCATTGAAGTCTTCCACGCGGATGAGCTGGCCGTTATCATTAACATAATGCTTGACGGATTCGCCTGCTGCGGTGTTGAATGTGTAACAGGTGACCATTTCGCCGTTGATGACGGTGTCTTCCGTTTTGTCAGGTTGTGCGTATTCACTGATGGGAATGAAGGCTTCGGACATATCAATGCCTTCGAACAGTTCACCGGGATTCAGGGATTCACCGCCCAAATTCAGGGATTCATCCATCGGGCAATAGGTTTTGCTTTTGGTTTCCAGCATATAAGCGGTGCCGTCAGCGGTTTGCAGGAAGCCGAGTTCGGTTATGCCGGTCGAACCAAATCCCGCCATTTTGCCGAAATCAACTTCCATGGATGTGTACATGGTGTTTTTGGTAACGGCAACCGTCATATACATGATTTCATTGCCTTCTTCCATAGCGCCGACCAGGCAATATTCACCGGAACGGAAAATACGCGACTGGGCAAGCATATCAATGCCGCCGGATGCATTCGTTGCAGGCGGTTCCGTTGTCGGGGGGGATGTCGGACGTGTTGCTGTTGTCGGGTCGTTATTGTTGTCATTATTATTATTGTTATTGTTATTGTTATTATCGTTATTGTTATTATCGTTATTGTTATTATTGTTGTTGCTGTTTGTTGAAGGTTCCGTGGTTGACGGAACAGTCACAGTAGCATTTGTGTCAAGGGTTTCTTTTTCTTCTGTTGTTGTTTCGGGCGGTTGTGTTACAACATCCTGCGCTGTGCCCGTTTGTTCGTTCTGCAGAATGCCGTTTTCATACAGTGCAACGGTGTAAGAGCCATCGGGGTTGTATGTGTAGACTGCGCGGGTTGCTTCGTTGCCTTCTGCAGTAAAGGTAACATACTGGGTCATTTTGCCGTCTTTGTAAGCGCGTACGGTATAGGTGCCGTCTGCCTTATATTCATAATCGGTGCGCGAGAGTGAGTTGCCGGTGCGGTCAAACTCGGAAATACTTGCAAGTTTTCCCTCTTTTGATGTGGATACGGTGTATGAACCGTCGGCGTTGTATGTATAAGCAACGCTGTCGATTGTCATTCCTTTTGCATCGCGGGTGACACTTGACAGCAGTTTGCCTGCGGTTGTATAAGCATATTCTTCCGTTCTGACAGTATCGCCGGTTTTTGCATCTGTATAAACAACCTTTGTCAGACGATCTCTTGTGTCACGGGTGTATTTGATTTCTGTCAAAAGTTCATGTGTGTCGATATCATATGTGCGACCTTGCGTGTAGGTGCCGTTTTTGTAACTGTTTTCATCTTCCAGCAGCAGGGCAATGCAGGTGCCTGCTTCGCGGTCAATTTCAACAATTGTGTACATTTTGTCAATCACTGCGCCCAATTCGATCACAACGGGTTCGGTTACTTCTTCCGTTGTTGCTTCTTCATTCGGGTCTTCGGTTGTTTCTCCGCAAGCTGCAAAGCAGGAAAGTACCATGCAAAGGCAAAGCAGCAGAGAAAGCAGACGGATCGGTTTTTTCATTTGCTATACTCCTAACTTAATGAAACTGCACATAGTTTAACATATAAAAAGGATATTGTCAATTACAGATTCAATTCAGTTTTCTGCAAGATTCAATTTTGTCGCTGCATAAAAAAAATCCCCCGTCCTTTCGGACCAATGTCATTAAGTTAAGAAAAGACCGAATTTCACTTTTGTGAGGTTCGGTTTTTTTGTAACTTTTTTCAAAAAAGTACTTGACAAAAGAGAAAAAATGTGCGGCTCCACTGTTGCCACGGAAACGG
>SVOJ01000044.1 GCA_015066385.1 Oscillospiraceae bacterium
TTACTATCTCGCCCTCGTTTCTGTTTTGCCCTGTTCGCTTTTCTTCTAACATTTTCATCACCATATTCATTATACCATAAATATGACAAAAAGCCAAGTAAAAACTGGACTTTTTCGACAGTCTGAGGGGCTGTTGCTTTTAGCACAGCCCCTTTCTGCAAAATATTTTATTTAATCAAGGTTGATCAGGAATCTGAATGCAACTCTTCTGGATGCGGCCATGTCAACATTGCCGGCAGCGTCCAGAACAGGCTTGGTATTGGAATAGCCGATCGGTTCAAGCATCGTCTGCAATGCGGAAATTTTTTCAGCAGAAAGGCCGTTTTCGGCAGCAGTGCAGAACGCCTTGACATTTTCGGCTCTTTCTACAGAAAGCGGCAGACTGCTTTCATAGGTTTCACCTGCAACGGGAGCCGTGTGACCTTCTACAAGAATTTTAGAAACAAATCCGTCAAATTCTTCATTGAACACAACAGTCGAATATACGGTAATGAATTTCTGCAAAAATTTCATGCCGTCTTCTGTGAGTGCTGCAGAATCGCCGCCGAACAAAACTGTGGAATCGAGTGCAATTTCACCGCTGACTTCATCAATTTCAACGGAAAGGCCAACCTGCTGAAAAGCGATCTTCAGATTGTGCAAAAGCGTCGCTTTGGTTGTTACGATAAGCGCAAGTTCATCCTCTGTCAGATCGTCGATTTTTGCTATATCGGCATCTGCAAAGTTGTCGATATTTTCCAGTTTGAATGCTTCCGGCTCGAAATCAATGAAAATCTGCGACACTTCAACCGGCTCAATATCAAAATCAAATTCAAACGGTTCCAATTCAAAATCAATTTTATTTTCAGGAACATCATCATATATTTCAATATCATCAAAATTGAGATCCGGTGTGTCCACTGCGAAATCGATTTTATTTCCGGCCCCCTCACCATTCGTTTCATTCTGCTGTGAATTCAGATCCGGTGTCTGCACTTCAAAGTCGATTTTGTTTGTGGGGACTTCAACGGGATCCACACTGAGATCAAGCCCGGAATCCTCCGTAGTTTTGCCTTCGTTGCTGCAAGCGGCAAACGCAAACACCATAACAAGGGCAAGTAAAGCAAATAACAGTTTTTTCATACACTTTTTCTCCTTTCAGATTGCACAATAAAACACTTCAGTTTGTTGATTATTATATCATTCTTTTCCTTTTATTGCAATTGTTTTTTTACTCAAAACACCCGATCACATCCGAACCCGCTTTTACAAAGGCGATGAATTCGTCGATCTTTGCCGTTATCTCATAAGTACCTTTTGTATAAACTTTTTTATCCTTTGTAAGCACCCATTCACCGCCGGGAATATACACAGTTCTGAGCGTCTGCCCTCGTTCGGCAATCGGTGCAAAGATGATATCACCACCGAACATATACTGACTGTCAAGCGTGTAGCAGATTTCATCGTCAGGATACTCAAAAAACATAGGCCGCATAACAGGATAACCCTTTTCACTTGCAATATCCATCTGCTTTTGAATGTACGGCCTTAACTTTTCGCGGATGAGGATGAGATTTTTGAGAATTTCAAAGTTTTCATCCCCGAAACTCCAGATTTCATTCGGGTCGCCGCTCGGTTCTTTCAGCCCGGGTGTCGGTTCAAAATGGCGGATTCTTGAGCCGTGCAGGCGCATGACAGGACTGAAAAGTCCGAATTGAAACCAACGGACAATGAGTTCTTTGAAATAGTCACTTGTGATGTCTGCACCATAAAAACCGCCGATGTCGGTGTTCCACCACGGAATGCCGCACATTGCCATATTAAGCCCTGCCTTGATCTGATGTGCAAGACTTTTAAAACTTGAACGGATATCACCCGACCACACAAGAGAACCGAATTTCTGACTGCCGAGGTAGGCACAGCGGGTGAGGGTGATAATGTCCCCTCTGCCCGTGGAACGCAAGCCGTCATAAGCCATTTTCGAATAGTAATAAGGATACAGCAGTGCCACCATATCGGCTCTGCCTTTGTACCAGATCAGGTTGTCAAAGTGCTCGGGGTGAATCTCGGGCTCTGCTTCATCAAACCAAAGGGCATCCACACCGTTGTCAATGTAATTTTCTTTTATTTTGCTCCATACATAATCGCGTGTGGCGGGGTTGGTCACGTCAATTTCGCCTTGCCAGCCGTAAAAATCAAACACCCGGTCCGCTCCGCGGGTGGTGCGCATAAGCATATTGTTGCTTCGCATGTATTGATAATTCTCACTGCCGTTGTTGATGGTCGGCCACACTGAAACAATGAATTTTGTGTTCATGCCGTGCAGCTCGTCCGTCATGGCTTTGACATCGGGCCAATATTGCGGGTCGAATTTATAGTCGCCCTGTTCTGTCCAGTGGAAATAGTCGGCAATAATTGCAGAAAGGGGAATACCGAGTTCCTTGTATTTTCTTGCGACACAAAGCAGCTCTTCCTGTGTTTCATAACGAAGTCGGCTCTGCCAGAATCCCGTTGCCCATTCGGGCATTTTCGGTGCATACCCCGTCAGATCGGCAAGTGTTGTGCAGACTTCCTTGGGTGTACCCGCCATCACAACAAAGTCCATAAATCTGCAACAGTCGCAACTCCAACGTGTGCGGTTATTTGAAAGTTCGCAAAGTCCCGTTGACGGATTGTTCCACAAAAAACCGTAACCCAATGAAGAATACACATAGGGAATGGTGCATTTTGCATTTACATTACGAATATCAATTGACGAGCCTTTGAGGTCAAATTCATTATCCCAACTGTGACCGAGACCGAAAAAATGCTCGTTTTTATTTGGCTCAAACATGACTCGTGCTGTCCAGAGTCCGCTACCTTTATTGTCAAAATGACGATAATTACTCTCAAATGTGAGTTCAGGCTTTTCTTCTATAATCTTTTTGCCGTCAGCAAAGAATGTCAGTTTTCCGTTTGGCTCAATTTTGACTTGTAATGTTCCGCATGTCAAGGTGACATAATGATCATATTCTTTTATTTCTGCGCAAGTGCTGTGCGGCATACACTTTCAAAAAACGAAATGTCAGCGTCAGAAACTCTTTCTAAATACATTTCTGTACCGTAATGAGCACTGCAGAAGAAGCATCTTTCATTTTCAACATTTATTGTGAAATACTTTGTCATCTTGTTATATATGCTTTTATCGCTCGGTTCTTCCGATAAAAGCTCTGCAAGAAGTTCTGCAGTAACAACACCTTTAACAGAAACCTCGTAATTATCTTCCGTAGGATTACCATACAAGGATGCTTGCTTAATTTCATCCGTTTCTTCTTTCCAACATCTGATTTCAAAAGCATCTCCTGCTTCGATGAAATGCTCTACGAGCTTTTTCCACCAATGTGATGATTTTCTGTTATCTATCATCTGTAAACCGATAACACCCATAAAACACCGCCATTAAGATTACAACAATTCAGTTTCTATATCTTCCATCAATTTTTCACGGAACACGATCTTCCATTCAATATCGTCCGCATATGCAAATCTCAATGCTGATAAAGCACAATGTTGCTCTAAATTTTGTCCACCTGAAACAAAAAATGCTGTCGGACCGTCTGCACCACCGATAATGGCAATTGCACAAGCATCATATTTTGCTTGCGGCTCAAACTGATTGCGAGGTTTGCGTCTCGGTTGTTCATTTTGGACACAATCTCGCACCCCAAAATTTCTTCCCGGCAATGCAGGCTCCAATGTGTAGGTCATAGCCGTATGAAGTGTGGGAAACTCATATTTTTCGTGCTGAAATCCTCTGCCTGAAAACTCTTGCTTCTCATAGCCGAGAACAGTTAATTTGTGTTCAGTATTACGAACGGGGTGTACAAAAGTTATCACATCGCCGACAGAAGGATTTTTGAAATGAATGCCCTGAATTGCTGTCAGATCTCGTTCTAATTTAAGTTTTATAGATTTGATTTCGGGCTTTCTTTTGGTTGCCCAAGGGCAAGACCAACGATGAAAAGACCAAGCTCGTGTTTCGTCTAAACCGTAATGCTTTATAATTTCTTTTGATTCGATTTCTCTTATCACGCCATCAGGTAAACAGCTTTCAGGAATCCACGAAATCGATGTGCCGTGTTTAGCAATAATTTCTTTGCCGTTCACAAACAGACACGGTCTGAAACCGATTTCCATAGGATTTTCCTGATCCATTTGCTCGTGAGCTTCACGGGTAAGCCTTTCGTCTTTTTCAAGAGTAGGATACCATTTATCAATAAAGGCTTTTTCTTTTTCAGGCTGTATTTCAACACAGAAGTCAATAACCAGACCCTTTGAACAGGAATATACGGCAGGAATATGCCATATTTCGTCGCCCCAAGAAAAAGTCTTGTTTAAAACTATTTCTTCACCCGGCTTACCTTTGGCGTTTTTGTTCCAAAAGCCATGCTCAAAATATACCGCCCATTCTGCCGGCACTTCAGGAGCCGCCGCATTCATTTCAGGGTCATAATAATCTTCAGTGTACGGAATCTGAGATAAATCAAATTCAGCCTGCAATTCTTTAACATAGGCAAAAGAGTCAGATATAGGCTCAAGACCGCATTTGCTCTTTATTTCAGATAATACTGCCTGTTGCTTTTCTGTTGCCGGATTATCTGTCAGAAAAGCTTTGTATTGCTCTTCATCCCAAGCATAACACTGTTCCAAAGCGGCAATATCACCGCAATGCAACAACAAACAGAGTAAATCTTCAAAATTTCGTGCAATGGGATGCACACAGTCACCGAAATTCATCGGACTTACGGCAAATATGATTTCACCAAACTGAGGGATAATGCAGTAATGTATGCCGTCAACTCCTGACGATGCAAGAATTTGTGCTTTTTTCGGTGTGCAATAATAAAGCTCAAAATCACCGTTCATATCAAACCCTAAAAGGGATAAGTCAATTTTTGTTTTCTTAAATGATTTTATATCCATAAGTTTATATCTCTTTTTCAAAAATCAAGTCAAGCTTTTAGTTTTTTTGAAGGTAGAACACAGCCGTACACATTTTTACGAAAGTATTTTCGTCTGTTATTGCGTAAGCCTTTCCGTTCCACCAAACTGTTTTATCGTTAGCTTTAACGACAATTTCAGTGTTATCATTCATTACATATGTTACTTTAATTACAGGAACATCATCTGAAAGTCCTTTTAACGGAGAATAATTCAGATAGCCTAACATGGCAACCGCCAATTCGATTTTAGTTTTGTCTGTATGTTCCTTTGTTTCGTCAGGGTAATTGCTATGCTCAACTATAACAGAACTGACATTTTCCGCATCAGGTGTACCAAGTAACGGTACACCGTCTGTAAGTATATTAAGCCCTACAACAACAATTACAACAGCGATAATCGTCGCAATAAACCGAATAGCTTTTTTCATACATTTCACCCCCAAAGGGATTTATCTCCGTAAAGCATATTTCCGTTTTTATCGAAAATTGTTTCACCGCCGAATACGGTTTCAGCCTGCGCTCCGTTTTCGGATTCAATCCAATAATGGACAAGGGTTTTGTGAATATAACCAAGTGAATCTTCGGCAATAACATATACTTTAAGTGTATCCTCCGAGGATACTTCAAAAGATTTTATGTATCGGGTGTTATAATTCTCACCTGATTTGCGGACTTCATTTGTAATATCTTGTCTGCTGATTTCTTTGCCGTTCACTTCTTCAACGAGTATAAATGAAGTAAATGTTATAGGTGTTTTTTCAGAAACAGGTTTTGATGAAATTCTGAACCCTGCATCAATTTGTAATTTTCCATTACTCAATTTAGATGATGCAGACATATCAGCCTCTAAGGCAGGCAAATGATCACTGAACAAATAAGAAACATCAACACCTTCTAAATATTCAGTTTTTGTTCCTTCTGAAGTCTTAATAGAAAGCAACGGCCATTGGTCATAGTCAACAAAAAGACCAACATCAATTGTACCTGTAAACTCGTTGCCATTTCTTTCTAACAATGCACTATTGCCTTCTATTGCAACTGAAAGCTCCATATCATCGGAAATCATCTTAGGTACAACTGTTAAAGAAAGCTGAACACTTTTCATATCTTCGCTCGGATTGCCAATATTATAGTCAACACCTGAAATAAGGCTTGCTTGTTCTTTTAATTGCTTATCAACGTTATTGTAAATAGAGTTAATTTCATTTTTTAACATTTGTATCTCTGAATCAAGGTTAGAATTTTGCCTCTTAAGATTTTTTACATCATCCGTAAGTGTTGCAATTTTGACAGCACCTACCACAAGCAAAACGGCAAGAAGTAAAATGATTATTCTGTTTGAGTTAATTTGTTTCTTGCTTTCGCCCATTGTCAAACCCTCCTTAATTTTTCAGGAAATATTTATTTCCTTGTAAAATTATATCATGGCAACAATATGAATTTCAATATTCATAGTTATACATAATGAGAAACTTTTTTCTTATTTATTTGCGATAAGTCAACGCTCCTTTCACCGGACACACTTTGTTTATCTCGCAAAAGAACAAAAACACCGCCGAAGATGAAGTCATGCGGATGCACAAACTCACCTCGGCGGAATGCAGATACAAAATGAGGGCATCACAACAAAAGTCCGTTCTGTCCGTTCCCCTGTTTATTGACGCAGCGAAGTACCGCATTGCCGTCACGGCAGAAATCGACAACCGTCATGGAGACATTGTCAAGCGCAAATCTGAAAACATGCGGCTGAACTCCCAATGCCACGGGAATCAGATACTCAAGAAATCCGTGGTGACTGAAAACCGCAACACGGTTCCCGTATGAAAATCTGTTTTTAATGTAAGAAATTACTTTTTCTGCACGTGCGACATTATCTTCAAACGCCTCACATCCGAATTCATAGGTTTCGGTGCCAAAGAGCTTCTCACACATTTTTGTGTTTTTATAATATCGCTGCAGATATGCTTCACTGCAGCCGTAATAGCCGGGTGTGCACCCGCATTCCACAAGCTCGGGGCAGATTTCAAGCAAAGGCTCGTCAGATTTTGCCTTGCAAACACCGACAGCGGTTTTAAAACTACGCAACAGCGAACTTGTAAAATAGGCATCAATCGGCTGATCTTTCAGTTTTTCGCCCAACGCAACACACTGCTGTTCCCCCGTTGCGGTCAGTTCCCCGTCACTCGGATCGCGATCGGCAATATCCTGATAATTCGTTTCGGCATGTCTTATAAAAATGATTTGCAAGGAGTCGTGTTTTTCCATTTTTATCACCTTTCTGTTGCAATCATGTTCTTATGCTTTTGCATATTCTGAAAGCAGTACATGGTCATTCATCGGCTTGCAACAGTTTTCCGTTCTGACAGATGACCATTTACGTTCGATCTCCTCAACAGAATCGTTATTGATATCCACAACAAGATCCTCGTCATCCGAACCCATCATAAACCATTGGCTTGTTGTGTCCTTGGGGCAATGGCCCTTGTAGGTCCATGTCTGCCAGTGATACGAGCATTCGTTGAACAGGTTCAGAATATAATCCCATGTAGCCGTGCCGCGGCAGGGTGAAAATTCACCTGCCAGCACAGGTACGTTGAACCCACGGCTTGCATGGTGTTCGGTGACCTGCTTGTAGCTCTCGTTTGAATCGTCATAAAGGTGGTACTGATACATCACATTTTCCCAGTTGCGATCGGCGGGATGCGGGATGTCATCGGGCGTCCAGATTGCCTCAAGGGTTATAATGTGGTCAGGGTCAACCGCCCTGACTGCATCATAAAGCAGAGAATAGACATCATGATACTTGCTGTTGACCTTATCCTCCCCTTCGTAATCGCACATTGGCTCATTCATCAGATCATAGGCTGCAACCGTTCCGTTGCCTGCAAAATGACGGGCAATTTCACGCCACAGCTCGCAGGCAAGTGTGCGGAAGTGTGCCCCTTCTTCGGTTTCATCATATAACTTACAATGATTCACGCGGCAACTGTGGTGCGCAATGCTCTGATGCCCCGGTACACCGTGCAGATCGAGAATCACATACATGCCACGTTTTTCGCATTCCGCAACAACCCAATCAAGGCGTGAAAAATCAATTTCGCCGTTTTCTTTGCGTTTCCATGTACCATGATCATCCGTCTGAAAATTCCGATACCAGAACGGCACACGCACACAGGTGAACCCAAGCGACTGCAGATAGTCAAGGTCGTATGCGGTTATGTAGTTATCCTCGCGGATTTTTATCAGGCGGTCTGCTTCTTCCTTGCCGAAGCGGTTTTCAAGCGTAGTTACAATATCCCACTGGGCTTCTCCGCCCGTGAAAAATCCCTGCCACAATTCATCAAGCAACCATCCGCCGAGATTGGTTCCGCGTAAAAAGACCTGTTTTCCCTCGGCATTGATTATTTTTTCGCCGTCACAATGCAGCATACTAAGGCTCATATTGTTTTCCTCCCATGTTTTTTAATGTAAGAATCTGATTTCATTATACCATAATTTTGGATTTTAACAAGGGATAAGCAAAAAAGCAGCCTTTCAAAAATTGTTTGAAAGACTGCATCCTACTGTGGGTTAAAAAGATTGGTTTACTTGTTCACAAATTTAACAGCCGTGCCGTAAGCAATGACCTCGGCAGCACCCTGCATAACAGCGGAAGATGCATAACGGATGTTCACAACGGCATCCGCACCGAGTACTTCGGCTTCTTCGACCATGCGTTTTGTGGCAAGGGCACGGGCATCGTTCATCATTTCGGTATAGGCTTTCAGCTCGCCGCCGACCAATGTTTTGAAGCTCTGTGTCAGGTCTTTGCCGATATTTTTCGTCTGAATGGTGCTCCCCTTTACAATGGACAGCATTTCGAGTTCTTTTCCGCTGATGTAATCAGTATTGACTAAGATCATCTTCTTCACCTTTCTTGATTTCTTTTATTCTGTCTATGCAAACTTTGATCATCAACGCGGCAAATGCGACAGGAACAATGCCCAACAGCCATTTCCACACATCGTCCACCGCGTATATGATGAAACCAAAGTAAACAGCATAATAAATGATCATAATGACCGTCACCACAATGGGGGCTATCATTTTTTTTGCGTGCATACTCAATATACTCCCCTCCGCGGATTTGTTTTACACAATAATTATACCAAATGATTGAAAATAAATCAAGCGGTCTTTTCTGTTGATAGTTTAACAATACGATAATTGATTATCCGAATTCTCATTTGTATCAGAAAAGCCGTTGCAAAAATGATGAAAAGCGCTGTCCGGGGCCCTCATAACCGTCTGCATCTTTATAAACACGGACATAATCGATCAGCCATTCGATGGGATACACATTCTCCGGTTCATCCCAACCGCTGAAATCAGAATTGATATACATAGATAAAATCATACACATTCTGTATTGCGGCGATTGTCTGGTTTTTGCCACTTTTTTGCCGTCCACATAAAAGGTGATCCCCTCGGGACGCCAGTCAAAAGCATAGGTGTGAAACTCGTTTACATAATCCCTTGGATCGCCATCCAGTTCGATTCTGTCCGACCATTCGTTAAGGTCGGGATCATCCCAGGCGTGCACCTTAGGCTCAAACACGCCGGGAGAATCAAAGAAGGTTTCCAGAACATCGATTTCGCCATTCTGTACAGACATCGCTGTGTCGGGGAGTGCATCATCCTGTGCACCGACAAGCCACCACGAAGCATACCCGCCTCCACCGCTGACGGGCATCTTCATTCGTATCTCAAAATAACCGTACTGTGTGGCATATCCTTCAAAGGGTTGCACCTCCATCTGCTGTGCACCGCCCGGATGCAAATGATTCTTTTCCCATGTCTGTATGCCGTTTGCAATCCATAAAAGATTATCCGGATCTGCCGAGCCGGGCTGACCGCCGAAATAATCAGGCGAATCTTTTGTGATATACAGATTCAGACAACCATTCTCAACTTTATACCTTGCAGAGGAGCCCGTCGTGTTGGCAGTGCAGTGCGGCAGATATTGCGGCAGCCAGTATTCTGTTTCCAGATCGCTGTCATTGAATTCGGTGCTGAAATCAAGGACGTAGCCTTCTTTTTCGGGAACACTGTCCTTAAAACCACCGACATATTCCGTATCGTGGCCCGATTCTGCTGCGGGGATTGTGTCACCGCAACCTGCCGACAGCAAGCCGACCAGCATAGCAAAAACAAGCAACCATACCATACTTTTTCTTTTCATAGTCCGGCATCCTTTCGTATTTTAAATCTTTCACAAAAAAGGATCAAATCGAAAACTGCAGTTCACAATCAGTCTGCATATTTCTTTTTCTGAACGCAAAGATCGCTCCCAAAATTGCAAATGCGGTTCCGACAAATGCAAACAAGAGATAAAAATGCTCGCTTCCTTTTTCATATACCATCTGCATATCGTTTTCAAGATAGTAAATATCTATTTGTTTCCCTGTTTTAAAGCTCGAGTTATATGTATTTAACGGCACTGTTATTTTCTCGCCGTCCACTTCAATCTCAACATAGGTTGTATGCTCAACAGGAAAATCGGAGTCCCCTGTTTCTCGTTCTTCTATTCTGACAATACGTGCGGTTGTGTATATATAATCCTCTTTTTCTGCAACTGCTTTGACATGCTCAATGATTCCGAGAGTTGCAAACAGAAGTCCCACCACAATAAAAAGGATTCCGATTGCTTTTGCTGTTTTCATTTCAAAAACTCCTTTGGCTACTTCCTGTATCGAATATACAAAACAGTTCACCGGACTGTTTTTTTGTTTTTCTGCAAAAAATGTGTTGCTGATTTGAATTTCTCTTTTTAAAGTGAAGCGATCACCTGTTCGCAAGCCGTTTTCAGAATATCCGGCAAGCCGGCAACCAGTTTTGCAGACTCTTCTCTTTTTCCCTCAACGGCAAGCAGAAGTGCCGTCACATAATTTCTTTGCGGATTCACGGCAGGACTGTATTGTTCGGATTTCTCAAGAAATGTACGAGATTTTTCATAATCCTGACAAGAAAAATAAACCGTGCCCAGATCCACGCAGATTTGTCCCATGTTTGCCAGTTTTTCGAGGTCTGATTCGTTTTCGGAATACAACGAAAGTGCTTTATGATAATACCGCAGTGCTTTTTCATTTTCTGCTTTGCGCTGTGCAAATTTTGCCGTGCGGTAAAAGGGATGAAAAGCAATTAAAAATAACCCCTCTTCATCATATTCCGTCATCTGCTCATAATATTTGTTCATTTTCTCCTCATTTTCAAGAAACTCGTAACAGAGCCCGAGAAAATAAGAAAGTGCAAACCAATCAAAATCACGAAAACAAATCTGTTCCAGTTCCAGCAGTTTCTCCAGACCGCCGTTAAAATCACGGTTTGATATTTTTATCAGTGCGGCGGTAAGATGAATCTGTGCATCCGGCAACTCTTCAAATGCAGACAAAAATACCTTGCCGAATGCTTTTCCATGTATTTCCCGCCATTTTTTGTAATTTTCATTATTCAAAGCATATTCCTGCAGAGAATCATAAAATTCCATATATGCATCACCTGATTTTATTATACACGGGTGAAAGAAAATTTGCAAGAAGCAACACACAGCATACAAAGAAGAAAAACACACAAAAACAGACCGCCTGAAACAAAATCAAGCGGTCGTTACCATGGATTATTTTTTAATAAGGCTGATCAGTTTTCGCTGAGTTCTTTTATGATTGCTTTGAATTCTTCCGTTTCACGCACCGGGTCAAGTTCATCATGTATGAGCCACTTGTCGCGCAGGATTTCGCACAGCGGACGGGTGTCGGAGGTTTCAAAATCGAGTTTTCTTTCTGTAATCTCACCGACCAGAACAGCAGTATACTTTTGTTCATCGGGTCGGCTATCAAAAGCCTTTGCCGAACTGACAGCCGAATGCAAAAACCTGAATGTATTGTCAAAATCCTCCATCAGTGCATAGCGTTTGGCAATATCAAAATTGAGCCACACGTCACCCCATGCGTTTTGAGGACGGTTCCCGTCAAGAATCAGTTTTTCGAGTTCAAAAATTTTACTAATTGCAATAAGCTCTGTTTCGGCATCCACCACATCCGCATCGGCAAGCAACCAGATGAAAGACTTCAGAAATTCATAACTTTGCTTTATTGCATTTCGCAAAAACGGCAGTTCTTCATCCTTTTCCAATGCCCACCACATCTGTCTTTCTTTGCAGAATTCCATGGACGGAAAGGTGGCATAAATTTGTTTGCCGAGTTCTTTTCTGTCGTGCAGAATATGATGAAAAGCAAGCCGTGACGCAGCTTCAAGTCTGAGATTTATATCGGGACAATATTTGATGATTCTTTCGCCGAGGGCAATGATTTCCGCATCATACTTTTCCATATTTTCTTTCCATTCGGGTATATTGCCGTCATCGTCTCCCGAACCGAACAGTGCATACATCAGTTTATTCAAAAGCACATAGTTATTCGGAAACTCTGCCACCCCTTTTCGGGCAATCGTTATACATTCATCCAGATTCCCCTTGTTCACGGCAATTTGAAATGCATCAAGATACTTGTTCACAGCCTGCATTTCTTTTGTTTCATCAAGCCCCATGAGCCTGTCGGTGGAAATGCCGAAAAATGCGGCAATCGTCGGAATCAGCTCAATGTCGGGATAGCACAAATGATTCTCCCACCGCGACACCGACTGACACGACACCCCGAGCACCTCGGCAAATTCCTCCTGCGTGATTTCGCGTTCTTTTCGTAATCTTTTAATTGTTTCACCAATATTCAATTTCATAACAAAAACCTCGTTTTGTGAATTGAAAGCGACGTCTCTTTCTGCTTCTATTCTGACACAACAAAACGGAAATTACAAGATCACGGAAAGAGAGTTTTTTTCACGCACAGGGTGAAAAAACAGACAATGTTGACCATTTTTAGTTCTGTTTTGTTGCATCAGCGTGATAGACAGAGCCTTGATCGGAATGAAGGATCGTTTGATATTCAGGATGCAGTTTTTTGATCTCAATCAGATCCTGCAATCCGCTGATATATGTCATTCGATCTCCTCGTTTGGCGGATAATGAATGACTGACAATTTCATTGTTCCATAAATCCATGTACAGTGTCAATTCGTAGTAAATTCCCTTCACATAAAATGCT
>SVOJ01000045.1 GCA_015066385.1 Oscillospiraceae bacterium
TTTTGCGGCAAAGGGATTTCGCCCGTTGCGACGGGCGACGAAAGGCTCCGCCTCTCGACACCGCAAACTTTTGAAAAAGTTTGATCAAAACTTTTTAATGACTGACGAAAGACATAAATTAACCCGACAAACCATAATTTGCATCAAAAACACAAAAAGGGACTGAAAAAATGCAGTCCCTTTTGTTTTGTTATTTATCTTTTGCCAAGCTCTGCGAAGATTTTTTCTTTGAGTTGCTGCGGGTCGCAGTTTTTGTTGAGCAGTTTCATAGCCTGGCCGAACAAAGCCATGGCGGCTTTTTCCTTGCCTGCCTTGAAGTCGGCAACGGCTTTCGGGTTTTCGTCCACAACCTGCTTGACAACCGCATCCACCTTACCGTCATCACCGCCTGCAAGCAAGCCGTTCTGTTCAGCATAGGCTTCGGGGGCAACACCCTCGGTGAACATGGCGGCAAGAATTCTTGCGGCATTCGGGCGGGTGACCGTACCGTTCTTTACAAGTTCAATCAGCTTTGCAAGGTCCGTGCCGTTGACGGGAAGTTCGTCTGCTGTCTTCTTTTCGCGGTTGCACAGTTTCATGCAGTCCGAGAAAATCCAGTTTGCGGCATCCTTGACGGGACAGCCTGCCTTGACGGCATCATCGAGCACGTCGCAGAGTCTTCTGCTTGCCACAAGTTGCGAAGCGACTTTTTCATCAAGACCTGCTTCCATGTACTGTGCAAGTTTTTCTTCGGGCAGGACGGGAAGCGTGCTCTTTACTTCGTCATACCAAGCATCGTCAATCACGATGGGCATGAGGTTCGGGTCGGGGAAATAGCGGTAATCGCCTGCGGTCTCCTTGGTACGCATGGCATAACTCTTGCCCTTGATGTCGTCCCAACGGCGGGTTTCCTGCACAAGTTCTTCGGTGCCGCTGACAATGGCATCAATATGACGAGCCGATTCGTATTCGATTGCCTTTTCGATGGCGGAAAGCGAGTTCATATTCTTCATTTCCGTACGCACACCGAGTTCTTTTGAGCCTTCGGGACGGACGGAGAGGTTGACGTCGCAACGCATGGTGCCCATTTCCCAACGGCAATCGGAAACACCTGCAAAACGAAGAAGCGAACGCAGTCTTTCGAGATAAGCAATAACTTCCTTTGCACTCGAAAGATCGGGACGGGAAACGATTTCAATCAGCGGCACAGATGTACGGTTGAAGTCCACAAGGGTGGTATCCGTCCAGTCATCGTGCACCAGTTTACCTGCATCTTCTTCCATGTGGATCTGCTTGATGCCGATGTATTTTTCGCCGTTGGCGGTTTCGATTTTCACCTTACCGTCCACGGCAATGGGAGCAAACCACTGTGTGGTCTGATAAGAAGCGGGAAGATCGGGATAGTAATAACTCTTTTTGTCGAAGGTGGTGGTGCGGTTGATCTTGCAGTTGAGCATCATGCCGGCAGTCATACCCAGTTCCACAACACGGCGGTTCATAACGGGCAGCATACCCGGCATACCGCAACAGGCGGGGCAGACACATTCATTCTGTTCAGAGCCGTATTTTGCACCGCAGGAACAGAAAATCTTGGAGTTTGCGGACATTTCCACATGGACTTCCAGACCGATGACGGTTTCAAATTTCATTTTTCCGTTCCCCCTTTCACAGTTTTGCGGCAAGTGCGAGCAATGAAGCATCGCTCAGGTAATTGCCGACGAGTTGTATACCCTTGCACACCACGGCGGGAAGACCGCTGACGGAGGCGGGGGCGGTGTAAAGGCTTTCGTTATAAGCGGTGTCGGTGTCGGTTTGCTTGTAAGCGGTCTGTGAGCAGACGGGCAGCAGAACCGCATCGGAATTGCCGAAAATTTCCGCAAAGCGTTCGCAGATCACACGACGCATACGCAGAGCCTTGTCATAAACGGGCATATAATTTTCGGTGGAAAGTACCTCACTGCCGAGAAGCAACTGCATCTTGGTCAGGATGCCGAAGGCTTCGGTACGGGAGTTGGTGTAAAGATCTTCGATATTTTTATAATTCGGGCTACGGTAGCCGTATTTGACACCGTCAAAACGGTTGATGTTGTTGCACAGTTCAGCGGCGGAAAGGGTATTCCATGCAGGCTGTGCAAAGCGGAGGATATCATCTTCGATTTCGACAACTTCTACGCCCTGTGCTTTAAGATCGGCAATTGCATTGGCAACAACCGTCTTCATTTCCTCGGAAAGACCGCTGAGGAAAGACACGGGAACAGCCACTTTTTTGATTTCGGTTGCAGCCTTTGCGGAATCAATTCTTTCCTGCGGCAGGCCGGTACCGTCCTTGTCATCGTGACCTGCGATCACGGAAAGAATTTCACGGCACTTGTCAGCGGTTTCTGCAAGAACGCCGACCGTTTCACCCGAGCAGACAGTGGCAACAAGACCGTAACGGGATACGGTTGCATAGGTGGGCTTGATGAAGCAAAGACCGTTCAGTGCGGCGGCTCTGCGGGGAGTCCCGTTGGAATCGACACAAAGGCAGGCATCGGCTTGTTTGAGGCTTTCAGCAAGTGCCGAAACAAGGTTGCCGTCCGCATTTCTGTTTTCGCCGTAAAAAGAGGTTTCACCGAGCAGATCGAGCGAGAACTCACCCACGTTGACCTTGCCTGCGACATCGTAACCCGCTTCTTTGACACGGGTGACGACTTCGGCATCAAACAAGCTCATATAACCGTCGAGCATTTTGCTTCCTGCGGCGGTGGGGTAATCTTTTGTTAAAATCAGATCGTCCAGTGCAATTTTTTTTGCACCTGCGGTTTCGTTTTTTGCTGTATAAATCATATTCCTGTTCCCCCTCATTCCAAAAGTCTGGGAACCTGCCAGTAGCCGTCGGTGTGTTCGGGTGCACCTTTGAGCAGGTCCTCACGGGAGAATAATTTTTTCTTTTCATCCGCACGAAGCACGTTTGCAAGGGGCAGAACATGTACCATGCGTTCGGTGTTTTCGGTATCAACACTGTCGCAGGTTTTCATATCTGCAAAGCGTTTTTCAAAAAAGACAAACGTGCTTTCGCGTTCTTCTTCGGTCAGTGCAACACGGTTGAGTTGTTCAAGACGTTGCATCTGCAATGCATCCATTGTCGATTGCCTCCTTATTCGCGGATTTGGATATTGGCTTCACGAAGCTGCTGTTCGGTGACTTCGCCGGGAGCACCCATCATAAGATCCTGTGCGTTTCTGTTGAGCGGGAATGCAATGACTTCGCGGATGGTTTCTTCGCCTGCGATGAGCATGAGCATTCTGTCCACACCGGGTGCCATACCTGCATGGGGCGGTGCACCGTAGGAGAATGCGTTATACATGGCACCGAACTTGGCTTTGAGGACTTCTTCATCATAGCCTGCAATTTCAAATGCACGCTTCATGATTTCGGGGTTGTGGTTTCTGACAGCACCCGAGGAAAGTTCCACGCCGTTGCAGACGATGTCGTACTGATAGGCAAAAATTTCAAGCGGGTCTTTGGTGTTGAGTGCTTCTAAGCCCCCCTGCGGCATGGAGAAGGGGTTGTGGGTGAAGTCGATTTTATTGGTTTCGCTGTTGAGTTCATACATCGGGAAATCCACGATGTAGCAGAATTCAAATGCATCCTTGTTGATGAGATTGAGCTGTTCGCCGAGCCATGTGCGGATACCGCCTGCAAGCTGATTGACAACACTGATCTTATCGCAGATGAAGAACAGCGTTTCGCCGTCCTTGATGCCGACCATTTCGGTCAGAGTGGCTTTCTGTTCGTCGGAAAGGAATTTTTCGATGGGGCCTTTATACATGCCGTCGGTGTAGGTCAGGTAACCGAGACCCTTCATGCCGATGGACATGGCATACTGCAGGGAGTCTTCAAAGAACTTTCTGCTCTGACCCTGACAGGGAGCAACGATGCCGCGGACGGGCTTGCCCTTGAACAGCGGGAATTCAACGCCTGCAAAGAAGTCGGTCAGATCCTGAATGAGAAGCGGGTTGCGCAGGTCGGGCTTGTCGCTTCCGTAATGCAGCATGGCATCCGCAAAGGTGATGCGGCGGAACGGAGGCTTGGAAACTTCCTTGTCCGTGAACTTTTTGAATGTATTGTAAAGTACGGTTTCGGCAACGGCAAAAACATCGTCCTGCGTTGCGAAAGCCATTTCAAAGTCGAGCTGATAGAATTCACCGGGGGAACGGTCCTGTCTTGCATCTTCGTCACGGAAGCAGGGCGCGATCTGGAAATAGCGGTCGAAACCTGCGGTCATGAGCAACTGCTTGAACTGTTGCGGAGCCTGCGGCAGGGCATAGAACTTGCCCTTGTGCTTACGGCTGGGAACCAGATAGTCACGGGCACCTTCGGGGGAAGAAGCGGTGAGGATGGGGGTCTGGATTTCCATGAATCCCTGTTCTTCCATCTGACTTCTCAGGAAACTGATGACCTTGGAGCGAAGAACAATATTGTTATGAATTCTGCGGTTACGCAGATCGAGATAGCGGTATTTAAGCCTTACTTCTTCACCGGCAGCGGTGTCATTGCCGATTTCAAAGGGCAGTGCATTCAGGCAGGGACCGAGCACGGTGATTTCACTTGCCTTGACTTCAATAAGCCCCGTTTCAAGGCGGGCATTGACGGTTTCTTCGTCACGTTCGCAAACCGTGCCGACAACGGAAATAACGGTCTGTTTGCCCAGACCTGAAAGCATTTTGTCATCATTGACAACAACCTGCGTTACACCGTAATGGTCACGCAGATCCACAAACAAAACGCCGCCGTGGTCACGGATAACTTCGATCCAGCCGGCGAGAGTGACGGTCTGACCGATGTTTTCTTTTCTCAATTCGTTACAGGTGTGTGTTCTTAACATGGGGTTTTCCTTCTTTCATTTGAGGTGATTGGCAGGGCAAGACAAAACAAAAAAACTGCCTTGTCCCTGAACATGGGACGAAAGACAGCTTCCGCGGTACCACCCAAATTGACCGCTTGCACGGTCCTCTTTTTTCATCATAACGCGATGCCACGGGCGGTTCTACTGATCCGTAAGGGGATGTTCTTCCGCCAACTCCGAAGTGTTTTTCGATTGCTTCGCTTATCGTCTTGCACCGACCGACGACTCTCTGCAAGCGGACAGGCAATCTACTCGCTTCATCATAGTTTTTTAACGGTAATGAAATATTATTAACATATAAAAGGGCGGTTTGTCAAGGACTTTTTTTAATATTAACCGATTTTTTATTATTAAAGCAGTCTGTTGCAAAAGGATCTGCAAAAAAACTTGTTTTTTTACAGATCCTTCGCTTTATTGAAAGGGATTACGCTTGTGCAGGGGCAACAACGGCACCGAACAACTGACGAAGAAGCGCAATCAATTTCAGGAAGAAAAGACGGACAACTTCAAGCGGATTGGTGATCCAGATGCCGTTGGTGGGGTCTTCTTCCGTGACGGGAACAAACTGTCCGCCAATATATTCATGGAACTGCGGGAAGCGTTCATCTTCAATCGTCAACTGACCGTCCGAGGTGAAGAAAGCGGTTGCAATGGGGTCGATCTGTGTCAGCTGATCATGATACATATTCTTGGAGAACCATGTGGTTTCGGGCAACAAACAGGTACCTGCATAAATCTTCTTGTCAGCGGAAAGATATTTTTCGTCGTAATTTTCCATTGCCTGCAGGTCTGCAAGCTGTGCATCGGTAAAGGTTTCGCCGACGAGAGTACCGATTGCACCCAAAGACAGTTCCGTAACGGTTCCTCTTGCATCGCCGGTTACATTGCTGTCTTCAAACAGCGGCACGGTTGCATAGCCGTATTTTGCAAAAACAGCCGTCTTCATGCCGTATTTTTCTTCGCAACGCTTAATCAGGGATGCATACAGAGGTTTGCCGGTTTCGGGTTCGATGGCACCTAAAAGGTTATAATAATTTTCAAGTTTTTCAATAAATACGGCATATTCACTGCGGCGTTCTTCTGTGTTGAATACCGCCTTTTTTGCCGCTTCATAATAACGTGCACCGATCATGGACCAGTAGGACGGGAACGAACCGTAGCACACAAGCGCCGCACGCGGGATCAGTTCTTCAGCGATGGCTTCGTAGAAAGAATTCATCAGAGTCGTTCCCACACCGAGCAGTTTTACCTGATTGACCATTGAAACAAGGATGGTCAGGAAATCTTCCACCAACGGATCATCAAATACGTCATGATTGTTGGTATAATAGGAAACAAAGCGGTCAATGGTATCGGCATCAAACTCAACCTGACCCGACATCAGTGCTCCGATGGCAATATAGCCGTCCAGCGGGGTGGTGTTCAGGCAAAGATTGTTCATACGGAACGGTGTGTCATAAAGACCTGCCTCGCTCTTGGCAATGTAAGCCATGGCAACATTGGAGCCGTAGCAACGGGCATGGATGTTGACCTTATCCACCCCTTCCTTTGCGCAGACATACTCCACAAAGGTGTGCAGATCATCCGCCGTGTCATACGGGGAATAACGCCAGTCGTACTTGAAATAGTAGTAATTCAGACCGCCTGCGCCCTTGCTCGGCTGCTGAACGGAATAATCCCAACAGATCGCACCGTCGGGATCTTCGGCATTGCCGTCAAGCACGAGGTCTGCATAAATGGGGGCAACCGAACCGATGAGTGCATCCAGATATTCACTGTAATCGCCTGTAAGGAGAGCCAAGGGCAGTTTTGACAGCACCGGCTGAATCTGCGATTTGATGTAATCTTCACGGGACATTCCCAAGGGGGTATTGACATTGTCAACAGCAATCATTTTGCCGTTTTCGTCCAGCGCATAGTCACCGTTTTCATCCAGTTTGTAAACCGGTGTATTCTGCTTGCCGACAATGTAAATCGCGGGAAGTTTGCTCTCGTCTGCCGTTGCAGCCGCGGCGGCCAACACCGGAACAATGCCGCAACAAATCAAGCAAACGGCTAATAATAAAGATAATACACGTTTCATTGTTCAGACTCCTTTTATTTTTTTTATTTATGAACATTATACCTCTGTTTTGTAAAATTTTCAAGAACTTTCCAAAAATTTTCTTTCCTTTTTTATTATACGAAAAAAACTTGACTACACTCGTATCTTTTGATAAAATTAAAATGTATGTACTCTTTTAAGATATGAAAATGATCGGGAGGTTATTCATTATGAAAAGCTCATTCCGCTGGTACGGCGACAGCGACCCCGTAACCCTGGAATACATCCGTCAGATCCCCGGCATGCGTTCCATTGTTTCCGCAGTTTATGATGTCAAACCCGGTGAAGTATGGCCGGAAGAAAGCATCAAACACATTGCCGACCGCTGCAAAGAAAACGGTCTTGTGTTCGATGTGGTCGAGTCCATTCCCGTGACGGAAGAAATCAAACTCGGCAGACCCGAACGCGAACGCCACATTGAAAACTACTGCGAATCCATCCGCCGCTGTGCAAAATACGGCGTCAAATGCGTGACCTACAACTTCATGCCCGTGTTTGACTGGACAAGAACACAACTCGACAAAGAAGCCGAAGACGGATCGACAAGCCTTGTTATGTACTGGGAACAGATGAAAGGGCTTGACCCGCTCAAAGATGACATTCACCTGCCCGGTTGGGATTCTTCCTATACGCAGGATCAGGTCCGCGAACTGATTACCGCTTACGGCGAAATCGGTGAAGACGGCCTGTGGGAAAACATTGCATATTTCCTTAAGAAAGTCATCCCTGTTGCCGAGGAATGCGGTGTGGTGATGGCGATTCATCCCGATGACCCGCCCTATCCCATTTTCGGACTGCCCCGCATTATCACCTGCGAAGAAAATCTTGACCGCTTCTTAAAAATCGTGGACAGCCCCGCAAACTCTTTGTGCTTCTGCACGGGTTCACTCGGTTGCCATCCGAAAAACGATATGCCGAGCCTTGTACGCAAATATTCCGCTATGAACCGCATCGGATTTATGCACCTGCGCAATATTAAAATTCTGCCCGACACCTCGTTTGAAGAATCGGGTCACATTTCAAGCAAAGGCTCACTCGATATGAATGCCATCGTCAAGGCACTCGTGGAAACAGGCTTTGAAGGTTATTTCCGTCCCGACCACGGCAGAATGATCTGGGGCGAAACGGGCAAACCCGGTTACGGTCTGTTTGACCGCGCACTCGGTTCTGCTTACATCAACGGCCTTGTTGAAGCCAACGGCGGAACCATTGAATTGAATTGAATAAACAGGAGGATATAAAACATGATCGATCTCCCCTTGAAAGTGGACTATACCGGTAAAGTTGTTGTTATTACAGGTGCAGGCGGACTCATCTGCGGTGCCATGGCAAGAGCCTTCGCACAGTGCGGTGCCAAAGTAGCCGCCCTTGACCTCAACGAAGAAGCCGTAAAAAATCTTGAAAACGAACTGACCGCGGAAGGTTTCATCTGCAAAGGTTACAAGGCAAACGTGCTTGACCCCGAAGCCCTCAAAGCAGTGCATGAACAGGTCGTCAATGACCTCGGCAAGTGTGACATTCTTGTCAACGGTGCAGGCGGCAACAACCCCAGAGCCACCACCGACAACGAATATCAGCACGAACACAAGGAAGGCGGAAAGTCCTTCTTTGACCTGGATGCCGACGGTGTGGACTTCGTGTTCAAACTCAATTTCCAGGGCGCACTGCTGCCCACACAGGCATTTGCCGTGGATATGGTCGAAAAGCAGGCAGGTTGCATTCTCAACATTTCGTCCATGAATGCCTACACCCCCTTAACCAAGATCCCCGCATACTCCGCTGCCAAAGCAGGTATTTCCAACTTCACCCAGTGGCTTGCCACGCACTTCGCAGGCACGGGCATCCGTTGTAATGCCATTGCCCCCGGTTTCCTTGTGTCTTCCCAGAACAGAGGACTGCTGTTCAATGCTGACGGCACACCGACCGCCCGTTCGGCTAAGATTCTGAACGGCACACCGACCCACCGCTATGTTGATGCAAGCGAACTGCTGGGGGCCACGCTGTTCCTTTGTGACGACAAATCCGCTTCTGCCGTGACGGGCGTTGTCATGCCCATCGACGCAGGCTTCTCGGCTTACTGCGGCGTATAACTGAATTTTACAACCTCTCGAACCACATTCGGGAGGTTGTTTCGTTGCAAAAAATATTACTGTAATCAAAAATTTTTTCTTTATTCGCGTGTTACTTTATGCTATAATCATTTTCGTTTGCAACAGCGACTTTCATTACCGTTTAATATAATTTCTTTGCAATAGCAAAAAAAAAATGTAAAGTATATTTAACATTTTTCTTGACAATAATGCAAAGTACAGTTACTATTATATTAAAGAGGTGAAGTTTTATGTCCATCGCCCCCAAAGAAAATATATTGAAAGTATTGCGCAGTTTTAACCCTTGGTGGATCAGCGGTAATGTCAACAAAGCCTTATTGAAACCATATAAAAGATTTGCCTATTATGAAGCATTAAAACGGTTGGAAGAAACAACAATCAGAAGAACTGTTGTGCTGACCGGCACAAGACGGGTCGGCAAAACAACAATTCAATACCAATTGATTGACCATCTTTTACAGCAAGGCATATCCCCCGAAAAAATCGTATTCATTTCCCTGGATCATCCTATGCTGAAACTTGCAGGGCTTAATGATGTTCTGGAGTGCTTCCATGAAAATGTGTATGCACAACAAGATGTTTATTATTTCTTTGATGAAATACAATATGCAACCGACTGGAACGCGTGGTTAAAAACAATATATGATACACAACCCGAAACAAAAGTGGTTGCAACCGGGTCAGCAAGCCCCGCGTTGGTAAAGGGCAGCACGGAAAGCGGGGCAGGACGCTGGTCAATCATTCAGGTTCCTACTCTTTCTTTTTATGAATACTGCGCACTGCTTGATATTGCAACACCGACTCTGGAGCCGACACTCAAACCGTCTCAGCTTTTAAAACTCTCTCAACAGGAACGCGGGAAGATCATGAACAAACTTTCCGTTGTTGCAAATCATTTCAACCGCTATCTGCAAGTCGGCGGATTTCCGGAGCTTGCATTGGCTGATAATGATTTGCTGGCAATGCAGGTCATGCGTGAGGATGTTGTTGACAAGGTGCTCAAACGCGATCTTCCATCGCTGTACAATATAAGAAATGCAACCGAGTTGGAACGCATCTTTTTGTATCTTTGTAATGTATCTTCCGAGATTGTTGCCATCGATGCCATGACAAAAGAACTTAACGGAGTCAGCAGACAAACCGCACTGAATTATATTGAATACCTTGAAAGTGCAAACCTGATCTATCTGAGTTATCCGGTTGATCTGTCCGGCAAAAAAGTGCTCAAAGCAAAACCGAAAATATACATCGCCGATGCCGCCATAAGAAATGCAGTGCTTATGGACGGCGACATTATGACAAATCCCGTTGAAATGGGTAAGATGGTCGAAACGGCTGTTTACAAGCATGTTGCCGCATTTTATTATCAGAAAGCGACCCGTATCGGTTATTTCAGGGGCGGCGCAAAAGACAAAGAAATTGATATTGTTGTTGAATATCCGAACATTTCCGATATTCTCATCGAAGTAAAATACCGTGAAAATGCAGTCATTCCCGATGACGATGCAATTATCACACATGCCAAAGATGCGGCATCTGCAATTATCATCACAAAAAAAGCGGATGATTTCGGAGAACACCACACTGCAGACGGCAAACCGTTACTGAGAATCCCTGCATTTGCATTCTTGTATCTGCTCGGCCATGCCGAAAAAAACGGATATAAGGGCATACAATAATAAAAAAGTGCCGCATTGACGGCTGAAAAGGAGTTTATATATGACCGTTATGGACAGACTTGCACGCTCGGGTATTGTTCCCGTTGTGGTGCTTGATGATGCAAAAGATGCCGTTCCCACCGCTGAAGCGATGCTCAAAGGCGGCATTGACGTAATGGAAATCACATTCCGCACGGCGGCGGCTGCCGATTCCATCAAAGCCGTTGCCGAAAACTGCCCCGATATGCTCGTGGGTGCCGGCACGGTGCTGACCATGGAGCAGTGCAAAAAGGCTGTGGAAATGGGGGCAAAGTTCATCGTTTCCCCCGGTTTTGATGCCGAAATCGTCAGTTGGTGCATTGAAAATAACATTGCCGTCACCCCCGGCTGTGTAACACCGACCGAAATCACCGCCGCTATCAAGCTGGGACTGAACATCATCAAGTTCTTCCCCGCCAATGTGTACGGGGGCTTAAATGCCATGAAAAACCTTGCCGCTCCCTTTGTGGGTATCAAATTCATGCCCACGGGCGGCATCAACACGCAGAATCTGCGTGAATACATTGATGCACCGTTCATTCATGCCGTCGGCGGCAGCTGGGTCTGCCCGAAGGCTGATATTGCGGCAGGCAATTTTGAAAAAATCACCGCCCTTTGCGCCGAAGCACGCAAAGCGGCATTTGATTGATAAGGAGAGAATGACATGCCTTATATTAAAGTAACAACCACCGCAAAGGTGGCACCGCAGACAGCGGAAAACTTAAAAGCCGATTTCGGCAAAGCAATTGAAAATTTCCCCGGCAAAAGCGAACAGTGGCTGATGGTTGCAGTACAGGACAATGTGCCAATGTGGATCCGCGGCGACAATTCCGCTGACACCGCCATGGTGGATGTGGAACTGCTCGGCAGTGTCAATGCAGATGCGAGCAACAAAATGACCGCCGATGTGTGCGATATTCTTGAGAAAAACCTCGGCATAGCACCCGACCGTGTGTATGTCAAATACACAGGCTACTCCACCTGGGGCTGGAACGGCGGCAATTTCTGATTCCGTTACTTTATCAACTGAAAAGAGGATATAAAAATGGCAAAAGTAATTACTTTCGGCGAGCTGATGCTCCGTTTGCAACCCTATAACTATGAACGCTTCGTGCAGTGCGACCATGTGGAATTTACCTTCGGCGGCGGCGAAGCAAATGTGGCGGTGTCGCTTGCAAACTACGGCATGGATGTCGCTTACGTCACGAAACTTCCCACCCATTCCATCGGTCAGGCGGCGGTGAACAGCCTGCGCCGTTACGGTGTGGACACCACCAAAATCGTCCGCGGCGGCGAAAGAGTGGGCATTTATTTCAACGAAAAAGGTGCTTCGCAAAGAGGCTCGGTGTGCATTTATGACCGTGCAGGCTCTGCCATTCAGAAAGCGAGTGCGGAAGATTTTGACTGGGATGCAATCTTTGACGGCGCAGAGTGGTTCCATTTCACGGGTATCACCCCCGCTCTGGGAGAAAACCTTGTGGAAATATGCAAACAGGCCTGTATTGCCGCAAAAAAGAGAAACATCAAGATTTCCTGCGACCTCAATTACAGAGGCAAACTCTGGACGAGGGATCAGGCAAGAGCCGCTATGACGGAACTTTGTCAGTATGTGGACGTTTGCATTTCCAACGAGGAAGATGCAAAAGACGTGTTCGGCATTGAAGCGGAAGCGACCGATATTTATGCGGGTGAAATCAACCGTGAAGGCTACAAGAGCGTTGCCCGTCAGCTTGCCGACAAGTTCGGCTTTGAAATGGTTGCCATCACACTGCGTGAAAGCCGGTCCGCATTCGACAACGGCTGGAGCGCCATGCTTTATAATGTAAAAGAAGATGAATACTGCTTCTCCAAAAAATATGAACTGCACATCATCGACCGTGTCGGCGGCGGTGACAGTTTCGGCGGCGGCCTGATTTATTCGCTGATGAACGGCAAGTCCACACAGGCGGCGGTTGAATTCGCGGTTGCGGCAAGTGCACTCAAACACTCCATCGAGGGTGACTACAACATGGTCACCGTAGCAGAAGTTGAAAAATTAGCAGGCGGCGACGGCTCGGGCAGAATCCAGAGATAACAGCAAAACCCCCGCACAGGGGGTTTTTGTAAATGCAAAATGGAAGATTAAAGGAATAGCGATTATAGATTTTTGTACGGTAAATTATGGTTTAGCGGGGTGTTTTGCACTTGTCAACAAAAATTGGACACATAAATCAAAATATTAGACCTGAAAAATGAGAGAATGCACAAGTCCGTCCGTCACCCTTGACATCGCTCCGAGAAATGCCGGACAAAGTATATTGATGGCG
>SVOJ01000014.1 GCA_015066385.1 Oscillospiraceae bacterium
AGTAGCTGCCGTCGGCAATGCCTGCGGTCGGCAAGCCGGCAACCGCTGTTTCATCGGCAACGAAGTACCCGACAAGGCAGTCGCACTGCTGCACTGCCGCCTGAGCCACGGCATCCGATACCGTCAGTTCCACACCGACAGGCAGGCTGTAAACCGTACGCTCGCCGTTCTCCTTTACTGCTACGTCCACCGTGCCGCACACCTGCGAACCGGTGATGATGGTTAATTTGGTCATAATAAGTCCTCCTTTTTATTTTATGTTTCTTCAAATTTGATTTTTTTGATGGAAATACCGTATGTTGCAAGCGATGTTCGAGTAACAGGAACAGCGATCATATTATAGTTCCCGGCGGCTTGCGGCGATAAATCAGTTACCGTGCTGAAATAGAGATAAGAAGTTTTTGCTGCCGTCAGCGGAATTGTAAGCATAACCCCTTCCATGCCTGCATCGGATAAGGTTGCATGAAGACACACATCTTTTCCTGCGGCATAAGCCTCCTCAAACATTTCCGCTGTTACTGAAGAATCAAGGGCTATTGTTTCTTGCGAATAATTGATAACAGCATCAATTATCAGATTCTGCGGCTGTGCATATTTCCATACCGCCCAAACATTCGGAATATCATCCGGATTGTCTTCGGATATTCTGATTGCCGGATAAAAGTGCTCCATTGCAGTAAACACCGTGTGGTTCGTGCCGCTGCTGTCAATTGTGAAGATATGTGTCTGTCCATTGATGTCGGGAGTCGAGGCAAAGACGATATTATTTGCAGATTCTGACAGTTTTTCGGCAAAACAAATAAGTGAAGCACCGCTTGCCGCACCGACATCGAGCATATACCGCACATACGGAGAGCCACCTGATGCCTTTACCTGATCAAGTGATTGATCGCAGGTCAGCACCATCTGCGAGCCGTTGACGGTTTCGGTAACGGTAACCGGAACACGAGCAAGACTTTTTACCAATTGCGAACCTGCCTCCTGTGAAAAATACCTGTCATCATGGGTATGGATACGGTCTGCCTTGTTTGTCGTGATCCCTGCTATCAGATCTGCATTGTTTCTGATGTACGCAACGATCTCACTGAGTTGGTCGAGAGTGATGTCATCACTGTCAAGAACCGCGTTCAGTCGGTTCGTTATGGTAGAAATCAACGCTCTGATATCACTGTGCGCATCAGTAGCGGCGTTATGTGTACTGAGTGTCTGCTGAAACACGGTACTCGTTACATAGGATTTCAGGATATTATCTATCTCGGTTTCTGTGAAATACTTGTCATTGTGGTGATGCCCTATCGGGCTTTTTGCTCCTATCGCCTCTTGCAATGCTGCTATGAATTGATCCGTCGCTCCGAACCAGTCAAGAAAATCCGAGTTATTAAAAATGTCGTTCTTAAAACTCGGCAGAACAGGAACAAACTCAGTATTTGTGATCAGCTGACTGCCGGCAAACAAGCCCATACCGAATTGCCCCGCTTCGGCTATGACCTGCGGCGGAATTTCACAGACATAAGTTCTGTCTTCGCCGTCTTGGGTCAGACATAAGGGGTGAAAAACACTGTCCCTGAAAAAACCGGCTCGAATGTCCTGCACATTCTGCCACACGGAATCAAATAAGATCTTTGCAAAATAAGTTCCTTTTGTACCGGCGCGGACGGTAGCGGTCGGAATGTGCATACGCAGGGTCTGATCTTCCACATCGAAGACTACAAATATTTTTTCCATGGAATTACCTCCTTTCGTTTTGATAATAAGAGCATAACAAAACGGGGAGTGTGATTTCTCCCCGTCTGTTGAAAAATATTAGTTTTCTTGTGCATCCTTAACCCATTTGTCAAGAGTTTTCTGCTCATACAATCCGGTGGTAAACAGAAGACTGGCAATTCTGTCAGCCGTGGCATAATCACCGCTTGTGATTGCTTCCACATAGTCAGGCTTGAATTCGGTTGTGATTGCGGACTTGATATCGCCTTCTTCTTTCCCATGCTCAATCATGTAGTCGATCATGCGGTTCGCAGATTTCGTGTCGTTGTCACGAAGTGCATACTTGATATCACCGTACCAATACAGATAACCCGTTTCGGGCTTTTGCGTGTAGCCATTGTCAGCCATAGCGGAATTCAACGCACTGAAAACAGCATCCTGCTCATAATCACTGTCAAGCAATGCCTGCACACCTGCCTCGTATGCGGCAAAATCACGGTTCATTCTTGCCGACACGATACCACTCAGTTCATCACCATAATCGGCATCAAACCGATCGCTTGTGTGTTTCTTTTCCCAGTCTTCAAAGTCCGAAGAATCATAGCCGATTCCCAATGCAAACAGATCATCAATGATCTGCGACATTCGGTCATAATCATCTGCATCATAGGCCGCAAGGTACGCATCTTTAACCTTTTTCGTAACACCGGAACGGATATCGCTGTCACTCTTGTCATGTTCACGCAGATATGCGATTGCTTCGGCCGTTGTATCAACGCGTCCGTTGAGCACGGCAGTGCCGATATCGCTTGCGGTAACTCGCAGGGTCTCATCGTCTTCTTCGGGTGCATTACGCACGTCTTCCAACGTGTACGAATACAGATCTTCAATGCTGTCCGCATCTCCGAGAACGTCCGTCAGCTGTGCAAGCACGCTGTCACGCTGTGCGGTTTTTCCGTTCAGCTCCTCTTTGGCGGCATCTTCGAGCATTTCTTTGTAGTTTGCCTCTACCTTTTCAATCCCCTTGACTGCAGTATCTTCTTCTATACCGAGGTCAATGAGTGCATCCACCATTTCACCATGGCTGTCAAGGTCACCGACCATGAGGGACAAGGCGCCGAAGAAAGCATCTTCGCTGAACAATGCGATCTGATTGGCAATGCCGTTCTGAATGTCATCCTCATCAATGGTGCTCTTTCTGCGGATGTAGTCGAGGGTGTCATTATAGGTCTGCACATCGCCTTTTTGCAATGCTTCAAATGCACGCTCAAAGTATTTCTCCGTACTGCTATCGTAGGTAATACCCATATCATTCAGCAATGACGAACTCCAGAATGAGAATTTTTCCCTGAGTGAATACTCTATAGTGGTAGCCGTTGTTTCAAATGCATCTTCCTCATCATCAAACAGGGCTGCTATCGTTCTGAGCATCATTTCCACATCTCTCCAAGCATTCCCGATTGGATACCCTGCAAGTGCAGTGATAGCAGAAACAATCGACTGTGCCTTATCTTCTGCAGACATATCACCGTTGAATAAATCCCCGATTGCATCCAACATATCTGTGATTACTGAAAATTCTTCACGATCAAGACTATACCCCTGCAACAGAGTAATGACGTCCCTAAGACCGACGATCCAATTAAATGGTAAATTACCAAGCAAACCACTAATAATATTTTGCAGGCCAACTTCAATTCTGCTTTTTTCTTCATCGTCATCATATGTGACTGCTGCCTTTAATACTTCTTGAGCAATCGAGGATATCAAAAGACCCAGTCCGATTGAAGCAGCTCGCACAAAGTGTTTTTTCTTATCCTTGTTTGAAGCACCTTTTATTTTTGTCAACTCTCTGCCTAAACGAAGAAGCATATTGTAGTTGACTGTCGGCTCTGCCATAAATGCGGTTAAGATCTTCATCATCGGGCTTTTGCTTCGCATGGCATGGCTTTGTGCAAGCACCGAGCCGTACACCTGTGTGTCGTTGATGATCTTCGTAAACCGTTTACCCGTTACCGTGAGCAGAGCTCCGCCGGTAAGCTTCGTTTCCTTGGCGACTTGCTTTTTCGTTGCTTTCCAGATCGACTGCCAAGCAATGCGATCCATTTTTGAGGGCATCAAACCTGCAGCGTTGTCAAATGCATCTTTGCGGTACTGCTTATTGCTACGCAGATTGCGGAAAACTGCTTTCCCTGTGTAATGCTCTTGTCCGATGTACCCTGCCATGCTTTTACCGACAAGGCTGTCGAAACCGCCCACTTCTTTTATGAGTGTAACACCGGGTGCGTATTCGAGCATTTCTTCGTAGGTCTTTTTCGTACCGGGCAAAACGAACATAGAAGTAAAACCTAACTCCTGAAAAGCACGGAAGTACGATGTCGGCTGTTGAACCGTTACACGTAACGACATCGATACAGCCGCCTTCTTGTAATTTCTGATATACTTTGTGAATAGATCATCACGCGGATCCGTATAATTTTTGCCGTTCAGGTCTGTCATGAATGTGGTGAAGTAGTCCATGTATTTCTGCCCGTAGTAGGTGCTGATAAGTGACGACACACGGCTGACCTGACCGTTCACTTGTGTGCGGTAGTTAAAGATCTGCTCCATGCCGTCCAAGGTCAGCGCAAACGCACTGTACTGTGCCATTTCCGCAACGTGACCCGACCACACATCGGTAAGGTTATCCACGATGATCGGTGTGTTTGCCCCTTTCACGGTGTGCTTTGTCCAACTGCGGTTCATCAGGCGGTTTGTTCCGTTCTCAATGTCCGTGCCGAACTTGCGGAAATTGTAGTTGCTTGCGGTGTTGAACGGGATGTAATACTTCTCTGTGAACTTCTTGATGCCGTACTTCTCCATGGAGACGGCATTGCCCCATTCCGAAGCATCTTTGGAAAGAAAACCGACAAGCTCGTCTGTGAAAGCCTGCATCTCATCCGTCATGAACTCACTGATGATTTCCATGTCTTGCACACTCAGTCTGTGAGCCGAGCCGTCACGCACCTCAAACAAACGATCCTTGATTCCGCGTTTGCCTTTTCTGCCGAGCTCATCCTTGAATACGATGCCGCCTTCTTCTAAGTGTCGCGCTTGCTGTGCACTCGTGTGTTCACGCTTCCATGTTGCCCACAGCATACAAACTTCGTCGGCGGTCAGGTTGATTTCATCCCCGTCAGCGGAAACAAAGGTCAGTTTTTTGTCCTTCCATTCGTTGTAGCCGTACTTTTTCTTCTGCGCCTGCAAAAAGTTCGTTCCATGCAGAATGTACCGTCCGAAAATGTTCTGATCGTGGAACAGCAGTTGTTCATAACACTTCGCAAGCGGCCCCTGCAGAAGGTCAAAAAAGCTGTTCGGAGTCAGCATGTTGGTGTGCAGAAGCGATTCGGCGGCTTTCAGCATCTTGATCTGCTGTGCAGGCTTTTCTCTGGTGTAGGTGACAACGGCTTCTGTGCCGATCTCATCCAGTCTTACTCTTTTACCAAGGTAGAATGCCTTGTTGCCGTCGCGCACGATCTTGGTGAAATGCTGTGTCAACTCCTTCAAAGCCTGCAGCTCGCTGTTGTTCAGTGCCGTCAACCGTTTCCCGTGCAGAGCTTCACGCATTTCTCCGATCTTGTTTGCAATGTCCTCGTCAAACATCGTGCCAAGCTCTTCGTCCTTGCCGTATTCGTTGTAGGCGGCCTGCAGGGCAAGCAGTTTACTTTCGCTGAATGTGGTGTCATCTTTGTAAAACAACTCAAGGAATGTGCTGATCTGCGCTTTCAGTTTTTCGGGAATGTGCTTCTGATCGGTTTCGTTGACAAGCAGATCCGCAAGTCTTTTTGCATTTCTGCGAATGGATTTGCGCAGATTGTTTTTGTTTTCATATGTTTCTCTTCGTTTACGCTGAATGGTCAGTCGCTTGTAGTATTGCAGAGATTTGTCCCTTGTTTTTTCGGCAAGAGCCATTGCAGCTGAGAATTCGTCCGCATCTGAATTTGAAAAATATTCATCCAGTTTGGTTTTGTAAGTATCTGTGGCAGCAGTCGGCCGTGTCGCCTGTAAGTAGTCGAGCAGGGTCTGCATGGTCATGTGCAAAGCGGCTGTGTCAAGTTCAAGTGCCGTTGCTCCGAACGGATTGTCCTTGCTGTACCAATACGGTCTTGTCGCTTCATAAAAATCAAGCAAAGCCTGCGGTTGATCTGCTTCCGCCGTTTGAGGATCAAGAAAATCGGGATTTGCTTTTGCAATATCCGCCCAACGTTCCGCAAGGGTCGGTGCATTGCCCTCTTTTTTGAACAGGATCTTTCCGAAACTTGCCTTGTGGAAGTTTGCATAATCGCCGTAAACTTTTTTAATTGCGGCAATTTGATTTTCTGTCAGCACGACGGGATTTTTTCGCAAGTCCCGTATGGTTTCCTTAACTGCATCCTGCAAAGAAAAGTCAATTTTTTCACTGCGACTCGTATTTAATGCCTTCAAATAAAAGTCCGACAGCACATCCACAGCAGTTTTTATGTTACCACCCTGCGAAAGATAAGAAAAAACGTCCGTAAATGCCTTTTTGAATTGTTCGGCATCATATTTGCTTTGCAGTTTTTCGGCGGCTGTTTGGGCAAGATTTTCAATCATTTCGCCGTTCAGATTGCCGCCCTGCTCGGTCTGTATTTCCTGTACCGCTTCTCCGAGTGCTTCCTCTGCCTCCGCAAACTTCACATCGGACTCACGCAGAATCTCGTTGTGGGATTCTGTTTCGGATGTTATTCTTGCGGAATTTCGTCGTAGTTCATATCCAAATATTTCGTCACGACTCTCGATATCGCGTCCGTCCATTCGCGTGTCGTCATCTTGAAGTCGTGCTGACGGAAGATCTCCATCAGATCCCTCATGTGCAGATCTGAGTCCACCCAGCCGATCAGATCCGTCAGATCTTCCTCCGGAATGCCCACTTGAACCATCGTGTTCATAAGTCTTATCAATTCTTTTTCTGTTAGCGGTCTCATAAGCTCCACTCCTTTTACCAGTCTTTTTAACAACACCAAGATCAACGGCACCTTCTTCCGTTTTTTCATACAAATGGTGTTGACCGTTTTTATAAAGTTTGAAAACCTTTTTTTCTCCCAATGGTGTGCTTTGGCTTTCACTCCATTGCATATACAATGTCATTTGCTCGTTATATGAACTCTTTTTATTGTACCTTGGCTTGTTTTCCTTGTCAACTTTTTTTGAAAGGCGCGTTTCGCTGTCGTTGTTGACGGCGGTGTTTTTGTTTTGCTGTCGGTTGATGCGGGCTTCTTCGAGGGCGGCGAAGAACTGATTACTGATTTCGTCGAGCGTGTCATACTGCTGTTGCAATGCCGACACAGAGCCAAGCCCCTTGAATGCAAGCGTTTCGAGGGCAGAACGCACCTTTGCAAGGAAATTGTTGATTGCTTTGGCAACCTTTTTTGCATCCTTCGGCTGTTTGCGTGCATACAGCTCCACCGCCTTTTTGCTTGCAAACACCCCGAACATGCTGTCTGCCGTGAGCTCCTCAAGCAGATACTGCCGTTGTTCGGTTTCCGTCATGCCGTCGATTTCAAGCGCATAGCGGGTGCTGTACTTTTCAAGCTCTGCATTGATGTCAAAGCCTTTTGTGCTGTACAACCTCTGCAATACGAATTTCTGCAAAGAATTGGCGGCATCCGGAGCATTTTCTTTCAAATAGTGAAACACTTCATGCCCTGCGGCGGCAGTCAGAATGCCCCCTTCAGCATCCAAAGAAAGCACAATGCGGTTGCTTTGCGTTCCTTTGCCGTACAAGCCGTTCACACCGTCGAGGTTGTCCGTCAGAACGAAAGCCAGTCCGTATTCCTTGCCGATAGCATCGAGGATCTTTGCTTCCGTCTCCTGTGTTTCGCTGACGTGCACATTGCCCGAAGTGATCCACGTCACACCGTTGGTGTAATTGCGCTCTTTAAGCCCTGCCAGCAATGCAACCTCTTTCTGATCGGCAGTCAGATAAGCACCGATATCATCCGTGCCGACCGCATGTTCAAAAGCGGATGCGCTGTTGAACCCCTGCAAGCCTGCTTTGTAGTATTCCTCATACCCTGCAAGCCACATTTCGATATTACCTGAATCACCATCTTGCTCAAGTGTGCCCAACAGCACATCCTTACCGAGTGCGCCGATGCTGTCTCCGGCAAGCACCGCTTGCACAGCGGCACTGCGCTCGTCCGTCGGCTGCAGGTCCTGCACATCCATGGTCGCACCGCTTGCCTTGTCAACCACGATCTGCTGTTCTCCGTCTGCGGTCTGCGTAACCCCCTGCGGAGAAATCGCCACACCGTCAGCGGAAAACACAACAGGCTCGGTGTGCTCTGCCTTTTCTTCTGCCTGCACCGTCGCCGTGTCGGCAGTCTGACGGACAAACACCTGCCCGAGACGGTTATTGAGCTGCATGTACCACCCTGCGTTTTTTTCTTGCAGTTCTCGGTGAACCTGCTTGACGGAATCGTCTTTCAGTGCCGTCTTCTGTTCCTTGGTCAGATCCTTGCCCTGCATGTCTTTGACGATCGCTTCGGCGGCAACGGAAGCCTTGTTTTCGTTGAAGCCCATCTGCATGAGCCGAGCTTCCGCAGCCTGCTGTGTGGCGGCGGTGCTGTATTCACCGTAAAGCTGACCGACATTCTTTGCATAACTCTTGCCGGGCTTCTCTGCGTTCATCTGATCGCTGACCGTTTTTCGCAGTTCAGCAGACACACCGGGCACACTCTGCGCTTCTTCAAGAAGCACCGGAACGGCTTCGGCGGCAATGATTGCCTTGCCGTAGGCTCTGTTCTGCGCGTTGGTCTTTGCCTGCGTAACGGGAGCCGTACCGATTGCCGTACCGCCTGCACTCAGTGCACCGGAAAGGAAGTTCGATCCTGCTTCTTTCGCTTCTTCAATGAGAATCGTTTTGAGCGTTTCTGTGTTGCTGTTTCCCTCGTCTTTGAGTTCATTCCAACGTCTGACAAGGTCGCTTTCATCCTGTAGAATCGCAAGGTCAAGAATGTTTTCAAAAATTTGCCCTGCAACTTCTTCCGTTCCTTCCGTAAAAGCGGATTTAATGACTGTTTTCAGAATATTACCGCCGCCGTCTTTCAGAAGCAGATCGAGCGAAATGTATTCCGATGCACCTTCCGCAACCGCACCGATGAACGAAGACAGCAACGCATCCCCGGCAGATGCTCCGTTTTCGATTTCATTCACAAACTGCGAGCTCATGGCAGAAGACGAAGCGAGCAGTGTGGACAGCGCTTTCATCACCTTTTTTGATCCGCCGCCGACACCGAGTGTCAGCACCGATGAAACTCCTGTTCTTGCCAGATCATCCGCACCTGCCATCAGCACATTATACAGCCATTCGCCCGAATCTTCCACATCAATAAAACCGAGCCCCTTGTCAACAATCTCGCTGACCACCGTGGGATGCTCATGGTACCATTCCGAAAACTCCTGTGCGGCGGTACTGCGCCAAACGTTAGAAATCTTCTGCATCTCATATGCACCACTGTCAGAATAACCAAAGCCTGATGCAATCGTATCTCCGACGGAAAGTGCAGCCCCAAGATTCGCGACAACGGTAACCCCGGAAGCAAGAATAGGATGGTTCTGTGCAAACTCTGTCAATGTGTTATTCTCGTAGGCTTCATATAATTCTTTATTGGTCGCATTTGAAAATCCGAGTGCAGAAAGCCGTTTGTCGATTGCTGTATTGACAGTTTGGAGTGATGACAAAATACCATCCAGAACATCCTCATTGTCAACCAAGTCAACAAGGCCGAGATTATCAAGAAGCTGTGCCATCGGCGGTAAGTCAATAGCTGTTCCGTCCGGATCGGTATATGCAGATCTTTGTGCTTCAAGGTCTTCCTTCTGTTGCAACAACTCCTGCAACTGCGTATCATTCAGCGGATTGATGTCGATGCTGTTGTAAATGTCAATAAGTGCCTGCTGTCGATCCGCAACGCCGTCAATATATGCCTGCCGTTCGTCCGCATCCATAAACTGCACATATTCTGCCGCTGTGTTTGCACTGTTCACAACACCCGAAACGGTACGCAGGTAATTAACAAGAGCAGCAGCATCCCCACTTTCAAGTTTCTCCTGCACACTTGCGTACCAGTCGATCAACGCATCGGCATCATCAGTCCACATCTGTGCCGTGCGTTCGGCTTCAAATCCGCTTGTCTGCTCCAACACAGTCGTCAGCGAATCCAGCAGACTCTGCGTGGTGGATGCACCGAGTATGGCTCCGTTTTTATTCACACGGGCAATTACGTCCTTGACCACACTGTAAGTATCGGCAGATGCTAAATCCGCATCCTCACTCCCTGCATACGAAACCACCGCCGAAACGTCGCTCAGCAGACCGCCCGTCTTGATGTCGTAATACTGAATATAGGTCTGATCGCCCGACATGATCTTTTCATAGATCGTCTTTTCGTCCTCACCGCGCAGCTCGGCCGTTTTTTGTGCCGTTGCAACATCCATCAGGGTCGTGACGGTGTTCTTCATGCCCGTTGCAAGATTCTCCCACATGTTCACGCTTTTGCCGGATGTGCTCGGTGTGCTTGTTGTTGTCTTTTTGGATGAAGATGACCCGGAAGACGAGGATGAAGAACCGGATGAATATTTATATTTATCCCAATCCCCCTCTTTGGTAACACCGGTTGCCGCACCCATGCTGTCAACAATGTCCACCATCCCGTTATACGTATCTTTGATAACGTCAGCGAGATCTTTTGATGTGTTCTGTGCTGCATAAAATTCTTCTTTTTCTTTTTTGGTGCGGTCCCGATTCGCGGTACTGCCTTCAACCTGTGCCATGTGTCATTCCTCCTTTATCCTCTGAGTGCCTGATACAGTTTATTGACCTCTTCCATACTCAGGCCGTATTTTTCCTCCGCATTCGTCAGCATCAGGTTAAATGCCGAATAATCCGCACCTGCATATTTTTTTAAATACTCATAAGCGGAATCATAAGCAGATGTTCCGCCCGAGCCTGATGTTGAGCCGCCCGAGCCGTAAGAGCTACCGTAAGAGCCGCCGTAAGAGCCGCCCCATGAGGAACCGCCCGAACTTCCCGAACCGCTCCACAAATTACCCCATGAACCGAGAGTCCCGAGTCCTCCGCCTGCCTGCATGGCATTTCCTTTCTGAATCGACAACAGTGCATTGTTGTACTGATTCAGCCAGTTTGTATTGATTCCCAGCGACTGCAATTTGCTCAAGTCACCGTACTCTGCATAATAAGCGGCGGCTTCGCGAAGGGCACTTTCTTCCATGTAGGTCGGGTCGATGCCGACGTCTTTCAACTTGCTGAAATCGCCGTTTGCGGCGGCGGTGAGTGCAAAGTTGAGGTCTTTGGCCTTCTGCACGTCTTCGGTGGAATAGCCGTATTTTTCAAGTTCCGACAGATCGCCCGTAATATCTGCAACCCCGCCTGCATAGTCAAGCTGTGCTCCTTTGAGGTTGAGGTCGTATGTTTCCTGCAAATAAGAGGTATCAAAGCCGAGTGCGGCAAGGCGACTGAAATCACCCGTCTGCAAGCCCCAGTTGAGTGCCTGCTGTGCTTTTGCATCGGTCGCATACTGTGTCAGGTCAAGACCGAGCATTTCACCGAATCGGCTGTAGTCACCAAACTGTGCGGCAAGTTCAGCTGCCGTCAGCTCTTTTCCGTAGGCGGTGTTCGCCATGTCCGAAAGCATGGAATATTCATTCAGCCGCTGTTGTTGACGGTCCATGTGGCGGCTGTAGGCATTCTGTTCGAGATCCACGGCAACATCATTCAGATCCAGCATTGCATCCTGAAATACCTGCTGTGCGGCGGTCTGTGCATAACTGTTGCCGTAGCCGCCTGTCTGTGCCTGTGCCTTGCCCGCAATGTTCTCCGCACCGAGCGTTCCCGTGCGTACATAATCGTTTTTAATCTGCTGATACAGCGGATCGGAATTGTAATTGTATTCGTACTTATCGCCGTTGTCCTTGTACTGTGCATAGGCATTGTAAGCGGCCTTGGTGAAGTCCGCTGACGTGGTCGGCACAAAGGAACCGCCTGCCTGCTGTGCAAGTTCTGTGGCAGATCCGGGGGTGACAGTCGGTGTTGTTGTCGGCATTGTATCATCCAGTCCCACCGAAGCCCGCAATATACTTCTTGCATCCCCTGCGGTTACTTTTCCGTCACCGTCAAAGTCATAATCCATCGAAACGGGATCCAGCCCGATCGACTGCCGCATGGCGGCCCTTGCATCCGCCGCAACATATTTTTTCTTTTCTTCGCTCATGTTTTTCTCTCCTTTTTCAAGTCTTCAAGTTCGCGGTTGACCTGTGCAAAAGCCATGCGCAGTTCCTGCGTTTGATTCAGATTCTGTTCGTTGATGAATGCAACAAGTTCCTGCACGTTCTGTGCATTGCATCTTTTCGGTTTAAAGGGAAATCTTACCATCTTAAAACGCTCACCTCGCTTGCATTCTCCGTAGTGCGGGTAATGCCGTACACGGTCACGTTTCCGTAGCCTTCGAGTTTAATTTTCATACGGTCGCACCGTCTGCAGGTAACAGGCAGGCAAACGGAATCAATGTGTTTTCCTGCAACGGTTTCATGTAACTGAATCCATGCTCCGCCGTCATACTGCGCAGACACCTTCAGAATGCTGTCCTTCTCCATGCTCACACGGATCTGCAAAAGGCTTGTGCGTTTGTGGTCGGGTGTCAGCAACCCGAGGTCTGCACTTTCTGCAACAAAGGAAATGTCCTGCACTTGCGTTTCATCCTTGTAAGCGCAAGACAGAACCTGCGCCGAGCCGAAGTCATAATCAAAAAGCAGTTGCAGTTCTACACGGTCGGGGGCTGTGATGTCATGTACATACATCCAGACCCAGACAAGAGAGAATAATGCAGAAGCGACCACTCTTTGCGCCACAAGATACACCGCATTGTTCTTTGAAAACAGCAGACTGTTCTGCATGCAGTTTTCGCGAACCCAGATATGCCGCAGGGTGTCATACACGAACAACACATCTTCGTTCTTCTCATCCTTCATGCGGATATAATATTTGTCACCGGCACACGCGGCGGCGGCTTCGGTGCACTTTGCGGTCAGTGCATCCGAAACACAATACGGCTGATAGCCGCTGAACACATAGACCCCGTTGGAGGATTTATAATAAATAGCACCGTTGACCGTGACCACGCTCTTTGCACTGCCCGGTTGCACGCCCTCACACTGAAAGGTCGTGACCGTAAAATCACTCGGTGCCGAACCGTACACGGCACTTACGCTGTCGCTTTTGAAAAACACGACCGCATCCGTTGTCGTACCCACCCCCGTGAATTCACCGGGAGAAGCAATGCTGACGGCATAGGAATCGGTCGAAATGCCCTGATAGCAGAACCAGTTCAGCGGGTCCCCGAGCTTGCTTGCATAGATCTCATTCACATAGTCGCCTTTGTGGTTTCTGCCCTTGCGGCAACCCCACAGACGGTTGTTGTGCTGTATGCAGAAGTCAAGCACAGGCATACTGCGGCTCACCGTAAACGGTGCGGCCTGCTCATAATCTGCACAAAGACTCACACAGACCGCAACAAGAAAGTCGTCCTGCACTCTCATCAGTTCAAACGAGCCGTTCAGTTCTTTCACGGAAAAGCCGTCCAATGCAACCACATCACCCTGTCTGAATCCGTGTCCGATACCCGTCGCCGCTATCTTCATATACAAACTTGTTGCCTGCACCCAGATGTTCTGCGCTGCCGACCAATACCGCAGTACAGTCATTTCGCCCGATGTGTCTGCCCATGCCTTGCCGTTGGAAGGATCTTCGGGAGCCGTATCGGAAAATGTCGCATCAATTTCCGTGCCGTCCGCTTCGCAGGCACACACGGTTGCAGAGGATGCCGCAAAGGTGTTTTCGACACTCTGAAACTGCCATGTGCCGTCGTCTTCGGGGGTATACAGAATCCCGTCGGGCAGGATCATGAACGACCGACCAAAGGGAACAAGATACCTTTTTGTGTCCGCTTTCGGTGAACCTGCACGCAGTTTTTTTCCGTTCACAACCAACTCACCGCCCTCGGTGATCAGTGCATATCCGTCATGCAACGCACAGATGTCTTCGATCATCGAAGCCAGCACAAACACGTCGGGAGATTCAGTTTCGCCGTCAGCCGTCTGTATTTCATTGACGGCAATCCCGCGAGCATTTCTCGTGCGCAGACAGCCGTTGTCCACCACCATGTTGCACAGGTCAGCCCATTCGTTTTCGTTGGCTCCCGGGTGCTGATTGATGCCCCTGAAATCCGTCACCTGCGTGCGGTTCACCGCAGGCACGGGAATATAGCTTTTTCTCATACAAGCACCCCCAGCACGGGATGCACACTGCCCGTATCGTCATCCGTTGCCGACAGCGGCATGTGGGTTCTCGTCCACCGTGCCGCCATGTCGGTGTAGGCATCGTTGAACAGCGATCGGCTGACGGCATAGCGGTTCATGTCGCCGTACTGCAGGTCAATCTCCATACAGCACCACCACATATACACATCGTCATATCCGTCCTCTGCAAGCAGTTTTCTGTCCGTAGTCACATCCTTAACGGTATAGTGCGGTCTTTTTACATGGGGTGAATGCTCATGTGTCAGAATGATCTCCTTGAAGATCTTCGTGTCCAGTTTGTTGCAAACATCCGCAAGCCATGCTTCTTTCACCTGTCCCGGTCGCAATGTCTGCAGTTTTGCGGTCAATAAAGGAAATGTCATTTTTGCATCTCTCCTTAAAAGTAATAAGCGGACGACCTGCAAGCCGTCCGCCGTTTTGTTGTTGTGAAGACTCAGCCGTTGGCGACCGACTCGATGTATTGATCGGCAAAGGTTTTCGCCTTGCGGCTGTTTTCGATCACCTCTGCCACTTCGGTGGGCACAAACACGCTTTCTCCCTTTTTGATCAGATACCGTTTGCCGTTGATGCTGACAAACAGATCGGGGTCATCCTTTGACTCTCTGGGTACGAACACGGGAACGGTCTTCTTCTCATTTTTCTTAGCCATACCGAAATGCTCCTTTCATCAGTTGCTTTCCGCAACAGCGGAGAACTCGGATCCGCTTTCGCAGCGGATCATGTATTCTTCAATGAGGCGCTTTGCGGTTTCCGTAGCCTTCCAGCCGATGGAGCTTCTCTGATTCAGCGGGTCATTGCCGTAGCCTTTCTGCTTGACAATGTGCTCAAGGCCGCCGCCTTCGATATCGGTGACACCGTAGGCATTTTCGCCGAGGAACAGTGTGCAGAATACGGCGGAACCGTCCTTGCCTGCACCCGTACCGCAGACGATGCTGTCAGCTTCAACAGCGGCAGAGAGTGCCGTGCCGAGAGTCAGGGTGGTCCCGTCAGCAGCGGCTTCGATCTTGGTCACGGTGTTCTTGACACCGTTTACATACACTTCGATCGGTTCAACGGGTGTTGCTGCGGTCAGTACTTCATTGACCTTGACAGCGGTAGCACCGCTTGCAGCCTTTTCGGCAACCGTCAGGCGGCTCAAGCCGTCTGAAATAACAGCAGGGCCGATGATCTTGGCTTCGGAGCTTTCCACAAAACGGATGCCGCCGAGTTTACCGAGCTCGCCTTCGAAAATGTTTTCGGGAGATGCATATTTGTTTACCTCAATCCACTTGTCACCGGCTTCCATCATCAGGTCATTGGCTACAAACGCATGAATGATAGCAATATAACTGCCGTTGATTTTCGGTGCATTAACAGCCTTGAGTGCGGCTGCAATACGGAAAACATCCTTCACGCGAAGTCTGCAATTCGCAGTGATGTCAGCACGGGAAAGAATTTCGGTTTCGGTGCTGCCGTTGACTTCGGGAACATAATACACATTCGTGCCGCCGACGATCTCATTTCTGATCACTGTATCAAGGGTCAGGGCTGCCTGATCTGCAAGCTCCCTGGTGGCTTCCAAAATAGTATTGTCCACAGAAGTCATTTCCAGCATGTCGGTCTGCTCAATATAATCACCGTACTGATCCACCGTGGCAGTAACAGCGGACACACGCAGCTTGTTACCGGCAGGGGTCACACCCTCGGTAATGGGCTTGAGTGCCTTCGGCAGCTTGGAAAATCTTCGGAATTCAATCGTCTTGCCGTTGTTCGCAGGAATGGGTCGCTTCTGACCGAACTGCGCATGAATGAGCTTGGGACCTGCAAGATAAATCAGGGTCTTGTCATAAAAGGTTTTCATTTCGGCGGACAGTGCATTCGGGTCGGTGATCACACCGCCCTGCATCGTGCCGCCCGTGGCATTTACCACATAGTCTGCATTGGTATCTGCAAAGAACTGCAGATCAAAAATTTTCTTCATGATTATTTTCACTCCTTAATATAAACACAATCGTGTCAGAAGGTAATTTTTTCGCCCCTTCCGACCCGTTTCAGGATGTCCTCGATCTGACGTCCTGTCAGATCCTGCACACTCTGCTTAGTTGCCACACCGGGCTGTGCACCCAGTGCCCCCTCAACGGCTCTGTTGCCGTTGGCGGCAATGCTTCGTGCGGTTCTGGCGGCGGCATCCTGCACCGCCGTCTGTGTCAGCTTCTGCATGATTTCATCAAAGTGAACGCTTTCATAGGCCTGCTTAACACTCAGCCCCTTGTCAAGCATCTGTGCGAATTGCTCGTTGTTCAGGATCTCACTTTGCAGGTCAAAGCCCGGGTATGTCTTCGCAACCTCGGCGGCTTCACTCTGCCATGCGTTCCACTTGCGTGTGTTGGCTTCCTGCTGTTGCTGTCTGAGTCTGTCAGCCTGCTGTTGCTGTGTCACCTTGGCAAGCTGTCTTTCGACTCTGACCTGCTCTTTGGTGACATGCCTTCTTGCGGCTTCTTCGGCAAGATAAGAGTCATCCGCTTCAATCGCGGCTTTCAGTGCGGTCCTGTCACCCTTTTTGACACCGTATTTGTCATACAAGGGCGAGAGCATGTCTTCATACTCCGACTGCACCGTTTCGGCCTGCTTGTTCTGCTTGAAACGTTCATTGATGATCGCCTGCGTTTTCTTCTGAAACGCAGTCTTGTAATCGCCTTTGATCAGCTCATCGAACTCTTTGTCGAAATCTTTGGGCTGTTCTTCGGCTTTCGGTTGCTCCCCGGCGGCGGGTGCTTGCGGTTCGGTTTTCTCCTGTACCGGTGCAGGATCTTCCGTCTGATTCGCCCGACGGGACACGGCGGCTGTCCCTGCGGGATTCTTCAACACATGTGTTGCGAAGTCCGCTTTGAAATCGCCCGTGAGTCCGCTGTTATTTGCTGCAGGTGCGCCGCCTTCGGCACTACCTTCGGCAAAAAACTGCAAACAAAAAAGTTTTTCCATAAAATTTGCCTCGTCTTTCCGATGTGTCATTTTTTTGAGTGCAAAAGAAATGCCCCTCATGTCTGCAGTGTAGCAAACATGAAAGGCTGATTTCTCCCCGTGCGTTTAAATTTTTTCAATTTTTACGAAATCGGGAAATTCGGCGGCAATTTCATTGAATCCCAGCACCGCCATGGCATACATGGAACGCACATCACCGCCGTGATCGGTCGCTCTGATGTCGAGTTCACCGTCGGCGGTCATGCATTGGATCATCGAATTTGATGCCATGACCGCCTTGTACAAAGCCGTGCACAGTGCCGAAATGCCTGCACACACAATGTCCTTGCCCTTCTCCGCATAGCCTGCATGGCCTTTCACACGTAATATGCATTCATCCTTGCCGATTTTGTACTCAATCTTCGTCATACTCTCGGTGCGACCGACTGCGCCGCACGTAAGCCTCCCTCCATCACGGTGTTTTCTTTCTTCTGTACTTCGCCGGCCGCTTTGTGTGCCGGTACGGCAAGGGCCTGTTGTTGTGCCTGAATGATCTGCTGTCCGATCTGTGTCGGTGCCAACAGACTCATCACCTGTGCATAAATGCCCGGCATAGTCGCTTCGAGCTGCTGTGCCATCTGCACACACAACGGATACAGCTGCTGCTGACACCGCAGGTTCAGTCCGTTCTGCTGTATGATCTGCTGCAGCTTGTCCTTGTTTTCGATCTCAAGATACTCAAGACACGCCAGAGCCTGCACATCGTTGGACGGATTGAAGAATCCCATGTTGTAGAAGTTGATCGCATCCTGGTTCTGTGCCTGCCGTGCATAGGGATTGAGCTTGTGCACCTTGACGGTGATGTCAAACACAGGCTCTGCCGTGCCGAAGGAAACACCCATTGCATCCAGGTTGCGGCCGCCGATGGCTGCGGCATCAAACTGTGTGAATGCCTGTTCGCCGTTCTCACCCATAATACGGAACGTTCTCGGCGTGTTGTAGAACTGCCGCATCAGATCAATGATCAGCTCGCAGATCTGCGTGAATGCAAAGTAAGTGTCTGCGATCATATCACGGCTTGTTTTGTTGCCGGCTTCCTGCAAAGCGGAAATGGCCGCACCCGAAGTAACCCCCGAACTGACACCGCCGGACGAAAAGTCACGGTTTGAAGTGACCTCTTTGAGTTCATTGACACGGTATTGCAGATAGTTCTGCACATTGCCCGTTGCCATGTTTACTTCATGTGCACGGATGCTGTCTTCTCCGAGGCTTGATCCTGCCACATGGATGAACTCCTTATCGGGATCCGCAAACTCCTTTTCGTTGATCGATCCGTCAATGCGGGTAAAATACCGCTTCTTTGTGGAGTCCAACACATTGCGGTCGAGTGCGGCGGTCATTTCGTCAATGGCGGTCTGCGTTTCTCTCTGCAGATCAAGGTAACCGAAGCCGAAGGGCGTCCCCTCTTCGGGGAACAGTGTGTCGAACACAAAGGGATATTTGCCGTGATTATAAAAACCCTTGTCCGCAAGCTGCGGGTCGTTCTCCGAAGCATACAGCACATACTCCCCGATAAACTTGCAGTAATGCAGCACCGTTCTGCCGTCTGCAAGATGCTTCTTGTAATACCAGTCCACAACGGCGGTCTTGCCGGTCGTGTCAATGCTCTCGTCGTAGCGGTACTGTGCGAGCGTAAAGCCGATTCCGCCGAGCCTGCCGTTGAGAAACGGATAGGCAGACACAAGGTCGTCATTGTCGGCAAGATACACGAAAAACACGTTCTTGCTTTTCTGAATATCCATACAGCCGGGCTCCCAGAACAGGTTGAGCACGTCCACATTATTGACGGCAATGTCACCCAGGCCGTTGAGCTTGCTACTGTCCCACAGCACCGAATAGATCGCACAGCCGTGCTTCGGCTTGTCCCAGCTGGCGCGCGAATAGGTCTGCTTGAATCGGTTCTGCTCTAAGATCACGGGCAGAATGTCCGTCAGATCCTTGGCGGCCTGTCCGTCGGCTTCTTCACGGGGCAGCACGGTCACATCGGGGAAGTTGTCCATGAAGTCCGCATGCTTGTTCGCAAGGGAATTGAACAGCCATGCCGTCGGCTTGCTTTTCTTTTTCGATGTGTCCCTGCGGTGTTGCATTCTGAACCATTCCTCGTGATCGATCACACGGCTTTCAAGCTTTGTCTTGCCTGCCTTGTACTTCGTAAGAATCTCGGCGGCCTTGAGCACCTGTTCCTTGCCGATGACTTCCTGTCCGTGCCGTTCATCGGATGCGAAGATTTCTTTTTCTTGTGTGTTCATAATTCCTCCTTAATATGCAGTATATAAGTTTAACGGATCCTTGTCGGGGATCTTCTTTTCGGGTTTATACACGGGCTGAATGGGTCGGCTCATGCAGAAATAGCGGAACGAGTCTGCAAAGTGGTCCTCCTGCTCGGTGTTCAGGTCCTCGGGCTTCGTGTCGCTGTATTGCAGCAGCGGCAGGGTGCGTATGGCATGGGTGCAATTTTTAAAGAAATACACCATCGGAAAGCCGTTTTCGTCAAAGGCAAGACGGTAGTGGCATTGCATCCAACCCGGGAGCCGTGTATTCTCACCGGGCGTGAAATACACCCCTGCACGGTCCGCGTCTTCAATGATCGGAATTCCGCGGCTGCCGTCCCAGATGGACGGATCCGCCACACCGAAGATCTGACGGCCTTTCAGATACGGGTGCTCGCGTTCGAGCCTTGCGATCTCTGCGAAGATCTGCGGCGGATGCCATTTCACACCCTCATTCGGCACACCTGCACAGCCGTACAGCTGCAGAATCAGATACGCTCTGCCGTCATAGTCAATGGCCCACCAATCGCAGGAAAAAGGCTTCGAGAATCCGAAGTCAAACGAGCGCACAACCGTCCATTCCCTCGGTGGCCTGAACGGCTCAATCACATGGGTGTGTCGTCGGTCAAGATAGTGCGCGGGATCGTCCCTGAATTCCTCAAAGAACTGTCCCTCAAATATGTTCCAGTCCCCCTCCAGCCATGCCCTGCGAAGTTTCGGCGGCAGGGCTTCAAGCTGCCTGATGTAGTCCGGATCCTCACGCATGAGAGCCTTGTTATCGGTCACAAGCGAACGGATGAAGGAATATTCCTCGCTGTTCTCGCCCGTGTTGTAGCTGCGGTCCACAAACAGCCGCTTGACCCAGGCATGTCCCACACCACCGGGGTTACAGGTCAGATAGATCCGTTTCGGAAAAGAATTGACACCGCGCACGCAAGCCTTGATGCGGTTGAACACTTCTTCGCTCAGCTGTGTCGCTTCGTCCAGAAACAGCACGTCCACTTCCGTGCCCTGGTACTTGTCCACGTCCTTCTCGTTCTGGCAGTGACGGAACAGAATCACACTGCCGTTCGGAAAGTGAAACTCCTTGACACTCTCTTTGTATTCTGCAATGTCACCGAGCATCTGCCGCATGGGGCCGATGTGGTTCGCACGCAGCTCCGGGTATGTGTGACGGACGATCATGACCTTGATCCCCGCATAATGCAGGCACAGCAGGATCGCTTTCACCCTGACCGCCCAGCTCTTGCCGCCGCCTCGTGCACCGCCGAAGGCAATATACTTGTGCGTATCCTTCAAAAAAAGATACTGTTTATCGTTCGGGGGCGGTAAGACAAGATTTATACTTCGCATCCGTCCACCCCCTCAAAAGACACCGTCACGGCCACACCGCCGCTGTCTGTCGATTCCGCGATCTGTTTTTCAAGCAGCCGCAAGCGAGCATCCTGCTCACGGATATCCTGTTCTGTTTTGATGTTGCCGATCTCTTTGAGCGTTTTCAGTGCAAAAATATAGTCATTGAGTGCCTTTGTCATCACACTGCCGCCGTCCTCGATCCTCTGTTCAAGCGCACGGCTTTCTGCATCCAGCACATTCACAAGTCGCCCGTAAATGTCGGCGATCTGCTTTGTTCGCTTCTTCGCTTCTTCCGAAAACACCAACATTTTTTGTGTTGTTGTTTCTTCCGAAACATCCTCCCGCAAGGCGCCCCAGGATTCGTCCTTGCCGCGTTTATAAACTGTTGAAAGTGCCACACCGTAATGCTGTGCCAGATCTCTGTAAGACATCTGACCCGCAACATACAGTCCCTTGGCCTCGGCCCACTGCTCCTCGGTCAATTTCAAATCCTTTTCACCTCCTGCAAACACTTTACCATGCAACACTTCCCAATTTCTCCCCATAGGGCAAAAAAGACCTCCGAAGAGGTCTTTCCGTTGCCAAATCAACACGCAGTGTTGCATATCATCATTCCGCAAGGAATGCATATCATCACCGCAGGTGCATATCATCACACCGCAGGTGTGCATATCATCACGCTTCAGCGTGCATATCACCACCGCAGGTGCATTGTGATTATTGCAACTTCGCAATAATCACTTGTGCCCAGGGGCAGCTTTGCCATCCCTTGACATCCATGCAGTATTTCTTTTCAAAGCGATCCCTTCGTGCGTTGCTTCGGAAGCAGTGCACGCACTTTGCCGTGCCGTCCATGACCGCCTTGGAGTCACACTGAATGGTCTGCTTGCCGCCCTCACGCTGGTAAAACGGACACATCATCAGCGTATCTTTGTTATTGTTCAAATGCCGTCACTCCATATTTCGTGAATTTCGATCATAACACCCGGCACATCCCCGTATGTCTTCGAGATATGTTCACAGCACACCAACGCATCGTCTTTCCAGAATCCGAGCTCGGTCATGATGTCCTTGAGCATCTTCTGCAGGTTGTCGGTATCGGGCTTCGAGGTCTTCCAGGTCTTCGGCGGATGCTTGTCGTCTGCCGGGAACACCCATGCCGTCTGCAGATATATTGCACCGTCCATCGGTTCGGCCGGTCTGTGCGGATGCAGTGCAGCAGTCAGCTTCGCTCTTGCGTTTTTGAGTTGAGCCGGCTCATAATAAATGACCTTTCCGGTCATCTTGTTAACGGTCGTCTTCTTCTCCTGGTGTGTCACCGTCGGCGGTATCATCGGCATAAAAAATTGCATCTTGTTCACCTCTGTTTTTGTGTTGATCCTCAATCCCCCTTGTCGCCCCTGAAAGGGGAGATGTCACGAAGTGACAGAGGGGTTTTTACGGTGCGCCCTTTGCAAGGAACGGAAAATTTCGGTGTTCGGCGTTCGCTTCGCCGACACCAAATTTTTCCCTTGCTTTTCCGGCGGAAAATTTCCCTTATACCCCCGTAAGGGGGTAAAGTGTTTCTGTTTTCGGAAAATCTCGATAATTTATTCGACATTTTCCACTTTTAGAAAATCTCGATAAATCATTCGACATTTTCTACTTTCGGAAAGTGGAAAATCATTCGACTTTTTCCGTTTTTCAAAGGCTGAAAACAAAGCCTTTTTCTACCTCAAAACATCCGCTTTCAACGGCTCTGTTCTTCACCGTCTTTTCACTCACACCCATCACCTCTGCCAGGTCTGCGATCTTCGCTTTTCCGTTTTTTGCCACGGCTGTGAATGCTGCCTGAATGCTCTGCTTTCTGTCTTCCTGTCTGTGCTCGGCACTCTTTTTGCGTGAAAAATTCTTTTTGTACGGACTGCCCTTTGAGTTTGCCGTCGAAAGGTCAGACAGCACCTGCGTGCGGTCTTGCACATGCACGGGGAAGTTAAACCACAGATTGATCGGGTCAAATCGCGGGAACTCTCGCAGCGTTCCCTCCAACCGCCAGGCAGTCTTGCTGTGTGTCTGTTTCTTTGCCTGCTCGCAGTCTTGCATGCAAGCATCATACAGTTCACTTGGCAGCAGTCTGTAACACGCTTTTTTCATCTGCACCGGGCTCATCATGTCATCGTCCGACACTTCGCCGTCCCAGCCGTTCGGGTATCGCTTGTCCAGATATCGGTACATTACCTGCAACGCGGCATCGTCTTCGAGCGTTTTATAAATGTTCTCGTCGCATTCCAGCTCCAACAGGTCGAGCATGGCATCGGGATCTCTTGCAAACACCCCCGATCCCGATGCTCTGTCCATGGACTTCTTGTCGCCCTGTCCGCCTTTTGAATGGTGGTGGCAGTAGATCACCGCACAGCCGAGCTCGTTGCACACCTTGTCAAACTGGTTGCAGAACTTCGCCATTTCCGAAGCGGAATTTTCGTCCCCGGTGATGACCTTGTAGATCGGGTCGATGATAATGGCTATATAGCCCTTTTTTGCGGCTCTGCGGATGAGTTTCGGCGCAAGGCTGTCCATCGGTACGGCTTTGCCTCGCAGGTTCCATATATCGATGTTCTGCAGATTTCCCGGCGGCAATCCCCATGCCGTATACACATCCTTGAATCGGTGCAGGCATGATGCACGGTCCACTTCCAGATTGACATACAGCACCTTGCCCTTTGCACATCTGAATCCCAACCATTGCACCCCCTCGGCAATGGCAATGCACAGTTCTATGAGGGCATAACTCTTGCCGGCTTTCGACGGGCCCGCAAGCAGCATTTTGTGTCCCTGTCGCAACACCCCGTCGATCAGCGGCGGTGAGAGTTCGGGCAGATCCTCCCAGAATGCACCGAAGCTCTCGGGCTCGGGCAGATCGTCGTTGATCTCCTCGATCCATGCCTGCCACTCATCCCAGCCGGCTTTTCCGATGTTGGTATCAAGCAGATACTGCTTGGATGTGCCGCGGTCAATGCCGGGCATTCTCGACAGCCTCGACGGGTTCTTGTTCTGCGTGTCGATCTTCAGCCCGTTTTTCCGGCATACGTTATACAGAAAATCCACCCGTTTTTTGTATTCCGTTTTGTCTGCCGCTTCAATGCGCACAATGGCATGCAGGCTCTTTTTACCACTGTACACCAAAGCGGCCACAGGCAGCTCCAGCTCTCGGATCACGGCATTCTGTTTGTCAAGTGCCAGATCGTCGCATTCCACCAAGGCAAAACGGTAGTCCGTCACATTGATGTCCTTGACCCCGTTGCCGTCCAAGGGATTGAAACGGATCCATGCACCCGCTTTTCTGTTCGTGTCGCCGATCACGCTGCCGATGTCACCGTCGCAACGGCTGAGTTCCTCAATGATCTGCCCGGCGGTGCGGTCGAAGCAACCCTTTTTCGGCATCAGCCTGTCTTCCTGCTCCCAGCATTCAACCGCATATCCGACGTTTTCCGTTGTATCGAACAAGGTCTGCAGATAGGTAATCAGCTGTCGGCACTGCTCTCCGGGCTGCCATTCGTCGGGAATGTGAATCTCCGTGCCCTCAATCCATGCCGTGTCAATGATCTTCTTTTCACCGATCAGGCTGTCCCACGAAAGCTCTTTTCCGCCCCTTGCAGGACTCCAGCCGTGTTCCTTGGCAAGATTAACCACCGTGCCGGCTGTTACGGGAGTCTGTGAGCCGTTGAAGCCCAGCCACTTGTTGCGGCAGTTCCCGTCATGGTATCGGGCAGGATCCCGTCTTGACCAATCGTCCCATACGCTCAGGTCATAGCCCTCAAATTTGAGTGCCATCCCGACCGTCAGCCATTCCTGATAGGAGCATACGACAGGGTCGATGTAGTCCAGCAGTTCGGTTAAATCTGTTTTTTCATATTGCAAAAATCAACCCTCCCTTACGGCACATACTCTTCAGGCACGATCCCGTGCGGCACCTTCCATCCGCTTGCCTTGATGCGGTAGATCATCTTTTTGGCATCCGTCTGCGACCACTGCCCGACATTCCGAAAGCCGTGTCCCTCTAAAAAGCGGATCTGTTTTGCACTCGAAAAACCGCCCTCCCTGCGCTTTTCTGCAAGGTCAAGTATTTTCCTTGCCTGCCCTTCGCAAGCGATTTCATCCGTAAAAATACCCAATTTTTCAAGATTCTTTCGGGTCTTGTCTTCCATAGCCTGCATTTCCCACGGAAACGACGGCACATAGCTTGTAAAATCCGTCGCTGCGACACTCATTGCATACTGCAACGGATCCACCAGCTCCCGCTTTTTCTGCCTTTGCCGTCTGAGTTCTTCGGCAAGGGCATTTTCACGGTCTTTGACCACATCGGTGCAGGCTGTCTGCTGTGCTTCCTGCAGGTCGAAAGCCACCCCTGCCGCTTCTTCCATGTTTTTCGTCATGCGCTCGGCGACGTCTTCTTCACCTGCGATCAGGCAGGCAGGTCTGCACAGCTCATGCCGTCGAGTGTGCCACAGAAAATCCAACAGCAGCAGATCCTTTTTGCCATCACAAAGCCTTGTCCCTCTGCCGATCATCTGCGCATACAAGGCTCTGACCTTGGTCGGCCGCAGCACAACCACGCAGTCTACCGACGGGCAGTCCCAGCCCTCTGTCAACAGCATGGCATTACACAGCACGTCAATTTCGCCGTCCGCGAACCTTTGCAGGATCTCTTTTCGGTCTTCGCTCGTGCCGTTGATCTCTGCCGCCCGAAATCCGTGTTTTCGTAAGATCTCACAGAACTTCTGTGCGGTCCTGATCAGCGGCAAGAACACCACCGTTTTTCTGTCCGACACCGTTCTTTTCATTTCTTCGGCAATCTGCTCGAGGTACGGGTCGAGTGCATTGTCCACATCCCCGGCCTTGTAGTCGCCTGCCTGTGTGCCGACGTCCGTCAGATCCAGCCGCAACGGCACCGTCAATGCCTTGATCGGCACGAGATAGCCGTCTTTGATCGCCTGCGGCAGGGTGTATTCATAGGCGAGCGAATCAAACACCGTGCCGAGGTTTTTCATGTCGCCACGGTCGGGGGTCGCCGTGACCCCCAACACCTTGGCATTCTCAAAATGAGAAAGCACCTTCTTGTAGCCGTCCGTGATCGCATGGTGTGCTTCATCCACGATCACATTGTCAAAATGGTCTTTGCGGAACCGTCCGAGCCGCTTGTCCTGCAACATGCTCTGCACACTGCCTACCGTAATTCTGTACCATTCTCCGAGACTGGTCTGCTCCGCCTTTTCGACCGAACAACCCAACCCCGTGAAAGCCTTTATTTTGTCGGCGGCCTGCTCAAGCAGCTCCCCGCGGTGCGCAAGAATCAGCACCCTTTTCCCCTGCCGCACAAGTTCCTCTGCAATGCTTGCAAACACGACGGTCTTGCCGCAGCCGGTGGGAAGCACAAGCAGGGTCTTGTCATACGTTTCCCACTCCCTGAACACCGCCGTCTTCGCTTCTTCCTGATAGGGTCGTAACATAACAACACCTTATTCAACAAACGGAAGGTTGCCCCAGCCCTGCGGCACCCCTGTCTGAGTCGGTGTGTTCGGCATATTGGGCTGAACATACTGCGGTGCACTCTGTCCCGTGCCCTGTGCATACTGCGGTGCACCTTGCACAGGCCGGCTGTATGTTTGCGGTACAGGCTGTTGGTATGCCGCCTGCGCAGGCTGTGTCGGATCGTCCTTGCGATCAAGAAAATACTTGATCTTGTTGCTCTGTTTGTCCTTGCCGTCGGTGCCTTTCCATTTGTCAACATACACATGGCACATGCCCGTTCTCCCGACCGCACCTTCAAAATTCATCTTTGTCGGCTCGCCGTGCTTTTTCAGCCCCACGGCAATGAAGAAGCTGCTGAGCAGTCCCTCAACCGAAGAATGTAAAAACAGATTATGTTCGATCGTGGTCAGGGTTTTCTGCGTGCTCGGGTCAAGAACAGCAATCTTGAGAATTGCCTTCGGGCACGCGGGCAATTTTGCCGAACCGCCGTGTCTTCCTCTTGTGAAGCTCTCCACCCTGAACGGGTAGTCACCCTCGTCAAGAAGTGTAAACTCCGATTCCTTTTCGATCAGGCTGTCCCAGGACAGCTCTCTGCCGTTGTTGTTTGTGTTTGCGTTCATCATAAAAATACCTCCTGATAATTTTTTTATTATATAGGAAATTGCTCGCGTTGTGAGCAATTTAGCTTATAATTCGCCTGCGGCTCATTGAATGACGCAAGCTTATTGAACAAGAAACACCTTTTCGCCCCCAAGATTGGGGGACGGGGGGTTGATAAATCGTAAGATTTTTTCTTATAATCCGAATTTTGTAATAATGGCCTTCACCGTCGGCCACTGTGCAATGAGCATGCCGTTTATGAACTGTTCGCCGTAGTTTGCAATCGGTGTTCCTGCCGGGAAGAAGCCTCTTTTGGCGACAGCATTACACACCTGCTGTTCCGTGATGCCGTCTGCCTGCATCAGATCCGCCAGTGCCTTCGGGATCGCACTTGCCGTTGGTGCATCCTCTGCCATGTCCAACAGATTCGGCTGCGGTGCAGGTGTCGGCATCGGTTGCGGTATTGCTTGCGGTGGCGGTGCAGGTGCATATACTTGTGTTGCCGCCTGCACGGTGTTGTTCGCCAGCACATCCATACCGCCGACCCCGAGATCCTTTTTCTCAAGGATGTACGGCATGATCACCCTGTAATCCATTTCCGCCTCATCAGGCAGACCGTGTCGGTTCTTTGCATCCCACAAGGCGGTGTGGGTGCAATACATCATTCTTTTTTGGCCGCCCGTGGCTGTGAACTTTTTGCCCTTATCATCTTTGGCAATAACGATTGTTTTGTAGTTAAAAAACAGCAGCATATCACACCATTCTTTCACAAGCGGTGCAACCTGATTGGTGGTTTTCTTACCGAGTTTGAGCTCCCAACGGTCATAGGCTCCCATTTCACCCGGTTCTTCGTATTTGCGAAGCTGTGCGTGGGCCGTCAACACCACATGAACACCGCAGTCGATCACTTCTTCAAGCAGATTCAGCAATCTTGAGAATTCTTCTTTCAGGTATGTATAACCGTTTCCGTAGCCGAAGTCCTCAAGACCTTTTTTTGAATACACATCACACAGATACTGCACCGCAAGCAGCTCCGCCCAGTCAAGCGTGTCAATGACAAGTGTGCCGTAATTGTTCACAATGTGCATCTTGATTACATATCGCACCTCATCAAACAGCATATTCCAGCTTGTCGGTCGTTTCAGTCTGCGCAGATGGTATTCGCCTGTGCTTCCTTCCGTGTCAATAAAAACAGGCTGCGGAAATTTCGCCGCAAACAAACTCTTGCCGATGCCTTCCACACCGTAAATCACAACCCTCTGTGCCGTGTTCTGTATTCCTTGCGAGATCTCAAACATTCAACAACGCCCCCCATCCGTCAAATTGGTTTTCTTCATTCACATGGCGGCTGACTCCGTCCTCGATGATCACCGAGCACTCATCCCCGGTGGAAACCCTTGTTGCAATCGCCTGCAGACCTTCTTGTTCGAGCCATGCACCGAACTGTGCAAGGGTGTCAAGATCCAGCTGCTCCAACTTGTCAAGCAGTACAAAGCCGCAGGCGGGATTCAGCTTTCGCACGATCGCCGTGGCAACCCGCAGCTGCTCGGAGCTGCTCATGCAGTCCCAGGGATGACCGTTGAACAACAGCTCACCGTTTTCCACCGTCAGCCCCGCAAGCGGCAGATCCGCACCCAGAAGCAGATCCCGTTTTTCTTTGCGCACCGCCTCAATCTCTGCCGACTTGTCTGCATATCTCTGCTCGGCTTCTCCTGCATCCTCAAGGGCAAATTGGCGGTTGAGGTTGCTGCGGATCTTCTCGTTGGTCTGCTCAATGTTGGCAATGTCCCGTTCGATCTCATCGGTCGGGAAATCCACCCACGTGCCCTCGTCCACAGAAGCGATCAGAATATCTTCACGCACCTGCTTCAGCTGTTCCTGCAAGAATGTAAGCCGTTCCTGCACACCTGCGATCTCTCTGTCGAGCAGGGCTTCACGGTCTTTGAGTGCCTGCAGGTTCTGTCGTTTGCGTGCGATTTCACCGTTCTTTGCAAGGATCTCTTTCTGCCGTTCAATCAGCTGAGAAACGCTGATCACCTTGTCGGGCACGTCCGCAAACAGCGGCAGCTGCTCTGCATAGTGCTTCTTCTGCTGTGCCTCACGGCCGATCATGGTGCGCTCGTCATACAAGGCCTTTTCCTTGCGTTCGAGCTCCTGCAGTTGCTCGCCCACACCGATGATCTGCAGCAGAATGTTCGCCTTTTCCTTGCCCGAAGCGTTCATGAACCGCGGTACATCCAGTGCGAATACGGATATAAAGGAATCAAGCAACGCCTGGCCGTACTTCTGCCCGTTGGGGTCTGTCACCTTCAGATCGCTGTTCTTGCCCTTGCGCTCCACCACAAGGCCGTTTGAAAGGGTCAGCCGCAGGCTCGGCGGTGTGTCCGCACCCTCTCGCTGTGCCGTACCGGGACGGAATCTGTCACCGCCCAGGGCCCATGCAATGGAATCAAGCACGCTCGTCTTGCCCTGGCCGTTGTTACCGCCGATCACGGTCAAGCCATTTTCCCCCGGCACCAGCTGCACCGCCTTGATCCTTTTCACGTTCTCCATTTCCAACGTGTTGATCTTCACTGTATTTCCACTCATTTGACTTTTTCAGTCCTTTCTGTTATATTGTTCTTGTTCCCCTCGGGGAACGTCCTGATGTGTGCTGTTGAGAAGTGCCCGCTTCTCAGCAGCTTTTTTCTGTGAGTTCCGGATTGTCAAAGATGTTGCCAAGCACTGTCACTCCGTCTTGCAGTCCTGCAGAAAATACTCTGTATCCCAATTCGCCGATCATGTCAATGTGATATGAAGCACCGCCGTAATAAGAGTCAAAATACAGCACAATGCCGTTCCCGAAATCCGTATTTTCAATACCGGCATAGCCTGATTGATAAACGGCATTCACAATGTCGCCCTCGAAAATGTGTTTGCCGTTCTTGTCAGTCAGTCCCGTGTCCTGCCCGACTGTGTCCGGGACAACTTCATACGCATGGCTGCATCCTTCCTCCAGGTCAATAATCCATGCGCTTTTCATAATGGAATTGAAACAACACCAACCATATACCCACTCGCCGTTGTCTTTGCGCTTTCCCCTGTACGCACGCATCATCTTCCGTCACCTACTTCCTTCATCAGCTCATCCACCAGCTTTTTCTGTCTGATGCTCGGTTCAAGGCTGATTGTTGTGAAATTGATACCTGCTTCCTGCAGTTTTTGTTCAAAGCATTTTTCCTTTTCCGCCAGCATCTCATCAATAAAGTCCGCCATCTCGAAAATGCTGCACGTCTGCAGATGTTCAAACAAGGTCATCTGCCGTCACCGCCTTTCCGTCAGTCTTGTGGAAATCTTGAAAACCTTGTCCATGACTTCCTGAAAGTCATAAATCAAATCTTCATGCCGACTCCCTCTCGGTGTTGTTTGTAGCACATCTCTGTAAACCTTTTGAATAATGTCATAAGCCGCAAGAAGAACAGCCTTTTGTGCTTCTGCTGTCATTCCTTTTCACCGTCCTTTTCTATGTAGTACACCACTTGCAGGTTCCCGTCAGGGTACAGCCACAGCTGGTAGTTCCCGTCCTTACGCTCGAAGCACTTATACACATGCCCCGTCACGGGATCAAACAACAGCCCATCCGCCTGCTCCGGCTGACTTTCCATGCAAAACACCGTGTCAGGCTTGTCCTCACTGAAAAAGAAACCAAGCATCAGAACGATGAGAACCCCGAGCATCATGCCGATCAGCGCAATCACTGTTTTATTGTTCATTGCCGTCCTCCTCGTCACTCGTAACCCCCTCAAAACGCTCGTCGCCCCTGAAAGGGGAGATGTCTGCAACGCAGACAGAGGGGTCATTCTGCGTCTCGCACTCTGCATTCGCCGGGAACACTTCTTTCACATCAAAGTCAGGCCCCTGTTCCGGTTCTTCCGCAGGCATCACAAACGGCCCCGAAATTCCTTTTTCCTTGTACAGCTCATGCATCAGCCTGCAGTTGAAGTCTTTTAACCCCTCAATGGTCTTGTCCTTTTCAATGATCGTCTGTTTGTCCAGCCTGCGCTGCACAAGAAGCCATGCAAATGCCGCAACCGTAACAACCCAACAAACGCAAAAAAGAAACGTTTTCATTTCCATGCTCATACTCTGATCTCCTTTACATAATTTTCTTCAATGATCTCCCTGCAGCCGATGCCGAAATTGCCCTTGATGCTCATGCCCGTCTGCATAAACTCGTCCCAGGTGTAAACGAAAGCGCAGTTGAGCGTGCCCGTTGTCCTGTCCGGATGCCTACGTCTGAACAGGCTGTCCGCCTTTGCTCGGTTCTCGGCTCTTACCACCGACCACCCGCCGCAAAACGGATATCCCTCCCAGCTGCCGTACACGTAGTAGAAGCTCTGCAACGGCACATCACTGCGCAGCGGTGTCTGTTTCTTCAGCTTCATCACCCCACCTTCGCCCCTTCCTTGAGCCACTGCTCATACTCCTTTTGTATCTCCGGGTCTTGCATGAGCTGCATCACATACCGCCCGAACGAGTTGTAATCAGGCTGCTGCCGTCCGACCGGTGCCGATCTTTGCGCCACATCCTGCATGATCTGCTCCATCACAAGCGGCTCCTGTTCCTTTTCAAAGGTCTGCGGCTTGTAATACCCGTCCATGAGCACCTGCTCAAAGAACACATCAAACTCCTTCACCGGGATGCGTTTCTGATTGCCCAACTTCCCGATCTTCGGGCAACCCTCAAGGTGAAACAACGCAAACAGCGTAGTCTTGCCGATTGAATACCTCTCGCACGCTTCCTTCGTGCCGATATACAGCGGCTCAATTTTTGTTTTTGCCATGTCTTTATCCTCCTTTTTTTATTCTTCGTCGTCTGCAAAGCACATCGGTGTACGAAGCACCACGTGTTGATTGGCAAAGCGAATCATTTCGCTGACGATCTTCGTTGCCGAAAGCCCCGTCTGCAACCAGATGTCGTTCACGATCTCCACGCAATCATCGTCGATCCGCACACGGATATTCCGATTGTCTGCAAACAGTTTTTTGTCAAATACAAGTTCCTTTTCTTTCTTAGCCATGTCTTTTTGCTCCTTTTCTTTTGTGATTGTAAAATTTTTGTTTTCGTGGGGTGCCATACGACCTTCCGGGTCATTGATATAATCGTACGTAGATGTGAGAAAATCAGGAAAAACGCCAAGTGCATCGGCAAAAAGTGCAATTTTATTTTGACTGACACCGCGCAATCCCAATTCGATTTTGTTGATAGCTGATGCGGTTTTGAAACCTACCTTTTCTGCAAGTTCCTGTTGTGACATATCCCTCGATTTCCTTAAAATTTTAATTCTATCGTTTATTGCCACATTTTCTGATTGGCAGCTTGCAAGGTAACCGACGTCAACTCCGTAAAACGCCGCCAATAAATTCAGCGTGTCAAGGCAAGGCTCGCGTTCACCTCGCTCATACATGTTAATGCTGCTCTTATGAATGCCCGTTTGGTTTGCTACCTGTTGTTGCGAATAGTTTTTTTCTTTTCGCAACTTCCGCAATTTGATTGATAGTGATGACATAAATTCTCCCTCCTATTGCTTCAAGAATCCATAGGGATCGAATCTTGTGTTTACGAATCCCATAAGCCATGCTTCATTGACATGCAAGGTGAGCGCAAGGATAAACAATTTTTCTTTGTTCGGTTTGGTTTTCCCCGAAAGATATTGTGTCAGGTCGGTTTTAGTCAGTTTTATACCGTGTTCCCGGCAAAATGGTTGTGCCAATCTGATAACATCAACTTGACGTAACTCCTGTTCTTGCATAACAGATTTCAATCTGTCTTGTATAGATGCGTATTTTATATCGCATCATCTCCTTTCTTTGTGTCTTTTAAGACACTTCTTCTTCAAAAAAAATAGCCGTTTGATTATCCAATTTTAAGTATGAAATAATCATCTTGACTTCTTTCAGAGTAAACTCTGAACCCCCGTTGCACTTTCTATAAAAGGCAGAACGAGATAGTCCCAACATACTGCACATCTCGCCGATGCTGACTTTACGCTTCTTCATTTCATACTCTAACAGATTTTTGTTCATCGTATCACCTCCTTAATTGTGTCGCAAAGGACACTTTTACATTAGCACACAAAAAGCGGTTTGTCAATAGAAATTTTGTCTTTTACGAAACTTTTTTTGCATATTTGCAAAATTGTTGTTGCAAAAAGGACACATTCATGATATAATAGCATTGTTCATCACATTAAGGAGCATTTCACATGGAAAAAAAACAAATATCACAAAAAATCAAAGAACTGCGAATGGAACAAGGCTTAACCCTTGAGCAGGTTGCAAATTTTGTTGGGGTCGGAAAAAGCACTGTTCGAAAATGGGAAACCGGAATGATTGAAAATATGCGTCGTAATAAAATTGCGGCTCTTGCAAAAATTCTTGAAATTCCAACATCTTATTTTATTTATTATGATTATGATTATGATATTGATCCTGAACATCGCATGTCATCTATTCCGGAGCATATTCGTCGAGAATTGCAAGAAAAATACCCCGGAGATCCCCACCGCCAATGGTGCGTATATTGGGATCAATCTGCATTGGCTTTTGAAAAACACCTGCAACACAAGCACGATTTTCCTGAAATGTTCGCTGATCTTCCCGAAAACATCCTCCCGCTGCCGCAAACCCGCCTTGTCCCCATGCTCGGTGCGATTGCATGCGGGGAGCCGATCCTGGCAGAGCAGAACATCGAAGCCTACGTCAACGTCAATGCAGATATTCCTGCCGACTTCGCCCTCAAATGCAAGGGTGACAGCATGATCAATGCCCGCATCTTTGACGGCGACATTGTTTATATCCGCCGCCAGTCTGACGTGGATGACGGTGAGATCGCCGCCGTCCTCATCGACACCGAAGCCACACTCAAGCGTGTCCGCCGCTATCCCGGCAAGCTCGTTCTCTCCCCCTGCAACCCTGTTTATGACGACCTCATCTACACCGCCGAACAGCTCTCCACCATCCGCATCCTCGGCAAAGCCGTCGCTTTCACAAGCACCATCCGATGAAGCGTAAGATCATAAAAGGCATCTTTGCCGTTATCGTCCTGCTCTGTCTGTGCCTGTCGTGCGGACTTGTTGTGTCCGCCCATCCGGGTGATACAGACGAATACGGCGGCCATTATGATCGTGAAACAGGTGACTACCATTACCACCACGGCTATCCGCCGCACAGTCACAAAGACGGTGTCTGTCCCTATGACTTCAACGATAGAACAGGGTGGAACTCCGGCTCCTCATCAGGCTCCACCGTCCAAACAACCACCAATTCATCCGTCACAACGACCCACCCAAAAACAACATACTCTTATGAGTATGAGGATGATTATGAAGATGGCTATGATGACGGATACGAAGACGGTTATGATGCAAGAGAGTATCAGGAATATTTGGAAGACAAAGGCATTTACAGCATTTCGGATCTTGAAGAATACAGGAAAAAAGCGAAACGACAAGACATACTGGAAAAAATATTGATAAACGGTAGCATCATTCTTGCTTTTACCTGGCTTCCCTTGGTCTTTCTATTTTTTTACATAAAATTTCTCATTAACAAAATATCACAAAAAATTAAAGACAGAAAAATACACAAAAAAAAGGAACAACAACCGCCTCTAGTCGGCCGTTCAAAACAAGCTAAAGCACAATACAGCGATTGGCATTATGCGCAAATAAGATACGACTTGATGAGAAAGATATGTACAACCGACGGCAATAAACTTATTCCGAATCTACCGCAGGATGTATACATCAAAAAACCATTCAATATCGCACATCGTGATTCATCCTGCGATCTTCCTTACGGAGTATATACGGTTTTTATTCAACTATCCACAGGTATGGTACACGCCAATAACAAGTGCGAAAAGGCTTCATATGCGCATTGTTTTTCTTCCTATAGAGCGAACATTCTTGCATCCAAAGATATACATCTCTGCCCCGATTGCTGGGAATCGACTAATCTGCAGGATTATGAAGATCTGTTTTCACCGCAATGGTACAAAAATTATCAGCAAATCTACAAGGAAATACGGCAAAATAAGATAACGGATTTAGATTTGAAAAGATATTGTGAATCACACAATATAAAATAAAAAACGCCCCCGGAGTTGCAGCTCCGAAGACGTCAGGCACCAATCCCCCATACAAGAAAAAATAAAGGATGGTATAATTATTATAGTCCATCCTTTTGTTAAAGTCAACCTGATTTCAGAAAGGATGGTTTTTTCATGCCCAAAGCAAAGTACAACAAAGATGCCGACGGCTTCTACTTCAAGAACGTCCCCACCGGTAAGCTGCGAAAGGACGGCTACCCCGAATACAAAAAGGTCCGCGCCAAGACCATCAAGGCCCTCGACGAAAAACTCAAACAAGCCGAACAGCTCTCCGCCTTGTCTGTCAACCCCACCAACATGACCGTCGATCAGTGGAAGGACATCTGGTTCTCGTCTTACAAGTCGGACCTCTCACCGTCCACGCAGAATTTCTATAACAATCTTTACAAAAAACACATAGCCCCCCACATCGGCGCCATGCGCCTGCTCGATGTCAAAGAGGTGCAATGTCAGTCCATCCTCACCGCCATGAGCAAGCAGGACTATGCCGCCAAAACCGTCAAATCCGTCCGAACAACTCTTTTCAGCCTGTTCGACAAGGCAAGAGCCAACCGCTATATCCCTTTTAACCCCTGCGATCATCTCACCGCCACAGGGGCACAAAAACAAGCCCGCAGAGCCTTAACGCAACAAGAAAGGCAAGATTACCTGCAAGCCTGCAGAACGCACGAATTCGGCACTTTCGCGGCATTCCTTTACTTCTTCGGCCTTCGCCGCGGTGAAGCACTCGCCCTGACCTCTGCCGATATCCACCCGGACAAGATCGTCATATCAAAACAGCACACCTTCCCGGACAACAATCAGCCCCGCCTGTCAGCCCCCAAAACCGCCGCAGGTGTCCGCGAGATCCCCATCCCGACAAAAGCACGGTTCTTCATCAACTTCAATAATCTTCCGCAAGGCTACCTCTTCGCCGATACCGCCGGCGAGCCACTCTCTTATTCGGAAGTCCGTCGCCGCTGGCAGTCTTTCCTCAAACAAGCCTTCCCCGACGGCACCGACATCACCGAGCACTACCTGCGCCACAACTACTGCTCCATGCTGTTCGAGAGTGATGTCGATCTGCTCACCGTCAAAACCCTCGCCGGGCACGAATCCGTCTCCACCACGCTCGAGATCTACACCCACTACACCGAGCAGATGCAAAAACAAGCCTCCGCCAAAGTCCTCGCCATCGGGTAAACATCAAAAAAAACACGTCCCCTTCATCAAAAAAAGGGAATCCTTTGTAGTCACCTTGTAGTCACCTGCACCCCATTTTAACAAAAAAAGAAAAAGCCTTGTATATCGCACAAACGCCGATATACAAGGCTTTTTGAGTGGTCGGAGTGACGGGACTTGAACCCATGGCCTCTTGGTCCCGAACCAAGCGCGATACCAAACTTCGCCACACCCCGATATTCAAATGTAGCAGTATTATATACCAAAACTTTTGCAAAATCAAGAGGGAAATAAAAAAAATATAAAGAAAATGAAAAATGGAAAAAATGAAAAAATGAAAACAAACTTCATTTCTGCATTTTTATCAGCGGGAAAGAGAAAGGGGGGGGGCAAAAAAACAGTCTGCAAGGGCCGTCGTATTGCGGTGGATTGCAGACTGGTTTATTTCTTTACATCTTTTATTTATTTTTAATTTTACTTTTAATTTTACTTTTAATTTTACTTTTAATTTTAATTTTACTTTTAATTTTACTTTTACTTCTCCTGCCCGTTTATTCGTCGTCTTCGGGCGGGATGCCTTCGGTGTACTGGCTGTTGTAAAGCAGAGCATAGAAACCGTCCGCTTCGAGCAGTTGTTTGTGGGTGCCCTGTTCCACAATATGACCTTTGCGCATGACAAGGATATTGTCTGCACTCTTGATGGTGGAAAGTCTGTGGGCAATGACAAAACTTGTTCGGCCCTTCATCAGATTCTTCATTGCCAGCTGAATTTTCAGTTCGGTTCTTGTGTCAACCGAACTGGTGGCTTCGTCAAGAATCAGCACCGGCGGGTTTGCAAGCACGGCTCTGGCGATGGTCAGTAACTGTCGCTGGCCTTGCGAAAGGTTGGTGCCGTCCTCGGCAAGCAAGGTGTTATAGCCGTCGGGGAGCGCATCAATGAATTCGCTGATGTTTGCGGCTTCTGCGGCGGCACGGATTTCGTCATCCGTGGCATCGGGTTTGCTGTAAGCGATATTTTCGCGGATGGTGCCTTTAAACAGCCATGTGTCCTGCAGAACCATCCCGAAGTTGCGGCGCAGTGCATCGCGGGATATGGTGTAAATATCTGTGCCGTCGAGCAGGATCTGACCGCCCTGAATGTCATAAAACCGCATCAGCAGATTGACAATTGTGGTTTTGCCTGCACCTGTCGGTCCGACGATTGCGATCAGGTTACCCGGAGCGGCGGTGAGGTTCAGATCATCGATCAGCGGTCTGTCTTCCACATAACGGAATGAAACATCCTTGAATTCAATATGGCCTTTTGCGGCTTCGGACGGTTCATTTTCCGTTACGTCGGCTACCTGTTCTTCTTCATCGAGCAGGTCAAATACACGTTCCGCACAGGCGAGGGAAGACTGAATGTTGTTGATGATTTTTGAAATATTGATGATGGGCGAGGTGAAGTTGGAAGAATATGTCAGGAATGCCTGAATGTCACCAAGTCCCATATTGCCGGCATTTTTCATGGCGCTTTGCATGAATTTCACCATGAACGGATATTTTGATTGTGCCGCACTGCCCGTGGCGATCAGATGGTTTGCAATGTAGTAAGCACCGCCGACAATGCAAAGAACCACGTAGTTCAGGTTTTTGACAAAGGTAAGAATGGGTGTCAGCAGACCTGAAATCATGTTTGCCATAAAGGCATTATGACACAGACTGCCGTTGATGTGCCTGAATTCATCAATGGAGCGTTCTTCGTGGCCGAAAATACGGATGATGCTGTGACCTGCATACATCTCTTCAATGTGACCGTTCATGCTGCCGAGGGTGTCCCAATAGCGGCGGAACCATTTTTTGGAAATTTTGGAAATGCGGTAGGATATAAATCCTGTGAATGGAACAAGTGCAATCGCCAGCAGAGTCATCAGCCAATTGCCTGTGCGAACCATCATTGCAAAACTGCCGACAACCTGCACAACACCGGTCACAACGGTCAGCAGGCTGTTCTGCAGACTGCCCGAAAGGTTGTCGATGTCATTCATGATGGTGCTGATGATTTCGCCTTTGGTCTTTTTGTCGAAATAGCGCAGGGGAAGACGGGAGAGTTTTTCATTGACCTGCGCTCTGACTGAGCATACAAGTTTCTGCGAAATGCCGGCAGAGATGAATGATTGTCCGAACGATAAGAGGGAACTGAATCCGTAAACGCCTGCCATGATCAGCAATTCTTTGAGGATGGGACCGAAATCAATATTGCCGCTCGTGGCGATTTTGGTTTTGATGCTTTCATCCAGCAGATTGACTACATTTGCCATGTATTCGGGGGCAATAACATTAACAAGTGTGCTTGCCACCGCAAAGAAACAGACAAAAAACATGGAAACGGCATGCGGTTTGATCAATGCAAAAAAGCGCAGTGTAGTCCCTTTTGCATTTTTCGGTTTTTTCATTTCTTCGCTTGTGTTTTTGCTGTAAGCGGCATATTTTCGGTTGTCGTATTGCTCAATTTCTTTTTTGACAGAGGTTTTGTAACTCATGCACCCACCTCCTCATCTGTGTTGTCTTCCAGTTGTGAGGACACGATTTCTTTGTAGATTGCACATGTTTCGAGCAATTCTTCGTGGGTGCCGATTCCGACCGCTTCGCCGTTTTCAAGCACAATGATGCGGTCTGCATTGAGGGCAGTGCCTACACGTTGGGTGACAATGATGATATTTGTATCTTTCATGTTTTCACGCAGTGCCGCACGCAATCTCGCATCTGTGGCAAGGTCAAGTGCCGAAAAACTGTCATCAAAAATGCAGATGTCAGCATCTTTGACAATAGCTCTTGCGATAGACAGACGTTGCTTTTGACCGCCCGAGTAGTTTTTGCCTGCCTGGCTGACAAAACTTTCAATGCCGTCGGGCATTGCGGCGACAAAACTTTTTGCCTGTGCAATTTCAAGGGCTTTCCATATCTGTTCATCCGTTGCATCTTCTTTGCCGTAACGGATGTTGTCGGCCACCGTGCCGCTGAACAGGAATGCCTGCTGCGGAATCAGGGCAATGCATTGGTTGAGGTCTTTGCTTGCAATGTCCTTTACATTGACACCGCCGATGAGAATTTCACCATCGGTTACATCATACATACGGGGAATCAGATTGACAAGGGATGATTTTCCGCAACCCGTAATGCCGATGATAGCGGTCACTTCGCCCGGACGGCAGGTGAAACTGATATTATGTACGGCATCGCGGTCGGTCAGTTTCTTTTTTTTGTTTTTATCCAATTCAAGAGGCTTTTTCTCGGCATCCGCTTTTTTCGGTGTTTTTTTTCTTCTTTTCTTTTTATCGTCTTTCGGAACGGGCTTATAGCGGAATGAAACATTCCTGAATTCCACAACACCACGCAGATCTTCCTGCATGGAAAGTGGATTTTCGGGCTCGGGAACGTCCGTTACGCAGTCATAAACTTCATTGAGTCGTTTTGCCGAGATGGATGCACGGGGGATGCTGACCACAATGGACACAACCGAAGCCACACCGGAGAAGATCATGGTGAAGAAACTCAGAAACATCTGCAGGTTCGGAATGGTGTTCAGCAGTTCCTGCTGTTGCGTGTTTGGATCAAGGGTATCGGCATTGCGCACTGTGATATACATCAATACACACAGCAAACTGTACAGTGCCATGGTTACAAAGGGCAGCATGGCACTCATAATACGGCTTGCGCGCAGGGAAAGACCCGTCAGTTCAAGGTTTGTTTCGGCAAAGCGTTTGTCTTCGTGTGCGGTTTTGTTGAAAGCGCGGATTACGCGGATGCCGCCGATTTTTTCACGCATGAGCTGGTTGAGCTGGTCCAGTTTTTTCTGCATTTTGCTGTACATGGGCATAATGACAATCAGCATAACGATTGCCACGAGCGCAATAAAGGGGAGAAAAGACATAGATGTGCTTGCCAGATCTCGACTGAGTGTGAATGCCATCACAAGACCGCCTATGAGCATAATGGGAACGGGCAGGATGGATTTGAGTACATTCAGAATGACGTCATGCACCTGCTTGACATCGTTCGTAGTGCGGGTGATGAGGGACGATACACCGATTTTGTCAATATCACTCCGGCAGAGGGAAGATACTTTTGTGAACATGTCATTGCGCAGAGTACGCGAATATTCTACAGAAGTGCGGGTGGAAAAATAAGTGCTGGAAAAAGACAGCGCAATGCTCAATAATGTCAATCCAAGCATACCTGTGCCGATTTCTACGATCTTATCCATATTGTAAACTACAATGCCTTCGCTGTAGATGCGGCGGGTATAAAAGGGGAGAAGAAGTTGCATAACGGTGTACAGTGTTGAAAACACAATGCTCAGAATCAGTGTTTTGCTGTGTGGTTTTATCAGTTTTAATATCCGGATCAAATTTACCGTCCTCCTGTATGGAATGAATGAAAATATTGTTGTCGAAAAAAATATAAATACATAATACCATATTTATTCTGCGGATTGCAAGGATGATTTCGTATTATTTGTAATCTTACAGTTTTCTCTATAGTTCTCTTAAATAAAAATCAACAAAACGATTGACAACTTGTATAAAAAGTCGTATAATTATACCATACATACCTATGTCATAGGTGTGCCATATCCAAACAGGAGGAATTTCAATTATGAAGAAATCCGCAAAAAAACTGATCGCGCTTTTGCTTACGGCTGTTATGCTGTTGAGTTGCGGTCTTGTATCCGCATCTGCCGCAGAGGCTGATTATACTCTCATTTATCCCGCTTACGGTCGTTTTGGTCCTTACATTCTCTGTTCCGTTAACGGTTACCAGAATAGTCTCGGGGATGCAGGCGTGCTTGAAATTCCTGCTGAGATCAGTGGTGTGTTTGATGTTTTGTTGCCCCAGATTGCTGATAATGCTTTTGCTTATTACAATCCCACAGATACCAATGCCGCCAAATACAATGAAGAACTCAAAGAACTGATTGTGCCTGATCTTACCGCGGTTCTCGGTGAACAGGTTGCCGGTGTCGGCGGTGCTTTTGTGATCGGCGATCATGCATTTTATAACCTTGCAGGTCTTGAAAAAGTTGTTATCAAGGGCGACGTTGTGCTCAAGGATTATGCTTTTGCAAACTGCACAAATCTGAAAACAGTCATTTTTGAAGGCAAAAATATTACGGTCGGTGCAAATGCTTTTGCGGGTTGTACTAATCTTGCCGATATCCGGTTTGTTTCCGATGTGGAACTGAGCACGGGTGTCAATGCTTTCAATGATACAAAATGGTTCTCTCAGTATCCTACCGATTTCATCATTGCCGGCACAACGTTGGTTGCTTATGTCGGTAACGATGATTCTGTAAGCGTTCCGCTGAGCATTTACAAAATCGGCAACGGTGCGTTCAAAGGCAACAAAACGTTGCAGAGTGTTACCGTGACCCAGAATATCGTCTCTTTGGGCGATGAAGCTTTCATGGATTGTTCTGCGTTGAAGAATGTTGAAATTTCCGAATATGCATCGCTTGACTATGTCGGTACGGATGTGTTCAAGAATACCCCTTATTATGACAACTATGAAGGTGATTTCTTCTGTATTCAGAATCGCCTGATTAAGTACCTTGGTAAGGATATGGATGTTACCATTCCCAATACCGTCAAGGAAATTGCGGCTGATGCATTCATGGGTTGTTATTCCAAATCGGGTGACGGTTCTGTCAGCTGGCAGGTTTCATCCATCCGTATTCCCGCATCTGTTGAAGTCTGCGAAGAAAACTGCTTCACGCTTTACACAACTCCTACTACATTTGTTCCTGTTCTTTATGTTTACAGCAATACGCCCGCCGCTGCTCTTGTCGCGGAAAATGGCTATAATCATGTAGTTCTTGGTGTTCCCGGCGACGTAGATATTGATAATGTTGTTTCTGCCGCGGATGCAAGAAGCGCGCTGCGTTTTTCCGTAGGTCTTGCTGATCCCACTGCAGAAGAACTTTATATGGCTGACGTGGATGGTGATCTTGCGATCACTGCCAATGATGCACGTACCATTCTGCGTGTTTCGGTTGGTCTTGATGATATTTCCGTTGAAACATTGCTGACAAAACCCTCTACAACCACCGAAATCCTGCAGTATTACAACAAGGTTCTTGACAAAACTGCAAGATTGCGTGCCGGTTATACAAAGGAAATCACAGGTTCTTATGCTGATAATAATACATCGGGTTGTAGTCTTGATATAAACACCTATGCTCTGTATATCAACCCGATTATGAAGGATGACTCTTCTGTTGTCAATTCTTTCCGTGCTTATGAAAGTAATACCGAAGCCGCTGTTGCAAATCTTGTTACAAGCGATCTGATTTGTGAAGATGCTGTCAAGTCCGCTTCCTGCATCCTTTCTGACGGCAAATATCATATCACCATCAATATGAATACGGAAGAAGCAATTACGGATGATACCTTTGTTTCTGATATTTATCCCGTTGCAGGCCGTTCTCACTTTGATTCCATGCTCGCAGACAAAACATGGTTCAAACTGAGTTCCAACTGGTTCACTTATGACCTGTTCTATAAGAACTGCTCGGTAAAAATGGTTGTAGATGTCAAAACCGAACAGATCGAAAGCATTGATATGGGCGTAACCTACTATTTCGATAATATTGACGGTGTTATCAATCTGATCCATGTCGCAAACTTCGGCAGAACCACGGGTACCGGTTTTGCAACCCGCAATGATACTATTTCTTACAGCAATTTCGTTTATTAAAATGAAAAAAACCCGCTTCGGCGGGTTTTTTTTGCGGAAAAAGTAAATGGGCTGTATTTTTACAGCCCATTTAAAATATATAAAAATTTAATATATATAAAAAACTATAAGTTATATATACAGTTATATATACACTATTTGTTTAGATTTTTATTCCGAGTTCTTTTATTTTTTCCTGCAAGCCGATGAAGTCTTCCAATGCGTCTGCTTTTCTGCGCGGGTCGCGAAGCAGGGCTGCAGGATGGAATGTGCCCATCATCAATGTGCCGTTTTTCTCAAAGAAAATACCGTGTTTCTGCGTTACCTTGTAATTGGGGGAAATCAGTCTGCAAGCTGCAATTCTGCCTAAACAAACGATGATGGACGGGCGTATGATGCGTACCTGTTCACGCAGCCATCCGATGCACGCATCCTGTTCGGCGGGTTGCGGGTCACGGTTTTCGGGCGGTCTGCATTTGAGAATATTTGCAATATAAATGTTTTTGTGTCTGTCAAGGCCGATGCCGTTCAAGTACATATCCAGTAACTGCCCGGCTCTGCCCACAAAGGGTTCTCCCTGCAGGTCTTCATTTGCGCCCGGGGCCTCGCCCACAAACAGAATTTTTGCATCCGGATTTCCGACACCAAACACGCAATTGGTCCGCGTTGCAGCCAATGCACAATTTTTGCACTGCACACAGTCATTTTTCAGCGTTTCAAAATTGGTATAAATAGTAAACACCACCTGTATTTGTATTATTTGCATGAAATATGCGTCGCTTTGGTATTAAAAAATCACAAATAGGGTATTGCAAAGTTCGTAAAAGTGTGATATGATAATCCACAAGCAAAATCATTATATCGCATTCCCCGATTTTTGTCAATCTGTCTGCATTTTTATATGAATTTAAAAAAAATGCTTGACATTGATGTGTTGTTGCGATATAATACGCTTGTAATGTCTTCACACAAGGCATTGCCATGCTATGTTTGGTATTTTGGGTTGCGCAATTCAACCCTGAATATAAAGAAAACTTTTAGAAAAAGGAAGGTCACAAAAATGAAAATTGCAAAGAAACTGCTTGCCGCTGTTGTTGCTGTAATGCTTGTGCTCAGCCTTAGTGTTTGCGCATTTGCTGCACAGAGTGCCGAAACCGGCGATGTCAAGATCGAATCCGATTGGGTTATCGACTCTTTGGGAACCATTGCTGTTAAGGTTTACTTCACTGACGCTGTTGATCTTAAGTCTTGGGATCTTAAGCTTACCTATGATGCAGCTATGTTTGATTTTGACATCAACGAAGTTGGTGCCGATGCAAAGGCTGTTCAGACCTATTGTAATTCCACCAAGAACTCTTTCACTGATGAATCCAACGCCGGTGTTGATGGCGAAATCCAGGTCGGCGGCTACTTCAAAGAAGTTCTGTGGACTGCTGAAGAATTCCTTGCAAACTCCAACAGAACTGGTAACTGCATCGTTAACGATGAAAAGTTCGAAGCTTCCATCTTCTATCTGAAGGTCGTTGATACTGAAGGCTTTGAAAAGAACGGTACCACCATCTCCATCGAAGGCGGCATGACTTTTGCTGATCCAAAGTCCGTTTCTGATGAAATCGTAAAGCCCGGCGAAGTTACCGAACCTACTGAAGTTACCGAACCTACTGAAGTTACCGATCCTACTGAAGTTACCGATCCTACTGAAGTTACCGATCCTACCGAAGTTACCGATCCTACTCGTCCTACCGACGTTACCGATCCTACCGATGTAACTGATGCAACTCGTCCTCCTGTAGAAGATGACGATGATTGCCAGCCCGGCAAACCCGGTCATGACGACTGCAAGCCCGGCAAGCCCGCTTGCAAGCCCGGTAAGCCCGTTGTTAAACCCGGCAAGCCCAACCACAATCATCCCGGCACCGGTGACAGCGCTGCTCTTGCAGCTGCTGCTGGAGTAGTTCTTCTTGCAGGTGCTGCATTCGTAGTATCCAAGAAAAGAAAATAATTATTAATTAAACGCAGCAAGTATTTGCAGTTTTAATTAGGGTATATGAGAGTTGTGTGGCAAGCGCAACTCTCTTTACCTTTTTACGGACAAATAACAAAGCACCCGTTTTGGCGGGTGCTAAAATTTTTCATCTTCACGGAAAGTTGTGAGGTTGCAAATAAAACAAATTACGGGTTATCGGGGAGTTGGTTGTTTATATTATAAAAGTACGGAGTCGTTTTTACGACTCCGTACTTTTATTTGCTTATTTGAATGTTTGGATGGTGCCTGAATCAATGGCAGAAATGATTGAAGCGGTAACTGCGAATACGATCGTTGTGCCGATCAATGGTAAATCCACGCCTTTTACAGTCTTTTCTTTGGCACAGCTGATGGTGGTGAGGACCGCAGTGGCTACCGTCAATACCGGAACACCGAATCTGCCTGCCTGATACAGCAAAATCAGGATATTGCGCAGGATCCAATCGACAGTAGCCGGAAGATTATAGATGAATGTCCATTGGAATTCCACGCACAGGGAAAGGAAAATAAACAGAAGTAACATATACACCGCCCAGATGCAGGTTGCGGTGGTCAGAATTTTAATGGGTTTTTTCATAAAAGCACCACGCAATAGTAAGTTTTTATTCTATTTTAATCTTCTCTCTTAAATAAGCCTTATATTTATTTATCGATGCGCATGGAAATGTCAAATGCTTTAACAGAATGTGTCAGAGCACCGAGAGAAATAATGTCAACGCCTGTTTCGGCAACCTTGCGTATGTTTTCAAGGGTTACGTTGCCCGAGGCTTCCGTCACGGCTCTGCCGTCAATAAACAGGCAGGCTTCTTTCATCTGTTCACAGCTCATGTTGTCAAGCATAATGATATCAGCACCCGCATCCACCGCCTGTGCCACTTCGTCCATGTCGCGTGTTTCCACTTCGATTTTAACGGTATGACCGAGTTTTTGGCGAAGAATGGCAACGGTATTTGCTATGCCGCCGCCTGCATCAATGTGGTTGTCTTTGAGCATAGCAGCATCGCTGAGGTTGTAACGATGATTTCTGCCGCCGCCGCAGGTCACCGCATATTTCTGCAGCGCGCGAAGTCCCGGCAGGGTTTTTCTTGTTTCGGCAATGCTTGCTTTGGTGCCTTTCACGGCTTTGACGCAAGCGTTTGTGGCTGTTGCAATGCCTGAAAGGTGCTGCAACAAATTGAGTGCCGTGCGTTCACCTTGCAAAAGGCAGGCGGTCTTGCCGCTGAACGTAGCAATCAGATCTCCTTTTTTCACTTCGTCACCGTCTTTGAAAAAGACTTCATAAGTGAAAGTATCATCCAACAACTGAAATACACGCATGGCAATTGCAAGACCGCAGACAACGCCGTCTGCTTTTGCAATAAAACGGGCAGTGCCAGTCTGTGTTTCAGGGATGACGAATACAGTGGAAACATCCATGTAATTGATGTCTTCTTTGATGGCATTGCGGATGATATCGTCAATGTAAAACTGCGGAATAATCATGCTTCGTCCAACTCCTTGAGAATGATGTAGGCAACCGTTGCAAGCGACAGTGCCTCAAGATATGCCGTTGTTGTGGCATATTTGCCGCCTTTTAAGCGTTTTAAGATATTGTCGATTTGTTTCAAGCCATAGCGAACCGCGCCCGCATCGGGCATTACAAAGGCGGCTCTTTGCATGATGGAACGAATTTCCTTAAAGATACCGTCAGGCAGGGGAGCCCCCTCAGTGGTAAGATTGACGGGCAGGGCTGAAACATTGGCAAAACCGTTCTGCATACAACGTTTGATGTCTTCGGCAGCCCTACGTGAATATACAAGTGCTTCCAGAAGTGAGTTGCTTGCCAGTCTGTTTCTGCCGTGCACACCTGTGTTGGAGCATTCACCGCAGGCATACAGGCGGGGTATGTTCGTTTTGGAATCAATATCGACTTCAATGCCGCCCATCAGATAATGCTGACAGGGGAAGATGGGAATCAGATCTCTGGTGATGTCCACACCGTAGCGCATGCAACCCTCATGAATGGCGGGGAACCGAGCCCGCAGGAAGTCGGCATCCTCATGGCGGATGTCCAGATAAAACTGATTACTGCCGGTTCGTCTTGCTTCCAGTAAAATAGATTTGGAAACCACATCACGGGGGGCAAGCTCAAGGCGTTCGTCGTAACGGTCCATAAATCGCTCAAGGTTGCAGTTGAGAAGATATGCACCTTCACCTCGTACGGATTCGCTGATGAGGAACTGTTCGCCGTCCTCGGAATTGAATGCGGTGGGATGGAACTGCACATAATGCAGGTCTTTAATGCGTGCACCGAGCTCGTAAGCAATACGAATGCCGTCACCTGTTGCACTTTTTGGATTGGTGGTGTATTTATAAACTCTGCCCACACCGCCTGTACAAAGCATGCAGTAAGAGCAGAAAACAGAGCAGATTTTTCCGTCCGTCAAAAGATCGGCACGAAAACCGCTGCGAACTTGTGTCAGTTTTACAAGCACCGTGTTTTCACGGTAGTCAATATTGCTTCTTTGTTCAACCTGTGCCAACAGACCGCGAACGAGTTCCGCACCCGTGCAGTCTTTGTAATGCACAATGCGGCGTCTGCAATGACCGCCTTCGAGGGTTTTGTCGAGTTCACCGTCTTCATTGCGGTCATACTCGACACCTAATTCCATGGTTTTGCGGACATCATCAGGTCCTTCACGCACGAGCGTGTCCACAGCTTCGGGATCATTTTCATGTCTGCCTGCAATGAACGTGTCTTTGATATGCAGGTCAAAAGAATCGTCTTCAAAATCAAGGACGCAGGCAACACCGCCTTGTGCGAGGTTGCTGTTGGAAACGGTCTTGCCGTATTTGGAAAGAATGCAGACCGAAACCGAATCGTCAAACTGCAATGCACCGTACATGCCGGCGACACCGCTGCCGACGATCAGAACATCAAAACATTTGTTGTTTTCGTACATATCCATATTTATCCAAGCTCCAACATACGGTCGATACTCTTTTTTGCTGCAAGACGAAGTTCTTCGTCAAGTTCTATTTGCTCACCCGCTTCGCCGTTGATTGCCTGCAACAGCAATTCGGGGCTTATATATTTCATATCGGGGCAGGTGAGGGTTTCGGGACACAGATAATAGAATTCTTTGTCGGGGTATTGCTTTGTAAGGGTGTCTGCAACGCCGCGTTCCGTGCCGATGATAACAGGTTTGTCCGCTTTTAAGGCAAAGTCGATGATTTCTGACGTTGATCCAGCCATGTCGGCATGGCGTACCACTTCTTCGCGGCATTCGGGGTGCACTGCAAGAAGGGCATCGGGATGGTCGTTCTTCGCCTGCAGAACCTGTTCTTCGGTCAGGTTGTCATGCACGGGACAATAGCCGTTCCAAAGGGTCATTTTTTTATCGGGGCATTGTGCGGCGATCCAACCGCCTAAATTACGGTCGGGCAGGAACAGGATTTCTTTTGCATCGAGTTTGCCGACAATTTTCAGGGCACTCGACGAGGTCACACAGACATCACAGACCGCTTTGACTGCGGCGGTGGTGTTGATATAGGCGCAAACACAGGCGTCCGGATGTTGTTCTTTCCATGCGGTGATTTCTTCGGGCTTGATCATTCTTGCCATGCCGCAACCTGCATCGGGGGCGGGCAGAATGACTTCCTTTTCGGGTGCAAGAATCTTCACACTTTCCGCCATAAAGCGAACACCGCACATGATGATGCGTTTATTCGGCATTTTTGCCGCCGCCTTTGCAAGGGCAAAACTGTCGCCCGTTATGTCGGCAAGTTCGATGATTTCAGGCGGCTGATAGGTATGTGCAAGAACAACCGTATCGGTTTCTGCTTTTCTCTTTGCAATCATATCGCGCAGTGCATCGTCCATGGAACAACATCCTCTCTCTTTGTATGTATATAGTATACTCTTTTTTTTCTGAATTTCCACCTTTAATCCAAAAAAATTGAAACGATTTTCACAAAAATCAAGGGTGTATTTTGGTGAATTTACTCAACACCGAGTGCTTTTGACAACTCTATTGTGCTGTAAACACGGTAATCGCAGGCAATGTGGTCGGAAGTCTTGAATTCGTCAAACAGACAGGTCTTGATTCCCGCACTTGTGCCCGAATCAATATCTACATCGCGGTCGCCGATCATAACGGTCGTTTCGGGGTTGAGGTTGTATTTTTTTATCAGATACAAATTGGTATCGGGGGCAGGTTTGGAAGGCATGGTGTTGATTTCACTTGTGATGGCATCGGTGAAGTAAATCAGCAGATCATGCTGTGCAAGATAGGTCAGTGCCAGCGAGTCGCGGTGCGTGTTCAAAAAATTTCTGCCGCCGTTTTCGTGAATCTTTTTTAAAATCTCGGGAATGCCGGGGTAGGGGAGCACGGCAGGGGCGAGATCCGTTTTGCTTTCAATGGCTCTGAACAGCAGTTTGCACAAGGCACTCGGCTGATAAAAGTCATAAGCTGTGCGGAAGGATTTTTTGAAAAGATCGTAGCACTCCTGCCGGTCAATGTCTTTCTGATGAATCCGTTTGTAGGCCTGCATGAAGGCTTCTGTGATGTGGCCGTAAGAGTCAAACAGCATGCCGTCAAAATCCCATATAAAATTCTGTAAAAACATTAAATTTGCTCTCCTTTATGCCAGCCGTTTTCGTCTTTTGTGATGCGGAAAAACACGGGACGTTCAAGCGGATTTTCATTCGGTGAATGCAGGGAGAATGCCATTTTTCCGTCGAATGTTTTAAACAGCATACCATGCCCGCCGTCTTTTTCAAACAGCAGTTGCTCGCACTGTTTCCACGGGCCGAGAACCGAACCGCTTTGTGACACGGCAATGCCTTCTGCATAATTATGGTTGCGGAAACTTGACCAGAACATGGTCAGTTCATTGCCGTCATTGTAAAGAAACGGGCCGTCGGTGACAATGCGCGGTTTGCCGTTGACAATGTCGTTTTTGTCGTATGTAACCCACGGGGCTTCGTCTGCACCGAACAGAGTGATTGCTTCACCGACGGGGTATTTGAGATCTTCGCTGAGCTCAATTGCACAGATCGTACCCGTTCCGATCTGCACATGTTCATGGCAGAACACCATATAAGGTTTGTCGTTTTCGACATAGAATGTGCCGTCCAGACACATCCAGTCTGTCGGGGTGATGGGGGTACTCCAGATTTCATACGGGCCTTCGGGTTTGTCAGAGGCAAGAATCTGTGTGCAACGGTTTCTGTTTTCGGAATAGAAGGATGCAAACATATAGAATCTGCCGTTGTAGAAATGTACTTCGGGTGCCCAGAAATTTCTGTCTGCCCAGAAGTCGGCAGGCGGGGTGAAACATTTGATGGGATCTGACCATTCTTTGAGGTCTTTGGATGTATAACACCAGAAGCCGCCCGCACCTGACCATGCAAACTGACCGGGCGTGCCGAACAGATAATATGTACCTTCAAAGGGAAGAACAAACGGATCACGGATATTGATGTCGGAACATTTCATGCGGACAACCTCCTGTTTTTTATTATTTACATTATATTACACGACAATGTCAATGTCAACACAAAGGCTGTTTTGTAATTGCTGTGAAAAACGGCTTGAAAATTACCGACGGGAATTGTATAATGTATAAAAAGACCAAAGGGGGACGTGCAATGAAGAAAAGCAAACAAATTTATGTAGGAACTTATAAACAGGCGGATTCCCGTATGTATAAAACCGAAGCCGTAACTTGTTGCGGATTTGACGGCGAAACGGTTTTTATCGGCACAGAAAACGGGCTTTCTTTTATGAAGAACGGCGCATTTGTGCCTTTTGATGCTGTCTGCGGCAAGGTCAATGCTCTTTTTGCAGATTCGCAAAGTACACTGTGGTGCGCGAATGAAAATACGGTTTACCGTATTAAGGATGGTAAAATCATCTTTTCAAATAATTTTGCAAGTGAAGCAAGAGGTTTTGCAGAGGATGAAAAAAGGGTATGGATTCTGACGGCAGACGAATTGTTCCGTTTTGAAGACGGAACCGTGGTTCGTCATTGCAGAGTCGAAATGGGGAACGGCAAGTATATTGCCGCATTCGGTGACGGCGGCGTGTTTGTATTCAACGGTAAATCCCTTTTGGGATTGCACGGCAAAAGACCGCGTTGGGGCGGTGTGGAGCCGTCTTTGTCTGCTATGCCGACCGATCGTGTGACTGCCCTCGCAAGCGATCGTTGGGGACATCTTTTTGTCGGCACACAGGACGGGCTTGCCTTGTACGACGGTAAAAGTGCATGGTATACATCCAAAGAGATCAAAGACCTGCCCGACGGGAATATCACAGCCCTTGCCATTGCCGCAAACGGAAACCGCTATATCGGTACAGACGGCGGTCTGATTCTGCAAAGAGGAGTGCGCAGAAGTTGTTATACAGAAGGTCGTTGGTTGCCTTCAAATATGGTAACTGCTGTTGGGGCACATCCGACCAAGGACGAAATCTGGGTCGGTACGGACAAGGGTGTTGCACAGATTTTCTTTACGGAAATGACACTCTCCGAAAAAGCAGAACACTTCCAGAGGATCGCGGAAAAATATCATCTGCGTGAAGATTATTTCAGTTACCGCTTGCTCAGCGAATGGGGTAACATTGAAAGCGGTGCTGTGGAAATCAGCGACAATGATGGTCTGTGGACGGGCTCATTCCTTGCAGCCATGGCTTTTAAATATGCTGTTACAAAAGATGAACACGCACTCAATCTTGCCCGCAACGCCATGCGTGCATTGCTCAAACTGTTTACTGTGACTGATATTCCCGGTTTCCCTGCAAGAGCATACCGCAGACCCGGGGAAGATCGTTACGGCAACGGCGATCCCGAGTGGCATCTGACACAGGATGAAAAAGGCGACCTTGAATGGAAAGGTGAAACCTCCAGCGACGAAACCGCAGGGCATTTCTTCGGATTGGCTTATTACTATGACCTGTGTGCAGACGAAGCAGAGAAAAAGGACATTGCCGAAACAGTCTGTGCTTGTATGGATCATATTCTGAGCCATGATTATACCCTGTGCGATGCAGACGGTCTGCCGACCACGTGGGCGCATTGGGCACCGCATGAACTCAACCGTGTTGATTTCTGGCGGTATGAACGCGGCATCAACTCCTTTGAACTGCTTTGCATGCTGCGTGTTACCTACCACATGACGGGCGATGAAAAGTATATGGACGAATACAAACGCCTGATCAAGGACGAGCATTATGCCATCAACTGCATGCAACACAAGATGGAAGATGAGCATGAAAACCACATTGATGATCATCTCGGCTTCCTGACAACGGCAACCTATCTTCGTTATGAGGATGATTCGCATCTGAAAGCACTTCTGCTGACGGGGCTTTTGCATCATTGGCAGTATGAACGCATTGAGCGTTGTCCGTTCTTTAATATCATTTTCGGTCATTTTGCAGACGGCGAATGCTGTGACCTTGATGCCGCAGTGCAGGCACTCAAAGAACTGCCGATGTCGTTTGTGCATTGTCCCATCAAGAATTCACATCGCAAGGAACTCGAATGGACGGATGCTTCTCTTGCATTCGGCGGCGAGGTGCAGCTTGTGAATCCGCTGCCGTATGACGAAAAGCCTGTTAATAATTTCGATGACAATCCCTTCCGTGCAGACGGCAGAGATGCCATGGAAGCAACCCTGCCCACGATTTATCTGCTGCCGTATTGGTATGGCCGTTGGTGTGGATTGCTTGCCGCTGACGAATAAACGAAATATAGAAAGACACTGCAATCCGTTTGGACTGCAGTGTCTTTTTGTGGGTGTGAAATTTGTTATCTTTCTTCTCGGAAGTACGAAACACCAAGACTTGCGGGCGGTTGATTTTCGCGTTTTTTGCGGACACTGATAAGCACCAACACGAGAATGGTTACAAGATACGGCAGCATCTTGAAGATTTCCTGTGCAGCACGGGGCAGATTGTCGATGTACATATAAACAATGTATAAGCCGCCGAACAGAACCGAGCCGAGAATGCCGAGGTCAGGCTTCCACAGGCAGAAGATAACGATGGCGATGGCAAGCCAGCCTCTGTCACCGAAACCGCCGTTGGACCATGTGCCGCCGACGTAGTCCATAACATAGTAAAGTCCGCCAAGACCTGCAATGGCACCGCCGAGGCAGGTGGCCGCATATTTGTAGCCTGTTACGTTGATGCCTGCGGCATCAGCGGTTGCGGGGTTTTCACCGACTGCTTTGAGATTCAGACCGACGCGGGTCTTTTTCAGGATGAATGCGGCGATGATTGCAATGATCACGGCAAGGTAGGCAAGGAAACCGAAAGACAGGAATGTTTTGCCGAACAAGCCGAGGTCAGCTGCAAAGGGAAGCGGCTTTTTGAAGAATGCTGCTGTTGCATTCAGCGAAATCGTGGTGCCCGAATCGAGAATGGTGGACAGTGAGCCGCCGATGAATGAACCAAGACCCATGCCGAATGTGGTCAGAACAAGGCCTGTAACATTCTGGTTGGCACGAAGGGTGATGGTCAGGAAACTGTAGATGAATGCCATGGCGGCACTGGCAAGCAGGGAACAAAGCATGGGAACAAGAATGCACATAACGGCATTGGTCTTGTCGCCGTAGGTTTCCCAGAAATAGCCGCCGAGCACGCCCGAAATACCGCCGACATACATGATGCCGGGAATACCGAGGTTGAGGTTGCCGGATTTTTCGGTAATCATTTCACCGGTGGCACCGTACATAAGAGGTATGCCCGTAATGATTGCCTGGGTGATAAAACTTGCAAATTTAGCAATATCCATTTCTTATGCCACCTCCTTGTGCTTGTGTCTGAAATTCACTTTGTAGTTCAGGAAGAATTCCGAGCCGATGATGAAGAACAGGATGATGCCCGTGATGATATCGGCAAGGCTTTCGTTCATTCTGAATGCGGTGGCAATCTGTGCGGCACCGCGTTCAAAGAAAACAATGAGGAAGGAAGTCAATGTCATAACGGCAGGATTGAATTTTGCAAGCCACGAAACCAGAATGGCCGTGAAGCCTCTGCCGCCTGCGGTTGAGGTGGAAACGGTGTGGCCGGAACCTGCAACAAGCAACAAGCCTGCAATACCGCACAATGCACCCGACAGTGCCATGGTGCGAAGAATGACCTTTTTGACGTTGATACCGATGTAGCGGGCTGTGTTTTCACTTTCGCCGACAACGCTGATTTCATAACCGTGTTTACTGTATTTGAGGTAGATGTACATGATCACCGTCAGCAAAACCACCACAATGATATTGATGAGGTATTGTTTTCCGAACAGGTAGGGGAACCAACCGGCTTTTGTTGCGGCATTGATAACACCGACGGAGTTGGAGCCTTTGGGATTTTCCCAATAGGTGATGAGGAATGCGACAATCTGCGTTGCAACATAGTTCATCATCAGGGTGAAAAGCGTTTCATTGGTGTTGAAATAGGCTTTGAAGAAAGCGGGAATCATACCCCAGACCATGCCTGCAAACAAACTTGCAATGATCATAATGGGAATCAGCAACCATTGATTGATGGTGTTGCCGAAATAGATCATGCAGGCCGCTGTAGCGGCGGCACCCATCAGGACCTGGCCTTCCGCGCCGATGTTCCAGAATTTCATTTTGTAAGCGGGGGTCACGGCAAGCGAAATGCACAGCAGGATAGCAGTGTTCTGGAATAAATTCCAGATTCGTCTGGGGGTGCCGAAACAACCGTCAAACAGAGATGTAAAAACTTCAATGGGGTTGAGGTCGGTAACCAGAACAATGAACAGGGAGCTTAATGCAACACCCAGCAGAATGCCGAGAATACGGACAAGGATGCCTTTCCATGCGGGCATGGTATCGCGTTTTGATAAACGGATGATCGGTTCGGTATGCGGTGCGACATGACTCATTGTTCTTCACCTCCTGTTTTTGTCATCAGAAGACCGATTTCTTCTTTTGTGGTGGTTCTTGCATCCACAATGCCGGTCACTTTGCCGCCGCAGATGACCATGATGCGGTCACAAAGGGCAATCAGAACGTCAAGGTCTTCACCGACGAAGATAATGGATGCACCGCCATTCTTTTGTTCATTGAGCAGATTATAGATGGTGTAAGAGGAGTTGATGTCAAGACCTCTGACGGGGTAGGCAACCATCAGTACTTTCGGTGCGGAAGCGATTTCTCGGCCGACGAGTACTTTCTGTACATTACCGCCCGAAAGTCTGCGGACGGGAGTTTTTGCATCGGGGGTGACAACTTCAAGATCACGGATAATCTTTTCTGCCAGGGATTTCGGTTCTTTTCTGCGAAGAAATGCCGAATGGCCCTTGCGATAACTTCTGAGCATGACGTTGTCGATAATGTCCATATTGCCGACAAGTCCCATACCGAGTCTGTCTTCGGGAACAAAGGACAAACGCACGCCGAGATGACGAATTTGCATCGGGGTTTTGTTGCGCAGGTTTTCCTGCTTTCCGCTGGAGGGATCGTTGTAAAGAATTTCACCGCTTTCCAGTTTTTGCAAACCTGCAATGGATTCAAGCAGTTCACGCTGACCGCTGCCTGCAATACCTGCAATACCGAAAATCTCGCCCGATTTTGCGGTAAAGGTCACATTGCTGATGATTTTTGCGCCTTCGCGGTTGCGACAGTTGAGGTCTTTGATAATCAGGCGGTCTTCGCAGTTTTTCGGTTCACTGCGGTCAATATTGAGTTCCACTTTTTTGCCGACCATTAAAGCGGTGAGTTCTTCCGGAGTGGTGTCCTTTGTCATAACAGAACCGACGGATTCACCTTTGCGAAGAACGGCAACGCGGTCGGAAATTTCCATAACCTCATTGAGTTTGTGTGTGATGATAACAATGGACTTGCCGTCTTTTTTCATCGCTCTCATAACGTCAAACAGTTTGACTGTTTCCTGCGGGGTGAGGACGGCAGTCGGTTCGTCAAGAATCAGAATATCCGCACCTCTGTAAAGCACCTTGACAATTTCAACGGTCTGCTTTTCGGAAACGGACATTTCATAGATCTTTTTGTCAAGATCGATGATAAATCCGTATTTGTCGCAGATGGCACGAATGCTTTCTTTTTCTTTTTTCAGATCATATTTTCCTTTTTCTTTGATGCCCAGCACAATGTTTTCAGCGGCGGAAAATACGTCGATGAGTTTGAAGTGCTGATGAATCATGCCGATTTTGTAGGAAAAGGCATCCTTGGGGGAGTGGATGGATGCTTCTTGTCCGTTGATGAAAATCACACCGTCGTCGGGCTGATAAATGCCTGCGATCATGTTCATGAGGGTTGTTTTGCCGCTACCGTTTTCGCCGAGAATGGAAAGAATTTCTCCTTTTTCAACAATGAGGTTCACGTTTTTGTTTGCAACGATTTTGCCGAAATATTTGCATATTCCACGCAATTCGATGGCAGGTACGGTCGTTTTTTCCATTTGGTTTCCTCCCATATCATTTTTATATTCCGGTGCTTGAAAATGCACGCAGGGAATGTGTGTATTTTCAAACCTCGGAAAAAACAACTTCGGGCGGAGCAGGATTGGTGCTCCGCCCGTGGTTACAGGTGGTTATGGATTAGCCTTCAACAACAGCAGTGATGCCGTCGATGATGATGCTGAAGTAGGGTGCACTTCTGAAGGTGGATTCAGCGAAGTAACCGTCAACAACAACATCAGTGTCTGCAGTGTAAGCTGCATCGGGAACAACGTCAGCCTGGAAGTCATCAGCAAGAGCTTCGCCGTTGTAGGTGAAGGTAGCGGTATCATAAACATGAAGTTCGCCGTTCTTGAATGCTTCGATAGCAGCGTCGATTGCTTCCTGCGTGCCTTCTGCGGCAACAGCAGTGTTGAGTTCGGTCAGTTCAACGGAACCGGTGTTGAAGCCGCCGCACCAGTCGGTGTCAATAGCTTCACCCTTAACAACACAGTCGATCATGTAGGTCATGTAGGGAGCCCAGTTGATCTTGGAAGAAATAAGAGCAGTAGTCGGACCCATGTTGATGGTGTTTACGTTGTAAGCAACGTTGGGAATGCCGTATTCTTCACAAGCCTTGGGAGCACCTTCGGAGTCAGCATGCTGGCTGATGAGCTTGCAGCCGCTTTCGATGAGAGCGATGGCGGAAGTTCTTTCAGCGTCGATGTCAAACCAGGAGTTGGTGTATCTTACTTCCATGGTGACGGAGGGGCAAACAGACTTTGCGCCAAGATAGAAAGAGGTGTAGCCGGAGATAACTTCTGCATAGGGGAATGCACCGACATAACCCATCTTTGCTTCTTCAGCAGTGAATTCGCCGTTTTCGATCATTTCGTTGAGTTTCATACCTGCAACGATACCTGCAACGTAGCGGCCTTCATAGATGTGAGCAAATGCATTGTGGAAGTTGGGGATATCTTCAGCAAGAGCGCTGTCACCGGTTGCATGGCAGAACTGAACGTCCTGGCATTCAAGAGCAGCCTGAATGAGGTAGTCTTCATGACCGAAGGAATCGCCGAAAACGATGTTGCAACCCTGGTCAACAAGGTCCATCGCTGCTTCGTAGCAAGCTTCACTTTCAGCGATGTCGCTCATAACGATAACCTGATCGTCAGAGAGGCCGAGGTTTGCCTGTACTTCTTCAACAGCGTTCATGAAGTTCTTGTCGTAGGTGGAGTCCGTGGGAGCATGCAGGAAAATGAAGCCAACCTTGATATCGGAATAATCAAGAGCTACATCATCAGCAGCATCGCCTGCGGTTGCGTTGCCGTCGGAAACATTGCCTTCGGTTGCAACATTACCGTCGGATACAACATTACCGTCGGATACAACATTGCCGTCGGATACAACATTGCCGTCGGTGAGGGTTTCGTCGTCTGCAGTGTTGTCGCAAGCTGCGAAGCAGCCGATAACCATGCAGAGAGAGAGTACAAGTGCGAGAATCTTAAGGGTCTTTTTCACTTTGTTCATCCTCCAATGAAAATAATTTTGGACTGTTTTATTTCTTCATCAATCATTGCTTGCAAAACAGATGGAATCATCCGTCATGGAAGCAACAATTGCCAAAGACTGAACGGGAATGCCGGTTTCACGCAACAGCTTGCCGCCGTTCTGGAAACCTTTTTCGATTGCGATACCGAAACCGACCACTTCGGCACCTGCCTGTTCGCAAATGCTTTTGAGCCCCAGGCAAGCCTGTCCGTCGGCAAGAAAATCATCAATCACAAGCACCTTGTCCTGCGCATTGAGGTATTTCTTTGATACGGAAACGGTGTAAGTAAGCCCTTTAGTGAAAGAAAAAACATCAGCGGTGAAAACATCGTTCCCGACATTTTTGTGATGGCCTTTTTTTGCAAATACAACAGGAACCTCAAAATGCTCGGCAGCGGCGCAGGCAATTGCAATGCCTGATGCTTCCACTGTCAGAATTTTTGTGACGCCTGTATCTTTAAAGGTATTATAGAACTCTTCACCGAGTGCTTTGATGAGTTTGTAGTCAATCTGATGATTTAAAAAAGAATCCACTTTCAGAACATTGCCGGGAAGTACGGTACCGTCTTGCAGGATACGGTTCTCAAGCAATTTCATTGCGCAGATCCTCCTTGTTTTGAACTTAACTTAAACAACGTCTGCATTATATTACAAAATGCCCGCGAAATCAATAGAAAAAGTTTTTTGTAACTTCTCTTTGATGCTTTTCTATGTTTTTACCAAAGAATTTTATAGCACTAAAGCGGATTTATGGATAGATTGATAAGAGATTGGTCGTAAAAGGTTACAAGCTTGTTACACTTTTTTGTGTTTTGTGTTATATGCTTTTATCGCTGTCCATCTGAGGACAGTTTTGTCGGATTATTTGTGCGGAAATAGACTCGTTGTTCATGTTTTGTACAAAATTTGTTGCTAATAATTGTTTATTTTACCACCAAAGGAAAGGTTGCTTTTGCTTTGATATTTATGTAAAATATAAGTTGTGAAACAAATGCGAAGCGCAGATTATGTTTCGCAAAAAAGAAATGCAGAAAGGATATTCTCTCATGAAAAAGTCCAAGAAACTTCTCAGCATTCTGTTGGCTGTTGTGATGGTATTTTCCGTCGTCGCTGTGCCCGTGAGTGCTGCCGTCCCGTCCAATGTGCAGACATTGGAGTCATTGGTTCAACCTTCCAACCTTGCCGGTCTCATAGATTGGCTGTTGACCTCCCTCAATAACAGAAAAACGTATTACGCAGATTCGGTACTTAATTTTGTCTGTGCTTTTGTTGAGGATATCAAAGCAGAAGTTCCCGAAGGAACAGATGTGTTCAACGACAACATTGCAACTTCCACAAAAGCTACATATGTTATGAATTTCCTTGACAAAATGCTTGCAGAGCAGAATCTTAACGAGGCTCTCGGTACGGATATTCTGAATATCGTTAATGCAATCCCCGGTCTTGAGGTGGATCTGAATTCGGTTGATGGTATTCTGGCAACGTTGAATTCTGTGCAAGGCATTAAAGGGATTGCCGGCGGGGATATTGCAAATCTGAATCTCGACAGTCTCATTGTAAAAAATCTGATCGGTTCTTCTGCACAGTCCAGAAGATCAACCGGCGATCTGCAGATCATCTATAATTTGATTCAATTCCTGAAAGACAACACCAATATTTTCAGAAAATTCCTTACCGGTGATCTGAATCTCGGTATTATCGGTACGGTTGCAGGGAATCTTGCTGACCAGGTCAACAGCTATGCCGGCGAAATCACCGTTATGATTAAAGACCTTGTGTATGATTCGCTTCTCGGTGCGCCCGACGGTGCGTCTTCCCATGCGGAAAGCGCTTATAAGAACTGGACTGTTGATCAGATGGCAATCGGGGCACTTGTGAAAATGCTGACCGATTCCGTGCCGGCTGATACGGATGAAATCAATAATTTCCTGAATAAGCCTGTTTATGATCTGCTTGCATACTACGGCGATCGTTTGTATGACAGTTTCCTGCTTGATGTGTTGCAGAATGATCTGATGGGTGTTATCAAACAGTATGCAGGTGACAATGCACTTGCACAGTATTTCAAGATGGATGCCACTTTTGTTGACTTCAACACAGATTTCGGCGGCAAAGTTGATTTTGCAACCAACGGCATTTTTGCCGAAGTCAACAATCTTGTTGTTGCTCTGTTTGAAAAACTGATCGCAGACGATATTCTTGTTAAACTTGACCTCAAAAAAGGCGGTAACGAAAACCTCAATGCAAACCTTGAAAAGGTGATCAAGTTTATTCTTCCCAGAATGGCCGCTATTCTGGATCCTGCTGAATTTGATTTCTCCATGTATACGCAGGAATACGTAGCTGACAAGGAACTCAAAGACCTTGCTCCCGGGATCCTGAAGATTTTCTATCCCGGCTGGTTCCATCTTGATGCAGCAGAAATCGATGTTGTTGAACAGATCGATACCATGGGCGAAGCAGCAGTACTTGCTGTTTACTATGCGCTCATCGAATTCAATGAAGTGATGTTTACAACAGAAAACACTTATGATTATATTTCCGAATGGAACAGCAAAATTTTTGAAGCTGACGGCGTTACACTGAAAGATCTCGGCAACTCCGATTGGGGCAATATCTGCCTTTCCATGGCTGCCGATGCTGCTATGTTCGGTTTTGCACTCAACGGTGACAATTTCTTCTTTGATTTTGATATGGACGATATCAAAGCCGCAAAAGCCGCAAAATGGGACGGCGTTGCTTTCCTTGACGAAATCGCTGACTGGGGTATTGATATGGTTAAGGGAATTCCTGCTGTTACCGATCACCTCAACGGCCAGCGCGGTATTGTGAATGATGACTACGGCCCGTTCTACAAACTCAATGTTCTGCTCAATGAAATTCTTGACTGGAGTTTCCTGAGTGACGTTTCTTATGGTTCTTTCAATCTTGATATCGAAACGCTGATTTTTGACGGTCTTCTTGGAAATATTTATGAATTTGATATTGCAGGCATTCTCGGTCTGTTTGCCGTGAACAACAAGCAGGGCAACATTCTGAATTTGCACACCGTTCCCGCACTTCTCTCCATTGTTGATAATGTTCTGAATGTTCTTTTCAGCCATTCCGGGGCAACACAGAAAGTATCCGTTGCGGCAACTTGTACCGATATCGGCTTCACGGTTAATGCTTGCACAAAGTGCGGCTTGTATCTGAGCGATTATTCCGAAAGTGCAAAAAAGAAACACGTGGAGGTATCTGAAATTCTGATTGCGTCCACTTGTGACACAAAAGGCCTTGTACGCTACACTTGCGAAAACTGTGACTATGTGCTTCGTGAAGAAACCGATGCAACGGGACACAAATATGCACTGACTGCTGTTGAAATTGACGGTGTATGGTATTACGGCAATATCTGCGCAGTCTGCGGCGACGAGGCCGGCGAACTGGATGAAGCTCCTGTTCCCGATTCTATTGTCATTGAAAAAAATCCCGATAAAGTTGAATACATCATGAACAGCGACGAAGAACTTGATCTGACAGGTTGGGTCGTGAAAGAAGTTTATGCCGGCGGATTCTCCAGAGAACTGTCCGAAACCGGATATGCACTGATTGAAATCGTAAACGGTCTTGATCTGACTGTTGCCGGTGAACAGACCATCACAATCAGCTACTTCGGTTGCGAAGCCTCTTTCACCGTAACGGTTGTTGACAACAGCGAACCCGAATTTGTTCTCGGCGATGCAACAGGCGACGGTTTGATCAAATCCGACGATGCCCGTGCGGCACTTCGTCATTCCGTCGGTCTGGAATTGCTCAGCGGTGTAAATGAAAAAGCTGCCGACTATACCGGAGACGGTGCCGTTACCGCCGGTGATGCCCGTGCAATTCTTCGTCTGTCCGTCGGTCTGGATCCCCTCAATTAAAATGTGAACCTTTTTTCGGCTGTCCGCAAGGACAGCCTTTTTTTTACAAAGTCTTGTACTACAGAAGAGTGTATGGTATTATAAATATAATAGTATATTTAAAAAATCGGAGGAAATATGGATCTTTCATTTTTTGAAATTCTGAAAGTCATTCTGTTAGGGGTTGTGGAAGGCATCACGGAATGGCTTCCCGTCAGCAGTACGGGGCATATGCTGATTGTTGATGAGTTTGTGAAACTGAATGCTGATGATGCATTCAAGGAAATGTTTTTTGTTGTGATCCAGCTCGGGGCCATTCTTGCGGTCGTTCTGCTGTTTTGGAAAAAGATGTTTCCGTTTACATTGCACAAAAATGTAAAGCCTGAAATCCGCAAGGATATTTTTTCCGTGTGGTTCAAGGTCGTGGTTGCCTGCGTGCCCGGTGCGGTTGTGACACTGTTGTTCGATGACTGGATCGAAGCACATCTGCACACCCCACCCGTTATCGCCGCAGCATTGGTCGTGTACGGTATTGCCTTTATTGCGGTTGAACTGTGGAACAAAAAGCGCACCCCGAAAACGGAAACGCTTGATGACATCACCTACAAAACGGCATTGCTTATCGGTCTGTTTCAGGTGCTGTCCATTATCCCCGGTACATCCCGTTCGGGGGCTACCATCATCGGTGCGTTGATCATCGGTGTATCCCGCGTGGCGGCGGCGGAATTCACTTTCTTCCTTGCCGTACCTGTTATGTTCGGACTCAGTGCTATCAAGATTTTAAAATTCGGACTTGATTTTTCGGCACCCGAACTTGTGATTCTGCTTGTCGGCATGGCGGTTGCATTTGCCGTGTCGATACTGGTAATCAAATTCCTGATGAGCTACATTAAAAAGCATGATTTCCGCGCATTCGGCATTTACCGCATTGTGCTGGGTGTGGTGATTCTGTTGTTGCTTTGCATCAGATAAAATGGGTTTGATATGACACAAAAAGCCGCCGCTTGCGTATGCAAGCGGCGGTGCTTATGTTTTGATTTTTTTATTCGGCGTTGTAAGCGTTGACCTGATTTGCAATCACAGCAAATTCTTTTATCATGGTTGAACCTGCGGTGCCGCCGAGGGAAAGGATTTCGTCAGCGATTTCTTCACCGATGATGTGACCCATGTATGCGAAGTAGTTGTCGGTTACAACATAGCCGAGTGCATCATTGCAAAGGCTGATGCAGTGCAGCTCGATACCGTCGATCATTTCGGGCATTGCGGGATATTCCCAAGCTGTGCCGTCCCATGTTGCATTGCCTGTGATGTCTGCACCCCAGAATACTTCGGGATACAGTTCAACGGGGAAGGTTGCAAATGCGATTTCGTGACCGAATTCAACATAACCGATTTCGGTTGCAACAGCAGCACTCATAGGGCCGATACCGGTGCGGTAGATCTGGTTGTTGACAAGTCTTGCCTTGCATGCGAGAGCAAGGATGGTGTTGGTGGGGGAGATGAGGAATTCATTTGCAAGAGTGTTGAGGATGGGGGCGAGTTCGTTGTCGTAGTCGGCAGCGAGAATGAGTTTTGCAAAAGCATCACCGAGAGCTTTGGATTCAGCACCCATTTCTTCGTGTTCGGTCATGCCCGTGGTGTCGTATTCAAGATTGTCTCTCGAAACCTGGCCGAGTGCACCCTGTACGACGATGCTGTTTGCACCGTCACCGTTTGCAACGGGGGAATTTTCATTGATGTATTTATCAAGCCAGTAAATGTAGTCGGAAGAAACAAGGCCGTTGCTTGCGCTGAAGCTGGTGGGATGGCAGGTGATGTTGATGAAATAGGTTTCATTGATGCTGCTGTCATCGGGAGTAAAGAGGATGCTGACGATCTCGGGGATGTCTTCTGCCTTCACAAGGTCGCGCTTGTCATGAATGTGATAACTTGCGTCGATCTTATCGTAGTTCATTGTGCCTTCGGTCATGTTTTCAATGGAAGCAATAACCGCTTTGATGCTTCTGTCAATGAACATCTTTTTGAATGCAGTGGCACTTTCCATGCCGACCAATTCGTTGATGTGCAACAGGTTTGCAAAGGAGTTTGCAAGAATCTTGTAGATGGAGCCTGTTGCAACACCCTGTGTGTCGAGTGCGGAATGGCTGTGGGTTGCGGTGATGTTGATATTTGCAACATCAATGCCGTTTTCTTCTGCCCATGCAAGAACACCCTTACGGATGGAGATGGTGTCGGCATTGGTGACACCGAGGGTATCCACTGCTGCGTAAATAACGATGCCGTTGCCGGAGTTGTCGTCCATGGCAACGCTGCGAATGCGCATGTCGTCATAAACACCCTGTGCAATGCGTTCGGTCAGGTCGCGACCGATGTAGTATTTCTGTTCGGTCAGATCATCGGGAACAAGGCTTGCGCTGGCATAACCCAAAGACCATTTGTTGTTTTCACCGGCTTCGGTCTGATAATTGTCTCTGCCGTCCATGAAACCTTCGGCGGTGTAATCCTTTGCCCATTTCCAGTCGGCGGGATCGGGATAGATTGCCATGATGCCGCTGACAAGAGCATAGATGATCTTGTTGAACAGTTCATAGAAGATGCGGTTTACGGCTGTGGTGGTTTCTGTCACGACAACGTTGGATGTGTCACGGGTGGGGACGGTGATTTCCTGTGATGCACTGACACCGAATGCAATGGTGAATACCATGCTCAATGCCAATACAAGGGAAAGCACTTTTTTTGCTGTCTTTTTCATTGTTTTTTCCTCCTGTTTGTATATATGTTTTTTAATTTTTCAGGCTGTGGATGGGGGCGGGAATTCTGCCGCCGCGGTGGATGAACTTTGCGGGGGATGCGGTACGAAGCGGGATGATCGGTGCATAGCCGAGCAGTCCGCCGAAGTTGACCGTTTCCCCGATATCCTTGCCGATGACGGGAATCACACGCACGGCTGTGGTTTTGGTATTTGCAACACCGATGGAGATTTCATCTGCAATAATGGCGGAAATCACTTCTTCCGTGGTGTCACCGGGAATGGCGATCATATCAAGACCAACCGAGCAGACCGCTGTCATGGCTTCTAACTTTTCAATCGAAAGATTGCCGCTTGCAACTGCTGCAATCATACCCTCATCTTCGGAAACAGGGATAAAAGCACCCGAAAGACCGCCGACATGGGACGATGCCATAACACCGCCTTTTTTGACTGCGTCATTGAGCATGGCAAGAGCTGCTGTTGTGCCGTGGCAACCGCAAACTTCAAGCCCCATGTTTTCAAGAATACGTGCAACCGAGTCACCGATGGCAGGGGTGGGGGCAAGAGACAGGTCAACGATGCCGAACGGAACACCGAGTCTGCTTGCGGCTTCACCTGCAACCAACTGACCCACACGGGTGATTTTGAATGCGGTTTTCTTGATGATGTCTGCAAGGGTCGAAAGGTCACAGTCGCCTGCTCTTTCAATCGCGGAACTGACAACCCCGGGACCGGAAACGCCGACGTTGATCACCGTTTCGGGTTCGCCGATGCCGTGGAAGGCACCCGCCATGAACGGATTGTCCTGCGGCACATTTGCAAACACAACCAGCTTTGCACAGCCGATGGAATCACGGTCTGCGGTCAATTCTGCCGTTTTGCGGATGGTGCTGCCCATCAGTTTCACGGCATCCATGTTGATTCCCGCTTTTGTGGTTGCAACATTGACGGAAGAACAGACTTTGTTTGTGTCGCGCAGTGCATAGGGGATCACGCTGATGAGATTCTGTGCACCGACCGTAAAGCCTTTATGTACGAGTGCGGAAAAACCGCCGATGAAGTTGATGCCGAGTGTATCTGCCGCATGGTCAAGCGTTTTTGCGATTTTAATGTAAGCGTCGGGGGAGATGTTGCCGCCGATCAAAGAAAGCGGAGTGACGGAAACACGCTTGTTGACAATGGGAATACCGTATTGTTTTTCAATATCGATCCCTGTCTGCACAAGGTGTTCGGCGCTTTTTGTGATTTTATCATAGATTTTGTCGCAAAGACGGTTTTCGTCTTCACTCACACAGTCAAACAGGGAAATCCCCATCGTGATGGTGCGGATATCCAGGTTTTCCTGACGGATCATGCTGATGGTTTCAAGTATATCTGCGGTATTAAGCATGGTTTATCCTCCGCATCAGATGTGGTGCATGGTGTTGAAGATATCTTCATGCATAGCACTGACAACGAGACCTCTTTCATCGCCGTATGCGGCAAGAATGTCAACAAAATCCGAAAACGGGATGGTCAGTGCATCAATATCGGCAAGCATGATCATAGCAAAGTACTCACTCAGAACACTCTGTGTAATGTCAAGAATATTTGCACCTTTGTCCGCACACAGTGCGCTGACACCTGCAATGATGCCTACATTGTCTTTGCCTGTAACAGTAATAACAGCTTTCATATATATTTCTCCAGTATATTCTTTATCATCTTAACATTTTACACCATTTGCGGGAAATAATCAATAAGAAACAAGAAAAAATTCCGATACGTTGACTTTTTTTTCTTTTCATTGTAATATAGAGCAAACGGAGGTGCTCTATGCAGACTTTTGTGTGTCGCGGAAAGTGCTATTATAATGATAAAATATATATAATGGGAATCCTCAATGTCACTCCCGATTCTTTTTCGGACGGCGGCAGATTTTTTACTGTTGAAAATGCTGTCCGTCAGGCTTTGAAAATGCAGGAGGATGGTGCGGATTTTATTGACATCGGTGCCGTTTCCACCCGACCGGGTGCAACGTTTGTGTCAGAGCAGGAAGAAATTGACAGATTGCTCCCCGTGTTACGAGCCTTGCAGGGGAAATTGAAAATCCCGATTTCGGTTGATACCTTCCGCCCGACTGTGGCAGAGCTCGCCTTACAGAACGGGGTTGATATCATCAATCATGTCGGAGAATTTTCGGCAGAAATGGCAGAAGTTGTCTGCAGGTATCGTGCGGGCTGGATTGCCGTGCATACGGTCGGTGCATCTGCAAACGAAGTTGAATATCCCAATGGGGTTGTGTCAGCCGTGCAGACATTTATAAATGATTATTATAATAAAGCAACCGCAGTGGGTGTTTTACCGCAACAGCTGATGTTTGATCCCGGCTTCGGTTTTTCCAAAAATGCCATGCAGAACAAAGAACTTCTTGATAACCTTGAAAAACTCGATACACGCGGCTCGTTTTTGATGACGGCATTGTCGCGCAAGCGGTTTGTCGGCGAATTGACAAACGTTAAAGAACCGGGCGAGCGTTTACATGGGACATTGTTGTTTGACCGAATCGCAACAGAAAAGGGAAGTTGCATTGTGCGTGTGCATGATGTCAAAGAACACAAAAAAATGTTTGAAAGGATTTGACTATCTATGGATAAAATAATAATAAATAATCTTCATATATTTGCATACCACGGTGTCAATCCCGAAGAAAAAGAAGACGGACAGAATTTTTATCTGGATATTGTCTGCGCTGCAGACCTTCGTGCACCCGGGCAGACTGATGACCTGAATGACACTGTCAATTACGCAAAAATTGTCAAAGCGGTCACAAAAGTATTTACCGAAAATAAATACGATCTCATTGAACGCGCCGCACAGGTTGTTGCGGATTGTGTTCTTGCACAGTTCGAAAAAGTGCAGGCAGTTAAAGTGACATTGCGTAAACCCGAAGCGCCCATCAAGGCGGATTTTGGTTTTGTTGCTGTAGAAATCGAAAGGAGCAGAGAATAATGTCAATTGCATATTTAGGTCTTGGTGCAAATTTAGGTGATGCCGCACAGCAGCTTGCAAAGGCTGTGGATGCACTCAATCATGTGCCGATGCTGTCGGTGGATGCTATTTCTCCGTATTATGTGACAGCCCCTGTCGGCTATCTTGATCAGCCGGATTTTATCAATCTGTGTGTCAGGGTATCCTGCGATCTGAGCCCCGAAGCATTGCTCGGTGCTTGTTTGGGAATCGAATCTGCACTCGGCAGAGAACGTACTTTTCGCAATGCACCGCGTATTATTGATATTGATGTTCTGCTTTTTGAAGGACAGGAAAGGGAAACCGAGGAATTGACCGTGCCGCATCCGCGTCTGTTTGAACGGGCATTTGCACTGGTGCCACTGCAAGATATATTGTCCAAAAATAGTATGTATACACAAGCCGTTGTGGAGGCACTTGAAAGTGTCGACAAAAGCGGAGTGCGGCGGCTGTGAATGAGGAATCTTGAAACACCCGGCACCGTTTTAAAAAACGACAAAAAAGTTGAAAAAAGTTCAAAAAAAGGCTTGACAAATGGCCGAAAAAGGTGTATAACTAACGAGCACTGAGGAACACACCGAAGAGAGCTTGAGAAGACGAAGAGCAGCGACCGAGGGATCGGGAAATACAGCGAACGAGTTTTGG
>SVOJ01000015.1 GCA_015066385.1 Oscillospiraceae bacterium
AGACTGTTCTTATTGTTGGACATTGCTGTTTCACTCCTTCAAGTGTTTTTCTTGCGTTTGCAGTTGTAGTTTGAGCAAAACGGCAATGAATATCAATGAAAAAAAATGGAAACAAAAAGGGATGCCGTTGAAGCGGCATCCGCGAGTAATTGAAAATTAAAAAAATAAAAATCAGTCAATCAGAGAAATGCTGTTAAGGATTTCTGCAAGAGAATCTTCACCCAATGCCGTTAGGGCAAGGCTGGCAAGATAGTCACCGCACTTGATCGAAACGGTTGTCTGATTCATGATCATACCGCCGACAGAAACGGAGACGTTCAAGCAGTCAAATTCCTGTCCGTCAATTTCAACCGTGCTGATTTCGGTCTGAATATCGGAATAACCCATGTTTTCATAACTGGTCTTGATAATGTCAACCGACTTCTGCAGATTCGCGGCAAGATCCATGGTTTCAAGCAAAACAGCATCCACTTTTTCGAGATTGATACCGATGTTATTCACTTGGTTTGCAGCCATTGCATACATATCATAAACAACAGGAGAATTTTCGATCAGATTTGCAAAATCCTCTCCGGCTCGGTCTGCAGTCAGACCGTACAGCGCAGCAATCTGCTCGTCATTATAGAATGTCCATGTATCATCCAATGTAATTTCAATTCCGATAAATTCATTGCGATAGGTATTACCGTCAACCGTTCCGCGGATTTCCTGCTTCGCTTCGGTTGATTCTTCCTGCATTTCGTCGGCAATCGTCGGCTGAGCATCCTCTTCAAGCATATTTTGAGTGGGTTGGTCTGCGGGTTCGGTCGGATCCGACTGGTTGCCGCACGCAACAAAAAGGAGCATACAAAGAATTAAACTTGCAAGTAAAAGTTTTTTCATTAAAAACACCTCCATATATATTATAACGAACAAGTAAGCAAATTTCAACAAAAAAAAGTATGATCTGTTTTCATCATTCTGCACAAACAGAAATAACAATATTTGTCTGTAATGCCGATAAAACGATTATTCCCGATTTTTCAATTGCAATCGCTTCAAAAAAGGTGTAAAATAAATCGGCAAAATAAAAGGAGGATATATTTTTATGGCACAAATTATGGCAGTATTCAAAATGATCGTTGCTTTCATCACACTGCTTCCGCAGATTCTGGTACCGATCACAGACAGTTATGACAAGACTTTTTATGAAGATTGGTCTGCAGATCAGGCTTACACCGCCGAATATGCAATTGAGCTCGAAAAAGATCCCGCCAAGGATTTTGTTGTGCTCAACCTTGCCGATGTGCAGCTGGACGACATGGAATATTACAGCGGCATGGGTGCTGAATCCGAAGCAATGATCACAAAGCTTGTGGAAGAAATTCAGCCCGACCTGATCACCCTTTCCGGCGACAACGCATGGGCAACACTTGCCTACATCAACCTTGTCAACTTTGTTGATTCGTTCGATATTCCTTGGGCTCCCGTAATGGGCAACCATGACGGCCAGGGCTGCATCAGCGAATTCTGGTGTGCATACCTGTTTGATCAGGCTGAAAATTGCCTGTGGAAGTTCGGTCCCGCAGATATGGGTCACGGCAACTATGTGATCAATGTGACCGAAAACGGCAAGGTCATCCACACATTGTTCATGATGGATACCCACAACAACGGCACATTTACCGATGAAAACGGCAACACGGTTGAGGGTTACGACCATCTCTGGAACAACCAGATCGAATGGTATGAATGGGCAGTCAACGGCATCGCCGCCGAAGCAGGTCATGTTGTGGAAAGCACTGCAATCATGCACATTCCCGTTTATGAAATGAAAACAACTTGGGAAAAATACTATGACAAAGAAAACGATTGCTTCACAGGCCCCTATGCGGAAGGCTCCTTCGGTGTCATTCACGAAACGCCCTGCCCCGGTGCCGTGAACAATCACTTCATGGATACCGTGCTTGCACTCGGCAGCACCAAGAACATGATTTTCGGTCATGACCATGTCTGCAACGCATCCTTTGTTTATGAAGGTGTCAGACTTTCCTACGGTCTGAAGCTCGGCAAGGCTTGCTATTATGAAGAAGGCCTGCAGGGCGGCTCCACCCTCAGCATCGGCTCCGACGGTGTTGCAACCTTTGCACATCATTTTGCCGAATAATTTGCAATTACAACGATTCGCCCCGTAAGAATGCTCTTGCGGGGCACATTTTTGCAAAAACCAAAAAGACAATATAAACAGAAGTGTCTATTTCTGTACACTCCATTTTCAATTGTAAATTGGAATTTTATATATGCTGATTTATAATTTTATTGAAAGGAAGTGTATGACCATGCAAAAATCAAAAAAACTGATCGCATTTCTTGCTGCTTTCATGCTGCTTATGATGTGTTGGATGCCTTCACTTGCAAGTGCAATCGACAGCAATGCAGCAGTCAGCACAACATACGGGCAGGTTATGGGAAAAACCTACGATGGCGGAATGTGTTATTTGGGCATCCCCTATGCGGCTCCCACGATCGGTGAACTTCGCTTTTTACCTCCGAAGGCACCGCCGGAATGGGACGGCATTCTGGATGCAACCACACAGCCGAAAGATCCGATTCAGAACAATTACAGCGAGAAAAAGCAGAGTGAGGATTCATTACGTCTGAACATCTGGGTACCTGATACAGACACAGACCAACCGCTTGCAGTCATGTTCTGGATCTATGGCGGTTCTTATGCAACGGGTGGCATCAACAAAATGTATTACAACATGGAAACCATGGCAAACGAAACGGGTTGCATCATCGTTTCGGCAAACTACCGTCTGAATGTTTGCGGATTCATTGATTTGCGTGATGTGATTCCCGGTGCAACTGTCAACAACGGCTTGCGTGACATTGTTTTTGCACTGCAGTGGGTTCATGAAAACATAGGAAACTTCGGCGGTAATCCCGACAATGTGACCGTATTCGGTCAATCGGCAGGGGCAGCGCTTGCAACCGCATTGCTGAGCATTCCCTCTGCTGATGCATACTTTGACAAAATTATTGCCCAGAGTGCTTGCGGAGATTCATTCTATTCCCCTGCACAGGCAAAAGAACTGACCAAAACATGGATGCAACTGATGGATGAACCGACCGCGGAAGAACTGATTTCCATGCCTGCAAAACAGCTTGTTTCATGCAACAGCGAACTGGATGTCAAAAAATTCATGAAATCAGGCATTGATTGCATTTACAACCCCGTGATTGACGGTGAATTTCTGGTCTGCCATCCTTCACAGGTGAAGAACACCGACAAAAAGGTACTGCTCGGCTGCAACAAGGACGAAGCATCGCTGTTTTTGTTCTTTGTTCTGCCTCCGTTGACATTGATTCCGTTTGCACACGAGGTTGCAATGCCCGGCTATTCGGATGAACTGAAAGCAAGCGTGACAAAAGGAATCGGCTTCCCGTCCACAGATTCTCTTATTACACTGACAACGGAAAGAATGTATCGTTTTCCGCTGACACAGCTTGCCGACAATCTTTCACAATCCACCGAAGTCTACTCCTATCGTTATGACTATGAATCGGTTCTTGTGAAGATGCTGAATCTGGGTTCCTTCCATTGCACGGAAATTCCCGTTCTGTTTGATGTCAGTCTGAAACTCGGGCCCATAAAATTGCGTCCGTTCGGATTCAAAGCGGATGATGCAGTGGGAACACGCATGCGTACTTATTGGGGGGACTTTGCAAAATACGGAACACCGTCCGCGGACTGGACACCGTATGATGCCGAACAACGGTCAACCATGATCATCAACACAAATGATACCGTTTGCAATGATCCTTACGGCGAGCGAATGGCATTATATGAAACCTACATTCCCGCATGGAATCAATAAATAAGAAAACGGATGCAAGGCATTGGCTTTGCATCCGTTTTTTTAATCGGGTTCCAGTTCCGGAAGACCGATGATTTTATTTGTGGCACGCAGATAGCGGTTGGCTACCATGGCAAGCGTGTGCACATCTTTCGGGTTGGCTGATTTCAGATTATCAAAAAACATCGTCAACACACCGCCGATCAGAAAAGACAAGACAAGTTCAAGTTTATCCTGCTCTTTGATCATGGGCTGTAAAAGGGTAAGAAAATAATCATGCAATGCCTTTTGCATGACGGGCATAAAATTGACATCCCCGTTTTCTCCGACCAGCAATTCCATTTCTTTGCCGTATTTCATCAGAACGGCAAATGTTTTTTTTGCAATCGGGAACTCTCCCACAACATAGTTGTCCTCATCAAAATTTTCGATCTCTCTAATGACCTGAGCAATAATATCGGCTTCCGTTTTTCGTACCAGATCATAAATATCCGTATAATGCAAATAAAATGTAGCACGGCTGATATCCGTCCTGCGAACGATTTCCGCAACCGTTATCTTGTGCAGGCTTTTTTCTTGCAACAAGCTGAAAAATACGGTTCTGATCCGTTGTCTTGTGAAGCGGACACTTCTGTTTGCATCCCCTGCTGCGCCCATATAGAAAACCTCTCTTTATTAAATCACATTACAGTGAACGGATCTGTCCTTTGTATTTCTTGATAAATGCTTCGTTGATGGCATCGCCGCCGTCTACATTACTGCTGGAGAACACATCGGGAACACAGCCGTCAGAGAGCATTTTTTCGATGCAGGAAACAACGACCGCATTGAGAATTGCCGCACCTGCGGAAGTGGAAGTGGGGGCTGCATTTCTGCCGATGGCTTCAAAATAAACGCTCGCATCGCCCACGCAACCCATGTTATCAAGAACAATATCGGCAAATTCATACAACTTTTTACCGCTCGGATGGCGGGATGTTGCGGATTTGGAATGATTGAGGTTGGTCAATGCCACCACGGTCATTCCCTTTTCTTTGGCAAGCTGTGCCATATCCACGCAGACACCGTTTCTGCCCGAATTGGAAATGATAACAATGACATCGTCTTTTTTCATATCATAACTGTCAAACAGAATATCAGCATAACCCTGTAACCGTTCGATTTCGGTGCTTTTGGCGGCGGATTCATGCAACATCAATACCGTTTCGAGTACGGGATGCAGATTCACAAGACCGCCTGCACGGTAGAACAGTTCTTCGGCAAGCATGTGGGAATGTCCCGTGCCAAACAGAAAAATATTGTGCCCGTTTTCGAGTGCATTTGCAAAAGCCGCACCGCAAGCATCGATATTTGACAGCTGTTTATCGGCAATTTCTTCCATAATGCGGGTCAGATTCTTAAGGTATTCCAATGATTTGCTCATAACAAACTCCCCTTTTCTTTTCTCAAATCAATAATAAACGCATAACACAAACTTGTCAACAAAAAAAATGCAAAGCAGGGTCTTGTCATTTGTTTCGGGATATAATATAATTTAAGAAAAAGACATCGGAGGAAATAAAATGGCTGCAAAAGTGTATTTTTCCCGCGAAATCAGTTCCGCAAAAGTATTGGAACTTTATAAATTGCTCGGCAAAAACTTATCCGGCAAAGTTGCCGTCAAGGTACATTCGGGTGAAAAAGGAAATCAGAACTTTCTGAAACCCGAATTTTGGAAAGACATGGTTGATTATGTCAACGGCACGGTCGTGGAATGCAACACCGCCTACAACGGTGAACGCAACACAACCGAAAAACACAAAAAACTGTTTGCGTTTCACGGTTGGACAAAGTATTTTGATACAGATATTTTAGATGCCGAAGGCCCTGACCTTGAACTCGCAATCCCCGACGGCAAGATTATCAAAAAGAATTATGTCGGCAAAAATATTGAAAATTATGACAGTCTGCTTGTGCTTTCGCATTTCAAAGGTCATCCCATGGGCGGTTTCGGCGGTGCGGTCAAGCAGCTCTCCATCGGCTTTGCTTCCTCGTTCGGCAAATCTTATATTCACGGTGCGGGCGATCCCGACAAATTCTGGGAATCCGACCATGATGAGTTTCTTGCATCCATGGCAGATGCCGCAAAGAGTGTTGCCGACTTCTTTAAAGGCGAAGCGGTGTATATCAACGTGATGAAAAACATGAGTGTGGACTGCGACTGTTGTGCGGTTGCGGAAGATCCGTGCATTGCGGATATCGGCATTCTTGTTTCGGACGATCCGATCGCCATCGATCAGGCCTGCGTGGACCTTGTGTATGCTTGCAGTGATCCCGGCAAACCGCATCTGGTTGAAAGAATCGAAAGCAGAAACGGCTTGCATACCCTTGTTTGTGCAGACGGACGCGGTTTCGGCACAAGAGAATATGAACTGATTGAGGTTTAAAAGATGATTACGTTTCTTTGCTACCCGAGATGCACGACCTGTCAGAAAGCAAAAAAGTGGCTGGATGACAACGCAATTGCATATGATTTTCGTGATATAAAATTGAACAATCCAACCGCACAGGAACTTTCCGCATGGCATACAAAAAGCGGATTGCCGACAAAGAAATTTTTCAACACAAGCGGATTGCTGTATAAATCCATGGATCTGAAAACAAAACTGCCAACCATGACCGATGAAGAACAGATCAACCTTCTTGCAACGGACGGGATGCTTGTGAAAAGACCGATGGTGATCGGTGATGATTTTGTTTTGGTCGGATTCAAGGAAAGCGACTGGAAAGAGAAACTTGCAAAATAACGCAGACAGGACTGTATCAAAAAGCGATACAGTCCTGTTTTTTTACATTGTTATTGCAATTTTGATGCAACCGTCGGTACGGTTTTCGAAGACCTCATAGGCTTCTTCGATTTTTTCAAACGGATAAAAATGCGTAATCAGCGGAGTAGTATCAAGCTTGCCTTTTTCGATCAGTTGCAGAATTTTGTCACAGTTGCAACCGTCTACGCCGCCTGTTTTGAAGGTCAGATTTTTGCCGTACATATCGGGCAAAGGCAAAATCTGCGGTTTATCATATAACGCAACCACCGTCACAATTGCATTCGGACGGGCACATTTCCATGCGGTCTGAAAGGTGTCTTCCCCGCCTGCAACCTCAATCACAACATCCGCACCGCCGTGGTCGGAAACATCCTTCACAAAGTTTTCCACCGCATCGGGTGTGACCGTCAGCACGGACGGATAATGCTCATGCACAAAGCGGATACGTTCTTCATCCTGTTCACACACAATAACACGCTGCGGTTTTTTGAGCAAAACACAAAGCAATGTGCAAAGTCCCGTCGGGCCTGCTCCGAGAATCAACACGGTGTCATCCTGCTTGATTTCGGAAATTTCGGTTGCCCAGTATCCCGTTGCAAGCACATCACCCGCAAGCAATGCCTGCAAGTCTGTCACTCGCGGTGGGATCTTATTCAGTCCCGTGTCTGCAAACGGAACACGCACATATTCTGCCTGCCCGCCGTCGATGCGGCAACCGAGCGACCATCCGCCGTTTTGATCGGTACAGTTGTTGACAAAGCCGTTTTTGCAGAAAAAACAATCTCCGCAGAACGTTTCCACATTGACCGTCACGCGGTCGCCGACGGCAATGTTTTCCACCGCACTGCCGACTTCTTCCACAATACCGACCATTTCGTGCCCGACCGTAACACCGGGCACGGCACGGGGCACATGACCGTGTTTGATGTGCAGATCACTCGAACAGATACTTGCCATCGTCACCCGCACAACGGCATCACGGGGATTCAGAATATTCGGTTTTTCTTTTTCAACAAAAGCAAACTCGCCTTTTTTCACATAAGAATAAGTGTGCATTGTTTTTCTCCGTTTTTCTTTGTATTACCGACAGTATACCACAAGAAAACACAGGTTTCTATCTTTTTATTGCAGATTTGCAAGATATTCTTCTGCATAATGCACGGCCACCGCACCGTCGCCGACCGCCGTGACGACCTGCCGCAAAACCTTCGTACGCACATCGCCGACGGCATACACGCCCTCAATGTTCGTTTTCGTGCTCTCATCGGCATTGACATAACCGCCGTCATCGAGATCAAGCACATCTTTGAACAGAGCCGTAGCGGGGTTTCTGCCGATACTGACAAACACCGCATCGCATTCGATTTCGCGAACTTCCTCGCTGTGCACATCGCGCACTTTGATTTTCTGCAAACGTTCTTCGCCAAGCAGTTCGACGATGTTGCTGTTCCACACAAATTCGACATTTTCCGCTTTCAGCAGCGGTTCGTGGTAGATTTTCGTGGCTTTCAGCGTATCTCTGCGGTGCACAACATACACCTTTTTTGCAAGGTGCGACAGATACAGTGCATCTGCCGCCGCCGTGTTGCCGCCGCCGACCACGACCACCGTTTTGTTTCTGTAGAAATTGCCGTCGCAGTGTGCACAATAGTGAACCCCTTTGCCCGTCAGTTGAGCTTCTCGTTCAACACCGAGCTTGCGCGGGTCTGCACCCGTTGCAACGATGACCGCTTTTGCATAAAAATCACCGTTTGCCGTTTGCACAAGTTTGACGGGTTCGGAAAAATCAACACTTTTGACTTCCGTGTATTCCGTCTTTGCACCGAACCGAACAGCTCCCTGTTGCATTTTGTAGCCGAGTTCAAAGCCGTCGATGCCGTTTTCAAAGCCGGGATAATTGTCGATGTCTGCAGTCAGAGCCATCTGCCCGCCGACGGACATTCTTTCAATAACAAGCGTATCAAGACCGGCTCTTGCGGCATACAATGCAGCCGTATAACCTGCGGGACCGCCGCCGATGATGAGAATATCGTATATATGCTTCATAAGGAAACCTCCTTTTATCTTTCTGATTGCAGTATACCCGAAAAAAGGCTTTTGTTTCCGTGACTTTATCACAAAACGGTTGACTTTTTGAATAATCTTTTTTACAATAAAAATAAAAATCACGAAAGAAGGAAACATCATGGCGCGGCAGATGTTTGAACCTGTATTCAAAGAAATTTTTCCGTTTTGGGAAGAACTGAATGAAGCGGACAAGGATTTTTTGTGTCGCAATTCGGTGGCAATCGGCTACCCCAAAGGAACCACATTGCATGACGGTACGGAATGCTCGGGTGTGTTTATGGTGCGCAAAGGAAGTCTTCGGGTATATATTTTGTCCGAAGACGGAAAGGAAATCACGCTTTATCGCCTGCATGAGGGTGATATGTGCATGCTTGCGGCTTCCTGCGTGTTGCAGACAATCACATTCGATGTGATGATCGATGCGGAAGAAGACTGCGAATGCTTTATTGTCGGAGGAACCGCATTTGCGAGCATTTCCGAAAAACATGCCAATGTAAAAATCTTTGCACTTGAAACCGCGATCAGCCGTTTTTCGGATGTGATGTGGGTCATGCAACAGATTCTGTTTATGAGTCTGGACAAAAGACTGGCCATTTTTCTTTATGATGAAGCAACAAGATTGCAGACCGACACCCTGACACTCACACATGAACAGATTGCAAAGTACATGGGTTCTGCGCGGGAAGTGGTTTCAAGAATGCTTAAATATTTCTCAAACGAGGGCATCGTGCAGGTGTCACGAAAAGGAATAAAGATTATCGACAAACAAAAACTCAGAGAACTGACAAGGTAAAGAAAATGAAAGATGATAACATTGAACTCGAATTGTATCTTGTGCGCCACGGTGAATCCATGGGCAATGCAGGCCTTGCCGATGCACTGTGCAACGACCTGAAGCATGACCCTCCCCTGACCGAAAAAGGAGAAAAACAGGCAGAACTTTTAGGCCGTTATTTTGCGGATTGCCCTTTGGATGCACTGTTTGCAAGCGGTATGCGAAGAGCCTTGCAAACGGCGGAGGCAGTGCGTTTTTATCAACCCGCAAACGGAGCAAAATCCGTACAGGTACATAAAGTTTTCACCGAATGCAACACGGGGGAAGATACCAAAGGCAGAACCATAAAAGAAATCAATCTTGATTTTCCGCAGGCGGTTTGTGCTTTTGAAACAGAAGAAACCGAACGCATCATGTTTTACGGTGAAGACGACAGTGATGCCGTTTTATTGGCGCGAGGGAAAGAGGCGATCTCCTATATCCGCCGTCACTTTTACAAGGGTGAAAAAGTGATGGTTGCCGCCCATGCTGCTTTCAACACATTTATGCTGTATGCCGCTTTGGGGCTTTCGCATGAGCAGATTTTTGACCCGTCTTTCTACAACACGGGCATCACAAAAATTATTTTTTTCAAGGAAGGCACAGGCAAATTCGGAGATGTGCATCTGGAATACATGAACAGTATTCCGCATCTTGTTGACACATATCCCGACATGAAATATTAAAAAAAGTGTGCATGATCAGAATAACGATCTGCACACTTTTTATTCTTACTGCAACTGTTTACCGTCTGCAAAAGCATTGCCGACACGTTCACCCATGGTGTAATACCCGTGCTCCGAGGGATCATAGCAGATGGGACAAAATTTGGTCAGGTCAATTTTGCCGCCTGTCAGGATGGATTCATCTGCACTGACATTGACAATTTTGCCGACAAGGCGATCGGTTCCGGGGTCGTAAGAAATCATTTCGCACTCAAGTGTCAACGGTAATTCATTGAAAATCGGTGCATTGACTTTTTCACTTTTGGCAACCGTCCATCCTGTTTTTTTGATTTTGTCAGGCTCTTTGTTACCCGATACCACACCGACAAAATCGGCGGCAACAAGGTTTTTCACATCCGCGGGACTGACGGTGAATGCTTTTGTTTTCAGCACATTGGCGGCGGTTTTGTGTCCTGCGCTGATGCTGACAGTGATTTCTTCAAAATCACTGATACCGCCCCAAGCCGCATTCATGGCATTGGGAACTCCGTTTTCATCGTAAGTGCCTAAAATCAGCACAGGCATGGGATAAAGCATCGGCTTTGCGCCTAAATCATTTCGCATGGTATTCCTCCGTCTTTTAAATTACAAGATGTTTTTATCATACTGCTTTTTTCGCAGTTTTGCAATCTGTTTTTTTTGCATTGCAATTCAAAACAGATTGTGATAGAATAAAAATATATATGTAAGCAAAGGATGGGTGTTTATGAAAAAGACAAGTGTTTACAAGCGTTTGTTTTCGGCGGTGCTTTGTGCGATTTTGTTATTTGCATGTTTGCCGGTTTATGCATTGTCTGCCGATGAAGAGGCTGGCTATCTTTTGATTACCGATTATGTGCAACCCGATACCGGGGAAGATTTATCGACTGCCATTCAGCAAGTCATTGACGAAAATCCGAACCGCACCATCTTTTTCCCCGACGGTGAATATCTGTTGTCTTCGCCTGTTTATACTCCTGCCGAGCCGACACAGGCGGTTTCCCTGAAACTTGCCGATTTTGCAGTGCTCAAAGCAAGCGAAAACTGGCAAAAAGGTGAAGCCGTTGTGCAATTGGGCGGCAAATTCCCTGCCAACAACACGCACACAAACGGCAGCAATTATTCATTTGAGGGCGGCATCATTGACGGAAACGGTGTTGCTAACGGCATTTCGATCAATTCCGGCAGAGAAACAGCCGTACGCAATGTTTCAATCAAAAATACGGTCATCGGTCTGCACATTATGCACGGTGCAAACAGCGGCTCCTCGGATGCCGACATTTTCGGTGTGAACATCATCGGGACAGGCACGACCGAATCGGTCGGTATTCTGCTCGAGGGCTTTGACAACACGTTGACAAATATGCGTATCGGCAACGTGTTCACGGGTGTGCATGTAAAAAGTGCAGGCAACATCTTACGCAATATTCATCCGCTTTATTATTCGGATTACACCGATTATGAAAACTCCTGCGGCTTTTTGGTTGAATACGGCAACAACTGGTTTGACTATTGCTACAGTGACCAATTCGGCATCGGTTTCCGCACCACCTCAAACGATGCAAGCACCTTCCATGATTGTTTTATTTACTGGTATTCCGCCAACGGCGGCAAACACACCGCATTCAAAGCAGACAAAAAGTTCAATTCAACTATTACCAATTTCAAAATCGGTTTCAACAGCGATGAAGTTAATAATGTTGTGCTCTCTGTCGGCGAAATCGGCGGAGAAGGAACAATTGAGAATCTGGATGTAAGCAGTGCCATGGCAGACAGCAATTTGTACAAAGCCTATCTGAAAGACGGCAATATTTTCGACCGCCTGATCGGATTTTTCAGTCTGCTGATTGAATTCATCAAAACGCAGTTGTTTTTTAAATAATAAGCAAGACCGTGTTTGATACAATGCACAAACACGGTCTTCTGTTATATTTTACGGCCACAGACGGCGCATTGCTTCAATTTCAGGCTCGGGCATATCGTTTTCCATATTATCTCTTGCAAGGTCATTGTCAAACACATCGTACACATCGGTTACGGGTTTTTCAATCTGCGAAGAAGCAAGTAGTTTTTCATGGAAAAGTTCCACCGACGGAATATCAGATTCGCTTATAACGGGATCGCGATGCTTTTTTTTATTTTTTTTGTTTGCATCCATACATTTCACCTCAAAGACAGTATATGCAGAAATCCCGTTTTTTCGCCTGCGTTTTGCAGGCGGCAATGCCATTTTTTTTATTTTTGTAAGACTATTTTTCCCGTTTTTCGTCTATAGGATGAAAGGAGTGAAAACATGGACAAGAGCAATGAACTGTACCGTCGGTTTCTGCAAGGCGACAATGATGCGTTGGGAGCACTTGTGAATATTTACAACGAAAGGCTGATTTTATTCTTATACGGCTTTGTAAAGGATTCCGCCTGCGCCGAAGACCTTGCCGCCGACACATTCCTTTATTTACTTGTCAAAAAACCTTCTTTCAGGCAGGAATCAGCTTTTAAGACATGGCTGTTCCGCATTGCCCAAAACAAGGCAATCGACTTTTTACGTAAGCAGAAGAGATATCCGGAGATCTCTCTGGACAACATAAAAACCGATCTGCCGTCATCCGATCTGCCCGAACTGCGGCTTTTGCAGGAAGAAAGAAACCGAAAACTCTATATCGCTCTGCAAAAATTACCCGGGCAGTACCGAACCGTATTGCAACTTTTGTATTTTGAAGAAATGACCTATAAGCAAGCGGGCGCGGTGCTGAGAATGAGTGAAAAGCAGATACGGAATCTGTCTTACAATGCCAGGAACTCTTTAAGAGAAGCCTGCAAAAAGGAGGGCATTGAAAATGCGTTCGAATGAAGAACAGACAAAGCTCATTTTGGAAAAATATGAAAATCACAAAACGAAAAAAAGAAAAAAAACAAAAATCATAACGGCTTGTATCTCCGTTGCCGCTTGCCTCGTCTCGGTGTTCGGAATCGGCTCAATTATGCAGCATGAACCCGATTTACCGCCCGACAACAACAATTTCCCCGTCAACACACAATTGCAGACCACCGAAAAGGAAAGCAACTCTGCAACCGCAGAAAGCGGTGTGTATATTCCCGAAATCAAAATCGAGCCTGTTGAAGAAAATGTAATGGCGGATATGCTCGCCATGGTCAAATACAACGACAGAATTTATGTCGGGCATTATCTGTGGGATCACCCGATGGAATATAACGAACACAAGGATCTGTTGGGTGAATATGTCGGCACAGGCAACAACAAAATCACCTGTTGGTCGGATGAAAAAGACTATGAAGGGCAGTTTGCATCCAACACACCGTATAATTTTTACACGGTCAAAGGGTATGATCCTGTTTTCCGCCTTGCGGCAGTAATGCATCTTGAAAACGGATCCTTCATTGAATTTTTTGACTGCCTGAACGGAATATGGCTGCAGACGGGTACGGATCTGTATGAAGATCTTCTGCACATTACGGACAATTATACATCCGTTTTATATCAGCTGCACAATGACTGGGATTACGGCAAAGGCAATTACAAGCAGCTCGATACAGTGACGGACAGCGACATAAAAGCGTTTATTGAAACCCTGAAAGCAAGTGAATTTGTTGACCTGACGGACACTGCGTCGGCACATGAGATCTACAACGGTAAGCAGGCGCATCTGTTCTTTCAGATGCACGACGGCACGACCCTCGGAATACGACTTTTTGAGGGCGGATATGTCGAATTCGCAGGCACATCGGCAAGAGCTTATGTGTATATGCCCGGTGAAATATTTGACGTAATTTTCAACGCAACAACATGATTTGAGAAAAAAAATAAAGCCTGCCGTGAAAAGCAGGCTTTATTTTTTATGGAATTGATTTATGCTTTTTTCAGACCTTTGATTTTTTCTGCAAGGTCAAAGTCGCGAAGTGCGGGCTTGTTTTCGATTGCGTTGAGGATGGCTTTCATGATGGAGTAAGCAATCACAGCGGCAAGCGTACCGACAACAACACCGGCAACAACGTCCGTGAAGTAGTGGACACACAGATACAGTCTTGTGAAGCCGACACCTGCTGCCATAACCGGGAAAATCCATGCGATCTTCTTTTTGCGCATGCTCAGGAAGAGTGCCATACCCATTTCAAATGCACAGGTGGTGTGGCCGCTGGGGAAGCTGTTTTCGCTGGGTGTGTGTGCACCTGCGAAGTTGTACCAGCCCATGAAGACGGGATCATCAGCCATGCTGACATAAGGACGGACACGGCCGCAAACGTTTTTGAGAATAACATTGGTGAACAGTGTGCCGAGCACAATTGCGAATGCAACGGTGATGCCGACTCTGCGGGTCTTTTTGAAGAAGCAAAGGAACACGCAGACGATCAGCAACGGAATGGCAACCTCACTGTCGCCGAGCACGGTATAGGTGCTTACGATAACATTCATCACTTCGCTGTGAAGTTTTGTAACAGCGGTGAACACGGCATAGTCAAGATTTCTGAAAGTCTTGTCGAGCCATTTGCCGATTGCATTGCCTTGGAAAACTTCTTCTTCGCCTTCGCCGGTTTCATCGTCTGCACCGATGGTAATGACTGCATCACCGTCGGTCAGTGCGGCATCGCCGTCGGTGATTTCTTCTTTTGCGATTTCGTCACCGTCCGTTACGGCGCCGTCTGCTGGATTTTCAAGCGCATACAGCACTGCGTCGGTGTTGACTTCGTCTGCAACAGGTGCTTCCTGCGCACTGACGGGGAATGCAAACAGCATGCACAGCATGGTCATAACAAGCATGAGTGCATACACTTTTTGATTTTGATTCTGATTCTTTCTCATAATACCCTCCGATTTATTTCAGATGTAACCAATATAGCAAATTATTTCCGATAAGTCAACTTGAATATTTTTAACAAGTCTTTTCTTTTTCGGTAAAATGTGGTATACTGAAAAAGGAATTAACCGAATATTAAAATTGTTGTGGTACAAAAAAATCAAATGCAAAAAAAAGAGGTGTCATGCCGTGATCAATATTCTTGTTGCGGAAGATAACGAAAACGCACGCAAACTGTATGACTTTATTCTGCGCAAGGAACACTATACGCCCATTCTTGCCGAAGACGGTCTGCAGGCATTGAAAATTCTTGAAAAACAGCACGTCGATCTGATTATTTTAGATGTGATGATGCCGAATATGGACGGCTTTACATTTGCAAAAGAACTTCGCGATGCCGATATTCAGGTGCCGATTCTGATGATTTCCGCAAAAGACACACCTGCCGACAAGCGGGAAGGTTTTTTATCGGGAACGGACGATTACATGGTCAAGCCCATTGACGAGCAGGAATTTCTGCTTCGCATCAAGGCATTGCTCCGACGTGCACGCATCAGTGCTGACAAAGCCTTGGTCATCGGCAACACAAAACTGCTGTACGATTCGTTCAGCGTGACCGAAAACAACACCGAAACGATTCTGCCGCGTAAAGAATTCCTTGTGCTTTATAAACTTCTCTCCTACCCCAATAAAACCTTTACACGTGCACAGTTGATGGAGGAAATATGGAGTATGGACACCGACAGCGAGGAACGTACGGTGGATGTACATATCAACCGTCTGCGTGAAAAATTCGGCAACAATCCCGATTTCAGAATCATCACCGTACGGGGGCTGGGATACAAAGCCGTTATCAGCGAGGAAAAACAATGAACAACCGTAAACTGAGCACAAAACTTTCTTTCGGTGTATTTGTCTGCTTTCTTGCGGCAAATATACTGACAGGTGTTGCATTTATCTTTTTGTTGCAGAACGGTTTTTTCCGCGTCTGGAGATTGACATCACTCATACTGATTGTGTTGCTTTTTATTGCCAGTACCGCCATCGGCTCGGTGGGAGCAATTCTGTTATCCCGCTTCTTTCTGCAACCCATTGACAACCTGCGAAAAGCCATGGAACAGGTTAAAAAGGGCGATTACACGGCCAAAGTTGAACCAATCAGCCGTCAACTCGGCGAAAATCTGACCATTGCACAGCTTGAAGACAGTTTCAATGCCATGACCGCGGAACTGCGAAACACAGAACTTATGCGAAAAGATTTTATTTCCAATTTTTCGCATGAATTCAAAACCCCCATCGCTTCCATAAAAGGCATGGCAAAGCAGTTGTATGCAGGAGAAGTCAGCGAAGAGCAACGCAATGATTTTTTAAAGATCATCTATGAAGAATCCGCAAGACTTGCCGATTTGTCCGATGAAATTTTGTTGCTGACAAGGCTCGAAAAACAGCAAATTATTCCTGAACAGCAAGAATACAGCCTTGATGAGCAACTGCGCCGCTGTCTGTTATTGTTTGAGGAGTCATGGAGTACAAAAAACCTCGACATTGATATGGATCTTGAGGAAATCAACTATTGCAGCAATGAAGATCTTTTGGCACACGTGTGGAACAATCTGTTCGGCAATGCAGTGAAATTCACTCCGCAAAACGGCAGTCTGCAGGTAAAAGCCACCCAAACAGCCAACGAAGTTCTTGTCTGTATCAAAGATACCGGCATCGGTATGACCAAAGAAACACAGGAACATATTTTTGATAAATTCTATCAGGGGGATCCGTCCCACACCACCCCCGGCAACGGTCTGGGATTGGCACTGGTCAAAAAAATTCTCACCCTGGCGGGTGGTACGATCGAAGTGGAAAGTGAACCGGGCATCGGCTCTGCTTTTACGGTGCGATTGCCCGTTGAGAACAAAACCGAAAGGAGATAATGCAACATGAACGAAAAAATTCTGATTGCAGGCGGCGGCCACGGCGGTCTTGCGGCAGCATATCACCTTGCCAAAAACGGGGTCGATGTAACGGTTCTGGAAGCGCATTCCCGCTATAATATGGGTTGGGATCAGCCTGATTCCGTCAATTTAAACTGCTTTGAATTGGCGGATATTCCCGTTCCTCTGAGTTATGTTGTTAAAAGAACACCCATCACCCTTTGCATCGGCGACGGGGTGACACCCAACATTTCGCAGGTCGTTCCCGACGACGGTTACACGGTTATGATTGAACGCAAGGTGCTGTGTCAGTATCTTGTGCAACTTGCCATGGATGCGGGAGCCAATTTTATTTTCAACACAAAAGTCGAAAAACCAATCATTCTCGGCAGCAGAGTCTGCGGTGTGCAGACCGACAAAGGGGCTTTTTATGCGGATATGGTGATTGATGCGTGCGGTATCAACTCCCCTTTACGCCGTGCACTGCCGGCAAAGTTACACATTGAACGCACGCTTGAAGCGTATGATGTGTTGCACACATACCGTGCATTTTACAACAAAAATCCCGATTGCCCGCAGACCGAGCCGTACAAGGTGTATGTGTTTGAAGACGGCACGGTCGGCATGCAGTGGCTGATCACGAACGAGAAAGACACGGACGTTCTGATTGCCCGTTTTCGTGAATATACGGATGCGGATACCGTTATCACAATCGAAAAAATGAAGCATGAAAATCCGCAGTTGGGTGACACTCTGCTTCGCGGCGGTTATGTAATTGATATCCCCGTCCGACAGCCCTTGTCGGTGCTTGTGGCAGACGGTTATGCGGCCATCGGTGACAGTGCCTTTATGACCTATTCGATGAAGGGCTCGGGTGTCGGCTATGCCATGCAGGCAGGTAAAATCCTTGCAAAAACCATCATGGAAGACACTGAAAGTTTTTACACCGCAAAAACACTGTGGAGTTATCAATATAACTTTTTCAAGGAAATCGGTAAAAATGCATCCATTATTGCACTCGGAAAGGTGTTTATGACAAAACTGACCACACAGGATGTTGCATTTTTGCTCAAAGAAGACATCATCAATCAGAAAATGATGGATGCGACCGCAACGGAAAACGGCCTTGTTGAACTCATCACGCAAGCCGGTGTCAGCGTAATCAAAGACAAGATGATGCGCTTTTTTGACAATAAGGAACTGCGTAACAAGGTACTGCATGTGCCGGTCTGGATGGCTAGACTTTTGCCGATTCTGTCTTCCCTGCCGGAAAAATATGACCGCGATGAAGTCAAAAAATGGGCAGATAAATATGATAATTTTTATGATTCCATCCGCTCGGACAATGCGGCAAATGTAATTGATGAAGAATTGATTTAAACAGTAAAAGGCTGTATCAGACATCATAAAAGATGTTTTTGATACAGCCTTTTAACTGCAAATATATATCATTCAGCAACAACACGAGCTTCATGATATAAGCTCATTGAAATAACATCTGATCGCTTTGATAATTTTTTAACTTGTTTTTCTGTCAATTCCGCAATGATCATAGGAGCATAGGCACTTTGAAAAATAATTGCTTCTTCATCAATGCCGACTTCACCCACAAAAGCCGTGTTCTTTGCAACCATTTTTTCACGGGCGATCGCTCTGCGTTCACTGATATATGTGTTTGTTTTTTTCATTTCCGCATCACGACTACCTGATTCTAAATTCCATTCCGTTAAACCTGTTTTTTCTTTTACTTCCGCATCCACGCTATCCTGATCGATATCACTCAACCAAATATAAACGGCAACAGTTTCTGCACCTTCGTCAAAGGCTTTTGTGATTTCAGAGTCAATTTTCTCTGCATTCACACTTTTGTATGTAAAACACACAACTGTAAATCCCAAAATCAATGCCAACACAACACTTGTTATCGGTTTAACATATTTCATTGCCGTTTATTCCTTTCTGTTATTTCATATATATTATATCACATTGCATGGATTTTTGTCAATAAAATCAAAAAAAATCAAGAGATGCGAAAACCTCGGTTCTCGCATCTCTCTTCATTTTTTGTTTTTAAATTAAAGAATTTCACCCATGGTGCCGGCTGCGGGCATAACAGCGTTGGATTCATCGGTGTCGATGTGCATGGCAAGTGCAAAGTTGGGATGCACACGAACAACAACATCACCGAAAATGAGGGTGCGTTCTGCAGATTCGATCTTGACATTGACAATCTGCTTGTCTGCAAGGCCGTAGTTTTCGGCATCGGCAGGAGTCATGTGGATATGTCTCTTTGCAACGATCACGCCGTCTTCAATTTCAACTTCACCCTTGGGGCCGACGATCTTGCAAGCACCGGAGTTTGCAATGTCACCGGATTCGCGAACGGGAGCAACAACGCCGATAGAACGGGCATCGGAAGCGGAAATTTCAACCTGGGTTGCGGGACGCACGGGGCCGAGAATGGAAACTGCCGGGAACTGACCTTTGGGGCCGATCACGGCAACTCTTTCTTCGCAAGCGTACTGACCGGGCTGGGAAAGGTCTTTCTTCTTGGTCAGTTCATAGCCTTCACCGAAAAGAATGTCAAGTGCTTCGCGGGAAACATGAACGTGTCTTGCGGATGTTTCAATAAGTACTTCTTTTTTCATTGTATTTACCTCCAAATCTTTCATTCCAAAGATTTATTATACAATCGAATGAAACGTTTTACAAGAGGATTTTATAAATTTATCAAATTTTCCGAAATATTGACTTTTCAAGCCGACGGTGTTATACTGATTGCAAGAAAAAGAAAGGCAGGTGGACAAAATGACAAAGTATTATCTTTATTGTTCAAATTCATATATAAAATCAGATGTTGTTTTGTCCGCAAAATAAGTTTACACATATTGCGATTGCCTAAACTCCTCTGATTTATTGTCAGGGGAGTTTTTTAATTGGAGGCGTTATAGAGTGATTTCATTAAGATTAACAACTGAGGTGTAAAAATGGCAAAACGAGTTATAGTTGTTCCGTATAACGAACAATGGAAAACAGATTTTGAGACAATTAAACAACATCTTTTACCTGCAGCAGAAGATATAATAATCGGCATTGAACATATCGGCAGCACCTCCGTTGAGGGGCTTTCTGCGAAACCTATTATTGACATTGATATTGTTATTAAAGACTATTCTGTATTTGATACAATAGTTGAAAGATTAGCAACTCTTGGTTACATACACGAAGGAAATCTCGGCATAAAAGACAGAGAAGCATTTGATTACAAAGGCAATGCAGATTTGCCAAAGCATCATTTATATGTTTGTCCGGAATTTTCAGCAGAACTTCATAGGCATATTTCTTTTAGAGATTATTTGAGAAATCATCCGGAAGCTGTACAGAAATATAGTAAAGTCAAAGAAGAAGGTGCAAAGTTATTCCCCGACAGCATAGATGATTATATTACTTATAAATCACCTTGCATTGAGGAGATTTATAGAAAATGCGGACTAAAAAAATACAAAGCAATATTCTTTGACCGTGACGGAACTTTGACGTATTTCACGGCTGAAAAAGAAGAGTGGCGAGATAAGAAAATAAGCAGTTGGAGTGGCAAGCCGTTTGAACTTGATTACGATAAAATGATGTCGCTGTTTCATCTCGCAAGCGAAGGCAGAAAACCTTGGTATAAAACTCTTCAAGATGAGCAAGAGTTTTTCAAGAGATACTATTATCATTTGCTTGTCGGTGAAGGTGTTACAGAAGATGTTGAAAATAAGGCTGAATTGCTTCTGAATGAACTTTGGTGTAACAGTGACAGAGCATTATTTTCTGAAACGGTAGAGGCGCTTGAATATTTCAAAAATCACGGTTATAAAATGGGAGTTATCAGTGACACATCACCGTCACTTGAATTCACATTACAGCAACTCGGTATTGCAAAGTATTTCACATCGTTTACTGCAAGCTCATTGGTCGGTGCAGGCAAGCCGAGTCCAATTATTTTCAATGCTGCACTTGAAGCACAAGGTGTATTCGCATCTGAAAGTATATTTGTTGACGATTGTAAAGAAGAAGCAGACGGAGCAAGAGAGCAGGGCTTTACGGCATTTTACCTTGACAGAAGCGGTGAAAATAATGATAAATGGACAATACATAATCTGAAACAGTTAATTGATTTTGTTGAGGGATGATTATGAAAAATAACGGGTTGAATTGGACTTTTGATACGGTTGCTGATTCTTATGAAAAACTGCGCCCCGGATATGTTGATGAATTGTATCAGACTATTTTCGAATACAAAACAATCAATAACCTGAGCCGTGTTGTTGAAATCGGTATCGGAGGCGGTCAGGCAACATTGCCGATTCTTAAAACGGGTTGCAACCTGCTTGCAGTTGATTACGGTGAAAACTTCTGCAAAATTTGCCGTGAGAAATATAAGGAGTTTCCAAACTTTTCAGCAATTTCAGGAAAGTTTGAAGATGTTGATTTTAATGGCGAATATGATTTGATTTATTCCGCTTCTGCCTTTCATTGGATAGACGAAGAAATCGGTTACAAAAAGGTGTACGATATGCTGAAAAACGGCGGTGTTTTTGCCCGTTTTGCAAATCACCCGTACCGTGACAAAGACAAACCTGCACTGTCAGAAAAAATTGACCAAATCTATGCAGAATATTATTATAAATATCACAACAAAGAACCTAAATCGCCTGCCGAATACACCGAACAACAAGCACACGATAGAGCTTTAATTGCAGAGAAATATGGGTTTACGGATATTCAATATAAGCTGTTTTACCGTACACGCACATTTACTGCAAAAGAATATATAATGCTTCTCGGTACATATTCAGACCATATCGTTATTGAAGAAACAATTCGGACAGAATTCTTTTCAAAAATAGAAGAGGTAATCAACAAACACGGCGGAGAGATTACTATTTACGACACAATAGATTTACAGTTGGCAAGCAAATAATATTTCATTTTACAACAGTTTATAAGGAGATACTATGAAATTACTTATAATTCGTCACGGTGAATCCGAGGCAGATTTACTTGATGTTCACGAAGGAAGAGCAGACTTTGCGTTAACCGAAAGAGGACACAGACAAGCTGAGGCTATGGCAAATTATGTTGCCGAGAACTTTGATATCTCAAAAATATATGCAAGCACATTGACAAGAGCGAAACAAACAGCACAGCATGTATCCGACAAAACCGGCATTCCTATTGCTTTTGATGAGAATTTAATGGAGTTCAACAACGGTCTTCTCGCGGGATTGCCCCGTGCGGTAGTAAGAGAAAAATATCCCGAAGTCCCGAATCTGCCCATTGATAAAGCTGTTTACGGTCAGGAATCGCAGGTGGAGTTCAGGCAGAGAGCCGAAAATGCACTTTCAAGAGTGATAAGTGAATCGCAGGCAGACGAAACGATAGCAATTGTTTCGCACGGCGGAATGATAAACCAGCTTTATCGTTCACTATTTGATATGCCCGTTGACTGTAGATTTTTCTTTAATACTGCTGATACAGGTATTCATATCTGGAATCTGACAGAAAAAGAAAGACGGGTTATCAAAGCTAATTTTGATGAACACACAAATGGAATTTAAAGTAATCGATGGTTTGAAGAAATGAACAAAGTAATTGTAATAGGTTGTCCCGGTTCGGGGAAAAGTACATTTTCAAGAGCGTTACACACGCTGACAAGTCTGCCGTTATACCATCTTGATTTATTGAAATGGAACAGCGATAAAACAACTGTCAGCAAAGAAGTTTTTCTTGAAAGATTGCAAAATGTTCTTATGCCCGACAAATGGAGCATCGACGGTAACTACGGTTCTACAATAGAACTTCGCCTTAAAGAGTGTGACACGGTTTTCTTTCTTGACTATCCTATGGAAGTTTGCATTGACGGAATAAGACAGAGACAAGGAAAACCGCGCTCCGATATGCCGTGGATTGAAACGGAAGACGATGCGGAATTTCTGGAGTTTATCAGAAACTATAACGCCCAAAGCCGTCCGAAAGTTTTGGAATTATTGAACAACTATCCGCAAAAAGATGTCATCATTTTCAAAAACAGAGAAGAGGCAGACGAATATTTAAATAAGATAATTTAATCCCGACAGACCGTATTCGGCGATACCGCTGCGAATACGGTTTGTATTTTTATGCACCGAGCAATCGACCGCATCTGCAGTCAAAATAATGTAAATAAGTGAAATTTATAGAAGATGAATAAAATTATTGCCACATTTTGTTATATTTATTATTATTATACTATTGACACAAATTTAACAAAGTGATATACTCTACTGTGGTTTGGGTTGGGGTAAGTCTGCCCGAAACCGTGAATTTGTTTTATTATTTTTTATTTTTGAATGGAGGATATTCAGAAATGCAGAAAAAAATCAGCAACCTTCCCTTTAACGGCACCCCCGAACAGGCTGCAAAACTGCAGGCTGTTCTTGCTGAAGCAAACGGCGACAAAAGCCGTCTGATGGCTGTTATGCAGGAAGCACAGGAAATCTACGGTTACCTTCCCTATGAGGTACAGCAGATGATCGCAGAAGGTCTTAACGTTCCGATGGAAAAAGTTTACGGCGTTGCCACCTTCTACGCACAGTTTGCACTGTCCCCCAAGGGCAAGTACAACATTTCGGTTTGTCTTGGTACCGCTTGCTACGTCAAAGGCAGCGGCGATGTGCTCGACAAGATCTGTGAGATCGTCGGCATCCAGCCCGGTGAATGCTCCGCTGACGGCAAATATTCCGTTGAAGCCTGTCGCTGCATCGGCGCTTGCGGTCTTGCGCCCGTTATGACGATCAATGATGATGTTTACGGCAGACTGACCACAGATATGATCCCCGGCATCCTTGCAAAATACGAATAATCAAAACCCGATTCAAAAGGGGCCAATGATATGAATATTGAAACGATCAAAAACCTGCTCAACGCCGAGATTCTTTGCGGTGAAGAGCATCTTGACACCACCGTCCATTCTGCCTGCGGCAGCGACATGATGAGCGATGTGCTTGCATTCGTCAAAGACCAGGCTGTTCTGCTGACGGGACTTGTCAATTCTCAGGTTATCCGCACGGCAGTAATGATGGATATGCGCTGTGTGGTCTTTGTAAGAAGCAAACGTCCGACCTTGGAAATGATTGAATTCGCAGAAGAAAACGGCATCGTGCTTCTTTCGAGCGACATGCGTATGTATGAAGCCTGCGGAACACTCTACACCAACGGTCTTGGCGTAGAACAAAAAGCATGAGTGAATTTCTGAACTTCCACTTTGAGGTGGACGGTGATAATTTCGTTTCGGCAGGGCAGGCTTCGGTGCAGATGAAAAAAAATATGCGCCAACTCGGTCTTTCCCCCGAAATCATTCGTAAGGTCTCCATCGCCATGTACGAAGGTGAGATCAACATGGTCATCCATGCCCACGGCGGTGTGGCGGATGTCAATGTATATGAAGATCGCATTGAAATTATCCTCGACGACAAAGGCCCCGGCATCAAGGATATTGACCTTGCCATGCAGGAAGGTTATTCCACGGCGAACGACCATGTCCGTGCACTCGGTTTCGGTGCCGGAATGGGACTTCCGAACATGAAACGCTACACCGATGACATGAAAATTGAAACCGTGGTCGGTGAAGGCACAAAAATCACAATGTCCGTGAATTTAAGTTGACAAAAGAACATTTTTGTCTTAACAGGTGATTTTTTTGAACGATTACAGACATTCCGTAGTTCTCGATAAGGAAAAATGCACGGGTTGCACCACTTGTGTGCGCCACTGCCCGACGGAAGCCATCCGCATCAAGGACGGACATGCCGAAATCAACACCAACCGCTGTATCGATTGCGGCGAGTGCATCCGTGTGTGTCCCCACAAAGCAAAAAAAGCCATGTGCAGCAAGCTTGAACATTATATGCACTACAAATGGAAAATTGCTTTGCCGGCCCCTTCCCTGTTCGGTCAGTTTGCAGGACTTGACGATGTGGACTGTGTGTTGCAGGGACTTCTTGACATCGGTTTTGACGATGTGTTTGAAGTGGCAAAAGCCGCTGAACTGGTTTCCGCCTACACGCGTTTGTATTTAAAAACGGAAGGCATCAAAAAACCCGTTATCAGTTCCGCCTGTCCCGTTATTGCAAGACTTATTTCCCTGCGTTTTCCTTACTTAAAGGACAATCTGATGCCCATGCTTCCGCCCATGGAAATTGCCGCCATTCAGGCAAAACAAAAGGCAAAGCAGGAGCATCCCGAATTAAAAGACGAAGACATCGGCGTGTTCTTCATTTCTCCGTGTGCCGCAAAGGTCAGTTACATCCGCAACGGCTACGGTGACTACAAGAGCAACATCGATGTGGTTGTATCCATGAGCGAGATTTACTTCCTGCTCATCGGCGTTATGAAACGTGACAAACCCCCGACACTCACAAGCGAATCCGGCATGATCGGTATCGGCTGGGCTTCAACGGGCGGTGAGAGTGCGGCGATTCTGAATGACAATTATCTGTATGCCGACGGCATTCAGAACTGCAATCAGGTACTCGATTCCATTGAAAACGGCAATATGCCGCCGCAGCTTGAGTTTATTGAGCTCAACGCTTGCATCAGCGGCTGTGTCGGCGGGATCATGACGATCGAAAATCCGTTCATCGCCAAAACAAGATTGCAGGCAGTCAGACGCTATATGCCCGTTTCCAAAAACTTCTTACCGCAGGATGCCGGTTTTATTCCCCCTGAATACATCACCGAATCCCTGCCAACTTACATCCCGATTTCCCGACTCAGCGACAACATGGGCGAATCCATGCGCATGATGGCACAGATTCAAAAATTGCGTGCACAGCTTCCCAACATTGACTGCGGCGCATGCGGTTGTCCGACCTGCCGTGCATTTGCCGAAGACATTGTCAAGGGCTTCATTCCCGGCATCGACCACTGTGTTGTACTTGCACAAAGAAAATGTGCAGAAAATGCAAAGGAGGAAAGTAAACATGACTGTGAATGCACTGATTGAAAAATACGGTCTTGCTCCGCTTTCCCTGCCCGATCCCGACCGCGAAGTCAAAGGTTGCTACATCGGTGACCTGTTGAGTTGGGTCATGGGCAGAGCACAGGCAGACAATGCGTGGATCACCATTATGTCCAACATCAACATTGCCGCCGTTGCTGCACTTTCGGATGTAAGCCTCGTGATTCTGGCAGAAGATGTCACACCGGACGAAAACGTCCTGAAAACAGCCGAAGCGAAGAATGTGAACATTGCACGCACTTCCCTTCCCGCGTTTGAAACGGCTGTCAGAATTTCCTGCGATATATGAACCGTTATTATTACGATTTTCACATCCATTCCTGTCTTTCTCCCTGCGGAGATGATGACATGACACCGAACAACATTGCCGGCATGGGTGCGTTGGCTGGCTTACAGGTGATGGCATTGACCGATCACAATACCTGCAAAAACTGTCCCGCATTTTACAAAGCGGCAAGAAAAAACGGGATCATCCCTATTGCGGGAATGGAACTGACGACCGCAGAAGACATTCACATCGTCTGTCTGTTTGAAAATCTCGAAGATGCATTGCGGTTTGACGAATTTGTTGATACACAGCGAATCCGCATCAAAAACCGTCCCGACATTTTCGGTGAACAGCAGATCATGGATGAAAACGACGACATCATCGGCAAAGAGGAGTTTCTTCTTTCCAATGCAACCTTACTCACCATTGAGCAGGTGCCCGATGCGGTCGGAAAATACAACGGCATTTGCTATCCCGCACACATAGACAGAGAGGCAAACGGGGTCATTGCCACCCTCGGTACCTTCCCCGAAGAGCCGTTCTTCCGTTGTGCGGAATTTCACGACAAAGAAAAACAGACGGAATACAAAAACAGATTTTCACTCGTCAAAGAAAAAACCTTGTTGGTTTCTTCCGATGCGCATTATCTGTGGGACATCCGAGACAAGGATGCATTCTTTGAAATCGACGATGAACCCTATTCTTCGGATAAGGTCCGCAAAGAAATTTTCCGTCTTCTGCGAGGTGAATAAAAAAGATGAAAGAATTATCTTTGAATATTCTCGACATCGCACAGAATTCAATAAAAGCCGGTGCGGACATAATTAAAATCGAACTGACCGAAACCGCCAACCGTTTTGAGATCTGTATTACGGACAACGGTTGCGGCATGAAGGAAGAGTTTGTCCGCAACGTCACCGACCCGTTCACGACAACACGCACAACGCGCAAAGTCGGTCTGGGCATTCCGCTGTTCAAACTTGCAGCGGAGCAAACAGGCGGCAGCTTCAGTATTTCGTCAAAGCACGAAAGTGAACACCCGCAAGACCACGGCACCGTGGTAACGGCGGTGTTTGATCCGACCCACATGGACTTCACTCCTTTGGGAGATATCGCTTCGACCCTGACGATTCTCATTCAGGGCAGCCCCGATATTCACTGGATCTACACGCACAGCAAAGACAACGGCAGTGTTTCACTCGACACCGACGAACTCAAAGCCGTTTTAGACGATGTGCCGCTTGACACTTTTGAAGTGATCGCATGGATCGGCGATTACATCAAAGAACAATATTTAGGTTTTTAAAAAATAATATATACATTCACAATGAAAGGATCTGTAAAACATGAAGTCTTTAGCAGAACTTGCAGCAATCAGAGAAAAAATGCAGGGCAAAGTCGTTCTTCGTGAAGGCAGCGGCGATATCCGCGTTGTTGTCGGCATGGCAACCTGCGGCATCGCAGCCGGCGCTAGACCCGTCCTGAGCACCTTCGTTGAAGAAATCAACAACCGCGACCTTGCAGGCAAAGTCACCGTATCCCAGACCGGATGCATCGGCATCTGCCAGTTTGAACCCGTTGTTGAAATCTACGAAGCAGACAAAGAAAAGGTCACTTATGTCAAGATGACTCCCGACAAAGCCAAAGAAGTTATTGAAAAGCATCTCATCGGCGGTAAAGTCATCGACGAATACACAGTCAGCAATATTTAAGGTATTTTGGAGGTATAAAAATGGTTCGTGCTCAAGTATTGATTTGCGGCGGCACCGGCTGTACTTCTTCCGGCAGTGTCAAACTCATTCCGGAATTTGAAGCACAGATCGCAAAAAACGGTCTTGAAGATGAAATCAAAATCGTTAAAACCGGTTGTTTCGGTCTTTGCGAACTCGGTCCTGTTGTTATTGTTTATCCCGACGGCACTTTCTACAGCAGAGTAGAAGAATCCGACGTCAAAGAAATCGTTGAAGAACATCTTCTCAAGGGTCGTATTGTTGAACGCCTTGCTTACACAGATGTTGCAGCGGATGCTGTTGTCAAGGGTAATGTTTCCCTGAGTGACACCCGTTTCTATTCCAAGCAGAAGCGTGTTGCTCTTCGCAACTGCGGTGTTATCGACCCTGAAAACATTGAAGAATACATTGCAATGGACGGTTATGCAGCCCTCGGTAAGGCTCTGACCGAAATGACGCCCGAAGAAGTCATCAAAACCGTTATGGATTCCGGTCTTCGCGGCAGAGGCGGCGGCGGATTCCCCACCGGTCTCAAATGGAGCTTCACGGCTAAGAATCAGGCTGACCAGAAGTATGTTGTATGTAACGCTGACGAAGGCGACCCCGGTGCATTCATGGATCGTTCCGTTCTGGAAGGCGACCCGCATTGCCTTGTTGAAGCCATGACCATCTGCGGCTACGCTACCGGTGCTACCGAAGGTTACGTTTATGTCCGTGCGGAATATCCGATCGCTGTTGCACGTCTGCAGAAAGCTATCGACGATGCCCGTGCATACGGTCTTCTCGGTAAGAACATTTTTGATTCCGGTTTTGACTTCGATCTGTTCATCCGCCTGGGTGCAGGTGCATTCGTCTGCGGTGAAGAAACCGCTTTGATGACCTCCATCGAAGGCAACCGCGGTGAACCGCGCCCGCGTCCTCCTTATCCGGCAGTCAAGGGTCTGTTCGGCAAGCCCACCACTGAAAACAACGTTGAAACCTTTGCAAATATTCCGCAGATCATCCTCAAGGGTGCTGAATTCTTCAACTCCATGGGTACCGAAAAGTCCAAGGGAACAAAGGTCTTCGCACTCGGCGGTAAGATCAACAACACCGGTCTTGTTGAAATTCCGATGGGTACCACCCTTCGCGAAGTCATCGAAGACATCGGCGGCGGCATTCCCAACGGCAAGAAGTTCAAGGCTGCACAGACCGGCGGTCCTTCCGGCGGCTGTCTCCCCGCTTCCCTGCTTGACATCCAGATCGACTACGACAACCTTGTAGCACAGGGTGCTATGATGGGTTCGGGCGGTCTGATCGTTATGGACGAAGACACCTGTATGGTTGACATTGCCAAGTTCTTCCTTGATTTCACGGTTGATGAATCCTGCGGTAAGTGCACTCCCTGCCGTATCGGTACCAAGAGACTGTATGAAATTCTTGAAAAGATCACCAGCGGCAACGGTACCCTCGCTGATCTTGACGAAATGGAAAGCCTTTGCTACTACATCAAAGAAAACTCTCTCTGCGGTCTCGGTCAGACAGCACCCAACCCGGTTCTGTCCACCTACAAGCAGTTCAAAGATGAATACATTGCTCACGTTGTTGACAAGAAGTGCCCCGCAGGCGTCTGTAAGAGCCTTCTTTCCATCGTGATCGAAGCCGACAAGTGCAAGGGCTGTACCCTCTGCTCCAGAGTCTGCCCGGTCGGCGCAATCAGCGGTACTGTCAAGAATCCGCATGTCATCGACCAGTCCAAGTGCATCAAGTGCGGCGCTTGTATCGAAAAGTGCAAGTTCGGCGCAATTTCCAAGAAATAAGGAGGAACGGATACAATGGCTGATGTAAATATCAAAATTAACGGCAAAGACTATACCGTTCCCGCCGGCAGCACCATTCTGACTGCTGCCCGTATGGCAGGAATTGAAATTCCCACACTTTGCTATCTCAAAGAAATCAACGAAATCGGCGCTTGCCGTATCTGTGTTGTTGAAGTCAAGGGCGCAAGAAGTCTTGTTGCCGCTTGCGTTTTCCCTGTCAATGAAGGCATGGAAATCTTCACCAATACCCCCAAAGTTATCGAATCCAGAAAAACCACGCTCAAACTCATCCTCTCCAACCACAAAAGAGAATGCCTTTCCTGCGTGCGTTCGGGCAACTGCGAACTGCAGAAACTCTGCCACGACTACGGCATTGAAAATGAATATGCATTCGCAGGTGTAAAATCCGCATATGCTATCGACAACAGTGCTGCTCACATGTACCGCGACAACGAAAAGTGCATCCTTTGCCGTCGTTGCGTAGCCGCTTGTGAAAAGAACCAGGGTTGCGGCGTTATCGGTGCAAACGACCGCGGTTTCGACACGCACATCGCTTGTGCATTTGAAAAACCCCTTGCAGATGTCGCTTGTATCTCCTGCGGTCAGTGCATCACAGTCTGCCCGACCGGTGCTCTTTCCGAAAGAGATGACACCCAGAAGGTATTCGATGCGCTCAACGATCCCGCAAAGCATGTCATCGTGCAGACTGCACCCGCAGTCAGAGTCGGCCTCGGTGAAGAATTCGGCTACGAAATGGGTACAGTTGTAACCGGCAAGCTTGTTGCTGCGCTCAAGGCTCTCGGCTTTGACGGTGTGTTCGACACCAACTTCAGCGCTGACCTTACCATCATGGAAGAAGCTACCGAATTCCTCGGCAGATACACCAAGAAAGAAAACCTTCCGCTGATCACTTCCTGCTCCCCCGGCTGGATCAAATATTGCGAAACCTACTATCCCGAATTCATTCCCAACCTTTCCTCCTGCAAATCTCCGCAGGGTATGTTCGGTTCGGTTGCCAAGACCTACTACGCAGAAAAGATGGGTATTGATCCCAAAGACATTTATGTTGTCAGCGTAATGCCCTGTACTGCAAAGAAGTTCGAAGCTGAAAGAAGAGAACACACTGCTGTTGAAGGTCTTGCCGATATCGATGCAGTTCTGACCGTTCGTGAACTTGCCAGAATGATCAAAAAGGCCGGCATTCTGTTCAGAGAACTTCCCGATGCACAGTATGATGCTCCCTTCGGTCTCGGTTCGGGCGCCGGCACCATCTTCGGTGCTACCGGCGGTGTTATGGAAGCTGCACTTCGTACCGCTTACGAAGTTCTGACCAAGGAAGAACTCACTGCCCTTGATTTCCACGATGTCCGCGGCGTTGCAGGTATCAAAGAAGCAACCTATACCATCGCAGGCAATGAAATCAGAGTTGCTGTTGTTTCCGGCACTGCCAATGCAGGCAAACTGCTTGAAATGATCAAGAGCGGCGAAAAGACCTACGATTTCATTGAAATCATGGCTTGTCCCGGCGGCTGTGTAAACGGCGGCGGTCAGCCCATTCAGCCCGCATCTGTTCACAACTTCCGTGACATCAGAGCAGAACGCGCAGCAGGTCTGTATGCAGACGACAAGGCTCTTCCCGTTCGCAAATCTCACGAAAATCCCGATGTGAAGGCGATTTACGATGAATTCTTCGGCGAACCCAACAGCCACAAAGCACACGAAATTCTGCACACTTCTTACGTTGCTCGTAAAAAGTATTGAGCATAAAATGAAGGAGGATTCGCATGAATCCTCCTTTTTTACGTCAGAGAGTTAAAAGACCTGCAAACCGATTGGTTGCAGGTCTTTTGCTTATTCAAATTCTTTCATTTTGGTAACAAATGTTGCAATTATTTCTTCACAAGCATTTACACTGATACTGTCCTCACCTTTCATCAAAGCAAAAAAGGCAGTTGTCAACAAAGATCCGACCCGGTAGGCGGCAAATACTTCCTTGTCGACACTTACAATCCGTTTTGATTTGGCATAATAGGCGGAAAATTCAGCAAGATAAAAAGCCATCAGACCGTCATATATGAGGTGAACCGTATCGGTATCCGGCTTGAGATTGTCAGCATTCAATTCTGTCATAAAACGCAGAAATGCGTACACATCGCGGACACAGTCTTCAAGAATGGTTGCAGCATTGACATTTTCTCTGCCGGTGCGTTCCAGACGAAGTTCCCGTACTTTCTGACCGATACAATAAAATACAAATTCTTTGCGATCATTAAAGTGCTTATAAAAAGTTGCGCGGTTGATTTCAGCCGCTTCACAGATATCGGTTATGCTCAGATTTTCGATCAGATCATCTGCGATCAGATCAAAAAATGTTTCATAAAGTTTTCTGTTCGTGCGGATAAAACGCAAATCTTCTTTTCTTGCCACAGTGTTCCCTCTCTCGTGTTTTAACTATGTTTATTATTGTACACCTTTTGCGTTTTTTTGTCAATGTTTGCGCTTTGACAAAAATCGGGCTTTCGGCAACAGAAAAAAAGGACTGTCTTGTTACAGACAGCCCTTTCAAAAAAGTTTTTAAATTATTTTGCCAAAGCGCCGACAAGCAGCATATATCCGCCGATCTGTGCGCCGAATTCGGGAGCACCTTCCATGATGATTTTACCTGCCTTGGTAGCTTCGAGCATGTCGTCAATGGACATAAGCGTACCGAGAGCGGCATCAAGGTCACGGAATTTAAGGGTGAAGAACGGCATAGCACGTTTGTATTCGCCTTTACCGGAGCGGGATTTACCTGCCTTAACACGGATGAATGCGCTGACAGTGGGCTCATCCTGCACTGCGAATGCATAAACACGGTCGGGGCTCTTGAGTGCCCATTCGTGCACTTCTTCGTGACCGTTTTTGTTAAGCTGGCTGATACCTGCGCTCAGAAGATAGAAGTAGCACTTGACAAGCAGACGCTTGGTGTCTTCATCTTCGGGCGGTACGGTCATACCGAGCAGTCCTGCCATTTTCAGCAGTGCTGCCATGAATGCGGCAAATGCAGCGGGATGTTTGGTAACACCCTTCATTTTGGGCAGGGTTGCGGGGCCGATTTTGCCCTTAAAGAATGCGTTGAGTGCTTCAACACTCTTGAATTCAAGTTCAACCATGGGTCTGGGTTCGATTTTAGGATGGATTTTCCATTCGTCGCCATTGACCACAAAGTGAATTGCATACTTGCCGCCCGGTGCTTCGGGAGCAAGACAACTTACCTGATAAACGCAGTGGACATTCTTGAACATCTTGTTGATATTCGGAACGTCAGCGGCGATGACCTTCAAGAGCGGCAAAGCAGCATTCAGAAATATTTTATTTGTTAAGAAGGCTTCTCTATCTGCCATTGAATCTCTTTCCTTTCGTGTGAGATGCCGGAGCGATTACATTTCGTCGTCCCAGTTGTCGTCTTCTTCGAAGTCCTTCTTCATGACTTCTCTGACAGCTTCAATGATACCGTTTGCATCAATACCGAGGTCAGCCATAATATCTTCATGCAGACCGATGGGGGCAAACTTGTCATTTGCGCCGAGTTTCTTGAATGCACAGCCCTTACCGGATTCAACAACAACTTCAGCAACAGCAGAACCGAGACCGCCGATGATGCTGTGATCTTCAACGGTGATAATGCGGCGGGTATCCATAACAGCCTTGAGGATGGCTTCCTTGTCAAGGGGCTTAATGGTGTGCATATTGATAACACGAACCTTTAAGCCTTCTGCCTTTTCAAGGAAATCAGCAGCCTGAACAGCCTGGAATACACAGGAACCGCAGGCAATAACGGTAATATCGGTACCTTCGTGTACGGTAACAGCTTTGCCGATCTCAAAACCGTAGTCGCTGTTTTCATACAGTACGCGGTCAAAACCGCGGTTGATACGGATATAGAACGGGCCGGGTGTTGCATAAGCAGCCTTAACTGCGTTATAGGTTTCATAACCGTCAGCAGGAACGATAACGGTCAGATTCGGAATGGAGCGGGTAACAGCAAGGTCGCAGATTGCATGGTGTGTGGAACCTGCCTGACCGAAGGAAGTACCCGAATGGGTTGCAATAACCTTTGCATTTACATTCTGGTAGCAAAGGTCGGTATGAAGCTGATCAGCCGCACGGAAGGATGCGAACTGAGAGAAAGTGGAAAGGAACGGCACAAGTCCCGCTCTTGCCATACCTGCGGCAACACCGAACATATCCTGTTCAGCAATACCGACGTTAAAGAATCTGTCGGGGAATTCCTTCATGAAATCACCGATCTTGGTGGACTTTGCAAGGTCCGCAGTGAGAGCCACAACGTCATTGTGCTCTCTGCCGAGTTCCACAAGTGCCTGTCCGTAAATTTCGGATGTGGAAAGCTGTGTGGATTCAATTGCAGTATAGGTCATTCCGCCTGCCATAACTTATGCACCCTCCTTTTCTGCGCGTGCAACACGCTTCTTATAGGTTTCGGCAAGAGCCTTCTTGCCTCTTTCGTAACGATCATCGTCGAATGCACCGTAGTGCCATGTGTAATCGTCTTCAATGAAGTCGATACCGCAACCCTTGAGGGTGTTGCAGACGATCATGACGGGCTGTGTGCCGCCGTTCTTGTGGTTTTCATATGCAAAGTCGATGGCTTCGCAGAGTTCTTTGATGTTGTTGCCGTCGATTTCCTTTACGATGAAACCGAATGCAGTCCACTTGTCGCAGAAGGGTTCAAGATTCTTAACATCTTCCGTTCTGCCGTCGATCATGCACTTATTGCGGTCAACAAAAGAAATAAGATTGGTTACTTTGTAGTGAGCCGCTGTCATGGCTGCTTCCCAGTTAGAACCTTCGTCACATTCACCATCACCAAGCACGCAGAAAGTCATGTAGTCCTTGCCGGTTACACGGGCTGCAAGAGCCGTACCGACGGCAATGGAAAGACCGTGACCGAGAGAGCCGGTGGAAGCATCGGCACCGACAACCTTGTTGGAGTCAAGGTGCATACCCATCTTGGAACCGGAAAGGTTGAAGGTCTTCAGCATTTCTTTATCATTAAAACCAAGATCGCAAAGTACGGGAGCATAAGCAACTGCCGCATGACCCTTACTGAGAATGAAGCGGTCACGATCTGCCCACTGGGGATCGTCAACCTTAATGTTCATATACTTGTAGTAGCAAACGGTCATGATATCAAGAACACTCATACCGCCGCCGATGTGTCCGCTACCGGCCCAATAAGTTGTATCAAGCGTCAGATTACGAAGCTCGTCAACTTTCTTTTCAAGTGCCAGCCATTCGGCCTTTGAAAGAGACATAGAATATTCCTCCTAATAAATATTTATCAAGGGGCGGTTGCGTGAGGCAACCGCCGATTAAACAAAAATTACTGATACTTCGGTCTGATTGCATGGAAGGCATCTTCCGCAACTTCGATGGTGCGCTTGATGTCTTCTTCGGTCAGGGAAGCATTGATGAAGTGGTTGTGGTGAGAGGTCAGATAAATACCTCTGTGAACCATTTCCTGTACCCAATCCTGATGGATCAGAAGGCTGTCGTCATCTGCAAGACGCAGATAGAACAAGGACGGTTCACCCGATACGACCATGTGGAAGCCGTTGTTGGCGGCTGCAGCCTTGAGGCCTTCGGTCAGCATAAGACCTCTTTCACGGAACAGTTTGGGTGCATTGAGTTCTTTCATTTTATTAATACAAGCAATACCTGCTGCAAAAGGAACTGCGCTCATCCAATAAGAACCGGTGTAGCTCAGACCGCTCATAGCAGATTTCAGGAACTCTTTACCGCAAAGGCAGGATACGTTCCAGCCGTTTGCAAGAGCTTTACAGAAGCAGATCATATCAGCTTCAAATCCGTAATAATGGTCGGAACCTGCCGTATCAAGACGGAAACCTGCACGGACGTCGTCCACAATCAGGACGATACCTTTTTCGGTGCAGAGTTTGCGGACTTTCTGCCAATAACCGTCAGCAGGAAGTACGTTGTCTACAAAGTTGCCGTGCATGTAAGGTGTGGAAATGAAAGCAGCGATCTCGCCTTCGTTTTCCGCTACAAGTTTTTCAAGTGCTTCATAGTCGTTCCAGTCAACATACAGGTTGTTGGCAACGTCTTCGGGGATAACACCGGGATAGTCAACTTTCTGTGTCCACATGGAAACACCGTGATAGAAACCGTTGACGAAGATGATCTTCTTGCGGTGGGTGTGTGCACGTGCGCACATGATAGCGCCCTGTGTGGTATCGTTACCGTTCTTCATAAAGAATGCCCAGTCGGCACTTGCAACGGTATCGACCATCACTTCTGCGAATTCCACGATCTTGGTGGAGGGGGTGGTGACGCAGTTTTCAAGTTTCATCTGTGCCATGGCTGCAGCATCAACATCGGGATCATTGTAACCCAGAACGTTGGGGCCGTATGCGCACATGTAGTCGATGAACTTATTGCCGTCGACGTCCCAGAAATAGGAGCCTTGGGCCTTTTCGGTGAAGAACGGCCAGGATGTGGGAGGAATCCAGCAACCTTCTGCAGGACCCTGATGGCCGTAAAGACCGGAGGGAATCACTTTGCAAGCTCTCTCAAACAGAGCATGGCTTTTATCGTAATTGTAATGATTGGATGCCATATTTTTCTTCCTCCTTACGCAAGATAGAGTGCAACACGATCGAGAATACGATTGATATTATCGACCATGGAGATCATACCGCCCATGATGATCGTTCCCTGTCCGATACAGGCAACGGCATTGACATTGCCGTCAAACAAGTCGCGGGCAAGTTTGATGCTTGTGAATTCCATGATTGCACGGTAATTTTCAGGTGCCTTTTTGATGGTGATCATGCGGTGATTGCAGACACGGATGGTGGCTGCGGGGCCGCCACTGATAGCAACTTTGATATCGCCGTCCACAATGTGATCTGCACTGAATTTGCCGATTTCATCATTGTTACCGATCTGGGAAAGAGCAACGGTGATGGTGTAGAACATCAAAGAAGTGCTGATTTCAAAGAAGCGTTCATCTTTGAGATCTTCAGGATCGGGACGCATATATTTGCTCAACAAGTCTGTCAACGGAATAAAACTCTTGAGCAAGAAAGCAATGTGTGTAAAGCCCTTGCAGGGGATCGGTGTTACGGTACCGTCGATCATGCCGTTGAACTTTTCGCAGGAGCCGAACGGAAGAAGAATATCGCACTTGTCAACACCATCGGTCATACGGCAGTAACCGTTTTTGAAGGTCAGTGTTGCAGAAGGGCCGCCCTTGACGATCATACCGATCGAAAGCGGCTTTTTGTTTTTGAGAAGTGCTCTTGCCTGCGGATCGAGTTCGCAAAGATTTTCGAGCGTTCCGAGAACGGCATACATATTGATATATGCCAAGGTTTTTGCATCTGTCAAATTCATATTAGCCAAAATGCATTCCTCCTAAACTTTTTACGGATATAAATCCGCATTATTTCTTATCTATTTTAGCAAAAGAAATCCTGTATGTCAATTAACTTTTTATGAATATTGCCAAAGAAAAAAAGTTCGTAAAAATGAACAGTTTTCTGCATTTGATTTCAAGCACATTGACGAAAAAACCGTCCGGATTTATCCCGAACGGTCAAATGCAGAAAAAATCAGTCATTGTAAAGACTTTTACTCTGCAACAAAGCTTCGTCATCCTGCGCGCTTGTGGGCTCTTCTTTTCCCTGAGCCGCGAAAACAATGGACTTAATGGCGTCAATGATGTAATTGATAAATTCAGAAATTTCGGAAAGATATCCCAAAAGGACTTCAAACATATGATACACTCACTTTCATAAAGTTATAACAATCAAAATCTTATCACATTTTTATGAACAGTCTATGAATACATTATGTCTTAAATATGAACCCGTCATTTTACGCCGCCAATCTTTATCGCTTTCTTTTGTATATATTGCCGATTTTTATACAAGCAGAAACGCGCTATGCAACATTTATTGCATTTTGTTTGTTATTTTTCGACAAAACCCGCTTCCGTTCTCTTTACAGCAACGGGAAATTTTTGTATAATCATGTCAACAAATACAGTAACGCAAGAATCAGTTCTTCATCCGCATGTTCAGCATAGAGCAAAAAGCAAACGGACAGAATCAATGCTTTATCCGTATCGTCAGCCTGAATTCCTTTGCCCGCAAACAGTTTTGAAATCATATCGGATGTATTTTCCCGTTTTTTGCAACAATGCCCCGTTTGTGAGGCAATGCACTGCACTTTCGGCCCCGATGTTGCCACATCTGCTGTTTGTTGTGACTGTCCGGTTTCAGAAAATTGCCGTGCGGCATCTTCGGCGGCAGATTTCGCCTTTTTGCGCATTTCACGCACACGTTGCACGGCTTCCTGTTGCATCTGCGAAAGTTGTGCATACGAATAATCAGCCAAGCAACCCGCCCTCCCTGAGCATACGCATCATCTTCAGAACCCGCAGAATATTGACAGCCTCATCCACCTTACTGCGCCTGGTTTCGCTCAGTAACGGTTTAAGTGCATACAAAAAATCACTGCGATTGTCTTTTTCATTCATTTTTCCGAAATAACGGGACAGGCCGCTGAGCACTTTCGGATCTGCCAGCGGATTATTGCCGCCAAACAAATCTGCCATACGGCTGCTGTTACCGGATGCGCTTTCATTATTTTGCATATTGCCCAGCAGTTGTGTGGCGGTTTCCTGCAGCTGTTTCATATCTTCATCACTCAATGAAGACAGCAGATCATTCAGATCCATTTTTACCACCGTTGCCTTGTAATTTTTTCAGAATTTCCATCGCCTGCGGTGTTTGCAGTAATTGCTGTGCCGTATTACGGTCGGATAGTGCTTTGTTGAACAAGGCTTTCTGTTCGTCTGAAAGTGAATTGACCATATTGTTCTTTACATTTTGTTCATTCACCGTCGACTTCCCTGCCAGCATCTGCAGAAGTGTTTCAATACGATTATCTTGCAAGATGATCCCTCCTTAATGGTATATGTTTATGTGAAAGAAGGTTTTTTTATGCGCTTGCTTGTTATATCCGATTCCCATTCCCGAAAAGAACGCCTGGCATCTGTTTTAAAATCCGAACCGACAGCCGATGCGGTTTTTCATCTCGGGGACGGTGCTGCAGACATGATTTTTCTGAAAGACTGTGACCCGCGCACATTTTTTCTTGTCCGCGGCAACTGCGATTCCGCTTTTCGTCAGGAATTGAACGATACGCAATCCGTTACTTTTGACGGTGTGCGCATTTTTGCAACCCACGGACATCTTTACAATGTAAAATTCGGGCTTGACAAACTCGGCTTATTTGCACAGATGCAACAATACAACCTTGTTTTATTCGGCCATACACACATACCGACCGACATTTATGAAAACGGCATTCATTTTTTCAATCCGGGCTCGCTGGCTGACGGGTGCTACGGATGTGTGGATATCACCCCCAAAGGCATTATTTGTTTACAAAAACAGCTGAAAATGTAACAAATATTTAACATTATTTGGGGTTTTTGTTATTGAAAACAACCGCAAAGTATGTTATATTTATAATTGTATTATTTTATTATGGAGGCTTTTGTACCTATGGACACTCGTTTCGCTATTTCCGATTACCATGACACTACGGCTGTCAACAAGGCACTTGATGAACTCATTGCAAAGCCGATTTATTCGGTCAGCAAAGAAGCTCTTGCCGCTTATGTTGACAACTATTTCGAAGCAAAGTGTGCAACTTCCAAGGCAATGATCTCAGAGGCCCGCGAAGTTATTCCCGGCGGCGTTCAGCACAACCTTGCTTTCAACTATCCGTTCCCGCTTGTATTCACAAAGGCAGAAGACTGCTTCCTTTATGATATCGACGGCAACAAGTATTTTGACTTCCTGCAGGCAGGCGGCCCGACCGTTCTCGGCTCCAACCCGCCCCAGATTCGTGAACAGGTTATCGACCTTTTGAACACCTGCGGTCCTTCTACCGGTCTGTTCCATGAATTTGAATACAAACTTGCAAAGAAAATCTCTGATTCCGTTGAAACGGTTCAGATGTTCCGTATGCAGGGTTCCGGCACAGAAGCTTGCATGACAGCGGTTCGTGTTGCTCGTCTTGCAACAGGCAAAAAGAATATCATTAAAATGGGCGGTGCCTACCACGGTTGGTCTGACCAGCTCGGTTACGGCATTCGTGTTCCCGGTTCCAAATTCACACAGGCAAACGGTGTTCCGCTTTATCTGTTCAAGCATACGCAGGAATTTTTCCCCAATGACCTGGAAGACCTCGAAAGAAAGCTCAGAGCAAACCAGTTTAAAGGCGGCACGGCTGCTGTCTTTATTGAACCGGTCGGTCCCGAAAGCGGTACAACTCCGCTTGATTTCGACTTCAACAAAGGCGTTGAAAGACTTTGCCGCAAATACGGCGCATTGCTTATCTTCGATGAAGTCGTTACCGGCTTCCGTATCGGCATGGCAGGTGCCCAGGGTTACTTCGGCGTATCTCCCGACCTGACCATTTTCGGCAAGGTTATCGCAGGCGGCTATCCGGGTGCAGGCGGCGTCGGCGGCAAGAAGGAATACATGAAGTATCTCGGTGCCGGTCTTGATGATTCCGGCATGAAGATCAAAAAGGCATTTACCGGCGGCACCATGACTGCCAATCCGCTTTCCTGCTGTGCAGGTTACTACACTCTCGAAGAAATCGACCGCACCAATGCTTGCCAGAAGGCTGGTCAGATGGGTGACCGTCTTACCAAGGGCTTGCAGGAACTCATCCGCAAGTACAACCTTCCCTTCGTAGCATTCAACGAAGGCTCCATCTGCCATCTTGAAACCGTCGGCACCATGCACTTCTCCATCAACTGGAAGAAGCCGTGGACCATCCCCGGTGTCATCAAGGCAACCGATGTACGCAAGGCTGAAATGACCCACATGGGTGCTGCTTACATGGCAGAAGGTCTTGTAACGCTTGCAGGCAGCCGTCTGTATACCAGTGCTGCTTACACACCTGAACTCATTGACGAAGCACTGACCAGATTCGACAAGGTCTTTGCAACGGTTGAACTTCTCAACAAATAAGAGGTAAAGCAATGGATATTCTCGAAGCAAAATTGGCTGTCATTGAGGCAGGAAAACAACTTGTCAAATGCGGCCTGATTGCCCGTACATGGGGCAATGTCAGTTGCCGTGTCAGCGACACACATTTTGTAATCACCCCCAGCGGACGGGAATACAATGCCCTGACTCCCGATGAAATTGTTCTTGTCAGCATTGCAGACTGCACCTATGACGGCGACGTCAAACCGTCTTCCGAAAAGGGCATTCATGCATCCTGCTACAGACTTCGCCCCGAATGCAACTTCGTTATTCACACCCATCAATTGTATGCCTCCATGGCAGGTCTTGCAGGACTTGACATTCAGGTCAAAGACGAAAAAAGTGCCGCCATTCTCGGCACCTCGATTCCTGCGGCCGCTTACGGTCTGCCCGGCACAGGGAAGCTTAAAAAGGGTGTCAGTGATGCTATCGCCCGTTCAGACGGCAATGCCGCATTGATGCTTCATCACGGTGCTGTTTGCCTTGGTACGGACATGGACAACGCATTCAGTGTAGCCATGGAACTTGAAGAAGTCTGCAAGAAGTTCCTGCTTGACCGTTATGCAACGGTTACAGGTAACACGGCTGACAGTTTCACATCGTTGAGCAACTACATTGCCGAAACGCTGAAAAAGGGTGACATCAAAGCGGCAGACTTCCCCGCTTTCATCTCCGAACGCGAGGGGGACACCATGCTGATGACTCCCGCAGACGGCGGCGACAGTGTACGTATCCGTCTTTGCGACGGCGCACCGCTTGACACGGGTGCTGTCTATCCCTCTTCCGCCCAATTGCATCTTGCCGTTTACAACAAGCGCGAAGATGTAAATGCGATCATACACAACAAGCAGGAAGATGTGGTTGCCGTTTCTTCCATCGGCAAAACGGTAAAGCCCTTCCTTGATGACTTCGCACAGATCGTTGGTGTTACCGCACGTTGTGCAACATTCGACCCGAACAACACACAGAAAACGGCGAAAAAGGTTGTCAAGAAACTAAAAGGTCGCAATGCGGTTCTGTTGAAGGACAACGGTGCACTTTGTGCAGGTTCCGGCATGAGCGACGCACAGGCAATTGAAATGGTCGCTGAAAAGGGATGTCAGTCATTCGTGGCAGCAAACATTTTAGATATGGGGAAATCGGCCATTAAAGGCTATGAATGTGCTTTGATGCGTCTTGTTTACAAGATGAAATATTCAAAGCAGGCAGAGAAATAAATGACACAACGGCACCGCGACACATTTTGCGGTTGCGGTGCCGCATTGATTTGAAGTCAGGGAGAGAAAATAAAATGTCAGAAGAAAGAAAAGCCGAATACAAAAACGCAATACGTTCCAGGCAATTGATCAAAAATGCTTATGTCGCCTTGCTGAATGAAAAAGATGTAAACAAAATCACCGTTACGGATATTATCGGCAGAGCAGGCATTTCCCGCGGAACATTTTATGCCCACTATGCAGATGTGAGAGATCTTTACACAAGACTTGAACAGGATGCAATCAGAACTATTCTTAATATTATTGATGAAACGGGAATTTTTAATTTCTATGAAAATCCGTATCCAACACTTGAATACAATCTGCGCCTTCTTGAAAAAAACAAAGAATATTACCGCCTTCTGCTCACATCCTGTGTAGGATGCACTTTTATTCAGAAGCTCAGCGATGACTTCGCGACCCGCTTTGTTCCACTTTTTATGGAACGATTCAGCAACATCAATGCAGAAATCTTCCGCAGTTATATCAGTTTTGCATCCAGTGGTGTGCGCGGCATGATCTTCCGTTGGCTTGACGGCACATTAAATCTGTCTGCACTGCAATGCGCACAACTGATGTCTGATATGCTTCTCGGCGCAAAACCCACTGAACTGAAAGATAATTAAATCATACATGAATTCCCATCCGAAAAAAACGATTTTTTTCGGATGGGCCTTTTTATATCATAAACTCTGCACCACCTCTTCCCTCGCGCATAGTATGAATTGAGGGCACGAAGGGAGGGAAAAAGATGAACTTTCTGGGTAACAACTGCTGGATCATTCTTCTGATCGTTATCATTCTTCTCGGTTCTGACGGTTGCGGTTGCAACAACGGCAATGGTTGTGGTTGCAACAATGGTTGTGGTTGCAACAACGGTTGCGGTTGCAACTAAAGAACACAAAATCATAGCATAAAAAAAGACACCTCGGTAAAACCGAGGTGTCGATTTTTTATCAGCCGGTCATACTGCCGAACAACTGGGAGATGGATGCAAAGATCTTATAGAAGAATGCCCAGATCTTCTGCCAGAAGGTCATCTTGACTTCTTCAATGGGAGCATCGGAAACTGCAATCGCATTGCAAGAATACGGAGCCGTATTATGCACGGTTACGGCACAGGCGATGTAGTAATCCACATCATTGTCGGTCAATGTGTAGCTGATGCCTTCTGCAAGTTTGACACCTGTATAGATGCTGTCGCCTGCATTCTTGAGTCTGTACCATTCATAGATAATATGCGGTGCGGCATCATCGTCAATGGCAGAGGTAACGACATAGACCGTTTCGCCCGCTCTCTGTGCACCCGAAAGAGCCGCAGCAACTGCCAGCGGTTTCTTTTCAACCGTCAGGGTGATATAAGCCGTCAGTGTTGCATAGTTTGCGCTGTCGGTCGGAACGAATTCAACCTTATAAACATCACTGAACACACCATGTGCAACAGGATAGGTGGATGCATTTTCAAGACGGAACGTGCCGTCACCTTCTTTGGCACTGGTAAATACAGCAGTGGACAGCGGAGAACCGTAAATCACGGTTGCCGTTGTGGGCATAAGAACATTCAGCGGTTTTGCTTTGAGAATTTCAACGGTCAGCTCATTCGGATTTACAACAAGAACATAGTTGCCTGCAGCAGAACCGGTAAGAACAGGAGCGGTATAGTTGACAGCACGTGTGCCTGCGGCATTATTTTCAACCGTACCGGTAGCAGCATAAGAAGCAAGGTTTACATTGCCCTTATCGGGAGCATAAATATTTGTCAATTCGCTGAAGTTGATAGCAACATCATAGTTAGATGCCGAGAAGTTACGTTCCGCAACGGTTGCATTGGTGTAAACCGGACGCGGATTGACTGTTACAAGCCCCTGCACATAACGGAAATCATAGTTTTCACCGGAGAAGTAACCGGTTACGGTAACGGGATATCCTTCTGCACGGACGGGAGAACCAAGATCATAAGCACAGTTTACAATTGCATAACCCGTAGCCACGGAAGCAAGGGTATCTGCACCGGTAAGCCCCGAAACAGTATATGCATAAGTAGGTGCGGGATCACCGTAAGTCAGCGTGTAACTTGTTGCGGTGATAACAACCTGCGCTTTGTTGATAACAAGAGTAACCTCTTTGGTAACAGTTGCATAGTTGACCGTATCAGCAGGCATAAAGACTGCGGTATAAGTCTGCGTACCGGCACCGGGTTTTACGTTGCCGTTGACCCAACTCCAACGGGAATCGCCGAGAGAAATATCATCCAGCGTTCTGCCGCTGTCATAGGTCAGAATGCCGATTTCAGGCATCGGATAATCCGGTGTTGCCTTGTCAATGAGAACAGTCAGAGTATCGAGGTTGGTAACATTCCACTTGTAGTTTGCGGCCTTGGAACCGGCAAGGGAGATACTGCCGTCAGCAACGATAACATTCTGCAGGCCTGCCGTGTCGCTTGCAACGGAACCGATTGCAGGATTGAAGTAAACATCAGCATCGGTATCGCCTGCGGCAAGTGTGGTCAGATCCATATCGAATACGATTTCCACTGTCGTATTGCCTGCTTCATATTCACGTGTTGCAGCAACCGCGACCGCGTTGAGTTCTTTTGCGGTGATCACACCTGCATCTGCATTGATAACATTGACATTCAGAACATAGTTGTCTTTGGAGTCGCCGATCAGTGCCGCATTACCGACAGTGACAGCTTTGCCTGTACCGACATTGGCATTATCAAAGTAATACGTCGCATTGGCGGCATCGAAGGAAACCCTGTCTGCCCCCGAAGCGGTATTGATTGCGCCGTTTACAATATCGGTGCTCTTTGCAGTTGCAACGTTTGTACCATCGTATTCCTTATCGGCAACCGTAACATTGACATCAAATACGGCGGGAGCAATGGTGAATGTGCCAAGTGAAATATTGGCTGCGGGAGCATAAATCTTCTGACTGCCGACATAGGTCTGGCCGTCACGTTCTTCAACAGACAAAGTTCCGAAATTATCGGGCAATGCGATATCCACGGTCACACCGTAGGTGCCGGCATTGGTCGGAATGGTAGCGGAGCCGTTGTACTTAACAGTAATGTTACCCATGAGCACTTCGGAATTGCTCTTATTGGAAACCGTAACCCCCTGCTGAGTTGCATTGTAGGTCTTGTTTTCAAGCCCTGCAATGGTCAGAATGGTGTCGAGATCTGCAATGCTCAATGTGCGGGATGCTGTGACGGAGTTGCTTGCGGATCCGGTGTAAGGACCTGCAGCAGTCACGGTCAGCACGATTACATCATTTTCGTTTTCAACCGTGTAGGTGGTCGCGTTGGACTTGACGGTGCCGTTTACCGTCCAGGTGAAAATGTAGTTTTCACTTGTGGCGGGATACATAGCACTCAGGTCTGCGGTCAGTTCCTGACCAGCCATCGGATACCCGGTAATCAGCGGAGCACCCGTGATTGCGCATTTTTCGATGGTCAGTACCACTCTTTGATTGTTGAGAACATTATAGTTTACGGTATCATCCGGAACAAATGTAGCGGTGTAAACAATAACTTCCTGGTTGTACGGATTGGAGCTGTAAGGCGGTTTTGCATCAGCTGCATCAAAGACGAATTTACCGTCGACAGTGGCTGTGAAATCAGAGAAAACTGCATCAGCAAGCACGGATCCGAAGGGCAGTGTTGCGGTAGGATATGCGATAATTTCGGGATTGATTTTATTGACAATGATCGTACCCGACTTGGTGGTAATGCGGTAGTTTTCGGCAATAATACCCGAGAAGTCGAAGTAGTAAGCATAACCGCCGTCCACAACGGGAGAACCTGCCATGTAATTTGTATCGGCAACAGGTTCGCCGATACCTGCCTGCGCAAGTGTGGTTTCGCCATGTACAAGTCCCGTCAGCGTGTAAGCAGTACTGAGGTCTACGCTTTCATTGTAGTTGACGTTGATGGTCTTACCTGCGACAACAAGTTCAGCCTTTTCAACTTTCAGCGTACCGCTCATAAAGGTAATCTGATAGTTGGGGGACTTATCTTCTGCAAGCATGTCGACGGTAATGGTATAGGTGCCTACCTTATAATTGTTGTTGTAATTATAATCGGAAGTGAAGATATAGTCGGGAGCAGAACCGTCCTTGGTCAGCGAGTTGGGCGTGTCCGAACCGACAAAGTCATCAGAATAAGTAACCGTATGTGTACCGAAGGTAACAGCATCAAATCTGTCGCCGTAGGTAATCACAGCATTGTCTGCGGTAACAAAGATGGTCTTGGGTGAAACAGTAATCAGACCGTCATCAACAATCAGATTGTAGTTGCCGCTGACATCCTTGTAATTTACGTTGTTCAGAGCTACAACATAACCTTCTGCGGTAACGCCGTCAAACTGATCGTAGGTGGTGGACGGATAAATATTACCCGAAGTTACAACCTGTCTGATATCGAATGCGGTATCAGTTGCACAGGTATATGTATACTGTGTCAGGTCAGGTCTGGGATCGCCATAAGTCAGATTTGCATTGTAGGTGATATGAACATCGGAAGCGAGAATTTCAACAGGAATTTCAACCGTGTAGTTCAGGTAGTTTACACTGTCATCGGGCTCAAAGACAGCCGTGTAAGTATCCACAAGAACCTGCGGGTTGGTTCCGGGGGCTTCCCATTTCCACATACCTGCAATTTCGGGGGTATAATCGTTGCTGTTGAGATTGATATCACTCAGTTTACCGTTGTAAGTATAATAACGGACACCGGTAACGGTCGGGACAGTAACATCGGGCAGAGCCTTTATGATTTCAACCATCGGCTTTGCCGCACCGTTTTCAAAATTGAGGAAAGCAACGGTGTAATTCATGGCATCCGCACCGCCAAGTGCATTGGTAGCAGTTGCTTTGTCAACATTTTCAACATACTGCATGCCGACCGTGTTATTGGTCAGATCACCCGTTACGGAAGAGATGGAAACGAGGTCACCTTCGAAGATTCCGTCGGTAATAGTCAGTTCCACAACTGCAGTATTGTCAGTGGGATCATAAGCACGGCTCTGTGCCACCGCAGAAACGGTCAACGGACGTGCAGTAACGGCAAGGGATGCATAGCCTGCCCCGTAATTATAAACTACATTATAATTGGAGAGGAATGTGGGAACGGTTGTCAGGTTGGGTTGAATATAATACGAACCTGCATTGATTTCCCCTGCAGAATAAGCAATGTAGTCCGAACCGGTATAATTGATGGTATAGGTAAGACCTGCAAGAATCTGTGCAATCTTGCTTTCGTTAGCGGCATCATTTGCAACAAGACCGGAAACAACTGCACTGTAGGGGGTGCTGAATTCGGCATTGCCGTAAACAACAGCTGCAGCAGACGGTGTAATGGTCAAAGTGGCGGGAGTTACTGTATAAGAAACGGTGAAAGAGGTAGTCTGATAATTGGTAGTATCAGCACCGGGCTTCCAGAGGATATCCAGTTCAATACCGTTGCAGACATTCTTGTAAGAATCGGAATCGGCAATGCCGTTGGCAAATTCAAATGTACCCGCAATATATTCGTCTCTGACACCCTTGGCCTGCATGGTCTTCAGCGACAGTTTGTCACCGAGTTTTTCACCGTAGGTCAGTGTCAGGCTGTTGATCAGGTCGCCTCTTTGCGCATACGCCTTGTTGATATTCAACGTAAATGAGGTGGTCAGTGTTTTTCTGTTTTTGGAATAAACCTGATCTTCGCGGGCAATATTTGTATCATCCGCCAAAGTGCATGTAATAGTATATCGGCCTGCATTGACGGGCAGACCGTTTCCGACATCGGACGGATTTGCATTGTTGACATAAGAATAGGCAACAGACAACAGAGAGTTATCTTCAACACCTGCAAGGTTGTAGTCTTCGGTCCAGACAATCTCGCTGTTGTTGGCATTTCTGATAGTCACATCAAATCCGGTGGTTTCATTGGGAACGGGAGAATATCCGGTGTATGTTACATTGACAACATTACCTGCACCGAATGTGGCGGCTACAGGACTTGCCTGCACTCTTACATAGTCGATGTAAACATAAAGAGTTGCATTGGAACCAACAGAATAAGTATAATCAGTATACTTTTTCGTCTGATTGTTCTCGGTATAAGTACCGTCAACGCCATTCTGAATTGAAGCACCGGTGGTTACAAAACGTTCTGCAACAAAATCATTATACCATGTTGTTACTGAACTCAATCTTGTTGCAACATTTATCTTTTTCCAGTAGTTCGAGTTGGCAGATTCATACATTCTGACAGTCAGTTCGCCGTTTGCGGGAATGACATTGTTCTGCACAAGACTACCGTTGTGATACAACTCAGCCTTTTTGGTAATACGGGAATCATCTGTACCGGACACAACAGCAGCGATCAGATTGTTCTTGCTGGTCTGCCAGAAACGATAAATCACATGTACACGGGTATTGTTCTGCGTGCCGTTGTAAATGGGAGCGCCGCGGTTGATGGTTTTGACAGCGGTACCGCCGGAAGAATTTGCGGCACCGGGAGCATGCAGATAACCGGTTTCGTCATAATAGCCACCAGAAGAAGCTACGTTCTTGAGGGTATTGAAGGTTGATTCACTTCTGCCCGGGTTTATGACAGTAGGAAGCTTAAATTCTTTATCGACGGAAGAAACGGTATATTGATTCAGCCCCGAGTTGGATGTTGCGGGATCATTCACTTTGATATAGAAATCACCGTCTGTAATGGTGGGATTCGCACCGTGATAAGCAACACCACCGACATTCATTGTTGAATACTCTGTTCCCTTAAGACCGACACCGCTTCCATCATACTGACCGGAAGCTGTGAAATTACCACCATTGACTGTAATTTTCCCATTGGATGCAATACAATAAGATTCAACAACAGAATGCACATCTTCTGTATTATCCAACTGTGCATCATAGTAAGTTTCAGCATGAACCGTGACATTAGAACTACCATCTACAGTCACTTGACCTCCCAGAATACCGCGAGCGAATGCATATTCAGCCTGGGAAACATATCTGTCATACGAAATACCTCCAGCTTTTGCTGTTGCGGAAACGGATGCACCTTGCAATACACATATTGCTGTGTCCGATGTATTGTAGATACCGGTAGCCATTGTAAAAACATTGGTATTCGGACCATCACCGGAAAGCCAACTGGAGCTCACATAGCGCATATCCATATAACCTGTGAGACTCACCCCTGCATTTATGTTAACATTTTTGCTATTTTGAATAACAATCAAATTGCCGGTACAAGCTTCCTGACGAGCGTCTGCATCCAAATTTGTTCTCGTATTATTGACAATCACCGAAGCGGTACCTTCATTCGGGCTTTCGGGGGTTCCGGCATAAATATTGAGAGTACCTTTGTTGTCAAACATGACCATCTGTACATTTTCCCAACCGTCATTAGTCATGGAAATGGTCTGATTACACATGTAAAGATTGACCGTAACATCCTGCGGGATGGTCAGGGTTTCGCCGTAAGGTACGGCAAAGGATGCCGTCAGTTTGACATTGATCACATCCCCTGCGATTGCTTTTTCAACATACTCTTCCCATGTGGTGTCGGAAGCCACAAATACATCCGAGGTTGCCGCCATGACTCTGAAGCCGTCTGCGGGCAAAGCCGTAACGACCAAACAAATCATTGCCAGAACCAGGACGCAACGGGAAACGAACTTCGCCATGCGCTTGTTCAAACGGGTAGAATTCATAAGATATCCTCCTTTGATTGCGGTGTGCCGACAAGCGGCACAAAAATTATACTTCTTTACAATCGTTATTATTATATATATAAATAAGAACTAAGTCAACAGAATGTGAACTAATTTTTAATTTTTATAGACTTGCCTAAAAATATGTTACCATTTTCGGCAATCTGTCCATGACCCAAAAAGTGCTTGCGTAATTTTTTTTGTTATGGTATAATAATAAATCCTGCAGAATATTTTTTAATATTTACTTTTCGGAGGTCATATATATGAGCAAAAACGGTGCTGTTATTCTCGCCGGCGGTCAGGGTACCAGAATGCGTTCAGACAAACCGAAAGTCATGGCGCAGGTGCTGTTCAAACCCATGATCGATTGGGTTATTGATGCCGCAAAAGAAGCAGGTATTGAAGACATCTGCGTGGTTACGGGCTACGGTGCGGATCTGCTTGAAAATCATCTGAACGGCAGAACACAGACCGTTCATCAGACCGAACGCCTCGGCACGGGGCATGCCGTGATGCAGGCCAAGGATTTTATTGCCGCTCACACGGGCGGAAATATTCTTATACTCAACGGTGATGCTCCCTTTGCAGATGCAAAAACCATCCGCGATGCACTCGCACAACATGAAAATAATCGTTGCGCACAGACCGTTATTTCCGCTTGCGTTGAAAAACCGCACGGCTACGGCAGAATCGTCCGCGATGATAAAGGCACCTTCCTTTGCATTGCGGAAGAAGCAAGCGCAACCGAAGAAATCAAAAAAATCAATGAAATCAATTCGGGGGTCATGTGGTTCGATGCCGACACACTCAGCGAAGTGCTCTGCAAACTGAAAAATGACAATACAAAAGGTGAATATTACCTGACCGACACGGTAGATATTCTGTTGGGCGAAGGCAAAAAGGTAGCTGCTTTCACATCTGAAAACCCCGATGCGGTTTTAGGGGCAAATACAAGAGTACAGTTGCATGAACTCAATGAAATCGCAAGACAGAAAAGTCTTGAAAAATACATGTTGGCAGGGGTTGATATCCCCTTCACCGACGGAGTTATCATCACACCCGACTGTGAAATCGGCAAAGACACTCAGATTCTGCCCGGAACGATCATCAAAAACGGCTGTGTCATCGGAAGAGATTGCATCATCGGTCCGTCCTCCATGATTGACGATTGCAAAATCGGCGACGATTGTACGCTCAACCGTGTGCAGGCTGAAAACAGCATCATTGAAAATGGTGCAGATTTAGGTCCGTTCATGCATGTGCGTCCGAATTCACATATCGGCAAAAATGTCCATTGCGGCAACTTCACGGAAGTTAAAAATTCGACAATCGGCGACAAAACAAGCATTTCGCACCTGACTTATGTGGGCGATTCCGATGTGGGCAGCGGTGTCAATTTCGGTTGCGGCACGGTCACAAGCAACTATGACGGTCTTAACAAATACCGCACCGTCATTGAAGACAACTGCTTTATCGGCTGTAACACAAACCTCATTGCCCCCGTAAAAATAGGCAAAAACGCTTACACGGCGGCAGGTTCTACCATCACGCATGACGTACCGCCCATGAATCTTGCAATTGCAAGAGAAAGACAAACAAATAAGGAGGGCTGGGTTGAAAAAACCGGCCGTAAGAAGTAAAAAATGGCTTTTTTCAGAAAAAAAACTGCAAGCTCCGCCATGGCGGTCGGCAAGCCCGAATTCATCATTGCGGGTTTAGGTAATCCCGGAAAGCAATATGAACTGACCCACCACAATGCAGGTTTTTTGTGCATGGATGTGCTGTGCAACAAACTGGGTGTGCGTTGCGACAAAGTCAAATGGCAGGCACTTGTGACAACGGCGGTCGTCAACGGACATCCTTGCCTTCTGATGCGTCCGCAGACTTACATGAACAACTCGGGTAATGCCATTAAGCAGGCGGCGGATTTCTACAAAATTCCACCCGAAAAAATCATTGTTCTGTTCGATGATATTGCCATTCCCTTCGGCACACTGCGCATCCGCAAAAAAGGCAGTGCCGGCGGTCACAACGGAATCAAGAGTATTATTTATCAGCTGAACAGCGATCAGTTTCCGCGCATCAAACTCGGCATCGGTGAACGGGCTAATGCCGATGATGACCTGAAAGATTATGTATTGAGCAAGTTTTCCAAAGAACAATGCGAAGCCCTCAAAAAGTCGTTTGAAAGGGCCGTCTGTGCACTGGAACTGATGGTGGACGGCGATGTGGACGGGGCTATGAACAAATACAACGGATGAAAGGAAAAAGCGTATGGACAGAATGAAAACCACGCTCGGCATACTTTGTGCCGTGTTCGTAACCATTCTTTTGCTTGCGGCATCCCTGCTTATGGTCAACACTTTTGTGGGCAGTGAAGCGGGCAACTTTTTCGACCCGTCTTCTGCATTGGGCGGCATTGCCAAAATCCTTGCGCTGTTCTTCCCTTTTCTTTCCACATTTCTCTGTTTTTTACTCGGACTCATTTTCGGAAAATACCGACTTCCCCTCGTTTTTGCGGGATCGGTCGGCGTGCTCGGCGTTTCCCATATGATTGCGCCGTTCATTACACAATTCATTTTCACACAGGAAGCGGGCAATGCATTCACGCGCTTTGTGCAGGCATTTTTCACGGTGCTCGCTATGCCCGCCGTCAGCATTCCCCATGCGTTCAATGAAGCTGTTAATTTCTTTTTAACAGACTTTTCAGGCAGCCGCATCATGGTGTTTGCGGCAACCTTCCTCACTTTTGCCGCCCCTGTTCTGCTGACGGCAGGATTTCTGGTCGGCGATGCGGCACAACGTAAGCAATCCCAGCAAAAGGAGATTCCCGCATGAGTTGTTTTGCGCAGCTTCTGCACGATTGTCCCGAATACAATGCGATTCGTAAGACAATTGAAAAAAAGAAACTTCCGATGGGTGTGATCGGCTTGCCTCCCGCACCGAAAGCACACCTGATTCATGCGCTTTGCGACGACCTCGGCCGCAAGGCGTTTGTTGTCATGCCCGATGAAGCCTCAGCGGTCAGACTGTGTGCTGACCTTGTGACATTCGGCACGAATGCCGTGCTGTACCCCGCAAGAGATTTCCGCTTTTATACCGCAGAAAGTGTTTCAAGAGAACTGGAACAAAAAAGAATCGGTGCACTGACCTCATTTCTCAATAAGGAATGCGACGTGCTCGTTTTTTCTGCGGAAGCAGCAGTACAGAACACCATTCCGCCCGAAGAACTCAGAAAACGCAGCCTGCGCCTGAAACCCGGTGCACAAATTGAACCGCAAAGCATTCTCTATGCCCTTTTGAGTGCCGGTTACAGCGCAAGCGACCTCGTGGAAGGCCCGGGACAGTTTGCATCCCGCGGGGGACTTCTTGACTTCTTCCCTCCCGGCAGTGAAAACCCGATCCGCATTGAATTCTGGGGCGATGAAATTGATTCTGTATCTTATTTCGATGCGCAAAGTCAGCGCAGAGGTGATCCCGCGGAGGAAATCCGCATCACCCCGTCCACGGAAGTGTTGTATGATTCCAACATTGAATTCGGTGCTAAAATCGAAAATTTAGCAAACGGTTTACGCGGCAAAGGCAATGCGACTGCAAAAGAAAACTTATTGAAGGATGCCGAACTGCTCAAGGCAGATGTCAGGCTTTCCTGTGCAGACAAATATCTGCCGATTGCCTACGAAAAAAGTGCGACGCTGCTTGATTACGCAGAAGATGCACTGCTGTTTGTATGCGATTCCTTCAATGTAAAAGAAAAGGCAAATGCCGCGGTCAATCTGCTTCTTGAAGAAATCAAGGAGCTTTTTGAGGACGGCATTCTGTGCAAGGGGCTTGACACCTATTGCATTGATTTCAAAAAATTGGTCGGCATTTTTGAGGAAAAAGGTGCGATCTATTTTGACAACTTCACACGAGGCAGTTTTGATACGCCCGTGAAGGATTTAATCACATTCAACTGCTCGCAGGGCTCGGGTTGGGACGGCTCTTACAGGCTTCTGACCGAAGATATTGATCCCCTTTTGCATCGCGGCTACACCGTCCTTGTGCTTGCGGGCACGGAAAAAGCCGCAGAAGGACTTTTTGCCGAATTGGAAGAAGACAAATACAAGGTGGTTTTCCATCGCAAAACACCGCAGATCCTGCAAAAGGGATACATCAATGTTCTCACGGGAGCCATCTCTTACGGCATTGACTACCCGGGTGAAAAACTGCTGTTTGTCACCTACAGCCGCATGGCTGGCAAAGTACAAAAAACAGTAAAAGCACGCAAAAAAATAAACCCGAATGCATTCAACTCACTCGATGAACTGCATAAAGGTGATTATGTGGTGCATGAAATCAACGGCATCGGTATTTTTGACGGCATTGAAAAGGTCGAAATGAACGGCTTTGTCAAGGATTACATCAAAATTCTGTATGCCAAAAACGATGTGCTGTATGTGCCCGTCACAAAACTCGACCTTGTCAGCAAATACATAGGCCCCCATGAGGAAGACGGCAAACGTACGGTCAAGATCAACCGTCTGGGTTCCCCCGAATGGATGAAAACAAAATCCCGTGTCAAGGGTGCGGTCAAGGACATGGCTGAACAACTTGTCAGACTCTATGCTCAAAGACAACGCACCCCCGGTTTTTCATTTTCTCCCGACATTGATATGCAGAACGACTTTGAACGCCGTTTTGAATTCGATGAAACCGAAGATCAGTTGCGTTGTATTGATGAAATCAAGGGTGATATGGAAAAGTCATACCCCATGGACAGGTTGCTGTGCGGCGATGTCGGCTTCGGCAAAACGGAAGTGGCATTGCGCGCGGCATTCAAGTGTGCCGCCGACGGCAAGCAATGCGCCATTCTGGTACCGACCACCATTCTGGCATTGCAACACTACCGCACCATTTTGAGACGTTTTGAAGGCTTTCCGCTTTATGTGGATATGATCTCGCGATTCCGCACACCGAAACAACAGACGGAAATAAAGAAAAAATTAGCAACAGGCAGCATTGATATTCTGGTCGGCACACACAAACTGCTCGGCAAGGAAATCAAATTCCGCGACCTCGGACTGCTCATCATTGACGAAGAACAACGGTTCGGTGTTGCACAAAAAGAAAAATTAAAAGAACTCTTCCCTGCCGTGGATGTACTGACCCTTTCCGCAACCCCCATTCCGCGCACACTCAACATGGCACTGACGGGTATCCGCGATATGTCGGTCATCGAAGAAGCACCGCTTGACCGATTCCCCGTGCAGACCTATGTTATTGAGCACGACATGGGCATTCTTGAACAGGCAATTTCAAAAGAATTGCGCCGTGGCGGCCAGGTGTTTTATCTTTACAACAAAACGAGCGACATCACGGCAAGAGCAAAACAACTGCAGGAACTGTTCCCCGATGCGGTGGTTGCCTACGGACACGGCAAAATGCCCGAAGAAACACTCTCCGACATCTGGCGCAGAATGACCGAAGGCGAGATTGACATTCTTGTGTGCACCACCATCATCGAAACGGGTGTGGATGTGCCAAATGCCAACACACTCATCATTGAGGATGCCGACAGGCTGGGACTTGCACAGTTGCATCAGATCCGCGGCCGTGTGGGCAGATCGACCCGCCGTGCCAGTGCTTACCTTACCTTCCGCAAAGACAAGGAACTCACCGAAATTGCAAGAAGACGGCTTGATGCGATTCGTGAATACACAGAATTCGGTTCGGGCTTCCGCATTGCCATGCGTGATATGGAGATCCGCGGTACGGGCAACCTCATCGGTGCACAACAGCACGGACACCTCGAATCGGTCGGTTATGATATGTTCATTAAACTGCTCGCAGAAGCCATTGACGAACAGTCCGGCAATGCCCCCGTTGCCAAGCGGGATTGTCAGGTGGACATTCAACTCAATGCACACATTCCCGATCTTTATATTTCGTCCTACCCGCAACGGCTTGCCGCCTACCGCCGCATTGCAGATATACGAACACAAGAGGATGCCATGGACGTCACGGACGAATTCATTGACCGCTACGGCGAACCGCCCGAAAGCGTTCTGGGGCTTATCAAAGTTGCACTGCTGAAAAATGCCTGTGCTGACAAGGGAATTTTTGAAATCACACAAAGAGGCAACAGTTTGTTGCTGTTTGTGGATAAAATTGAGCGCAATCTGCTCGCCGCCCTCGCCGCGCACCTCAAAGGCAGAGTTATGGCAAGCGCCGCAGGCAAGGCATATTTCTCGGTAAAACTGCAACCAAACGAAACCTCCATTCAATGCCTTGAACAGATCGTAACGGCATTGGAAACGATAAAAGAGGAAAAACAATAATATAAAACCGTCCCCGAAAAAGGACGGTTTTATTCATGTCTGCCAGAATTTGCGATCCAGACTGCGGTATTGCACGGCCTCAAAAATGTGCTCATCCGTCAGAAGTTCAGCCCCTTCAAGATCCGCAATGGTGCGAGCAACATGCAGAACCTTATCGTATGCACGTGCGGAAAGATTGAGCGTTTCAAACATATCCCGCATCATGCGTTCCCCTGCATCGGTCAGCACACAGAATTGCCGTGTTTGTGCGGGGGTCATGCGGGCATTTGTAAGGGTGGCAGTCCCGGCAAAGCGTTCACGCTGAATGGCACGCACTCGTTCCACTCGTTCGCGGATCTGTGCACTGGATTCACCGGGGGTACTGTCACGCAGGTGTTTATATTCCACAGGAGCAACTTCAATGTGAATGTCAATTCTGTCTAAAAGCGGCCCCGAAACCTTGCCGATATAACGATCTGCGGCCTGTTTTGTGCAGGTGCATTGTTTTTTTGGATGCCCTTTGTAGCCGCAGGGACAGGGATTCATGGCGGCAACCAACATAACCGAACTCGGATAAGTCAGCGTGCCGAACACACGGGAGATATGAATTTCGCCGTCTTCCAGTGGCTGGCGCATGATTTCCATTGCCTGACGGGAAAATTCGGGCAGTTCGTCAAGAAACAGCACCCCGTTGTGTGCAAGAGAAATCTCACCGGGTTTGGGAATTGCCCCGCCGCCTGCAAGACCTGCGGCAGAAACCGAATGATGCGGAGCACGGAACGGCCGTTCGGTCAACAGTCCTTGCTTCTCCTGCAATTCCCCCGCAATGGAATAAATTTTAGTGGTTTCGAGGGCTTCCTCAAAAGTAAGTTCGGGCAGGATGGACGGAATTCGTTTGGCAAGCATGCTCTTGCCCGAACCGGGGGAACCGATCATCAACAGATTGTGCCCGCCCGCCGCCGCAAGTTCCACGGCTCTTTTTGCATTCTCCTGTCCTTTGACATCGGCAAAATCCAGATAAGCGGGTCTTTCCTGCAAGGCACGAAAACCGGTATGCTCAACCGGTTTAAGTATATCCGCTCCCGTCAGATGCCCCATGACTTCGTCCACATGTTTAACGGCAAAAATATCAATTCCTTCCACAACAGCGGCTTCGGTGGCATTGTCAAAGGGAATAAAAACGGCTTTGAACCCATCTTCCTTTGCTTTCATCACCATAGGCAGAACACCGTTGATTGCCCTGACATAGCCTGACAAAGAAAGTTCACCGACAAAAGCATACTTTCTTACATCCGTAAGCAGTTGCTTGGAGGCTTTGAGCAATGCTATAAAAATCGGCAGATCAAAAACAGGCCCTTCCTTGCGCACATCAGCAGGGGCAAGATTGACGGTGATGTGAACATTCGGAAACTCATAGCCGTTGTTTTTGATGGCTGCACGCACGCGTTCACGCGATTCCGACACCGCAGCATCGGGCAGGCCCACAATATCAAATTTGAATTTACCGAAGCTGACATCCGCTTCCACTTCAACGGGAAAAGTGTGCAGACCGAAATATCCGATTGAATTGACAACAACAGCCATTTTTGCACCGCCCTGATGAACATTTGTTCTTTTTTTTCATTATATTCAATCCATCATGGATTGTCAAGAGTTAAATATGCAATCTTGACAAAGTGAAAAAAGAATAGCATAATAAAAAAAGAACCTGAAAGGAGACCGTTTTATGGCAACAAAGGTGAAAACACCCGAGCAACTGCGTAAAATGCAGGCAAAACGGGAAAAAGAAATCAAAAAATGGGAACGGGAAAAAAGCAGACCCAAAAACAGATATTACCTTGTTTATCTTGTTTTTATCATCAGTCTTATTTACATCACCGACGAGGTTGCTTCGCAGATCGGCACATTGATGAAAACCGAAATTGCAAATGACCTTTTTGCAAAATACGGCGAAAGTTCGGTCGGGCTTCTTGATATTCTGTCGATGGTGGTTGTGCCGTTTCAGGCGCTTGCCATTTTCTACAAACCCCTTGCTGACCGCTTCGGCAGAAAGATGTTTCTGATTATCAACACATTCGGCATGAGCTTGTCGATGCTGGTCATTTTCCTGTCAAACAGCATCGTGCTGTATGCCTTGGGTGCTTGCATTGTTCAGTTCTTCATCCCGCACGACATGCAGGTGGTTTACATCATGGAATCCGCCCCGAGCAAACACAGGGCAAGGATTTATTCATCCATCAAGTTCTTTGCCAACATGGGAGTTATGCTTGTGCCGCTGTTGCGCAGACTGCTGATGGAGGAAGCCTCACAGTGGCGAAATGTGTATCTGATTCCCGCGATTGTCGGTCTGGTTGCCTGCGGTGTCGCTTTGTTCTTTGCAAGAGAAACGGATGCTTTCATTGATGCAAGACTTAAATATCTTCGCATGACGGACGAAGAACGCGAGCAAGATAAGCTGCAAAAGAAAGTGGACAATGCACAGGGCGGTGTGATCCCTGCCTTGAAATTTGCATTCAAGCACAAGCAGCTCCGTTGGCTGTATATTGTCGGTGCGCTTGCCAACATCGGCTTTATCACATCCATCAACTATCAGGTCATTCTGACCTACGGTTATGCGGAAAGTTACATCAATCAGGGCTTATTCTCTGCCATGAGCGATGCGCTGATGGATGCCGTCAGCATCGGCCCCGTCACAACGGCATTGTTTATGTTCCCCGTCGGCTGTGCGGTTTCACAGGTCATTATGGGCTTCATTTCCGACTCCAAGGGAAGAAAAGCTGCCGCACTGACCACCGCCTGCAACTGTCTGATTGCATTTTTGGGCTTCACCATCGGTGCAAAACTGGCTTGGGAGCCGTATCTTGTCGGCTTTTTGTGCGGTGCATGCATCGGCAGCTACTATTCCACAAACGATGTCATTATTATGATGATCGGTGAATCCGCACCGACAAATCTGCGTTCTTCGATTATGTCGGCTGAATTCGTGGTGGTGGCACTCGGCGTTGTTGTGTCTTACGGAGTCAGTTTGCCCGTACTGACCATTTTCGGAAATGCGGCTACATGGATCGTTGCCTTTGCACTGACCGTTCCCGGTTTTGCGGCAGCTCTGATTGCCATGGCAAAGAAAACCCACGATACAACAGGCATCAACCTCGACACCGTGACGGGCTGCGAGTGGGATTAAACAGTAAGGATAAAGGAGCTGCAAAAAAAGAGCTCCTTTTTTGTTTGACCTGAGCTGTTTCTTTGACTGCTCAAACCGTATTGAAATTATGATTGCAATTTTTGTCGAAGAATGATATAATCATTTTCGGGCAAGGCAGACCTTAAACGGTAGGCGGTTACCTTCCGATATTCGGAGGGTGTCTTTTCCCTCCGGAAAGGAGGGATCTGCATGGTGACATGGGAAGAACTGATTGCATTATTAGGACTTCTTGTTGCAATTGCAGAGTTTGTTTTCATTGTGTGTAAACATATTTTTGAAACAAAAAAGAAATAACCGCCCCAATCCTTCCAAGATAAGCGGTTATTTCGTTTACTAAGGAAGGCTAACCGTCTATCGGTCTGCCTTGTTCATTTATATTATAGCAATATTTTTTCATTCTGTCAACACCTGTTTCCGGGTGTTTTTTATTTATCCTGTTCAAATTCGATGCCGGTGTTGTATTTTACATTGTTAATGGCTTCCTTGTCGCAAATGGTTTTTTCGAGGTCGATATCATAACAATTTGCAATTGCCAACAGATAATACATACAATCCCATATTTCCTCGTCGATCGTTCCCTTTACACCGCCGTCGGCAGATCGTTTAAGATCGTGACGGATGGCTTCTGCCAGTTCACCGACTTCCCCCGACAGCTTCAGAAAATAATCTTTGACAAGTTCGGGATGATGATCTTTGGAGCGTATGTAATTCTGTAAATATTGTACTGTTGTTTTGCCGTCCATAAGTGCCTCACTTTTTTATTATCGCTTCCAACAAAAACGCTCAAAGCCCTCAGGTGCACCATCCGTCTGCACACCGCCCTCTTCTCCGCATTGCCTGCACAATGCACCGCGTTCACGCGGCACATCCATACAAAGATCTTCGTCCGTTTGTTGCAGAACATATTGCAAGAGTGCATTTACCAGCTTACTGTTGTTATAAACAGCCTTTACATACAGATGGTCAATTTTTCCGTTGAGCACCGCCACCATACCGACCGTTTGCACGATATGGAATTCATAGAACATGCCGCCTGCGGCAAAAATTCTTTCAAGGTCAACAAACAAAACTTCTTTTTGCTTGTCACGCTCAGATTCCCATTCTGTATTGGACAGGCCGTAAGGAATGCCGTACCAATAACACAACGCGGCATATTTTTCCTTGAGTTCTTCAAGTGTGCCGCTGTATTTTCTTTTTACAAATTCCTTTCCCATACAAGACAAAAACAGAGAATCGGGATTCGACCAAGGGCGTTCCACACCGAAATATATGCCGTCATAGAGTATGTTTTGGTATGTTTGTGTGTCTGTCTTGTCATTGTCCAAAAGGACATATTTTCGTCTTTTGAAATAGAACATGCTGCTTTCGCAGTAAAACAAGGGGGAAATATTACTTCCTGCCTGCACAATGGAATTTTTTTGCAGATCAATGTCCTTCAGTTCGGGCACGGTGTCGTAAATTCCGTCCAACAAACGAAAAACAACCCAATGATCTTTCACTTGCGGAACAATTGCAGAAGTCCATGAAGCATGTGTTTTTATTTTTTGCATGACGATGTATTTGCCGTCTGCCGCAGCAAATTCTTCATCAGTTAACGGTTTTATATCATTTTTGGAATAGTTTTTTCCCTTTGTCTGCAACTGAATGGCAACAATGTCGCCGACTTCAAAAATGTCTTCGGTATGGACATTCGGTTTTATTTTTTTCGGTGCAGGTTGCGCACTCAACAGCTTTTCACGGAATTTCTGTAATGCTTTTTGGCGGGCAACAAGCGTTTTTGTGCCTGCTTCTTCCCAGATTTCAAGGCCAAAGCCGCTGTCAATCATATCCAATGCCGTATTTTTGACTTCTTCTGTGAGAATACCCTTGCTGTGCATAAAATCAGCCAGAGAATAATAGTAATCGCACCATTCGGGAGCATCCTGTTCGCTGAATCCGGTTTTGCGGACATAATTGTCAATTGCCGACAAAGCCTGCTCAATCGGATAATAATAAAAAGCCGCCGTGTATTCACTTTTCAGATCCGCTGCCGTATCATTACCTGTTATACTTACATTCCAGGAACCCATAGTATTCTCCTTTCTTTGTTACAATGCCCGTAATGGAACAAGTTCGTCTGCATCACATTGCGAAGTAAGCACTTTTTTATATTCTTCTTCGGGCAAGGTGCTTGTGTTTCGCACATGTGCGGAATAAACTTCCGTAATACCGTCTTCATCGTCACAAATGGAGAAGCTGTCAAGGATTTCAAAAGATACTTTTACGGCTTCTCTGTTTGTGTTCAGATAAGAATCTGTGTGCACTTCATTCAAATACTTTTCAACCTTTTCAAAAGATTCATCGAAGGATTCCGCCTGGACAGTAAAAATGCTGATTTCATAAAACCGTTCATCACGTTCGCCGACGGTATAGGTATACAATACTTTTACGCCGTATAACATTGTTTATTCCTCCTCATCTGATATCAATATACCATATTTTTTTGTAAAAGCAATTAAATTTTTATTATCCATGAAGTTTTTTTGTAAAACATTGACAACCTTTTAAAAATTTCGTACAATAAGTTTAATATAAAGGAGGGCTATTTATGATCGCAACCATTCAAAGAATCTTTGCAACACTTCTGTCTGCCCTGCTGAGTTTTATGAGTATGCTCGGCATTTTACCGCAGGATAGCGATTATTATGTGCAAACAACAATCGACTATCACAATGAAGAAGCGGGCAGTGCAGATGCGCTGATTACCCTTTCTGCAAACAAAGACGGCATATACACCCTGTACTGGGGCGATGAAAAAGGAAAAAAACTGACAAAAACAGTTGAGGAAGAAACATTCGCCTACAGTCATTTTGCCGAGATCGAAGTACTTCTGGGGAAAGGCTGTCTTGATCTTCCCGATTTTACTGCAATTCCTTACGGTGCAAAATACATTCTGGTCTGCCGTGATGATATCACCGTTAACCGTTTTGCAATTGAAGAACACAAACGGACACCTGCCGAGGAACTTACCTACAGTTTCGGTGTTATCAGCGACCTGCATTTCAACCGCTATGAAATGGAAGGCGGTGCGGATGTTGCAGAATCGACTTTTACAAATTCCCTTACATTTTTTGATGCCTTTGATGTTTCCATTGTCGCCATGCCCGGTGACATTTCAACGGATGGCGAAGTTGAAGCATTTCAGGCATTCAACCGTATTGCAGGCGAATTTGACTTCCCTGTTTACACCACAACCGGCAACCATGACCTGCATGCAAAATACAAACTTGAAAATTGGCAGGCTTATATGAATGCAGGTGTTTATGGTGAAGAAAAGAAAGCAGGAGTGCTGAATGTATCAGACAACGGTCTTGATTTTGTTTACAGCGGGCCTGATACGGCAGGCGATGTTTATATTTTCCTGTCACAGACTTCCAACAATTACGGCATGCTTTTCAATGCTTTGCTGACTGATGCACAGCTCGACTGGCTCGAAGAACAGTTTATCACCTACAGCGGCAACCGCGTATATCTGTTTTTCCATACCTTCCTGAATGCACCGAGCGGCAATCCGCTGATGGGTGCGGGCAATCTGGTCAATGACCTGGGTTGGTCTTATCCTCTGTTTTATACGCCGGGAGCAACGGATGAAGTACGGTTCAGAAACTTACTTCGTGAATATAACAATGTTGTCTTCTTCAGCGGACATTCGCATTGGGCTTATCACATGCAGAGTCTGAACGAGCATCTGAATGTTGCCGATTATAACGAAGGCGGTGCGACCTATGTGCATGTGTCTTCCGTATCCTCACCTCGCACCACGGACGGTTTCCAGATTCTGTGGTCCGGCAATGACCCCGGCATGTCGGAAGGCTATCTCGTCGAAGTTTATGACGAATATATTCTGTTATACGGATGTGATTTTGTTAACGGTGAACTGTTAGCATACGCCGTTTATCAGATCAATGTATAAATTCTGAAAAAATTCTGCAGCCGCATTGCGCGGCTGCTTTTTTTCTTATCCGAGTTTCAGTTTGTAGCAAAGCGGCAGTTGGGTGTCGGGTAAGTTTTTGAGATTGATGGTCAGTGCTTCGTCATTTCTTGTAAATTCAATCATTTCGTCACTGCCGAGCAATGTAATTTCTTCAATGAGAATATCGTTGTGCTTTTTATGGCAGAGTGTCTTTATAATGGCTTTATCGGACGGGCGCATCTGGAACACATAGAGAAAACCGTTTTTGTAGGTAAAACGGAAGTCTTCGGTGGTGAATTTCTTTTCGTCGCCGTCTTTGAAGAAGCCTTCTTCGGCATTGACAGAACCTTCTCCGAAGACTTTCCAATGGGTCGTTCCGTAAATACCGTCCCCGTTGACGGACAGCCATTCACCCATGGAAAGAAGCACCTGCGTTTCTTCATCCGTGATGGTACCGTCAGGTTTCGGGCCGATGTTAATAAGCAGATTGCCGTTCTTGCTGACGATATCCACAAGGTCACAGACGATCTGCCGTGCGCTCTTGTAAGCGTTGTCTTTGCGATATCCCCATGAATATTTGCCGATTGCGGTATCGGTCTGCCAATACAAAGGCGAAATGCCCGTCAGTGCACCGCGTTCCACATCAAAAACGGCAACCGTGGGCGGAAATGCTTCGTGCTTGTAGTTGATGGTAACCTGTTTGCCCCATTCTTCGGCACGGTTATAGTAATAAGCCGCCAACTTTTTAAGATACGGCTTGAAGGTATTATTCTGAATCCACCAGTCAAAATACAGAACAGACGGCTGATAGCGGTCAATCAGCTCACAGGTGCGAACAAGCCAGTCTGTGAGCCATTCTTCACTTGCACCCCTTGCACGGATGTCAGCCGTATAACCGCCGAGGTCTTCTTCGCCGAATTCCTTGCAGTAAACAGCGGGGCCGTAAAAATCGGCATACGCTTCGTCATTTACATCACTGTCGATGGTTCTGCCCATGTTCATAAAGAAATAATGCTCGGCGCGGTGGGTGGATGCACAGAAAGTCAGCCCCTGCTTTTCACATTCGGCTTTCAGTTCTCCGATGACATCGCGGCAAGGCCCCATGGCAGGTGCTTTCCAGCGGTTAAAATCGGTTTCATACATGGCAAAACCGTCATGATGCTCCGCAACGGGCATGCAGTAACGCACCCCCGCTTTTTTAAACAGTTCGACCCATTTTGCGGCATCGAATTTTTCCGCTTTGAACATCGGAATAAAATCTTTGTAGCCGAATTGTTTCTGATCACCGTAGGTAGCACGGTGGTGTTCAAATTCGGGGGTGCCTTTGGCATACATCCCGCGCGGATACCATTCGTTGCCGAAGGCAGGCACACTGTAAACACCCCAATGAATAAAAATACCGAGTTTGTCGCGCATATACCATGCGGGCACGGCATGCGGTGCAAGCGATGCCCAGTCTGCCTTGTATTTACCGTTGGCAATCACATCATCTATTTGCTTAAGATATTCCTGTTGGGTCATACTTTTCTCCTTTTGCTTTTTTATCTATTATAACATACATGTAAAAAAATGCTATAAAAATTTAGTTATATTAAAAAAATGCTCCCTGCAACAGAGAGCATTTCAAATTCAAAATTCAGCAACCGCCGTTGTTTGCATTGTGAAAAAGTCCGTACAGCATACGGTAAATATCAAACACGATGCTGAGAATTACATCCGCGGCACGGCTGAAAAAGTCACCGTCGGCGCGGACAAGGATTTTTCCGTTGTCCTGCATGGGAATGAAGGTGGCGGTTTCAAAAGCGGTTTCGCTTCGTGCATTCGGGGAGTGAATTGCCATCATAAGCTGTCCGTCAAGAGTCGTAAACAGCATCGGGTGACCGCCGTCCGGCTGTTTTTTGCTTTCTTTATAAACTGCCTTCGGAAAATGCAGCCAGTTGCCGTCGATTTTGCCGTTGTCGGACACAGCCATGCCGACCGCATAACCGCCCGTGCGCGCCATATTGGACCACAGCATAACAAGATTACCTTCACTTGTTCTGTAAACAAACGGACCGTCCGTGACAATTGAATCCGTCCAGAGATGACCGTCAGCTCGGAAGATTTCTTTCGGAACGCTTGTAAACTGTGTCAGATCATCACTCAGCTTCACAACCGACATCGCACCGACACCGTCTTCACGCGATGTCCATTCATTGACAAACACCATCCACGGCTGTCCGTCCTCATCCACATACAGCGTTCCGTCAATGCAGTCGATTTCCTTGGGGGTAATATGACCGTCAGAAAGAAGTGAAAACGGTCCCGTGGGCGAATCCGCCTTAAAGATGCCGACACCGCGCTTGTCCGTAACCTTAGAACGGTAGGTCGCAAACAGATAAAACGCACCCTTGTAATAATCGCATTCAGGTGCCCAATAGTCGCAATATCCGTCAAAGGTTTCATCCGGAGAAAAAACCTGCATCGGTGTTGACCAGTTTTCAAGGTCTTCACTCACAACACAGCCATACCCCTGTCCGTTGCTGAGTCCCGTACCGTACATATAGTACTTGCCGTCATACACAAGCACATACGGATCACGAATATTACCGTCAGCGGTTTTGAAGGGATATTCCGCCGATGCAAAAGCGGGAATGCAACAGGTGAACAGCATTGCAAGAACGCAGAAAACAGAAATTATCTTTTTCATAAACAGCATCCTTTCCGTGATATATTTCCATTTTAGCATACACATTCTTGTATTGCAACAAAAAAAAGATTGTTTTTAATCAGGGTGACGGCAAGTCAGATAAATGCCGATACAGCTTCCGCCAACAGCAAGCAACGGATGTTAACACGGATCATTGTAAAGAAAAAAAACACCACAAGGGTGTTGTTTTATTTGAAGCAGGGTACGGGAATCGACTCTCGCACTGCGGTGCTCGGTCAGGCGCGGCTCTGACAGTTCACCGAACTGTCATTCACTCCCGCGCCGCTTCGATTCCCTACAGTATTTCCAAAAGAAAAAGCACCACGAAGGTGCTTTCAGACTGTCGAAAAACCGTGTTTCGCAATCAAGCGAGACACGGTTTTCTGTCTGTATTGTTAAATATTTGGAATAAATTGAATAAAAAGACGTAAAAGTCATGAAAATCCTCGTTTTTGAACTTCCACATTGCCATTTTTTTGAGATTCATTGCAGCAAACTTAAGCCGAACCCAATTTGTAACTTGGTTCAGCCCTCGATAGGTTGTATATCGCATGGCGTGTT
>SVOJ01000016.1 GCA_015066385.1 Oscillospiraceae bacterium
GAAGTTCAAAAACGAGGATTTTCATGATTTTTACGTCTTTTTATTCAATTTATTCCAAATATTTAACAATACAGACAGAAAACCGTGTCTCGCTTGATTGCGAAACACGGTTTTTCGACAGTCTGAGCACATCGCCCTTGTGGCGGTGTGCTTTTTTGAAATTTAATAATTATTTTGTTCTTGGCAAAAAATAGCCTTTAATGCATTCCGGATTTCTGACACATATCTGTATGTGTGATTTTTCTTTGATTCCGGCGCCCTCGTAGGCATCTGTTCCTTCTTGAAAATACCCGTATACAGTATCGTAATAAAGGCCTTCCTTTTCTACCAAATCGTGTGCGTGATTGATAATGGCACAATCCAAAGGTCTGATCAGATTAAATCCACCCTCATCAGGTACTTTGTTTTTGAATTCCTCATGAAAATTGAACCCCATTGTGTCAAAAGCTGCTTTTAAATCGTTATAAGATTTTTGCAGTAAAGATACGGCTTGTCTTTCACAAAAGTTCAGGCACATACCTAAATCAATGACAGCACCGATAACATATGGCTCTTTTATTTGAGAGGGTTTTCTTTTTTGAGTTTGACAAGCCCACTCATATGCACGCTTGGGATCGTTCAACCAAAAATAAATGCCGTTTCCCAACCAATCATATGTATTTTTACTGACCTTTAAATGCTTATCATGCGAATTCAAAATTTCTTCCGCAACAGTCCTGTCGCAACCATGAAAACCCAACACGGTATGAGGTGATCTTTGATAAATCCTGGTATCAAAATCACTTTCAATCATTCTGTTCATAATTTTCTTCGGTGATGATCTTTTTATATGCAGATTTAATATTGTTCTTATTGTCTAAAATTCCGCAGGAACGTAAAATTTTTGTTGCCTCTTCTTTTGTGGGTTTTTTAGTCGGAGTTTCTATTATTTTATCGATAGTTGATAAAGCTGCAACCATATCTTTTATTCCTTTCTTCATCTTTTTCACCTCTATTATACAGATTTTTGAGCAGGAAGTCAACACAAACAAGTTATTTTATAAGTTTGTTCTTCAAACAATTATATTATATTTTTATTTACTTACATGCGAATATTTCAACTAATTATATTTTTGTCGTATAATCCGCATTAATACATGATGCATTAAAAAAGCACACCGAAGTTCGCGGTGTGCTTTTGCTATGTCTTACTTTAATTTCCTTAACCCCTTGGGATAGTGGTTTTTGGCTCTGCCGTTGGTGACTTTTGCGCCGCCGACGGTGCAGCCGCAGGTGGTGATGACCGCCCAGCCGTTGTCGCAATCGACGGCAATTTCCTCGCCGTGCAGGTATTTTTCCATTGCTTCGCTGTCGGGGGACAGTTCAATTTGCCGTTTGAACTGTTTGCCCAGTGCCATAAAGAACTGATGATGCGGCTGTATGTAATTTTTTCTGACTTCTCCGATGGTGACCCCGCAGGCGAATGCAACCCTTTCGGGCACCATTGCCGGTGCGGCATACACGGGATTGCCGTTGTACATGGTGACAAGTGTCTGGTCGAATTCTGCAAGGGTATCTTTCAGAAAATCCGTGACCACACGGTCGATTTTTGCGGTTTTTGCGTTGGAATATGTGGTTTTCGGAGCACATTCGCGTGTGTCATGCAACACCGCCATAAATTGCCCCTCTCCGCGGCTTTTGTGGGGATAAAATCTACGTGCTTCGTTGATGTTTTTGCACGCGCATCCGTCAAAGAAAATGCCGTCCGAAGTGTGCTGCCTGACGACATCACGCACGGGAATCAACTCAAAATCCGTGTGCACCTGCAAAAAAGCATCGACTGTCATTTCGTTTTCTTCGAGCGAGAACGTGCAGGTGGAATATACGATATATCCGCCCGGTTTCAGTGCAGTTGCGGCATGCTCTAAAATGTCTTGTTGACGCTGTGCGCAGTGCAGAACATTTTCTTCGCTCCATTCGTCAATGGCTATTGTATCCTTGCGGAACATGCCTTCGCCCGAGCAGGGGGCATCCACCATAATCATGTCGAATGTTTCGGGGAAGATCTGTGCAATGCGTGCAGGGTCAAGACAAGTGGTGGCGGTGTTGCGGAAACCGAGCCGTTCTATGTTGCCCGTTAAGATTTTGCAACGGGAACGTACTATTTCATTGGAAATCAGCACTCCGTCCTCGCCGAGCTTGTTACGTAGCTGACTGCTTTTGCCCCCGGGAGCGGCGCACATATCTAAAATGCACCAATCAGGTTGAATCTCCAGACATTCGGCAGGTGCCATCGCACCGGGATCCTGCACATAAATCATGCCTGCATGGTGAAACGGGTGGTTGCCGATTTTTTCGACATCAAGATAAAACCCCGTTTCCGCATATGGAATGCGTTCACTTGCAAATGGTGCGATTTTTGCAAAATCGTCCACGGAGATTTTTTCCGTGTTCACGCGGAATGCTTTGACGGCATTTTCGTTGAACGAAGCTATATAGCGGTCAAACTCCTCATTGCCGAGAAGTTTTTTCATTCTTTCGGTAAAGGCAGAGGGCAATTCTTTCATTGGTTTTCACCGTCCGTGTTCATTTCCACATGCAGCATCCCCATGGCGACAGCGGTGATGGCGGCGGTTTCCGCACGCAGAATGCGGCTGCCTAAAGAAATCACAACCGCCCCTGCTTCACGGGCAAGATTGATTTCCTTGTCGTCAAAGCCGCCCTCGGGGCCTACAAGAATACCGACGGACATACCGGGTTTGATGCGGTCGAGTGCTTCACGGGTTGCCGCCATGCCGCGTTCGTTTTCATAAGGCACAAGGAACAAATCCATTTCTGCCGCCTTCTGCATGGCAAGTTTGTAGGACAATACGTCAAACACTTCGGGAATCACATTGCGCTTGCTTTGCTTTGCGGCACTTTCGGAAATGGACTGCCAACGCTCTCTGCGTTGCTTTTTCTTTTTGTCATCTAATTTTACGATGCTGCGGCTCATTTCAACAGGAATAATGCCCGCAACGCCGAGTTCCACGGTTTTCTGAATAATCAGCTCCAGCTTGTCTGCCTTAGGCAAGCCCTGAAACAGATAAAAACGGACGGGAAGTTCCGTGTTGCGGTAATCTTCCTCTATGATTTCAGCAATCAGTTCATCTTTGTCGATCTGTGCAAGTCTGCACAGATGGCTGTGTCCCTCACAGCTTACAAGAAAGGTGTCACCGATCTGCATTCGTAATACGTTGCAGATGTGGTTGTGATCCTTGCCGCTGATGGTGAACGAGTTGTCCGACCGTGCAAATTTGTCAACAAAAAAATTATGCATTGCCCTACCTCCGACAGCTTGTCTGACAGAAATAAATTAAAATGATTGTAGCATATCCCACGCTGTTTTGCAAGTGGACGGTTTTGCTGCCAAATTAAAAAAAAATAAAGAATGTCTTGCGTTTGTGCGCACAAATGTGTATAATAAAGCTGAAAGGCGGTGTTCTGATGGCTAAAACTGCAAATCTTTATGCAAGAATTGAACCTGATGTGAAAGAGCAGGCTGAAATGATTCTGACTGCATTGGGCATTCCTGCATCCAATGCAATCAATATGTTTTATAAGCAGATTATATTGCAGGGCGGCTTGCCGTTTGATGTCAAGCTGCCGACAGCTCCTCTTGATTGCAGCAAAATGACGAAAGAAGAATTTGATTCCGAAATCGGGAAAGGTCTTGCCGATGTCGCAAGCGGTAATGTTATTTCGGCAGAGGATGTGTTCAGTGAGCTGCATAAAAAGTACGGAATATGAAATATAAGGTCGTTTTAACAAGCACTGCTGCAAGGGATCTCGATGAAATCTTTGCATATATTGCAGAAGTTCTTTGCGAAAAAGAAATTGCTGTCAATATGATAAACCTTTTGCAGAAAAATATTCTTTCACTTGATGAAATGCCCGGTCGGTGCAAATTGTATGAAAACGAGCCGTGGAAAAGCTGCGGAATGCATATGATGCGTGTAAAGAATTATCTTGTTTTTTATACGATTGACGAAGAATCAAAAACAGTCAATATCATCAGGGTGCTTTACGGTTCACGGGATCTTGATGCAGCACTTGAATAAAAGAAGAATTAAATTGAAAAGCACATCGCATTAACGGCGGTGTGCTTTTTCATGTATTCACTTCGGGTTTGTCGGTGCGACACAGGATGTAGTCAATGCTCACATTGTAGAATTCAGCCAACCGCAGAAGTGTTTCCGTTGGGGGAATGCGGTCGCCGCTTTCAAATTTTGAAAGTAAAGCCTGTTCAATTCCTGTTTGCATCTGTAAGGAAACCTGCGTGAGACCTTTGGTTTTTCGCAATTCTTTTAATCTGTTCTGCATAACATCACCTGATGACATTATGTCATATTTTATCTTGACAAATATGACAAATTGTCATATAATTTAAATTGAGAGTAATCTCTCAAAATTATATGCTGAAGGAGAAAAAAGATATGGCAAAAGATTACAGTTTTCAGACTTGTCCTAAATGCAGAATCGGATATTTGCGTGCTGTCGGTGAAAGAAACGGGGGATTCAGCGGCGGAAAAGCTGTTCTCGGTGCAGTTGTTGCAGGACCGCTTGGGTTGGCGGCAGGTGCGCTCAGCAGAAAGAAAACAATGTACCAGTGCAACCGTTGCGGCTATACGATTGAAAATTAAACGGAGGGCATCAAAAAATGGACATTAGTATGAAAAATGCACGGAGTTTGTTTGAAAAGAAACAATACTCTGCCGCTTTTGATATGTATACTGAATTAGTAAAAACAGAAGAAAATAAAAAAGAAGTTTGGTTTTGGGTAAGTAAATCCTTTTTGTTTAGTTCGCAGGCACCGATGAATGATAAAAGGCAAGAGTTGTTTTTGGATTCTTTTTCAGCAGCTTGCAAAGCAGCCGAAACAATTGATGAAATGCTGACACTTGAACATGATATGTTAGAGACACTCAACGAGTGGAAAAGAAAAACCATAAAAGAAAAACTCAAAGGTATTAAAAAAAATCCCACTCTTGAGGATTGTAATAAATACATAGCAATTTTCCCCGGTTTTGTATGGTTGGAACTGTTTATTCAGGTTCGTGCCAGAGATTGTCAGGTGGTTAATGATTATATTGAAAATAATGGTTTAGAGAAAGGCGAGTTCGGTAATAAATTTCCATCCATTGCGGTAACCAACTCTGTTACAGATGATGAAATTTGCTCAACTGAATTGCAAGCAGCCAAAGATATTTTTCTAACAGAGCAAAATCGGTTGGCAACTTTTGATGATGTCAGTGCGGATAGTGCGTCTTCTGTTTGCGAAAGAATTCTTAGGGGATTGTTTGTAGCGCGCAGTTTGTCGACTATTCATTCCTGCAAAGAAAGCAATTCTGACATACATTGTTCGCAATTGAAGCTTAAAGCAGAAATTACATCATTTTTATTGGATGCGAAGATTAGTGTGAACGGTGCACAAGTGTCTATACTGTTGGACGGAAGACTAAAAGATTATAATATTCTGCAAGAAACTTATACGGAAATACAAATAATTGATCCCTCATTTAATTTACCACCATTGCCTTCAGTTATTCCGGAAAAACCCGCAGTTCTTCCGAATGCCTCCAATTCAAATAGCGAGGGCTGCTATGTTGCAACGGCTGTTTACGGGTCTTATGATTGCCCTGAAGTATGGACACTGCGCCGTTTTCGTGATAATACATTGGCAAAAAGTTTGTTCGGTCGTCTGTTTATCAGCCTTTACTATGCAGTAAGTCCGATGCTTGTGAAGTGGTTCGGCAAAACCGAATGGTTTAAAAATATGTGGAAACCGATTCTTGATGAAAAAGTCAAAGCATTGAATCTTAATGGTGTTGAAAATACACCTTATGAAGACCGACAATGGTAAAACACGAAAAGCACATCGCATTTTACGGCGCTGTGCTTTTTCTTTTGCAAAGCAATAAAACCGGTTGCTTATTTTGCAAATGTGTAGTACAATAGGTGCAAATAAAAAAGGGCAGTCGGGGAAGACCCGGCGAAAGAGGTATTTTTTATGAGTGAAAAAATCATCAAGGTTGGTGTGGTCGGCTTGGGCAGAGGCACTGCCATTGCCGTGAATCTGTTCGGTCTTCCCGATGTGGAACTGACCGCCGTTTGCGACCACAATCCCGCTATTTTGGCATCCGGCTACAAAGAGCTCAGCGAAACGGGTAACTGTACCCCGATGCAGTTTTCCGATTATGATGAAATGCTCAAAACGGACATTGATGCCGTGATTGTGGCAACGGAAGCAATCTACCATGTGCCGATCGTTGTCAAGGCGCTGGAAGCCGGCAAGCATGTACTAAGCGAGATTCCGTCCGTCAACTCCGTGGAAGAAGCACGCATTCTCAAAAAGGCTGTCAAGGCACATCCCGACCTCATTTATATGGCGGCTGAAAACTGCTGCTTCTGGGCATTCATCGAAACCTGGAAGAAAATGCGTGAAGACGGCTTATTCGGTGATGTGGTGTATGCGGAAGCAGAATACCTGCATGCCCTTGATCCCGAAGAATTTGCACCCGATAACTACCCCGAAGGCCATTGGAGAAGAACCAATCCCGCCATCAAATATTTGACCCATGAGCTCGGTCCGTTGCTTTATGTGATGGATGACCGCTGTGTCAGCGTGACCTGTTTTGAATCGGATAAGATCTATAATCCCTACACCCCCGACATCAAGGGCACGGGTGCGGCTCTTATGAAGACCGCAAAGGGTGCAATCATCCGCATTCTTGTGTCCTTCGGTGCTTACACAAGCTATGACCACAATTTCCGTCTTTGCGGCACAAAGGGGCAGATTGAAACGGGTAGACTCGACATTGTGGACGATGCCTATTCGTATGCAAACCTGCAGTCCATTCCCGGCACATTCTCCAAAAAGATTGAAATTCCCGTCAATTCCGCCTATGCCGGCGAAAGCCGCGACGGACACGGCGGTGCAGACGGCAAAATGGTAAAGGAATTCATCCGTTGCCTTGCAAACCACGAACAGCCGACACTGGATGTGGATTTCGCTATTCAGATGTCCCTGCCGGGTATTCTTGCGCATGAATCCGCAGAAAAAGGCGGCATTCCCGTGGAAATCCCCGCATTTGACGATTAAAAAAGGCTAAAAAAGCGAGATCCACAGTTGTGTGTGAATCTCGCTTTTCGACAATGCTTGCTGCGGGTGTTCCGCAAATGCATTTTTATTGCAGGGTGCGGATCAGTTTTAATTTTCAATAATAATTTCAGCCGGGGGATAGGCTTCCATTTGTTCGTTTTGCTCCTGAAAAATATCACAGCCGTTCAGATGGCAATTCTTTAAGGTGATGGAATCGGTTTTTGTTTTTACATAGGCAAGATGCTTTGTTGCGCAGTGCACCTGCACATTTTCAAAGATGATATTTTTAACCTCCGGCATCGGAAATCCCGCGTGGTAGCTGCGCAGATATTCGTCATAAGAGGCATAAATGAGCATCTGATTTCTTCTCGGCTGCTGTAATGCGATATTGCGCAGGGTAATATTGCGGCAGGATGCTGTCAGCGGAAGCTTGTCCGGCTCATAGCCGTAATGGGTTCGTACCCAGCGGATGCCGTCAATCTCCGCAAAGCCTTTTTCATGTGTCGGCGGTGTGGTGGAAATGTACGCTTCATTGTCGGGGCTCATGACGACCCGATACAGCTTTCCGTTATGCACAACGGCATCGGAATGATAGACCGTCATACCGCTTTTCCATTGTGTCCACCCGCCTACAAGAATGCGCAGAAAGAACGATTCGGTTGGTGCACCCTTCAGGTCAATGCAGTTTTCGATCAGCCCGTTTTCAATATCGCCCATATTGGGATTTGAAACGGAATAATCACTGCAGTTGATTGCAATGGCATCGTCCATGGTGCGGAATCTGCAGTCGCGCACGACAAAATCCGAACCGGGACCGAAGTGGATGCCGTCTTTTAAGCCTTCCAGGTGACAGCGTTCCAGAACCGCATTTTTGAAATTGCAGATCTGAATGGCATAATCTTTCCGTGACAGATCTGTTATTGTAATGTCACTTAAATATAAATCTTCAATGTAAAAAAAGGCAAGGTGCCCGCGCAACCCCGTGACTGTCTTTTCACAGCCGGTTTCTGCGGCAGTGCTTTGCACGCCGTTTGTCAGCAGATGCAAGCCTGTCAGACGGATATCCGTATTTTTGATTCCCGTCAAAGCACCTCTGTTGATGAACTGATTGCCGTTTTTTCCGCTCTTGCTTTCGGTTCGTTTTAAAACAACCCCTTCGGCAAAGTGTAAATGGGTGTGGTCGGGCAAAAAAACGGTTTCGCTGATTTCGTAAATGCCGGGCTGAACGACAGTGATCTCCCCGCCGTTTTTAACAGCCGCATTGAGAGCTGCCGCATTTGCTTCGGGATCGTTGTGCGTAGAAAAACCGTAATTATGTGCATTGATCATTGAAAGATCCTCCATTTTATTCGCATTGTCCTAATTTTATCATAATTGAAAGTTAAAATGCAACCATTTTTAAGAACAGGCAGGAATGAAGTATGAACAGAAAAATTATTTTGTTTCAGGGCGATTCCATTACCGACGGCAACCGCCTCAAAGATTATCCGTCGGATCTCAACCATCAGATCGGCCACGGCTATCCCTATGTGATCGTCGGCAAACTCGGTGCAGAGCATCCGCAGGCAGGCTTGCAGTTTGTCAATCGCGGCATTTCCGGCAACACCGTGCAGAATCTTTCTGACCGTTGGCAGAAGGATTGTCTGGACATCTGCCCTGATGTGCTCAATATTTTAGTCGGTGTCAACGATGTGCATTACTCCGTGTTCAACGGCAAGGAATTCTGCATTGAAAAAATAAAAGAAACCTACATAAGTCTGATCGACCGTGTAAGGGAAGTCAATCCCGAAGTGAAGATCATCCTGTGTGAGCCGTTTAACTACGCCATTGAAAGTCCCGGCAAAGAGTGGGCAAAGTGGCATCCGCGGCTTCTGCAGGTGCAGAAAATGGTGCGTGAAATTGCAGAAGAAAAGAATGTATTTTTCCTGCCCTTGCAACAGATGTTTGATGAGCTTTGTGAAAAAGCAGAGCCGTCTTATTGGATCTGGGACGGGATTCATCCCACGGAAAGCGGTCATTGGATGATTGCACAAAAGTGGCTTGATTTTGTGCGCGAAAACGATATTCTCTGTTTAGATACTTAACAAACGGGTCATACTGCAAGTAAATCATTTTCGGAGGAATTGCAGTATGAAATATGTGTGTGAAGTCTGCGGATACATTTACGATGAAGAACAGGGCGATCCCGAAAACGGCGTAGCACCCGGCACAGAATGGTCGGATGTGCCCGAAACATGGGTCTGTCCCTTATGCGGAGTCGGAAAAGAACTGTTTACGGATGAATAAAAAAGACGGTGCAGACGCAATGCCTGCACCGTTTAAACTTATTTCAACAGATCGTTGTACTGATACACTCTAACATAGTCCACAATGAACTGATATTCTTCGTCAATGTTCATTTCATTCTGCGGCACACCGTTTTCGCCTCTGACTTCAAGCGAGAGAATCAGATATTCTTCATTCTGCGAAACACCGCCGAAATCGGTGCGGAAGGATTCAACACCGTTGATGTAGAAAATATATTCGTTTTCGTTCCATTCAAGGCCGTAGGTGTTGTATTCTTCATACGGATTGCCCTTGATGAGGAATTTTTTGGCTCCCATCTTCTGATGCATATCGCCGTAGTTGTCAAAATGCAGGTTGCTTGTCACGGCATTGTTGATTTTGTCGCCGTAGCAGTCGCTTTCAAAAATGTCGATTTCGGTGCCGTCTTTTCCGTTGCCGTCTTCGTTGTAAACACCGTCGTTCATCAGCCAGAATGCCGTCCAGAGATCTGCGCTTGCGGGCAGGATGCAACGGCATTCAAAATAGCCGAATTTTTGTGAGAATCCGTTGGGGGAGTCGGAGTCGGTATCGATGCCTGCACTGTACCAGCCTGCACCCTTGCCGCCCATGCCGTCAGAGAGATATTTCAGCGGAATCACAAGATTGCCGTCTTCGGTGTAAGCCATATACTGATTCCAGTAAGAGCCTTTTCTGATTTCGCTTGTCTGTCCCCATGTGTAATGGCCCGACCATACACTGCGGTCAAGCTCGCCTTCAAATTCTTCTTCAAATGTCAGGGTGAATTTGCTCATATCTACCTTTTGTCCCATGGGATAGTGGGCGATCCCCAGAAACATGAGCACGGTTGAAAGTGCGGAAAGAAGCATGGCGATGAATTTTTTAAACATAAAAACAACCTCCGTTTTTGTTCTGTAAAATCAATATAACAGAAAAATGCAACTTTTGTCAATACGAATGCAACTTTTTAAGATTCTCAAACGTTCTTATAGGTGAAAGGCCTTTCGGAAAGGAGAGGAAATATGCCTGATGTATTTACAAGTTTAGTCGAACAATATGCCGACATGGTCACAAAGCTTTGCTTTTTGCAACTGCAAAATCGCGCCGATGCAGAAGATGCATGGCAGAATGTTTTTTGCAAGCTTTACAAGACCCCGAAAATGTGGACCAAACCGCACGATGAACTGCGAAAATGGCTTGTCACCGTCACGCTCAACGAATGCCGCGATGCAAAACGCAGACTGTTTCACCGTAATCATGCGGATATTGATGAATTGCCTGTTGCGTATGAGCAGGATTTTGATTTTAACCTCATAAATGAAGTCCGCAAACTCCCTGCAAAATATGCACAGCCGATCATTCTGTTTTATTTTGAGGGGTATTCCGTCAGCGAAATTTCCCGTATCCTTTCGGAAAAAGAAAACACCGTCAAGTCCCGCCTGAAACGGGGCAGAGAATTATTGAAAGGAGTTCTGACAGATGAATAAAATTGATTTTACGGTACAAACACCGCAGGAATGGAAAGATGAACTTTTTGCAAAAACAAACACGAACAAACAAAAACACATAAAACCCGTGGCACTTCTTGCTGCCGTGTTGGCTGTGCTGGTCGGAGTATCGGGTACGGCATTCGCAGGCAAGGTAATGAACGCACCCGAATATTTCGGCTCGATCTTTCTCGGCAATACGCTTGCAGCGGGGGAGGTTTACTCCGCCAAAAACACGGTTTTTGAAAGCAGCCGTGAGGATCTTCAGATGACCTGTACGGGGATTATCGGGGATAAGATCAGCCTGCATCTGATTTTTCGCATCACCTCAACAGGGGATCTTCGTTTTGATCCTGATTACAACTATCTGTTTGAAACAAACGACCAGGATTCAGGCTTCTTTCCGAGCATGGGAAGAGGCATCGGTTGCCGGGTGATTGATGAAAGAAATCTTGAAATGTATATGGATATGACAGGCATTTCGGGCGGCAGCTTTGTCGGCAAAAAGGTCGGCTTCTTTTTTGAAAATTTTGAAAAATACCGGCTCGGCGGTGATTTCAGCGATCTGGAGGTGATTCCCTGCGCATTTGAGGGAACGATCACCGTGGATTATACCAACACCACGCAAAAGCTCACAGCAACCGAAAACGAATTGACCGTGGACGGTGTCACGATGAAGCCGGAAAAAGCGGAAATCAGCAATATGAATCTTTGGTACGATATGGAAATCACGCAGGGAGCTGATCGCGTTTCGCCGCATATGCTTGAGTTTGTAAAAGGTGTGCTGACGCTTGCCTTTGCTGACGGCAGTGTGCAAAACTATGATCTGCAGCATCCGCCCGTGGACGACAACGACATTTTTGCTTCATCTGTCGGAAGAAGCGGCGATAAACTGACCTTTGTTCTGCATTTGCCGTCCCTCATCCATGCGGCAGATGTGAAAAGCGTTGCCATTGACGGCGTTGTTTTGTTTGCAAGATAAAAAGTGTTTTTTCTTGTTATTTTTTATGTTCAATCGGTTGCATTTTATTTAATAAATTAACTATTTGATGAATGCGAAAGGCGAACTGTAAAAAGTTTGCCTTTCTGTTTTTTTGCAATAAGTCTGTTAATTCTATTGACGGAATAAACAGATTGTGATAGAATACAATAGAAAGAAATAGCAATGCAATAGAAAGGGCGATCATATGGTATATATTGAGTCTGAAAAGTTAGAATTGAAAGTTCAATATACAACTGAAATCAAAAAAGAAATCGTTGCATTTTTGAACAGCGACGGCGGAACATTGATTATCGGTGTTGACGATAACGGAAAAATTGTCGGTGTTGAAAACGCAAAAGATATTATAGAACGTATTTCCCTTATGATTCATGAGGCAATTAGGCCCGACGCTTCTTTGATTTGCAGTGCGGGAGAGTATGAAGAGGACGGAAAAACGATCGTCAGGGTTGTGATCGGCAGAGGTGTTAAAAAGCCTTATTACATTTATGAAAAAGGATTGAAGCCGAGTGGTGTATATCTCCGTATCAACAACACCTCACAGCAAGCATCCGAGTATGCTATCAAACAAATGATTATTGCAAGCGAGGAAAAATCGTTTGAAGCTTTACCGAGTGTTGAACAAGACTTGACTTTTGATTATCTGGAAAGTGTTTTCAGACGTGCTGAACTTGAGTTGAAGCAAAAAACGCTCGGATTGTTGGACGCAAACGGCAGTTATACCAATCTCGCTCTGCTTTTGTCCGATCAATGTCCTTTTTCTGTCAAAGCTGCAGTTTTTGACAGCGACGATAAGAGCAGATTTTTGGATCGCAAAGAGTTTGAAGGCTCGCTTATTCGCCAGGCCGACGAGATTTATGAGTATTTGAAACTGAACAACAAAACGCGCGGAGAATATAACGGTTTGCGCAGAGAGGACAAGACTGAGTATAATCAGCTTGTTTTGCGTGAGGGGCTTTTGAATGCCATCACGCACAGAGATTACTCGCTCAACGGCAGCATTCTCATCAGTATTTATAAAAATCGTATCGAATATGTGTCTATCGGTGGTTTGGTATCGGGAATGACCTATGAGGATATGATGCTCGGGGTTTCGCGCTCAAGAAATGAAAAACTTGCGAATGTGTTTTTTAAACTCAAATACGTAGAAGCGTACGGTACCGGCATTGAAAAAATACAAGGTGACTATGAGCACACGGGACTTGAGCCGCGTTTTGAGGTATCGGATAACGGCTTCCTTTTGGTTTTGCCCAATAAAAATTATATGGAAAAAGCGAAGAAAATCCGCACCGATAAAGAGATTGTGTATGATTTCATTGTCAGATGCGGCAGAGCCACTCGTGCACAGGTTCAAGAAGAATTGGGTTTCAAACTGACAAAAACACGAAACATTCTGTTGCAGTTAGAGCAGGAAGGTAAGATTGAACGCCGCGGCAATGGAAAAGGAATTTTTTATACCGTGTAAAAAAGTGTTCGCAGGGAAAAAAGGATATTGAAAATGAGGTCAATTCTGTGGTATAATCATTACATGCGTAAAAAGAAAGGAATGCGAATATGATTATTACCAATGATATAAAATATGTCGGTGTCAATGACCGCAATATTGACCTTTTTGAAGGACAGTACATTGTCCCCAACGGAATGGCTTACAATTCTTATGTGATTCTCGATGAAAAAATCGCCGTTATGGATTCGGTGGATGCCAATTTCAAGGACGAATGGCTTACAAACATCGCTTCTGTTCTGGACGGCAGAAAACCCGATTATCTGATCGTTCAGCACATGGAACCTGACCATTCCGCCAATGTTGCGGCTTTTGCAGAAGTATATCCCGATGCCGTGATCGTCGCAAGTGAAAAGGCATTTGCAATGATGAACAAATACTTTGAAACCGATTTCTCTAACCGCAGAACGGTTGTCAAAGACGGTGATACACTGTCCCTCGGTAAGCACGAACTGACCTTTGTCACCGCATCCATGGTGCATTGGCCCGAAGTTATTATGACATATGATGCAACCGACAAGGTGCTGTTTTCGGCTGACGGTTTCGGCAAATTCGGCGCATGGGATGCCGATGAAGACTGGGCTTGCGAGGCAAGAAGATATTATTTCGGCATCGTCGGCAAATACGGGCAGAGCACGCAGGCTGTGCTCAAAAAAGCCGCAGGACTTGACATTCAGATCATTTGCCCCCTGCACGGCCCCGTGCTGAACGAAAATCTCGGCTATTATCTTGACCTTTACAATACATGGTCTTCCTACGGTGTCGAGAGTGAGGGTGTTTGCATCTGCTACACTTCCGTTTACGGCAATACCAAAAAAGCGGTTGAGCTGCTCAGCGAAGAACTGAAAAACGCAGGTTGCCCCAAGGTCGCTGTCAATGACCTTGCACGCTGTGACATGGCGGAAGCCGTGGAAGATGCCTTCCGTTACGGCAAACTTGTGCTTGCAACCACCACCTACAACGGCGAGCTGTTCCCGTTCATGCACACCTTTGTGCATTGTCTTACCGAACGCGGTTACAGAAACCGCACCATCGGTATCATTGAAAACGGTACATGGACACCCGTTGCGGCAAAGAACATCAAGCAGGCATTTGAAAAGAGCAAGGATATCACCTTTGCCGAACCTGTTGTGACTGTTCATGCCGCCGTCAAAGCGGAAAACATTGAGCAGATCAAAGCCCTGGCGGCATATCTTACCAAAGCGGAATAAGTTTTTACGGGAGCCTGAAAACGGCTCCTGTTTTTTTTACAGGTTGTTTTGCATTCTTCACAAAAAGTATTGAATGTTTGCGTATAATATGGTAATATGACATAAAGGTGTGCCTTGGTACACCCGGCATTGTTTGCCGAATGAAAAAAATTTAATCAAAGAAGGAGAGATGTGTGATGGCTTCGAGTTGTCCGAAGTGCGGCACTGCCCTGAAAATCTATCAGATGAGCCCCTACTGCAAAAAATGCGGTGTGCATCTTATGTTTGCATCATTTGAGGGACAGTTTGAAAAAGACAGGCGCATTGCCGAAATGTCCATGGCGAATTTCCGTTATAACATGGTCAAACTCAAAAGTGCCTATACAGGTAGTTTGGCACAGAAACTCAGAATCTCTTTTGCATTTATTCCGCTTCTTGCCCTGCTGTTACCGTTGGGTAGTGTCAGCGTACATACACCCGTTTATGAAGCAGGGTTCACACTCAATGCCATCGATGTCATCATGAAGGGCATCATGGGCGGATTGTTTGGTACCCTCGGTTCGTTTGCACAAGGCCCCGTGTTCGGTCCCGTTGCAGATGCACTCAAAACCTGCATCCTCGGCTATCTTGTGATGACAGCCGCCGCAGTATTGGTTCTTCTTATCGGTGCGCTCGGCTTCATCGGTAATAAAAAAGCATCGGTCATGATGATCGTTTTTTCGGCAATCGGTATGGTCGGGGCTGTGCTGACCAAAGTGTTCGGTGCTTCTCTTGTAGCCGCAGGCGAAGCGGCAGGTGCACTTGTGGAAGCCAAATGCGGTATGTTGTTTTTGGTCGCCATGCTTTTGTTTGCGGCTCCCGTTGTTGCCGCGGTTCTGTGCCTTAAAAATCCGCCTGAACGCGTGTTCCGCGAAGGGGACGAACTGCGTGTGGAATACAGACGCAAATGGAAAAAGGGTGAAATTGACCTGCTCGACATTCCGGCGCCCATCTATGAATCCGAAGAAGACAGAGCCGAAAGACGCAGACTTGTAAGCGAAGCCTATCAGACAAATGAGGAGGTGACGGACAATGGCTGACATGAATGTACGCGAAACTTTGACCGAAAAAGAACGGTTAAGGCTTGAAAGAATCGACAAGCTCGATGCAAACAAGCGCCGTAAAAAAGTCATCTTTGCAGCAATTACGGCCATTCTGATTCTGTTCTTCGTTGTCGGTACTGTTTTCGGCGGGATGTATATTTTGAGTTACGAAGGCACGCAGGAACTGCCCGCCGCAGAAATCGAATATCCCGCTTTGCCTGCAACCGAAACTGACATTTATGCCGATTTTGCACAGCTTTTGCAAGACACCAAGGTTTTCAGCGGAACAAAACTTGACGTTTTGTTTGATGTGTCCTTACCCGAAGACAGCATTGCCGTCACCGGTGACAACGCAGAAAGCCTGCTTACTTATCTTAAATACATCCGATCTTCCGCAGAAGGCAAGCTGTCTGCTTGTTATGAAGACGAAAGACACACAGGTGTCTACGGAGAAGATTTTTCGACTCTTACGGCACTCGCATTCTTCAATGAACAGGACTTCACCAAAGCCGAAGCTGTCGTGAATGAAGAAAATGCGAATGACCTGAAATATGTGTTCACCTTTGACGGTTGTGCGTATGAGAAAAAAGAAGCAAGCCCTGTGTTTACTTCTTTTGACCTTGCCGCCGCAGAATCTGCCATCATCGCCATGAAAGAACTGTTTGCAGATGTTGCAACGGTCGGTGAAGCAGAACTTGCGTATGAAGATTTTGTGTGCACCGCGGAGGTTGACCGTCCGGCAGATACCCTTCAAAACTTCCGCCAGACCCGTATCTGCAATGTTACATTGCCGTTGACCTTTACAGGCGACTATGCCGCTTTCGGTGAAGTTACCTTGCAGTTTAAGGTGCAGCTCAATAAAACATTCCGATTCACCCGCGTTTCATTCAGTTTTAAAGATGATGTTTATTACATTGAAAAAGGTTCTTCCGACGAACTGAAAACAAGCGTTGTGTCCGATGAATCTCCCGCCGATGTTGTCATCACCTTCACTTCGTCCGATGAATCCGTCCTTACCATTGACGGGACCTTCTTTAAGGGTGTAAAGGTCAGCCCGGACCCCGTCACCGTAACAGGCTCTTACACCTATAATGGTGTGACTTACACAGACACCTGCCTGTTCTGGGTGCGTGTTCCCGCGGAAGGTATCAAGATGGACACCAAGGAACTTGCCCTCTCAAAGGGAGAAACAAGTGCACTTTCCGCCACATTCTCACCCGCAGATGCAACCATCACAACGCTTTATTGGTTCACTTCCGATGAATCGGTTGCCACCGTCGATGAAAACGGTGTTGTAACGGCTGTCGGTACAGGTGAAACAACCGTTTATTGTGTCACACTTGACGGTAATTACAAATCCGTCTGCACTGTAACAGTCACAGAATAAAGGAGGGAACGAAGATGTCGAATTTGTCAACAAAAGAAAAATTAGTCAACCGTTTCCTCAAAGCGGATGACTATTCCGCCGCAACACTCGACCGGGGTATTCTGCAGAAATACGAAAAACTCGCAGTCGATGTTTACAGCATCCGTCAGGTGTCCGTCGGAGAACTGACATGGATGGCAATTCAGCGGTTTTCAAGATCTTTGAAAGTCGGTCTTGATAACTATGCAAATATGTATTACACCAAGGTGCTCAAGATTGACCTGTCTTATGTCACGGTCATCAAAGCCCTCATCAGTGTTTACGATACCCTCAACAACCCCCTTATGGGGATTGTGTATGACCGCACCCGTACCCGCTGGGGCAAGGCAAGACCCTATGTGCTGACCACACCCCTGCCGTTTTTTCTGATCACCGCCCTGCTCTACAGCGGTGCTTTGCTGATTCCTTCGGAACAGATCAACGACCCCAAACGCATTTTGTATCTGTTCTTTATGTTGTTTTTACAGGAAACCTTCTCCACCATTTTCAATATTCCGACCGATAACTATCCGACGTTGCAGTCACCATGCCCATCAGACAGAATTGCCGTGTCGCTCGTGCAGAGTTATGCCTATGCCTACGGCGGCGACCTGATTTCCACCCTTTATATTTCGCTGATGTCGCTGAATAACTCCGGAACCCTGCCGATTTCGCAACCGCTGATGTTCTCTGTGATCGGTTTTGTGACTGCCTTCTTCGGTACCGTCGGTACCATGGGGGTTGCACTCAAATGCCCCGAGCGTGTTCTGTTGCAACCCAAACCCGCCCCGCTTACAAAGACGATGTTCTATGTGCTCAAAAACAAATACGCCATGCGTAATGTTGTGGCAGGGTTCTTCAACAGTGCATGGAGCAACGGCGGTTATTCATGGGACGTTATCACACAGCTTGAAATCTTCGGCGGTGCGTTGCACATTATGCCGCTTTACATTTTCTATCACATCTGTAATGTGCTTTCCATCGCATTCATCAAGCCCATCCGTGAACGCTTCAAAACTTTCCGCAGTGCCGTTATCGTTATGCGACTGACGGATGCGGTGCTGAATGTCATCTGGGCAGTCGGCGGCTGGATCACCATGCCGCAGAAAAAATGGTGGCTCAGCGGTATCTGGTTCTGCATCGGCTATGGCCTGAACGGCTTGAACAATGCACCTGCCACTGCACTTGAAGGTGAAATCGGCCGCGAAATCAACGACTATACCGAATATCTGACGGGTGAACGTCCCGACGGCACGTTCGGATTGCTGACAGATTATATCAACAAGCTGACCCAGCCCATCAACACCATGCTCGCCCTTGCCGTTATCAAGTGGACGGGGTACGATACCACCCTCGACACCACCTACTGGGCACAGGATTCCGTGGATGTTTATCGCAAGGTATTTGCGCTGTATGCCATCGGCAATCTTGTTCCGCACATCATCAGCACCATCCCGCTGTTCTTCTATGACCTTGACGGCAAACGGAAAGAGGAAATGTACAAAGCCCTCAACGAGCGCCGCATGATGATTGCCAAGGAAAACCAGGGCAAACTCAGCGAAGATATGGCCATGCTTGTTGAAATGCTCAGCGAAGAAAAACAATCAGAAACGGATTAACTTTTTTATGACGAAATTACTGCTTAAACTTTTTGTTCCCGCATATTCTGCACAGGAGCGTACCGAAAAGGTGCGCTCTTCTGTCGGTAAGCTCTCGGGTGCCGTCGGTATCGTATGCAACATTTTACTGTGCCTGCTGAAATTGTTCATCGGCTCGGTAACCGGCTCGATTGCCATTACCGCCGATGCCATGAATAACCTCTCGGATGCAACCGGCTCGGTGGTAACACTGATCGGTTTCCGTCTTGCCGAAAAGCCCGCAGACGAAGAACACCCTTACGGCCATGCCCGGTTTGAATACTTGTCCGCTCTGGCTGTGGCGGCGCTGATTCTGATTATCGGCTTTGAACTTGCCAAAACCTCCGTGCAGAAGATTTTTGCCCCGACTCCAGTGGAATTCACCATCCCTGCCGCCGTTATTCTTGTGGTTTCGGTGTTTGTCAAACTGTGGCTGTTTTTGTTTAATCGCCGACTGGGGAAGGACATCAAGTCCAATGCCCTGCTTGCAACCGCCGCAGACAGCCGCAATGATGCCATCTCCACCACTGCGGTTTTGCTGTGCTCGGTCTTGTCACTGTTTACGGAATTGCCGTTGGATGGCATTGTCGGTCTTGCGGTTGCACTGTTCATTCTTTACAGCGGCATCACCCTCGGCAAAGAAACCGTCAGTCCGCTGTTGGGCGAAAGTGCAGATGAAGAATTGCAGAATCTGATTGTCTCAATTCTTGAAAGTGAAGAAAAGGTGCTCGGCTACCATGACCTGATGGTGCACGACTACGGTCCGGGTCAGCGTTTTGCAAGTTGTCATGTGGAAATGGACTGTAGGGAAGATGCCATGTTCTGCCATGAACTCATTGATAATCTTGAACGTCGATGCTTGCTTGAACACAAGGTGCATCTTGTGATTCACTATGACCCCATTGTGACGGATGATGAAGAACTTTCAGAATTGCGTTCACTTGTGGAACAGTTGTTGCAAAAACAGAATCCGCATATCACCATCCATGACTTCCGCATGGTCAAGGGGGATGGGCACACCAATCTCATTTTTGATATTGTACTGCCATCATCACTGATGCCCGAAAAGAAAAAAATCAAAAAACGGCTTGACGAAGACATTGCCGCAAGCACGCAAAAGAAAATTTATACTGTTGTCACCTTCGATATGGGCGCTTTCAATATTTAAAACAGGCAGGGACTTTGCATAACACAATGCAACGTTCCTGTTTTTTTGTGTTGCCTGTGCAGGCTTGATTTTAAAGGAGTTTTGTAGTATACTTTACATGATTACTGACGAAAAGGACGAAGACACTATGTCATTTAAACCGCACAGATATCTGTTCACAGCCTTCGGTGCGATGCTCGGTATCTGCGAACACATAAAATTGTATCTGTACAGTTTGCAGGCAAATGCCATGCAGGCCCGTGTTCTGCACAGATTGATGCGTGACAATGCCAACACCGAATACGGCAAAAAGAACAATTTCAAAAAGGTAAAAACAGTCAGCGATTATCAGAACACAGTTCCGCTTTCGACCTATGCCGATTACGAAGACTATGTACACCGCATGGCAAACGGCGAAAAAGGGCTCATCACCAACCGTTTTGTCCGCCGTTTTACCGAATCTTCGGGCAGTACCGGCAGAAGCAAGCTCGTTCCCATGTCAGGACACGCCGAATGGAACTGCCAGTGCTTCAGTTTTTCAGCTCCCGTTGGTTGTGCGGTCAAGTATTTTGCAAAACAGCACCGTGTTCTGCCTCCGCAAAGAGGACTTCTGACGGCTGAAATCAGTCGCCGTAAAGTGCCTGGCGGGACGGTGTCTTGCCTGTCCTCCATCCCGCTTCTCAATTTAAAACCCATCGTTCCGTTTTTTACAAGTTCGCCGACCGAAGTGCTGTTCCCCGAAGACAATGTTGATATGGATATGCACTATGTTAAACTGCGCTTTGCCTTGCAGGATGAAGACATCAGCTACCTCGGAACCATTTTTATAACCACTCTTGAATCCATGTTTTTCTACATGGAAGAAAATTGGGAGCTGCTGTGCAGGGATATTGAGCAGGGAACCATTGACAGCAGTATCCGTATGCCCGATCATATCCGTAAAAAACTCGCCAAACGGCTTAAACCCCGTCCCGCACGTGCCGCCGAACTTCGCAAAGAGTTCGAAAAAGGCTTTGACGACCCCATTATTCCCCGTATCTGGAAAAAATGCAGTTGGCTGTATGGCATGGGTACGGGTGCGCTGTCGCACTATGCAAAAAAACTGCGCCGTTATATCGGTGAAGACATGCCCGTTCACTATCTCGGATATGCCGCCACCGAAGCACTCATGGCTGTGCCGATTGAACTGGACAGTTTTGAATACGTGCTTCTGCCGCACAATGCGTTTTTTGAATTTTTACCTTTGGATGCCCCCGAAGGAATGCGTCCGCTTACCATTTCGGAAGTGGAGGTCGGCAAAGAGTATGAACTTATCCTGACCAATTTAAGCGGATTTTACCGCTACCGCATTGAAGATGTGGTGAAGGTGACGGGATTTTATCATCAACTTCCTAAGGTAACATTCTGTTACAGACTCAATCAGATCGCCAATATCAGCGGTGAAAAAGTCAATCAGATGGCTTTTGACGAGATCGTCGGCAACTTCTCCGAAAAAATGGACGAGCTGTTTGTCGGTTACAGCATCTATGCAGACCGCTCTACCTCTCCCGGGCATTATGTGCTGCTTATTGAAAGCACAAAAGAGCACACCCCCGCCGACGAAGCGGAATATGCACGCATTTTTGAAGAAACTTTCTGTGCAGGCAATGTGTCCGTCGGGCCGCTCATCAAAAGCGGTGCACTGGGGCACTGTGAAGTGAAGTTCCTGCAAAAAGGCACAAATGATGCCTATCGGGAACTTCTGCGATCCAACGGGGCGAATCTCAATCAGATCAAACCCATCAAGGTCATTACGACCGATGTGCAGAAAGAATTTTTCTTCACCCGCATTGTGAAGTAAGGTGATTTATATATGCCTCAAAAGAAAAAACTGAAAGCAGAACTGTACGACAATGTCAATCACCTTTGCCGACGGTATATGGACAGGGTGGCAAGATTTTATCTTTGCTATGACTTTGTTCCCGATGTGACTGCTTTGCAGAAAGCTATTCTTGCGTTATACGAACAAGCCCCCGTTTTTCATTCGCTTTTCAAAGCAAATCCCGTAAAACCCTATTGGCTTGTAACGGATTTTACCATTGACGATGTGCTGACGGTCAAAAAAACGGACAATTTGCAAAATGCCGCTATTTGTTTTTTAGAACAACCTGTTGCCATAGACGAGCCCTCACAGATGAAAATTGCCCTTATTCACGATACGCAAAAATGCATTCTTGCATTCCGCTGGAATCACATGCTGATGGACGGCGGCGGATTCAAACAGTTCACTGCGGATCTGTGTGCGGCTTACAATTATTTTGTGTCGGCGAGCGGAGAAAAACCCACCTTCCGCAACGGCACACGCAGGTATGATGCCGTTTATGCGGATATGCCGCAGGAAATGAAGAAAAAGGCAAAACAGCAAATCGCAGGTGTGTCTGCCCGTGAAAAAAGAACCCTGCCGTTTACGGAAAAGGACGGCACCGAGCAGACGCATATTGTATATCACAGTGTGTCGGCTGATGTCATGCAAAAAGCAATTGCCGTCGCAAAACAGAACGGTGCTACAGTCAATGACCTGATGGCGGCGGCTTACATTGCGGCTGTGTATGCCCTGACGGGACAAGAAGAAAAGCCGCTGAACCTGTCTTGTGCTGTGGATTTGCGCCGATATATGAGAAATCCCGAAAAAATCGGTTACACCAATCACACCACGTTTATGTATTGCCGTGTGCCGCAACTCGGCAAAACGCCGCTTGACACCCTTTTGTCGGTTTCTGAAAGTAATAAAAAAAACAAAGCAGACCCGTTTTTAGGGCTTCACGGCATTCCGCTGTTGTCTTTTGCATATTCATCTATGATTTATCAGCAGGCGGATGCGGTTGTGAAACTGTTTTACAACAATGCAAATCTTGCCCTGAGCAATGTCGGTGCGGTGGAACAATATAATTTTACTCTCGACGGTCACCCTGTAACGGATGCACTTGTGGCAGGCGGTGCCAAGAAAAAACCCTGTGCCGCGGCAACGGCTTTGACCTGCAACGGGAAACTGACCATTTCCGTTTGCACACGCGGAAATGAAAAAGATGTTGCCATGTTGGGTAAATTTTTTGCAGAGTTTGAACACTATTTGCGTTCAATAGCACCGAAGTGAACAAATTTTTTCTTTTTTGAATATTGACAAGCATCTTGCTGTAAAGTATAATGCTTTACAAATTCAAAAAAAGGGAGTGAAAACGGTGGGAATTGTCAACGATTATATTACTAAAGTTGTCACAAAACTCAATGAGTATAAATACAACGCATCCAAACCCTGGTTGCAGTATTATGATCGCATGCCCGAGCACCTTGATTATTACAACGGCTCGATTTACGATATGGTCTATGATGCGGCTCTGAAATATCCGCACAATATTGCTCTCGAATATTTCAACACAAAAATCACCTATCAGGACTTCATACGCCATGTTGACCGTGTTGCGGTTGCACTCAAAAAACTGGATGTTGTTGAAAACGAATGTGTCACCATCTGTATGCCGAATATGCCCGAATCAATCTATCTGATTTATGCGGTGAATAAAATCGGTGCAATCTGTAACATTCTGCATCCGATGCTGTCGGGGGAAGAAATTGCAAAGGCCATGTCCGCCACCAATTCCACCGTTCTGTTTGTAACGGATGTGTCATACGGTTCTGTCAAGGATCTGCAGGTTGATCACCTTGTTGTTTGCGAAGTATCGGCAAGTATGAATGTGTTTTTAAGAACCGCATACAATCTGAAAAACAAAAAGAATCTTCGCTACAGTGATAATGTTCTGCGTTGGAAAGATTTTGTCAAAAAAGGTAATTTTGTCATTGATACTCATGTCAGCCGTTCTCAGCGCAGTCCAGCCGTCATCATTTATTCGGGCGGTACAACGGGAAAAAGCAAGGGTATCATTTTGTCCAACCTCAATTTCAACTGCATTGCCACACAATGTGAGGTGGTTTGCAAAGAAGCAAGACCCGGCAACTCCATTTTGTCGGCATTGCCCATTTTCCACGGCTTCGGTCTTTGCGTCTGCATTCATGTGCCGTTGGCACTCGGGCTCAAATGCATTTTGATTCCTAAAATCGACACCAAGAAGATTCCGCAGACCATCAAATCCAAAAAACCGAATCTTCTGCCTGCCATTCCGTCCATGCTCAATATGATTGTCAATAGCAAAGACCCCGGTAACACAGCATTCCAGAGTGTCAAAGTCATCCTGTCGGGTGGCGATTATCTGAGTGACAAACTTGCAAGTGAAGTCATTTCTTGTTTCCGCCGCTGCGGTTCGACTGCACACATTCAGATCGGTTACGGCATGTCCGAAGCCACGGCTTTTGTGTCTGCAACAAATGAAAGTGTGCGCAGTATCGACAATATCGGCATTCCGAATCCCGATACCGACATCCGTATTTTTGACCCCGCAGGGGAAACGGAATGCGAATACGGCACAGTCGGTGAAATCTGTGTCAACGGTCCGTCGGTTATGCTCGGTTATATCAATAATGATGAGGAAACCGCCATTGCGCTTCGCACCCACCGCGACGGTAAAGTTTGGCTGCACACGGGCGACCTCGGTTATATGGATTCCAACGGTGTTTTGCATTATACATCCCGACTCAAACGCATGATCATTTCCAACGGTTACAACATTTATCCCGTTGAACTTGAGGAAGTTATCAATAAGTGCAAGTATGTTGCAACAAGCGTTGTTGTCGGCATTCGTCACAAAATCAAGCAGGAAGTTCCCAAAGCGGTCATCGTGCTCAAAAAAGGTGTTGAACAGACCGCCGAGATCGAAAAAGAGATCCGAGAGTATTGCAAAAAGAACCTTGCCCGCAATGCCATGCCCGCGGAATTTGAATTCCGTGCATCCCTGCCCGTGACCAAGATCGGTAAAATCAACTACCGAAAACTGCAGGAAGAACACGAGAAAAAAGAAAAAGATTAAGTTAAAGCGGAGCTGTTGTTTGACAGCTTCGTTTTTTTGACAACCCGCAATTTGTTTACACATTGTTTCCAAAAAACAATTGACACCTTATTTGTATTGCAGTAAAATAATGCTAAAGGAGAGTGAACAGAAAATGGAAATTATGGATAAAGTAAGTATAATTCTCGATAAATACCTGCTGCATGTCGGCAAAAAAGTTCTTAAAAAGAATCCTGCCAAACCGCTTGCGGAAGGTTTTTATGATAAACTGCAGACTACCCCTGCCGACAGTTTCATAACCGGTTTCGGCAAGGCTTCCATTCTGCCCATGGATTGGGCAACCAAAAAGTATTATATTGCAGGCTACAGCGAAAACAACCCCGCTGTCGGCATGCTCGATGAACCTCATGTGCATGCCCTGTGGGTGGATGACCGTTCGGGCAGAGGCGGTATGCTGTTTATTTCCTGCGACTGTGTCGGCATTCTCAATCGTGATATCAACATTCTGCGTGCCGCTGTCAAAAAGTCACTGGGTGATGTTTCCTGCCGTTCGATCAATATTTTCTGCACCCACAACCATGCGGGTATTGATACCATGGGTATCTGGGGGATGTTGCCGTTCAGCGGCAAAGACCCGAAATACATGGAACTGATTAAAAATCAGATCGTCAAAGCCGTCAAACTCGCACTCGAAGACCGCCGTGAAAGTGATGTATATTACGGAACTGTTCAGGTGCCCGATATGCAGGAAGATATCCGCTTGCCTGTCGTGTATTCAAAAACATTGACCCGTTTCCGCTGTGTCCCGCGTGACGGCAGCCGTGAAATCTGGTTTCTGAATTTCGCTTCTCATTCCGAATCCCTGCAGGGAAGCAACTCCCGTATCAGTGCCGACTTCCCGCATTACCTGCGTGATCGTATCCGTGTAGAGGCAGGTGCAGAAACCATTTACGGTGTCGGTGCCATCGGCGGTATGATCAGCATGGATATTCCCAATGAGCAGGAAATCCGTGACAAAAAGAACTCCGATTTTGCCGAAAATACCATGGAAATCGGTCACAAACTCGGCGGCTATGCTTTGCAGATCGAAGACGAAAAGAAACTGACTCCTTATGTCAATTTCATCCGCAAGGAACTGTATCTGCCCGTTGAGAACACCATTCTTTCCATTGCAGGCAGAGTGCATATTATTGAAGCAGATTGGTATGCCGATGAAAAATATCCTAAAAAGACCTGTCTGAAGTCCGAAATGACTTACATTGATTTCGGCGGCGTTCCGATGCTTATGATTCCGTGTGAGTTGTACCCCGAACTTGCATTCGGCGGTTATCTGTCGGCAGAAGAATCCGCAGAAGGCAAAGCACCCGACATCAACCCCGTTCCGCTGACTGAAATTGCAGGCGAAAAGGAGCTGCTTATTTTCGGTCTTGCCAACGATGAACTCGGCTATGTTCTGCCGCCCAATGATTTCTTACTGCATCCCACACAGCCCTATCTTGAAATCCCGCGCGACCGCCTGAACAGACGCCATTATGAAGAAACAAATTCCCTCGGTCCGCAGACCGCACAACTGCTTGCGGATTGCTTTGCAAGCATGATGAAAATTGTGAAAAACTGAAAATCAACAGAAACGGACAGGCTGAACCTGTCCGTTTTGTGATGTTGGAAACAGCGAACGTTGCAGTGTGTTTTTTTTGCAAAGTATTGACTTTTGTGATGTTTTTAAGTAAAATAAATATGGTAAGAGTGTAAATATTTTTGTGTGTGATTCTATAAAAAAAGAATGTGAGGTAATTGCAATGAAAAAGTTGATTTCTGTTTTGTTGTGCTTTGTATTGCTGTTTTCACTCGGGGTGTTTGCTGTAGCGGAAGAAGCACCGCATACAGCAAAGCCGACCGTGTGCATTACCGCACAGGATGCGTACAGCAGTGAACAGGAAGATTCGTCATCCATTGCGCGTTTCGATGTCTTGATGATTCAAGTGTTGGATGTTAAAGATTTTGCGCGTTGCGAAATCAATGTAACACTCAATACACCTCCTTACAGCAAAATGCCTTCTATTACGGATTTCGAGGACCCAAACAACATCTCAAACTGCAAAAATAATATACAGAAACAGACGGACGGCAGTTACACAATCACCCTTAAAACGCCGATAGAAAATAAAGATGCTCCTTATGCTGCTTTCATTTTTACGTCTGCTGAGGATGTTCCGCTGGAATTTACGGTCAACGGTGTGAAGCTGCATACCGCTGACGGCGAAATTGAAAAAAATGATTTTGTGCTTGATGAGCGCAGAATCAACGGTGCAGGCGATTTTGTGAGATACGATCTTGACGGAAACGACAAAATCACTGCCGAGGATGCAAGACTGGCACTTCGTTTTGCTGTTGGTCTTGATACTGCAACAGATGAACAGTGCCGCGCTGTGGGCGTTGCCGATGCAAACGGCATCACAGCGGAAACTGCCCGTTTTATCCTTCGTGCCGCCGTCGGTCTTGAAGGCTATGCAGAAAAGGTTGTCACCAATGCGGAATGGGCTGCAGACGGCGAGATCGGATATGTTGTTTATCATTATTCCGACGGCACCTACGAAACCGTTGGTCCGCTGGATGCATGGAACGAAAGACCTGATTGGGTTTAAGTTGTTATTGAAACAGAAACAAGGAGCTGTGAAAACAGCTCCTTGTGTATTTTATTATATGGGGTTTACTTTTTACCGTTGTAATAATCGTCAATCAGCTTCTGCTTGCAGTCCCAAAGTTTCTGCGACAGGTCAACATAGTAGTTGTGCGGATATTCAAAACGTACCACTTCTTCCCACAGAGAGTCGATCTGCTCCATGCAATAAGCGCGGATTTCTTCGGGGGATTTCTTTTTGTGCACGTCCTTACCTGCGACAAAGTAGGGAACAAGCAGTTTTCTTGCTACAAAGCCGCTGACGGTCTTACGTTTCCACACATAATCGGGGTCAAACAGCTCATACTCCTTGCAGGTGCTGATGTCTTCGTCTTCCATTGTCAACAGGTCTGCAATGGCTTTGCCTGTTTCATTGTCAAACAAACGCCACAGCAGTTTTGGGCAGGGGGTGGAAATTTTGGCAACATTTTCCGAAATTTTGATTTTCGGTTCCGCTTTGCCGTCCTTTTCAATGGCGGTCAGCGTGAAGATGCCGCCCATAACAGGGGCCTGTGCGGCGGTCAGCAGACGTTTTCCCGCAAGGAATGCATCCACTCTTGCACCGTTCTGCAGCATATCGCGGATGATGTATTCGTCCAGCGAGTTGGAAGCATAAATATTGCAGTCGGGGTAGCCCGCCTCGTTGAGAATGCGGCGGATCTTTTTGGACAGATAGGCAAGGTCGCCCGATTCAATGCGAACCCCTTTTGGACGTTTGCCCATGGGCGCGAGCACCTCGTCAAACACGGCAATCGCATTCGGCAGTCCGCTGTCGATGCAGTCATAGGTGTCAATCAGCAGAACACAGTCGTCGGGATAGCGTTTTGCAAATGCTGCAAAGGCATCCTTTTCATTGTCAAACAACTGCACCCATGTCGGGCTCATGGAGGTAAAAGACGGAATATTATGGCGGAATGATGCATCCACATTGGAAGTGGCGGTAAATCCCGCAATGTAAGCGGCTCTTGCCCCGCTGGCGGCGGCATCTGCGCCGTGTGCTTTGCGCAGACCGAATTCAATGACCTCTCTGCCTTGTGCCGAGCGAACAAGACGGTTTGCTTTGGTTGCAACAAGGGTCTGATGGTTCAGATTCAGAAGCAGAATCGTTTCAATCATCTGTGCCTGAATGACGGGGCCGCGGATTTTGACTACGGGCTCATTTGCGAAAACGGGGGTGCCTTCGGGAACGGCCCAGATGTCACACGAAAAACGGAAAGAACGCAAGTATGCAATAAATGCTTCATCAAGGCCTTTCTTTTGCAGAAATACAAGTTCATCTTCGGAAAAATGCAGACGGGAAAGTTTTTCGCAGACACTTTCAATGCCTGCCGCAATGAAGAATCCACCCAGTTCTTTTGCGGGACGGAAATAAACATCGAACCACGCAATTGTTTCGTCAATACCTTCCGCTAAAAAACCGTTGGCTTGTGCAAGTTCATAAAAATCAAAAAGAAAATCACAGAAATTGTTTTCATGCATGGCATTTTTCCTCCTTTGCATATATTTATATCATAGCACAGCGGGGTAAATATTACAAACATTTTTTAAAATTTTTCGGTTTGTAAACAAAATGAACAAACTGTTCCCGAAAGTTGAAAATTGAATAAATTTGTCTTGACGAATATAATTTTGTGTGCTATGATGAACCCGTGTTAACAATTCGTACATAAATTTAAAGAGGGAAATGCGCATGAGAATCAGAGAACAGGAACTCGGAAACAGAAATATTGTCGGTGCAAAGATTGAGCAGCGCCGCAAAGAAATCGGTATGAAACAGAAAGAATTGTTGGAACTGCTGCAGCACAACGGTGTGGATCTCAACGCATCGGGTCTTTCCAAAATGGAAGGGCAGATCCGCAGTGTGCTTGACTATGAACTGGTGGCCCTTTCCAAGGTGCTGAATGTGTCCGTTCTTTGGCTTCTGGGAATTGAAGAATGACAGGTTGCTTTTTTTGAAAAAGAATGATATAATAAATGCCGTCGGATTTTGTCGGAAGACCGGTCGACGGTATTTTCTTTTTGTTGAGGTGGTAAAATGCTGAGTGATAATATTCGTTATGCCCGCATGAGTTGCGGCTACACGCAACAGCAGATGGCTGATTATCTCGGCATCAAACGTTCTTCTTATACCTATTACGAAACGGGTCATACGCCGTTTCCGATTGAGTTGCTTCCGTTACTGACGCTTGCATTCGGTGTGTCAACGGAATGGTTGCTGACTGCAAAAATAAATTTTTCGAGCGGGGATGAAGTCTTGCCGAGTGTTGCTGATTCACGTTTGCCCGGACTTGCCAAACTGACTGAGGAAGAGAGAGAATTGCTTCTGATGTTGCGAAAGCATAATCTGACCGATGAAGTCACACAGCAGGTGCGTGAAATGACGGGAGAGAAAAGTGTTGATGAGTAAAAAACAAATTGCCGTCATCGGCGGCGGTGCCGCAGGACTCTGTGCGGCAATCGAAGCAGCTCGAACTTGTTGCGGACGGGTTGAAATCATTGTCTTTGAATCGTTGGGACGTTGCGGCAAAAAGATACTTGCAACGGGCAACGGCCGCTGTAATCTTGCCAATACAGATACAGATCTTTCGCATTATCACGGCGATGTGCAGTTGGCGGAAGTCGTTTTTGAACAGTATTCTCTGCAATCTGCGCTTGATTTTTTCAAAGAGTTAGGTCTTTTTATGCGAGCTGATGCGGCGGGGCGTGTTTATCCTTTGAGTAATCAGGCTTCTGCCGTGCTGGATGCGCTTCGTTTTGAACTGGAGCGTTTGCAGATTCAGGTAAAAACAGAACAGAAAATAACAGACATCAGAAAACAGAACGGCAAATGGCTTCTCAACGGGACTTTCATGGCAGACAGCGTTGTGCTTGCCTGCGGCGGCAAAGCCGCTCCCGTGCACGGCTCGGACGGTACGGGCTATGTGCTGGCAAAGCAGTTGGGTGTTTCGGTGGAACAACCCTTGCCCGCTTTGACAGCATTGGTTGTTGATCAATTCACCAAAGCCCTCAAAGGCATCCGCGCCGAGGGCAGTATCACCGTCAAATGTGCAGGGAAGGTGCTTGCCTTCAGCGCAGGGGAAATTCAGTATACCGATTACGGTCTTTCGGGCATTCCTGCCATGCAGGTGTCGGGTGCTGTTTCACGGTATCTTGCAAAAAACGAAAAATCTCCGTGCCGGGTCCTTGTGGACCGTGCGCCGAGTGTTTCAGTCGAAGAACTCACGGCTTTTATTGAACATGCAAAAAAGGAACGTCCGACCTTGCTGTGTGAGGATCTGCTGACGGGGATTATGCCCAAACGGCTCGGTGTAACGGTATTGACGGAATGTTCCTTGCAACCGCAGAAACCGTTGACGGCAATGAATGCGGGGGTGATTCCCACGCTTGTAACAGCAATCAAGAATAAAAAATACAAAATCAATTCTGTATGCGGCTTTGCCGATGCGCAGGTAACGGCAGGCGGTATTCCCGCTTACGAAATCAACACGCAGACCATGGAACTGCTCAAAGCGGACGGTGTGTTTGTGTGCGGAGAACTTGTCAATGTGGACGGCGACTGCGGCGGTTATAATTTATTGTGGGCATGGAACAGCGGCCGTCTTGCGGGCGCAAATGCCGCAAAAAGGTGTTTATGTTAAGAGTTAATGAGATTATTGTGCCGCTGGGCACAAACGAAAATGAAATCAAAAAAGAAGCGGCGCGGCAACTGGGAGTGTCTGCATCTGCTTTCACATTCTTTGAAATTGCGCGAGAGGCAATTGACTCCCGCAAAAAAAATAATATCCGCATGGTGTATTCCGTTCATGCACAGCTTGACGGCAATGAAAGCAGTATTGCCGCCCGTTTTCCGCAGAACAAAGTCAATCTCTGCGAACGGTATCAGTATGTTCTGCCCGAAAACAAGCGCACAAGCACGCTTCGTCCCGTGGTGGTCGGCTTCGGTCCTGCGGGCATGTTTGCAGGACTTATGCTCGCCCGCGCGGGACTTCAACCATTGATTCTTGAACGCGGCAACGATGTGGATACCCGTACGGCGGATGTGCACAAGTTCTGGACTCAGCGAACACTTAATACCCAGTCCAATGTGCAGTTCGGCGAAGGCGGTGCCGGTACGTTTTCGGACGGCAAACTGACAACGGGTATCAAGGACAGCCGTGTCCGTGAGGTTTTTGAAGTATTATGTCAATTCGGTGCACCTGCCGAAATTGCCTATTCCGCAAGACCGCATATCGGTACGGACAAACTCGGAGAGGTTGTCAAAAACATCCGCAAAGAAATTATCCGTCTGGGCGGGGAAGTGCGTTTCGGCTGCCGCATGACCGATATTATTGTTGCAAACAGTTTTATTCACGGTATCCGCTTTGAGGATGTCTCGGGCAGGGAATGTGACCTTGAAACCGATTGCGTTGTGCTTTGTATCGGGCATTCTGCAAGGGATACGGTTGAAATGCTGTATCGCCGAGGGCTTAAAATGGAGAAAAAGCCGTTTTCTGTCGGTGTTCGTATTGAGCATCCGCAGGAAATGATCAACCGTTCGCAGTACGGTAACGAGTGGAACAATCCTTTGCTTGGTGCGGCGGATTATAAATTGAGCAATCACCCCCTGCACGGCAGAGGCGGTTATACATTCTGTATGTGCCCGGGCGGCACGGTTGTGTGCGCTTCTTCCGAAGAAGAAATGGTGGTTGTCAACGGCATGAGTGAATATGCCCGCGATGGCAGAAATGCAAACTCCGCCATTCTCATTGGGCTTGAACCCGAATATTTTGCAGATGAACACCCCCTGGCAGGTATGCAGTTCCAGCGTGAAATCGAACGCAAGGCTTTTTTGCACGGCGGTAAAAATTATACCGCACCTGCACAGACCGTCGGTGATTTCTTAAAAGAAAAACCGAGCAAAAAAGGCGGCGCGGTCATTCCGACCTGTCCGACGGGTGTGGAATGGACGGATATCCGCCGTGTATTGCCCCCTGTGATTACGGATCAGCTGGCGGTTTCTATTCTTGCTTTTGATCGAAAACTCAAAGGCTTTGCTATGAACGAGGCTGTGCTGACAGCCCCCGAAAGCCGCAGTTCATCTCCCGTGCGCATTGTTCGTGACGAATGCCGTCAGGCAAGTGTCAAAGGTATTTTTCCCTGCGGTGAAGGGGCAGGCTATGCAGGCGGAATCGTGTCTGCGGCAGTCGACGGCATCCGTTGTGCGGAAGCGGTGCTTGCAGATGAATACTGGGATTGATTCACAAAATACAAAAAATGTATAGCATTCACTCTTGCAATTGAGCCGCGTTTGTGTTATAATCTGAATAGATATAAATTTACGGAAAGAGGTGCAAAAAATGGATCTTGATATCGGCGGTATGCTTACAAAAATTCTTCCCATTCTTGACTATTACATTACTTTTTTTACCAAACTTCTTACCACTTTTGCGGCGAGTCTGGGTTTTGATCTGGATCTCACCCCCGAAACACCCGACGAATAAGCCCCTGCAGTTAACCCCGACGATGTTCAGTAAAAACTGTAAACAAACCGACTTCTTTGGAGGTCGGTTTTTGTTTGTAAAAGAATGACAGAAGCATTACAATTTTGCAAAAATCTTGACATCATATAATATTTTCTGTATAATGTACAAAGTGAAATACTGTGTTTTTTGCAGTTTCCGCGAAAAAAGCAATGGAAAAGGATAGGTTTTTTCTCGTATGTCAAAAATGTTTTTATATGTCCTCAAGCGTGTGCTGTTGGGACTTTTGGCAATTTTCATCATTATAACCGTTACATTCTTTGTAATGCATGCCGTTCCCGGCGGTCCGTTTTTGAGTGAAAAGGCAGTCACCCCTGCCGTCACTGCCGCACTGGAAGCCAAATACGGTCTGGACAAGCCGCTCGGGGAGCAATATGTAACATATCTGAAAGATATATTGCTGCATTTTGACTTCGGTCCGTCCCTGAAAAACCGCGGCCGTGATGTTATCGATATCATGACCGACGGTTTCAAGGTTTCCGCAAAACTCGGCGGAACGGCCGCTATCTGTGCCATTTTCGGCGGATTGTGTCTTGGTTCAATTGCCGCAATTTTCAGAAATAAATTCATTGATCGTATTATTATGATCGTCACAACGGCATTCGTTGCCATGCCGTCATTCATCATCGGCACACTGTTTTTGATGTTTTTCTGCGTCAAGTTGGGGTGGTTCCCCGCAAACGGCGATGCCGCCGGGGGCACGGTTCTGCCGATCATTACACTGATGCTGTATCCCATGTCTTATATCACCCGTCTGACCCGTTCGAGCATGCTCGATGTGCTCGGTCAGGACTATGTTCGCACTGCAAGAGCAAAGGGTGTAGGCAACATGGGGGTTATCTTCAAGCATGCCCTGAAGAATGCCTGCCTGCCCGTTGTTACCTATGCCGGTCCCATGCTTGCATTCATCGTAACGGGAAGCCTTGTTGTTGAACAGATTTTTGCCGTTCCCGGCATTGGGCGCCGCTTCGTTTCCAGTATTATCAACCGTGACTACACCATGATTATGGGTACCACCATTTTCCTTGCCGTGTTGATTATTGTGATGACGCTTCTGTGCGACATTATTTACAAACTCGTCGATCCTCGCATTGATTTCGACAAATAATCACGGAGGGTAAGTAATAAAATAATGGAAGATAATAAAAAAGTGAACCGCTTCGGTTCTTTTAAACCCTTTTCTCTGCAATTGAATGTGGATTCTTTTCTGAAAGCAAGCGATGAAGAAAAAGCACAGCAGGACAGAATGCGTCCGTCCACAACGTTTTTCCGTGACGGCGTAAAGCGTTTTTCCAAAAACTGGGTCGCCATGGTATCCCTGGTTATTATTGTGGTGATCACCTTGTGCGCGATTGTGATTCCGATGTTCTGGCCCTACACCTACGACAATATGTCCGGTGTTGCACAGGGGCAGGTCGTTGACTCGTCTTATAATAATCTGGCTCCTTTTGAATACGGTGCAACGGAACTTGCAAAGATCGAAGCCGGTGAAAAGGTGTTTCCGCACGTATTCGGCACCGACAGCCACGGCAGAGATTATTTCATCCGCGTGGTCTACGGCACCCGTGTTTCGCTTGCAGTCGGTTTCTTTGCAAGCATCATCGTGTTGATCATCGGTATGTTCTACGGTGCCATTTCCGGTTATTTCGGCGGTAAAGTGGACCTCCTGATGATGCGCTTTGTTGATATCATCTATTCCTTGCCCGATATGTTGGTCATCATTCTTCTTTCCGTTGTGCTCAAACAGGTTCTGCCTGCACTGATCGAAGGCACACCGCTTGAAACCATCGGTTCGAATGTTATCAGTATGTTCATCGTATTCGGTCTTTTGTATTGGGTCAGCATGTCCCGTCTTGTCCGCGGCCAGATCCTTTCTCTTCGTGAACAGGAATTCGTGCTTGCCGCCCGTTCCATCGGTGCTTCCGGTAAACACATCATCACCAAGCATCTGCTTCCGAACTGTGTCAGTGTTATTTTTATTTCCACTGCACTGCAGATTCCCAATGCTATCTTTACCGAGAGTTATCTGAGTTTCCTCGGCCTCGGTGTTTCCGCACCCATGCCCAGCCTCGGTTCTCTTGCAAGCGATGCTCTGAGTGGTATCTATTCTTATTCATACAGACTCATTATCCCTGCCGTTGTCATTTGTCTGATCGTTTTGTCTCTGAACCTGTTGGGTGACGGACTTCGCGATGCATTTGACCCGAAACTGAAGAACTAAGGAGGACGAACATTATGGCATTGTTGGAAGTTAACAATCTTCGTACCTCTTTCTTCACACAGGCAGGCGAAGTCAGAGCAGTTAACGATGTTTCTTTTTCTCTTGACCGCGGTAAGGTTCTCGGTATTGTCGGTGAATCCGGCAGCGGTAAGAGCGTTACGGCATATTCGATCATGCAGATTCTCACACACCCCGGCAGAATTGTCGACGGCAGTGTCAAATTTGACGGGCAGGAGCTTGTCGGCGCAAGCAAGGAAGAAATGCGCAAGATCCGCGGTAAGAAGATCAGCATCATTTTCCAGGATCCCATGACCAGCCTGAACCCCGTTTACACCATCGGCAACCAGATGCGTGAAGCCATTATGCTGCACACCAACCGCAACAAGAAGCAGGCAACCGAGCGCGCACTCGAACTGCTTCGTATGGTCAACGTAAACGAACCCGAAAAAAGACTCAAACAGTATCCGCATGAATTGTCGGGCGGTATGCGTCAGCGTGTTATGATTGCAATGGCAATTGCCTGTGAACCCGATATTCTCATTGCAGACGAACCCACCACCGCACTCGATGTTACCATTCAGGCACAGATTCTTGAAGTCATGCAGAATCTGCAGAAGGAACTCGGTCTGGCCATCATTATGATCACGCATGACCTGGGTGTCATTGCGCAGCTTTGTGACGAAGTCATCGTCATGTATGCGGGTAAGATCTGCGAACGCGGTACAGCGGATGATATTTTCTATCAGCCCCTGCATGAATACACCAAAGGTCTTCTTGCGTCCATTCCCGGTGCGGATGATGACGACAAGCCCCTTGTGCCGATTGCCGGCACACCCGTAGACCTTCTCAATCTGCCGCAGGGTTGCTTCTTTGCACCCCGTTGCAAGAATGCGATGAAAGTTTGTCTGCGCAAATATCCGCAGATGTGTCAGTTTACTGAAACACACCATTCCTCTTGTTGGATGAACATCAAGGAAGCGGCCGACGAAGGACTCGTCACCGTGACGGAAGGGGAGGACAAATAAGAATGATTGATAATAAAAATGATGTTCTTCTTGAAGTCAAAAATTTAAAGAAGTATTTCCCCATCAGTACCGGTGCATTCCAGACCAAAATGCTCAAAGCGGTTGACGATGTTTCTTTCACCATCCGCCGCGGCGAAACGCTTGGTCTTGTCGGTGAATCCGGTTGCGGTAAAACCACGGTCGGCAGAACCATTCTGAACCTTTATACCCCGACCGGCGGTGAAATCATTTTCGACGGAAAACAGATCAAAACAAAAAAAGATCTGCAGGAATACAGAACCCATGCCACCATGGTGTTCCAGGATCCCTATTCTTCGCTTGACCCGCGTATGACGGTTGCCGATATTATCGGCGAGCCGCTTGATGTGCACAAGCTCTACAAGAACAAGGAAGAACGTGCTGCCCGCATCCGCGAGCTGATGGGATATGTAGGGCTTAACAGTGAGCACGCCTCCCGTTATCCGCATGAATTTTCCGGCGGACAAAGGCAGAGAATCGGTATCGCAAGAGCCCTTGCCGTCAATCCGTCTTTCATCGTTTGTGACGAACCTGTTTCCGCACTGGACGTTTCCATTCAGGCACAGGTCATCAATATGTTCAAGGATCTGCAGAAACAGCTTGGCCTTACCTATCTGTTCATTGCGCATGATTTGCTGGTTGTCAAGCACATTTCCGACCGTATTGCCGTTATGTATCTCGGTAAACTGGTTGAACTTGCTGACGCAAACGAAATCTATCGCAATCCCATGCATCCTTATTCTCAGTCCCTGCTTTCCGCCGTGCCGATTCCCGATCCCGACACTGCAAGAAAGAATCAGAGAATCGTTCTTGAAGGCGATATTCCCAGTCCTCTGAATGCACCCTCCGGCTGTCCGTTCCGTACCCGTTGTCCGAGGGCTACCGAACAGTGTGCACAGAGCATGCCCCCGCTTACTGACAGAGGCGACGGCCATTTCGTGGCTTGCCATCTGGTGTAAGATAAATCTGCTCCAAAAAAAATTAAAAAAAGGAGAAAAACACTATGAAGAAAGCAGTATCCATCATTCTCGCTGTTCTCATGGCTCTTTCCTGCGTCCTTGTCCTGACCGCTTGCGACAAAGACACAACGGATCCCGCAACGAACGGCGACGCGACCCCCGTTGCACAGTCTTTGGCAGTTTGCCTGGCTTCCGAACCCGACACCATTGACCCTGCACTCAACTCCTCCGTTGACGGCGCAACCCTTGTTATCCATGCGTTCTCCGGCCTTATCGGCTACAGACAGACCGCAGACGGTGGTCTTGAACTCTACGCTGAATGTGCTAAGGAAATTCCCGAAGGCACTGTCGGCGAAGACGGCAAAGTTACCTATGTGTTTGAACTCAAGGACGGTCTGAAATGGTCCGACGGTTCTGACCTCACTGCCGCTGACTTCGTTTATTCCTGGAACAGAGCTGCTGATCCCGAAACCGCATCTGACTACAATTATATGTTCGATGTTATTGACGGTTATGCAGATATGTACGAAGTTGACGACAACGAAGAATTCGTCAATCCCGATGCAGTCCTCAACGTAACTGCTGAAGGCAACACTCTTACCGTTGTTACCAATGTTGAAGTTCCTTACTTCTTTGAACTTCTTGCTTTCCCGACCTACATGCCCGTAAAGCAGTCTGTTGTTGAAGCAAATCCCGATGGTTGGGCAACCGATCCCTCTACCTATGTCAGCAACGGTGCTTACACCATGACCGAATGGGCACACGATTCCAAGATCGTTTATGCCAAGAACGAAAATTACTACAATGCTGATGCTGTTACCATGGACACCATCGAATTCTATCTTTCCGATGATGCCAATAACATGCTTGCAAACTTCAAAAACGGCGACTGGCACTTCATTGACGATGTTCCCAATGCAGAAATGGCCGCTCTTGAAGCCGATTATGCTGATGAATACTTTGTAGGCAGCCAGCTTGGTACTTACTATGTATGCTTCAATGTCAACAAGTCCCTGCTTCCCGCAGACAGCACGCTTGAAGGTGCTGAAAAAGAAGCTGCAGAAGCTGAAATCAGAAGTGCTCTCGGTCTCCTTCTTGACAGAAATCACATTGTCAAAGAAATTTCTCAGGCAGGCGAAGTTCCCGCATCTTCCTTTGTCGCTCTTGGCCTTACCGATGCTGACGGCTCCGAATTCTACAAGAATGCAGGTTCTTCCGAAGAATACATCGGTTACTTCAACACGGCTGCAGAAGCATTTGAAAGCAACTGTGCAGCTGCTGTTGAAACCCTCAAGAAGTACTACAACTATGACGAAGCAACTGCCAAGTTCACCAACTTCCCGAGCATTGAATACATCTACAATGACAATCAGAGCCATCAGTTGATTGGTGAATACATCCAGCAGGCATTTGCTGTTTACGGCATCACTGTTTCCCTTACCTCTCAGGAATGGAACACCTTCCTGAATACCCGTAAGAACGGTGAATACAACATGGCACGTAACGGTTGGTTGTCTGACTACAACGATCCCATCTCCTTCCTGGATATGTGGCTTACCGTTTCCGGTAACAACGACATTCAGTTCGGTAAAGATGCTCACAAGGATCTTGCTGTTTACAGCGTAGACCTTACTGATCTCGGCATTGACTATGTTGTTGAAAACGGCACATGGGCTGAAACCTATGACTACATCATCAACCTTGTCAAGACGACTACCGATACTGAACTCAGATATGCTCTTATGCACGTTGCTGAAGACCTTCTGATGTCCACCGGTGCTATCTGCCCGATTTACTACTACACTGACGTATTTATGTGTGACAACGCTGTTTCCGGTTGGTTCACATCTCCTCTCGGCTATAAGTACTTCATGTATTCCACTGTTGCTGAATAAGTAACAGCACGGAAAAACCGTAAATAATAATTGCACCTGCAAATCTTTCGATTTGCAGGCGCTTTTCTGTTGTGGGAAGTGCGATAAATTACGGTTTGTCGGAGAGTTAGTTTTGCAGAATTTGGGTTGCTTGTCAATTGTTAAAAGTTTTGGTCAAGCTTTTTCAAAAGCTTGTGGGTTCAAAGGGCAACGCCCTTGCCGCTCGTCGCAACGAGCGGAATTCCTTATGCTTCAAAAAGCGCAGGAAAGTTGTTAAGAAAACCCTCGCCGGGGGTTTTCTTAAGTGCGAAGCACCATGGCAGATTGATCAATCTATTGATGATAAATCATAAATCAGCAAAACTAAAATTGCAAGTTTATTTCATTTCATCTGAAAATCAAGTGCTTGCGTTTATTGTTTGTGCTTTGCACAAATAGAGAACCCCCGGCGAGGGTTCTCTACGAAAAACAGTCCACCGGACTGTTTTTCTACTCTCCTGCGCTATTGTGCGGAAAAGAGAATTTCGCCCGTTGCGACGGGCGACGAAAGGCTCTGCCTCTCGACACCGCAAACTTTTGAAAAAGTTTGATCAAAACTTTTAATGACTGACGATCAACTAAACTCCCCGATAAACCGTAATTTGCAATTTTTTCTGTCGTTTGTTATTTGTTCCGTTTACTTAAAAATGTGCATGCGGCGGCGGTTGCAGCGGCGGCAGTCAAAGTGACAGCCCCGCCGATGGCAACGGGTTTGATCAGTTTTTTGACCTGCATCACGCTTGTCGGCATGATCGGTTGAATCAGTTCAAACAGCGGATTGTGGAATTGGTCATTCGTCAATTCACCGAAAGTGAGGGTATAATTTGTGTAGTTGCGGGGATTATCCTGCGGAATGTCAAAAATACGCACCCCTCTTTTTCTTCCCGGACCGTAGACATTGAATCCGGAGCCCTGTGTATAGCCGAGGTCGATGCCCTTATAGGGAAGAACAAAAGAGTTGATATGATCGTGTCCGAAGTAAATGCCGAACACATCACCCTTTTCGGCAAGAATGTCAAACTGACCGCTCTGTGTCTTCGGCACGGCAGGGGATTCGCCCATGAATTCCCCCTTTGCAATCGCTTCCGGGGGAAGAACAAAATACTGATCCTTGAATGCATGGAAGGCTTCCACAGCCCCTTTTGTTCCCTTTGGCACGCGGACAATGGTATTCACGACTTCCCACGGCGGTATGTGTTGAAATACAAGCGACGGCACATACGCCCCTGTTTTTTCTTTTAAATCATCGCGTGTATCTTTGTATGCCTGCAATTGATCCTGTCCGATTGCTTTGTAAGCACCCGCTTCTGCTTCACCGTTGGAATCGAATAAATAAATATTGAACTTAATTGTTCCGTCCGTTCCTTTGATCGGCAGAGAAAACAAACCTGTTTCGTTGTCGGTGTACGAGCCGCCTGCACAGACGGGCGATTCCATATAAATCTGCATCTGACGGGCGTTGCTGATGCCGCACTGATTGTCATGATTGCCGAAGGCGACAATAAACGGAATGCCGAGTTCTTCCATGGGGGCGGTGATGGCTTTGAAAATCTTGTGCACTTTCTTTTCCGTGTTGCCCTTAAAAGTCGGAATGAGCCCGTAAATCTGGTCACCCGTGAACACAACAAGATCGGGTTTTGCGTTCTGCACCGCAAGGCGGATGAGTTTGAGCGTATCGGGATTCATCGTCGGCAGTTCCTGTGTATCCGCAATCTGCATAATACGCAGATGACCGTCCGAGCGGAATGTAATTTCTTTATGATAGGGCATTTTCATACCTCCAAAAAAAGAGGCAACGGTTTTTCCGCTGCCTCTTGATTACTATTATTGGTCTTCTTTATCTGTAATGGCAAGAGCGAGCAGTTCAAGCTGGTCTTCATCAACAGGTGCGGGACAGTTCGTCATGGATTCGGTTGCATCCTTGAGTTTCGGGAATGCAATAACATCACGAAGGCTTTCGCAACCGAGCATCTGCATAACAAGGCGGTCAAGACCGATACCCATACCACCGTGGGGAGGCGGACCGAAACGGAAAGCATCCAGCAGGAAGCCGAACTTTTTGTGTGCTTCTTCTTCAGAGAGACCGAGCAGTTTGAACATGCGGTTCTGCAGTTCGGGGTTGGTGATACGGATGGAGCCGGAAGACAGTTCAATGCCGTTGAAAACAAGGTCGTAAGCCTTTGCACGCACCTTTGCCTTGTCGGTTTCAAGGTATTCAAGGCATTCATCCATGGGAGATGTGAACGGATGGTGCATGGCAACCCAAGTCCCACTGTCTTCATCCCAATCAAAGAACGGGAATTCAACGATCCACAGCAGGTTGTTGGTGTCGGGGATGATGTCGAGTTTCTTTGCAACGTCGCAACGAAGTGAGCCGAGAATGGAAAGAGCAAGGCTGTTCTTGTCTGCGATAATAACAACGACGTCGCCCTTTTCTGCACCGACCTTGTCAAGAATGGCCTGCATCTTTTCTTCACTGATGAACTTGCCGAAAGAAGAAGCGATGCCGTCATCCGTCCAGCGGATCCATGCAAGACCTTTTGCACCGATGCCCTTGGCTTTTTCGGTCAGCTTGTCAATTTCTTTACGGGAATAGGTGGTAACAGCGTTCTTCGCGCAGAATGCACGGACACTGCCGCCTGCACTGATCGCACCCTCAAATACGCCGAAGCCGCAATCCGCAAGAATGTCGGAAAGGTTGACAAGTTCCATGCCGAAACGGGTGTCGGGCTTGTCCGAACCGTAGCGTTCCATTGCATCCTTGTATGTCAGGCGAGGCAGGGGAAGCGGAATGTCAATACCGAGGCCTTCTTTGAAGACCTTTGCGATGTAGCCTTCACCGATGCTGAGAACGTCTTCCACATCCACGAAGGACATTTCGATGTCGATCTGTGTGAATTCGGGCTGGCGGTCTGCACGGGAGTCTTCGTCACGGAAACAACGGGCGATCTGGAAATAGCGGTCAAAACCTGCTACCATGGAAAGCTGCTTGTAAAGCTGGGGAGACTGCGGCAGGGCATAGAATGTACCGTGGTGCAGTCTGGAAGGTACAAGGAAGTCGCGTGCGCCTTCGGGGGTGGAACGGATGAGAATGGGAGTTTCAATTTCAATGAAACCGTTGTCATAGAAATAATCTCTTGTGATCTTGGCGACCTTGTTGCGGAACAGAATGTTGTTCTGCAGTTCAGGACGGCGAAGGTCAAGATAACGGTATTTCAGTCTGTTGATTTCGTTTGTGGGGCAGTTGTTGACAATTTCAAAGGGCGGTGTTTCACTCTTGTTAAGAATGCGAAGTTCCTTGACATCAATTTCAATTTCGCCTGTGGGGATTTCGGTGTTCTTTGCGGAGCGTTCACGCACCGTACCGACAGCGGCAAGAACATATTCGCTCTTGGCAGAAGCGGCTTTTTCAAAAACAGCCTTGTCGGTGTTTTCGTCAAAGGCAAGCTGAATAAGTCCGGTTCTGTCACGCAGATCAATGAAGATCAGGCTGCCGAGGTTACGCTGACGCTGTACCCAACCGAAAACGGTGACTTCTTTACCTGCATCGCTGAGACGGAAATTTCCGCAATAGTCCGTTCTCTTGAGGCCTGCAATAAATTCCATAATTTATATCCTCTCTTTGTTTAATATCCTTAATTAAAGTGCAAAATCTTCGCCTGCGAAATCGCTGAGTGCATCGTTGATGGTCAGACGGAGGAAGTCATCGCAGAAATCATCAAGACTGATCTGTGTGACATTGCCGTCACTCATGCGTTTGACATTCACAACTTTGTTTGCGATTTCATCGGCACCGAGCACAAGCGTGTAATCCGCTTTGCATTTGTCGGCATATTTCATCTGTGCTTTGACCGAACGGCCCGTGACATCCGTCAGTGCATACACACCTTCCGCACGAAGGTCGTTTACAAGGCGCATGGCTTCAAACGAAAATTCTTCGTTGTAGGGGGCAATGTACAGCGAACAATGTTCGGGTTCGGGTACTTCAATGTTCTGGGCCAGCATCAGCAGGTCGAGTCTTTCCACACCCATGCCGAAGCCGCAAGCGGGGAGGGGATTGCCGCCTAATTGTTCAACAAGACCGTCATATCTGCCGCCTGCACAAACGGCGCTTTGTGCACCGAGGTCATGCGTGATGAACTCAAAAACGGTTTTTGTATAATAATCAAGTCCGCGCACGATGTGCGGATTGATGATGAAGTCAATATCCATTGCCTTAAGATACTTCTGTACCTGCGCAAAGTGTGTGGTGCATTCGTCGCAAAGAAAATCGGTGATCACGGGAGCATCTGCGGCGATGGCCGAGCAGACGGGACTCTTGCAGTCAAGAATACGCATGGGATTGCGTTCCAATCTGCCAAGGCATGTTTCGCAAAGATCGCCCTTCTTTTTATTAAAATAAGCAAGCAAAGCCTTGTGGTATTCCTTACGGCAAACAGGACAGCCGATGGAGTTGATTTCCAGTGTGATATTTTCAACACCGATGCGGTCAAATACATGACGGGCAATCGCCATCACTTCTGCATCCTGTGCCGCACTCTGACTACCGAAAGCCTCCACGCCGAACTGATGGAATTCACGAAGTCTGCCTGCCTGCGGCTTTTCATAACGGTAGCAGGAGGTCAGATACCACAATTTCTGCGGAAGCGGTTCGTTGAACAGACCGTGTTCAAGAAAAGCACGGACGGCGCCTGCCGTACCTTCGGGACGAAGCGAAATGGAACGCTTGCCGTTGTCTTCAAAGGTGTACATTTCTTTCTGCACAACGTCCGTGGTGTCACCGACGGAACGGTTGAACAGTTCCGTGTGTTCAAAAACGGGGGTGCGGATCTCATAAAATCCGAAGCAGGCGGCAGTTTCCGCCACTACTTTTTCAATATATTGATATCTGTGCGCTTTTGACGGAAGCAGATCCTGCGTTCCGCGCGGCGCTTTTGTAAGCAAAGCCATGATTTGTTTATCCTTTCAATCGATCCAACGGCGCTTTGTTCGGATCATTGTTCATTTTCTTTTCAGCGTACCAGTTCGCGCCAGTCAAGGTCGCCCCTCTCAAGACCTCTGACCAATGATTCAGCCGTTGCAATGTTGGTAGCGCACGGCACATTGTGAACGTCGCAAAGACGCAGAAGTGCCGCATCATCGGGTTCTGTGATTTTTTTGGACAGCGGATCTCTAAACAGCAACATCAGGTCGATCTCGTTACAGGAGATCAGAGAACCGATCTGCTGTGCACCGCCTTGTGCACCGTTGAGGAACTGTTTGATGGGAAGACCTGTTGCATCAGCAACCAACTTACCCGTTGTTCCCGTTGCGCACAGATTGTGATGACTGAGGATTCCGCAGTAAGCGATGCAGAATTGAGTCATCAGTTCTTTCTTGGAATCGTGTGCAATCAATGCAATGTTCATAAATTCACCGTCTTTCTAATATTATAACGTATATACGAGGTTAACAGAATTATTGTAACACATTTGACGCTGTTTTACAATTATTTTTTTATTTTTTTAAATAGGAGATTCGCAACGGCACGTGTTCACCGTCAATACGGCGCAAAATCCTTGCAAAAGCTTTTGCTGCGGGGCTGTTTTTTTTGAGTTGTTCGCCGGTTACACTGGATGCCATGATCTTTTCTTCTTCAGGGATTACGCCGATGAGTTGCACGGCGGTCTGATCAATTGCGAAGTCAATGTTATATTGCCTTTTTTTTCTTGCCGCTTTGTAATCAAAACGGTTGACAGCGAGTCGTACTTCCTGAATGCCTTCCTGTGTCAGCACGCGGGCAACCGACCATGCACCTCTGACAGAAACCGCATCGGGGGTTGCCACCACAATGGCGCGTTTTGCACCTTTTGCGGCTCTTTTCAGCCCGTTGCCGATGCCTGCCGGGGCATCAATGAGAATCAGGTCGAAATCATCTTCATTTTTTTCTATGAAGTCCGCAACCGCATCTTCGGGGTAGTCCGTTTGCAGATTGCGGGGAACGGGCAACAGCCATAAGTTTTCACCAAGCGGCAGAAGTGCTTCTTCCTTTTTGCAACGGTCTTCGTAAAGATCCATCCAGTTGAAAGCACAGTCCTTGTCGCATCCGAAGAGAATATCCAAAGAGCCCAAACCCGCATCGCAATCGATGAGCAATGTTTTTTTACCTGCATTGGCGGCGGCTCTGCCTAAACCTGCGGTCAGTGTGGATTTGCCAACCCCTCCTTTTCCGGAGGCAATGACGATTTTGTTTGCCATTTGTCTGCATTCTCCTCTCGTTTTCTTGTATCAGCCTATGAGTTCGTTTACGGGCTGACTGTATTGAATTTCATTTTGTAATGCGAAATAATATTCATAGATGTCGGCGGCAACCTGTGCGGTTGAGGAACCCGACCCTGCGTTTTCAACAACGATCGCAACCGCGATCTGCGGATCTTCATAGGGACCGAAGGTGATCAGGAAACCGTCCGTACCTTCCACATATTTTCCGTTTATCAACAATGTTTTTTCTGCAGTACCCGTTTTTGCGGCAACGGTGTGCGGCAGATCCATAAAACTGAATGCAGTGTTGGTTTCGGTTGCAACAAGGCGCATACCTTCTTTGACCGTGTTGATGTTTTCCAATGAAAAGCCCGGTTGGGCGGCAATCTGCGTTTCGTGGCTGTAGAGCACTTCGCTGTAATCCGCGCTGAGAATTCTGTCAATCAGATACGGGGTGTAGCGCGTGCCGCCATTGGCGATGGTTGCCGCATAAACTGCCAGTTGCATAATGCTGAAGGAGTTATCGGACTGACCGATGGCTGCAAGTAAGGTTTCACCCTGTTGCCAGGTGGAGCCGATGGAATCTCTGTAGGCAGGGCCTGCGAGAATGCCGGCACTTTCGCTGATTTCAATTCCCGTAACGGAGCCGAGGCCGAACAGTTTTGCGTATTCCTGAATTTTTTCAATGCCGAGTTGTTCAGCCAATTGATAAAAGAAAATATTGCAGGAATATTCCAATGCGGTTTTTACGTTGACATAGCCGTGTGCGGTTTGCTCATGGCAGGCAAATGTGATGTCGAAATATTCGTAGGTACCCTTGCAGAAAATGGTGTCATTGGCATCGATGATTCCTTCTTCCAATGCCGCCAGGGCAACGGCACACTTCATGGTTGAGCCGGGTGCATAGGTGCTTTGTGTGGTTCTGTTCCACAGTGGTTTGCCCGGATCTTCCAGAAGTTTGTTGTAGTCATCATAATAGGAATTCAGACTGAAATCGGGATACGAGGCTGCCGCAAGAACAGCACCGCTGTGCACATCAATAACCGCTACAGCCCCGGCAGGGGACAGGCCTTGTGCAATGACATCTTCCGTCATGGTTGCCTGAATGCGTTCCTGCAAGGATTCTTCCGCCACTTCCTGCAGACCTTTGTGGATGGTTGATATGACGGTGTAGCCTTGTTGCGGCAATACGGAATGCTCAGATGTGATATTGTCGTCCGAATCAACAAGAAAATCAAGCATGCCGCTTGCGCCGTGGAGATACTGCTCTGCGGCGGCTTCGATGCCGAATTTTCCGTATTCGGATGTCGGTGTATAGGCTTTTGCTTTCAGTTGGGCAATTTCAAGATCCGTCAGTGTGGCATCTTTGAGTGCTTCTGTAAGCAGATTCTGCTCTTTTGCGTATTCATCGGCACTGATTGCACCGACAACACCAAGGATATGCGGCGCGAGTGTTCCGTCCTCATTGTATTCACGGTAGGCGGCAACGATGGTATCTACGCCTTTGAAATTGATGTTGTGTTCCATGATAAAAGCAGTGGTTTTGGCAGAAACATCTTTTGCAAATGTATACGAGGTCAGATAGCCGAAAGATGTTTTTACCATGTTATAGTATACGGATGCCAGTTTGCGCTGTTCATCCGGTGTATAATTTTCCATTTTATAGTCACGTACAAATGCATCCAGACAGTTCTGTGCGGTTGCATACGTGTTCAGGTGCAACAGGTTTTCGGATTTCATGAAAGCAATATCACTTTCACGATCTTCGCAGAAGCGGATTTTGCCGTCCGGTCCGAATTCAAGCGGAATTTCGTCAATCCACTCGTCATTGTTTTTTTCTGCCGTGCGGATAAGCGACAACAGAATGTTGTTCTGTTCTTCCCTGTTTTCGGGGAATGTAACGTAATAAATCACAATATCCGTTCCTTGACGATTTTGTACAAGCGGCTGCCCGTTTCGGTCAAGGATTTCGCCACGGACAGAAGGAACAGAAACCGAATAAGAAGCTACTGCCGCGGTATCGTTGTGCTCTTTGTTTTTTGCGGCAGTGTACTGCGTATGAAGCAGAACGCCTGTATAAAGAAGAATGACGGCAATGAAAAAAGTTCCCGCAATCCGTATTCTTGTACTTAACTGATTCACTTTGCCGCCTCCTTTTCGGTAAACTTGTTTTGGTTATTATGCTTCTTCCGAAACCTTGTATTTTTTCTCCAGTATGCGCAGTAAAAAGTACAACGGAATAACGGCAAGAACGCTTACTGATATCTGCGGGATATAAAAACGGAACAGTGCAGAGAACATTCCGTCTGCATACGGAACAACATAAATCAGCCAGTGCAGAACATTGTGCACGAGGCTCGCCGCGCCGCAAAGAACGAGCGCGCTCAGTAAATTGTTGCGCATGATGTAGCGGATCAGCAATCCGCAGATGCAACCCGTCAGCGCAAGAAAAAGTGCTTTCATGCCGTCGGCGGTTGTTGTTGAAACATCCCACAGACATCCTGCCAGAATGCCGTAAAGAATTCCTGCGAATTCTTTTTCAAACATGGCAATGATGACACTCAGCGGCAACAGAAGACAAATCTGAATACCGCCGACGGATAAAGCGCAATTCTGCAGCAGGGCGCCGATTATAACAACGGCAACCAACAGCAGCCGTCTGATTGTCAGAATTTTTGTTCGTTGCGTGCGCACTGTATTTCCTCTGTCAAGAATTAGTTGAATGAAGTAATAACAAAAACTTCGAGTATATTTGTGATGCTGATTCCCGGTTCCAGAACGGCGTAGGCGGAAATATCCGTTTCTTCGTTGTGGATGGATTGAATCGTGCCGATGATGAGATCACGCGGATAACTGCCGCCCAGACCCGATGTGCAAACAATACCTCCCGAGCCGACTGCTGTATCAGAGTGCAGCCGGGAGAGTTTGCATTTTCCGAACATCGCAAGGGCTGTATCGGTCGTGACAAAACCTTCTTCTCCCGTACGGATCTCATAAGCACTGATGGCAAGGGACGGGTTGAGAACCGTGTGTACCGTACAGGATGTCGGGTTGACCTGTCTTACACTGCCGACAAGATAGTTGCCGCATACAACGGGCATTCCCACGGCAATTCCGTCTGCGGAGCCCTTGTTGATGGTGAAAGAATTGTAGACATCCGTTCCGTCACGGGAAATAACAGAAGCCGCGCAATACGTGAAATCCGTATTGTTTTTCTGAATATCCAGAAATGCTTCGTAACTTTCCAGTTTTTGAAGCGTTTTTTCATAATCAACCAGTTGATTTCTGTAGTCCGCAATCTGACTTTCCAATTCCGCAATCTGCTTCATGTAAGCACCTGAAAATCGGAAATGTGCACCGAAATTTTCTGTTTTTTCCAGCAATGCCGAAGAAAGGCTGTGCAATGGGGTCAATACAACAGAAACCGCTTTGGTCAGCGGGGAAGTGCCGTCATGTGTGAGTGCGGCGGTCATCACGCCGAGAGCCAGCGCAATGCACAAAGCGAGAATACATCTGAATTTTGTACTTTTAAAAAACGATTGCATATCTGACACCCGTCACCCTATCAATTGCGCTTTCCGCCGATGTGCAGATTGTCTTTTTCAAGACAAACGGCAATGCCTGCAGCAACACAATCAATGGGGTTTTTGGCAATTTTGACCGTAATGCCGACTTCTTTTGCAATGAGTTTGTCCAACCCGCGAAGCAATGCACCGCCGCCGGAGAGAACAATGCCTCTGTCTACGATATCGCTTGCAAGTTCGGGCGGTGTTTTTTCAAGCGTGGTGCGTACGGTTTCAACGATCTGGGTCAGCGGATCCTCAAGTGCTTCACGGATGTCTTCTGCCGAAATTTCAACGTTTTTCGGCAGGCTGTCCAACAGGTTTCTGCCGCGTACGGTTACTTTGCCTTCGCCCGCATACGGATATGCCGAGCCGATGGATAATTTTAAGTCTTCAGCTGTGCGTTCACCGATGAGCAGGTTGTATTTGCGGCGCACATACGCGATAATGGCTTCATCAAACTTATCACCCGCAACGCGGATGGAACGGGATGTGACGATATCACCCAAGGAGATGACTGCCACTTCGCAAGTGCCGCCGCCGATATCAACGATCATACTGCCGGTGGCTTCCGCAACGGGCAGACCGGCACCGATTGATGCCGCCATGGGTTCTTCAATCAGGCTTACATAACGCGCACCTGCATTTTTTGCCGCATCGTGTACGGCTTTTCGTTCCACTTCCGTTACGCTTGAGGGAATGGAGATCATGACTCTGACACGGGCGATGGGATTTCCTGCCATTGCTTTGCGAACAAAGGCGCGCAACATATCGCTTGTCATGTTGAAATCGGCAATAACACCGTCTTTAAGAGGACGTACAGCTGTGATCGAACCGGGTGTACGGCCGATCATGCGCTTGGCTTCTTCGCCGACCGCCACCACTTTCGGCGGTGTCTGTCGCACATCCAGTGCCACAACAGAGGGTTCGCGGATGACGATGCCTTTGCCTTTGACACAGACCAGGGTGTTCGCGGTACCCAGGTCGATGCCGATATCCTGTGAAAATAACATTTGCGTTTCCGCCTTTCGGAATTAGTAAGTGGAGGACATATCCTGATGTACCTGCTCCACAACTTTCTTTTCGTGCTTGGAATTTGCAATCTTTTCCTGCAGTTTTGCATAGAACAGGTCTTCATCAATGGGAAGAACGATTTCTTTGTCAAGCCAGCTTGAAAGGAATGCGGCATTGGAAATGGTCAGCCCGTTGATGCCTTCTTCACCGCCGGCAACCAGCGCATCCCCGCGCAGAATGTGTGCGGCAAATGCGTTCATGACACCGACATGCTGCGGGTTCAGCCCGTCGGTTTCAACATCGACCCATTCTCCGTCGAGTTTTGCGAAGCCGTCGCCGGAGTTGTAGATGCCGTCAGTGGTGGAACCGTTGAGTTTGAACATTTTAATATTGTCATCTTCAACGACGATTTTTGCCTTGTCGAGGGTGATTTCAAGTCTGTTGGTGCCGGGGCAGTCACCGGTGGTGGTGATGAATGTTCCCGTTGCACCGTTGGGATATTCAACATAAATGGAAACATCGTCTTCTACTTCAATGTCATGCCATTTGCCTTCGTGGCAGATGGCACGTACCTTTGCAGGCATGCCGCAGATCCACTGCCACAGGTCAAGCTGATGCGGGCATTGGTTCAGCATAACGCCGCCGCCTTCGCCTGCCCATGTTGCACGCCAGCCACCGGACTGATAATAAGCCTGTGTGCGGAACCAGGAGGTGATGATCCAACTGACACGGCGGATTTCGCCGTATTCGCCGCCCTGCACCATTTCGCGCACTTTTCTGTAAACGCAGTTGGTGCGCTGATTGAACATGATGGCGAATGTTTTGTCACTCTTTGCGGCAACTTCGTTGAGTTCACGAACCTGCTTGGTGTAAACACCTGCGGGCTTTTCGCTCATAACATGAAGTCCTGCATTCAGGCCTTCAATTGCCATGGGAGGATGGAAATAGTGCGGAGTGCAGATGAGAATGGCATCCACGATACCGCTGTTAATGAGATCGGTTGCGTTGTCAAACACCTTTGCACCGGGTGCTTTTTCAAGCGCAGGAGCGATTTTCTTTTCGTCAATGTCACAAATTGCGGTGATTTCAATTTCGGGCATTTTGCCTTTTGCGTAGTTGTTGAGATGGCTTGAACCCATGTTGCCCAGACCGATGACGCCGACTCTTACTTTATCTGCCATAATAAAAACTCCTTTATTCAAAAAAATATATAAGATAATTATAGCATAATACAAATGCCAAAATCAACCTTAAATTAAAATATTCAGGACCCGTAAAATTTACGGATCCTGCGGAATGGATTTATATTGCTTTGAAGCGTTTCCACGGTTTGTAGGCGAGGATGCAGCATGCAATGCCCACAGCCGCAATCAACAACCAGCTACCGATGGTAACCGTCCAGCCGGAATATTGTTTTGTCAGCGCAAAGCCCTGTGTTGCAAGGGCACTGCCGACGTAGGTCAGGGAATTTATGAGCCCCGACATGGTGGAAACAATGCCGTATTTTTCAAACTTTGCGGGCACAACGCAAACGAGAAACAGATTGACCCCGTGCATACAGCCCGTGATGATTGCCGCAAGTGCAAGTGAGATGTACTCGTTTTTGTCATAGCAGAAGAACAGCAACGCACTGAATACAAATCCTGCCGCAAAAATGACCGTTGCCGCAAGGATTTCGTCTGAAAAGAATTTCTTCTGCACAAACTGCGCAATTTTCAGAAACAGCATACCGACAATCGGAATCAGAACCGATTTAAGAATGGCATTGTGCGAGTCCACACCGAAAGTGTCCATCATAAACGACGGAACCCATGTCGAAACCCCGTCACGAAGCATTCCTTGCATGATAATGGCAACCGCAATCAGCAGAATGCCCGAAGACAGCAACGCTTTTTTTGAAAGTTTGTTTTCGGGGGCAACATCCGCTTTTTTGCGTACGGTCGGGCCCGGTTGCGGTGTCTTTCTTGATAAGACGATCCACAATATATCGATGATTGTGCAAAGGATTGCCGAAAACACAAAGACATATTTCCACGAAAAATACGGAATCCAGATCAGCGAAGCGGTCAGGTAAACGAACACCGTACCGCCGATGCCCGCCACGTTGACATTTACGCAGGTTTTGCTGTAGGCTTCCTCGCTCATGGATGCCGCCATAATGCGCACAAGCGGCGGCCACAGCATGGATTGTGCAAAACCGTTGATGCACCACAGCACCGCACGGATGTAAGGATCGGGAATGATTGCCATAAGAAAGTTGATGATCGTTGTTGCCGTCAGACCCGTCGTGATGAGGGTCTTGGGTTTGAAGCGGTCACCTAAAAAACCGCTGACAACCTGCCCGATGCCGTAAGAAATCAGTGCAAGTGTGTCAGCAAGGGCTGCATCCGCTTCGCCGATTGCTTCAGCGGCAACGATTTCGGCAATGACGATGGCATAATTTTTTCTTGTGATATAACTTCCGAAATAGATGAGCGGACACAGCACACCGAGCAACTGTGTCCCGTCGATCGTTTTTTTCTTTTGTAATGTGCTCATTTCCTGCCTGTTGAACCGAATCCGCCTTCGCCGCGAAGCGTGTCGGACAGTTCCTCCGTTTCTTCAAACTGCGCCTGCATGACGGGAACAAGAAGCAGTTGTGAAATGCGTTCACCGGGTTCCACCGTCTGAGCAGTCGTACCGTGATTGTGAAGGGCTACCATGATTTCCCCGCGGTAGTCGGAATCAATGACGCCGACTTTGTTTGCAGGAGCAAGCCCTCTTTTGGTTGCAAGACCGCTTCTTGCGAAGTTAAGCCCCGCATAGCCTTCGGGGATTTCCATGGCAATGCCTGTATGCAACAAAACGGTCTGACCGGGTTCGATGACCACTGTCTTTTCCATGCAGGCATACAGGTCAGCACCGGCGGAATAGGGTGTGCCGTAAGTCGGCATGACCGCTTTTGTGTCGAGTTTTTTGAATTTGACGAGCATTATTTTCACTCCGTTCGGGTTGATAAACATATGTGGAAATTATAGGTTTATTTCCCGCTTTTGTCAATCTGTTTTTAAGAAAAACAAAAGAATACATCTTTATAGTATCGAATGAACAGCGAAAAGCGGTTGCATTCGACATGAAAATGTGGTATAATAAATCGGATTTATGATTTGCGGAGTTTTTATGGATAACTTATACAATATTTTTGTTCGTTCCTACTGTTTGCAAGAAGTGCCGGATGAAGAATTTCATGCTTTGATTGAAGATATTTATTTTACCGAAGAAGTGCAAAGCCTTGAACGCTTTCCGCAACACAGTACCGTCAATCGCCTGAATCACATCACCGCGGTTGCGTATATGACTTACTGCCTTGCAAAAAGATTCAACCTTGACTGTAAAGCCGCTGCAAGAGGTGCGGTGTTGCACGATCTGTTCTATTATGATTGGCATGATAAAAGCTGGGATCACCGTCCGAGCGGTTATCGTCATCCCGGATTTGCGGTCATCAATGCCCGCATTCTCTGCGGCGGCACACCGGGTAAGAAAGAGGAGAATATGATTCTGCGCCACATGTGGCCGCTGACACCGGTTCCTCCGAAATACAAAGAGGGTTGGTTGCTCACATTTGCCGATAAATATTGTGCAAATTGTGAGATGTTGCTTGCAAAACAAGGCAAATTCTACCGCCGATTCCGTGCCGATGTCAATTTGTGCAAAAAAAGAGCAAAGTAAAAAGAGAGTGAAACAATGATTACTGCCTGTAATTATATTTTTATGTTTTTTGCCTACAGTGCCTGCGGTTGGTTCGGTGAATCGCTTTACCGCACGGGCGGTGCTTTCCTGCGTAAGGGCGGGGATAAACGCATCATCAACAGCGGCTTTCTGTATGGCCCCATCTGCCCCATTTACGGTGCAGGTGCGCTGGCATTCACCATCGCCCTTGTCAATACGGGGCTTGCAACCCCCGATGTTGCAGGCTTCCTGCGGGTGTTTTTCATCGGTATGATTCTTGCCGATATCGTGGAATATGTCACTTCCTACATCATGGAAAAGCTGTTCAATGCCCGCTGGTGGGATTATTCCAACAACTTCCTCAACCTGCACGGCAGAATCTGTTTTAAACATTCTATTATATGGGGCTTTGCTTCGCTGTTGTTTGTATACGGAATCAACCCGCTGTATGAATATATCAGAAGTTTTATCCCCGATGAATCGCTCGTCATCATCACGGTTATCATTCTCATTTTGTTTTTCTTTGACCTTGTTATGACCGTGATTGCCACGCTCGGTGTCCGTAAGTTTATTGTTAAATTCAACGATTTCAAAAATGCCGTGAATGTGATCGGCAATCTTATAAAAGACAGCACCGAAGGCATGGCGGAAGATATGAAAGATTCCGTGAATGCACAGTTCGGTAAACAGATCAATGCCCTTGCCGAACAGTTTGCAGATGTCAGGGATCAGTTCAACCGACTGCTCGGCGGCAAGTCCGACAAGAACGAAAAAGTTCCCGGCAGCAAGATGTTCCGCAAAGCAGGCACCCTGCCCAAGCGCATCGGTACTTACCTTGACGAAGCCGACGAAGGCTTCAAAAAGTACGGTGTGCCCGTTCCTGAAAATTCGAAAAAGGAAGAACAGACGGATTTGCAGGAGCAGCGGGAAGAAAAAAAATAAAAATTTAGCAAAAAAGGTGTTGACAACGCGGGTCTGTTTGTGTATAATGATTCGCGTAGTCCAAATGGCCCGGTAGTTCAGTTGGTTAGAACGCTAGCCTGTCACGCTAGAGGTCGACGGTTCGAGCCCGTTCCGGGTCGCCATTTGCTGCTATGGCTCAGGAGGTAGAGCGCATCCTTGGTAAGGATGAGGTCACCAGTTCGACTCTGGTTAGCAGCTCCAGAAACCTTGAAAACCATCGGTTTTCAAGGTTTTTTGCTGTTTTACGCCAAAAGTCAGACCGTCTCCCTGAATCGCAAATTTTTACTTAGGGAGACGGTCTGACATGAAGCAGAAAATCACAATGAACAGAACGCAAAAACAAGACGGTTGACGAATTGTTCTAAAGGGTATATAATTTTATCACAACAAAGAAATAGGGTGAGTGTATGGACTTGAATATATGCTTCAATTGTATGCAGATTGCTGAAAATGGAGCGGTTGTGTGCAAGCATTGCGGTATGTTGCTTGGAAAAATACCGGACGGAGAATTATCGGCATTGAAAATCGGTACTGTTTTGCACGGCAGATATCTTGTCGGCAGACAACTCGGACGCGGTGGTTTTGGTATTACATACATGGGATTTGATTTGGTCTTATTGAGCAGGATTGCAATTAAGGAGTATTATCCAAGAAATGATGCTTGCAGAGATAATTCATGCTCACCAATGCTCATATGGAAAAATGAAGAAGATTATAAGACCGGTTGTCAAAGCATATTAAGAGAGGCGCGGAAACTAGCCAAGGTCAGTAAAATTCAGAATGTAGTAAGAGTTCAAGATACCTTTGAAGAAAACCATACTGCATATATCATCATGGATTATATCGAAGGAATTACCCTCAAAGAAAAAATCAAGCAAGAGGGGGCAATGTCGTTTAAAAGTTGCATTGAACTTTTAAACCCTGTTTTGCTTGGATTGAAAGAATTGCATAACAGCAATATTGTGCACAGAGATATAAGTCCTGATAACATAATGATTACGGGAAATAACGAGGCATTTCTTCTTGATATGGGAGCAGCAAAGGATATTTCTGCATCGACAGAGTATTCCGAGCCGATTGGTGTTGTCAAACGAGGTTATAGCCCGTATGAACAATATAACAGAAATGCACCGATCGGCTCATGGGTAGATGTGTATGCTGTTTCGGCTACTGTTTTTTATTGTATAAGCGGCGGGAAGGTTTTGAAGAATTCTATTGAACGGTTCGATGGCGAGTCCGTGGATTTTTCGTCTCTAAAAGTAAAAATCTCAAAAAAAGAGAAGGAATTGCTCTTGAAAGGATTGGCAATTGATTACAGGGCGAGAATTCAGACTGTTGATCCGTTTATTGCATACTGCGAAAAAAAAGGAGCGGGAAAAACAATAAAAATAATAGGTTTTGCTGCGGTGCTTGTTTTGGCAATCGGATGCATTTCGGTTTTGGTTAGCAGCAATTCTCATTATACAGATATGAAAAATGAAAACTATGATATTGCTGAGAAGGACATTATAAGTGAAAACGGAGAAACTTATTATATTATTCCCGAACAGGATCTTACATACGAATTAACGGAAGATAATTGTATAAAAATTACCGGATATACCCCCAGTTCCGACAGCCCCACAGACTGCATGATTCTTCCTGATACGCTGAATAATTTTCCTGTGACAATACTTGGTGAAAATGCTTTTGCAGAAAGCAAGATTGAAAAATTAATTTGCAATGAATCTCTTGAGTGTATTGAACGAAGAGCTTTTTATTTGTCTGATATCAGTGAAATCAAATTGAATGAAGGTCTGATGCAACTTGGTGATGAATGTTTTTACGCCAGTGAAGTTGAAAGGATAGATTTACCGGATTCGATACAGAAGCTTTCAGGTGCAACTTTTGCAGGTGCAGGGTATTTGAAGGGAATATATGTTTCAAACAAAAATCAATTTTATGCACATGATGATGGTGTTTTGTTTACAAAAAACAAAAAAACACTGATCGCCTTCCCGATGGCTTACGATGCTGAATCCTATTCGGTTCCGGATGATGTGATTGTTATTGATCGGTACGCTTTTTTCAGATCTTCTTTGAAAACGGTGCAGTTGCCTGATACGCTTGAAAAAATAGCATCATATGCATTTTATAACACTGACCTTGTTTCAATAAATTATCCGATGGAACTCAAAGTGATGGAAGAAAAAGCCTTGCGTATTAACACTGCAATATTGGACTCCTCTTTCAAATCCGTCTCACTTGGTAAGGGCCAAAGCGAAACAATAAGCATTACAACCGGGAATAAAAAGGGGTCACTCTTCTTTTTCTATGATGACTCATCCGTTTGTTCTGCTGTATGGCTGAATACCTCTGCGAACAGTTCTTCACATTTGTTGAAAATTACGGGTGAAAATGCAGGAGAGGGAAGTATCACAGTTCTACTTTTGGTTGCAGGCTATATTGAAAGTAGCCTGGAAATACCAATTGTAATAAGCTAATGAAAAATATGGACACAGGAGGACTGTATGAAGCATTATCTTTTGCCTGCAAGCGGGCAGTTTTACAAAGCCAATCTGCATTCGCATTCCACCGTGTCCGACGGTACGCTTTCACCTGCCGAAATGAAAAGCCTTTACAAAGCAAGAGGCTACAGCATTCTGTGCTGTACCGACCACGAAATCATGATTCCGCACCATGACCTGACGGATGAAGATTTTCTGATGCTGACGGGCTTTGAACTCGGCTTTGATGAGGGCTGGCGGCCTGATTTTTTAGATGCCAAGGTGTGTGACCTGTGTGTGATTGCGCTCGACAAGGACAACATCACCCAACCGTGCTTCCATCGGACAAAATATCACAATCCCGAGCGCAACAGTCAGATCTGCTTTGACGAAAACGAGCCCGATTTTGAAAGGGAATACAATGCCGATTGCATCAACACCGCCATTGCAAAATGCAGGGAAATGGGATTTTTTGTGACCTATAACCACCCCACATGGTCGCTGGAGCATTATGAGGATTATATAAAATATAAGGGCATGCATGCCATGGAAATCTGCAACTATTCAAGCTTCATTGACGGCTACGATGAGTACAATGCCAAGGCTTACGATGATTTTCTGCGCAAGAATCAGCGCATTTTCTGCATTGCCACGGACGATAACCACAACCGCCGTGACCCTGCGTGCAGAATGTGGGATTCCTTCGGTGCGTTCACCATGATAAAAGCAAAAGAGCTTACCTACGAAAGTGTGTCCGAAGCACTTGTGAACGGTTGGTTTTATGCTTCGCAGGGACCTGAAATCCACGGACTGTGGATGGAAGACGGCAGGTTGCACGTGGAATGCTCGCCTGCCGACAAGGTGGTGTGTACCGTCAACAAAAGAAGATGTATGTCCCGCTATAACGAGCAGACAGGGGAGATCACCCATGCCGTGTTTGAAATCCTCAAAACCGACGGCTTTTTCCGCGTGACCGTCATCGACAAAAACGGTCTGAAAGCGGACACCAATGCCTTTTTTACGGATACCCTCGATGTGCCGTATTTCGAGCCTGAAGAATAAAAACAAAAAAATCACCGCATCACCTGCAAAAGCTGCATCGGGATGCGGTGAATATTTTTTTATGTTATTTGATATCAACGGGCAGCTCCCAACGGTAGTCCTCAAGCCATTCGTAGGTATTGAAATTTCTTGCACGGATCACAAGCTTATCCTGATAGACTTCCGCAGTCACACCGAGGCTGAGAATATCCTCACCGGTGATGTCATCTTCGGAGTACAAGGCGCTGGGCAGCAGCAGGCTGTAGAAATTGTCGGACACGGTTACGAGTGTATCGGCATGGAAATTCTTGTGCAGATGTCCGCAGACATACACGGTGGTAAGCCCTTCGTCGGCATACTTCTTGACAACAGCCTTGATTTTATCGGAGGCTTCGCCGAGGTTTCTGGAAGCCGGGACATTTGCATCATCATGCGTTCCCATGAGCAGTTCGTGCGAAATAATGAAGCAGGGCATACCCGTTTTGGCAGCTTCTGCGAGCAGGGAATCGACCCATTCGATCTGCGTGTCGGAAATGTAAGGATCGGGCATACTTTCCGTACCCAATGCGATGAAGTAGCAGCCGTTGACTACCTTGTAATAATAGTTGGTTTCGGTTTTGATGCCCTGCAGGCGCAGGAAGTTCTGGAACAGGGAAGAGCCTTCGTCAAAATAAGGTTCTTCCACGCAGGTGGCGCGGGAATCGTGGTTGCCCATTGAGGGAATGAAATTTTCCGCTTTGTTATATGCGAGCAGCATGCCTGCGAGGTTTATGTATTCCTTGATATTGCCGCAGTTTGTGATGTCGCCTGCAATGGCAATCGCATCCAGTTTTTCTTCGGAGGCATTGATGTCGGCAAGCAGACGGCGCAGGTTGTCGTTTCTGTCACGCACAGGGTCACCGTCGGCATGAATGTCGGCAATGAGCACGGCATTCATCAGCACTTCATCCGGATTTTCCGCTTGGTATGTATCTTTGTAAATACCCAATGCATTCGGAATCAGCGAAAAAATGCAAGCGATGGTTGCAAAAACAGCCGTAATTGTTTCAATAATGTTCATTTTCAACAACTCCTTGAAGTCTGTATTTGATTTTATAATATATCATATTTTTAACAGATGCAATCCCCAATGATGATTTTTATTCGTGTCCGTCCAGGCCTAAAATGTAATCCGCTGAAACATTATAATACTTGCAAAGTGAAATGATGTGCCGCACGGGGATTTCATTTTCGCCTTTTTCATAGCGGGAATACACCTGCTGTGTTGTGCCGAGGTATTCGGCAATTTCACGCTGTGTTTTGTCGTGGTCTTCGCGTAAGTCTTTTATAATTTCAATATAATCTTTCATCACTATCTCCTTCGTCGGTGATAGTAGAATTTTACAATACACCATATTTAGTGTATTGACTTTACATCAGATGTGGTGTATTATTGTAAATGATAATGTTATATGTTGCCAAAATGAATTGATGTTGGTGCATTTTCATTAGTGTACAACTTCGGTTTGCACACACTTTTTTAATTTTGGAGGTAAAAACAATGAAAAAGAAATTGAGCAGAATTCTTTCTGTTGCTTTGGCGGTGCTGATGCTGGTATCGGTTATTCCGTTTTCCGTGAGTGCGGCAACAGTGATGGCTTCAGGTGAATGCGGCGAAAATCTTACATGGACATTAGATAGTGAGGGTACTCTTATTTTTTCAGGAACAGGATACTTAGGAAGAAGCAGTAAGAGTGAAATTGAAGAAGGATCAGCATCGGAAGCTTCTTACCTGAATTATAAAAATGATATAAAAAAGATTATTGTCAATGAAGGAATAACAAAAATCGGTCCTTTTGCCTTTGAGGATTGTAAAAATCTTAGTGAAATTATACTTCCTGAAAGTCTTGAATACCTCGGTGAACTTATTTTTCGCAGAACATCATTAAAAACACTCCACATCCCTGCAAATGTGCAAAGAATTGGCGGACCTGTTGTTGAGAATGGCGTTTTTGAGGGATATACAGTTGACGATAACAATCAGTATTTTTCAACAGATGAAAACGGAAACCTGTTCAATAAAGATAAAACTGCACTTCTGCATGTTCCTTTTGATCCGGCATTAAAAGAATTTACCGTTCCGGATTCTGTAACAACAATCGGATATGGTGCTTTCGGATATAATATCTATATTGAAAAAATAAATATTCCTGAAACAGTAACAGTAATAGAGGAAGGGGCATTTGGCTTTACATTCAGCCTTAAAGAATTAAATCTTCCGAAGCATCTTGAAAAATTAGGCTGGTGCGAAAATAGTACCAGTTACGGTATATCTGATTATGGCATTGAAAAATTCGGAGCGTATTTAGGGTATTACAACAAATTAACAATTCCTGAAGTAGATTCTTTTATATGTAACGCAGCACGTCCGGAAGATAGTGAGCATGATCATTATGAAACAATAAAGCACTATGGTTTAACTGAAATTACCGTCTATGATAAAAATGTGGATTGTTCAGAATGGCGTATCGGCTTAGATACGGGTAAATATACACCGGAATCTCTGCAATTGTTCAGAAATGCAGTGCTTCAGGTAAATATACCTGTCTATGCAAGTATATTGTTTGGCTGGGAGTACAATTTCGATCCGGATGATACGGTAAATGCTGATGATTTTGTTGTAAAAGATGCTGACCCTGATTTTGTAATTAACGGAAAAGGTTATTACAAAATCCCCGGCTTTACAGTTCGTTGCTATCCCGGTTCAACGGCTGAAGAATATGCAAAGAAATATGACTTTAATATAAAGTATATCTGCGAAGAACATACAGAAGAAATAATTCCTGCAGTTCTCCCCACTTGTACTGAAACGGGACTTACCGAGGGTAAAAAGTGCAGTGTCTGTGATGAAATTCTGGTAGTTCAGAAAACTGTTGAAGAAAAAGGACACGATTATAAAACAACAGTAACAGCGCCTACTTGCACAGAAAAAGGCTTTACAACCTATGCTTGTGATTGCGGTGATAGTTATGTCGGTGATTACACTAAAGCAACCGGACATGACTACAAATCAGAGGTAACTGAAGAACCCGATTGCAAGGAAAACGGAACAAAAGTCTATTATTGCGACTGCGGTGACTCTTACACTGAAAAAATTCCCGCAACAGGTCATAAGGACAATGACAATAATAACTCATGCGACAATTGCGGTGTGGGTGTATGTGACCACATGTGCCACAAGGACGGTATCCTCGGTTTCTTCTGGAAAATTATTCGAATTTTCCAGAAGCTCTTCGGTATGAATCCCATATGTGAATGCGGTGCAGCACACTATTAAAATATTCAAAGGGAACGGATTTTGCTCCGTTCCCTTTTTGCATGTATATAATTCCGGAGAGTCGGGCAGGACGGCGGATGATGTGTAAAAAAGGAAGAATCTTTTTTGTTTAAACTGTCAATTGAAATAATATTTCATGTTTTTTATAATAAAAATAAATTTATATTGACCATGTGATATAAATGTGTCGATTTGAGAGGAGAATGTATTATGTATTGCAGCACCTGTGGCACAAAGGTATCCGAGGGGGATGCATTTTGCCCGTCCTGCGGAGCGAAGGTTGCGCAACCTACACCGCAACAATCTTATCAGTATCAGCAACCGCAACAGCAGTTTGCCCCTGCAACAAATGCGACCGCAACGGAGGATGGTCCTGTTTTTGATTCGCCGGCACCGAAAAAGAAGAAAGGTAAAATCAAGGCTTTTATTACTTCTTTTATTTCGCTTTGTCTGGTTTTCGGAATTCGCGCTGCCATTCCGTATATCGTTGATGAAACTTCGGATGCTGTAAACAGAAATGCAGGCAGCGAAGCCTCCAATGCATATGAGGAGCTTGCTGTTACATATTGCGGCTATGTGTTCGGAACTTCGGATGCGGCCGGATTCAGAAACAGTATTGCATTTGATGCTATATCCTTCACCGAGGATATGGTTGAATATATGTGTGCAAAGTTAGACTGTGACACATCGACTTATTATGCGTATTTTTCAGAAGAATACAGTGAGAATATTTATGATACCGTTTCTTTTTTTGATGGTGACTACAGACACTGCAACAGTATCATACGAAATCTGATTACCACGGAATTCGGAAGTACGAATACCACTTTTGCGGTAAAAAAATGCAAAAAGATGGATGCGGATGACCTGCAGAAGGTTTATGATGAGATGAATGAACCCATGGTACAGGCCGGTCTGGATATATCCATGTATCTTGACAAGGATCTTATTTCCGAAGCATACAAAGTCAATGTGAACTGTGTTTTTGATGAGCGTGTCAAATCGGACGAGTATAAATCTTATGATGATATTGATATCTATGTCCTTAACTATAACGGAGAATACAAGGTTCTCTATGATGAAATGTTGCTTGATATGATCTTTGAATCCTGGATGGATGAGGAGTCGTGACGAAATAATTAACCGGTGGGCGCTCAGGGGGAAAAACTGATTGCCCTGCTCACGGAATATATTTAATAAAAAAGTGGCTGATCTGAAGTTGTACTTTGGATCAGCCACAGTTTATTTTTGCTTATGTTGTGTGCAAAATCAGCAAAATATTTCTGTGAAATCCCGCTTTCTCCGTCGGAATGGGGATTTTGCGGTGTTATTTGAATTTTCTATTGCAAAAACAAAAATTATTTAATATAATATAACACCGTTAAAGTTTATTACTATACACAGAGGTGTTTTTATGCTTAAAGTAGTCAAATTCGGCGGTTCCTCACTTGCCGATGCCAACCAGTTCCGCAAAGTTGCCGACATCATCAAGAGCGATCCCGACAGAAGATATGTTGTTGCTTCCGCTCCCGGCAAAAGAGATTCCCATGATGTAAAAGTTACGGATATGCTTCTGCAGTGCTTCCGTCTTGTTCGTGACAAGAAGAGCATTGATGAAATTTTTGACAAGATCACCGAACGCTATAACGGCATCATTCGCGATCTCGGCATTGATTTCTCCCTTGAAGAAGACCTCAAGGCAATCAAAATGGCAATCAGCCACCATGCAACCCAGGATTACATTGCAAGCCGCGGTGAATACCTCAACTCCAAGATTCTTGCAAACTTCCTCGGCTTTGCTTTCATTGATGCAGAAGAAGGCATTTTCTTCGATGAAAAGGGGCTGCTTGATGTCGAAAGAACCGACCGTGAGCTTGCTCGTCTGCTTTCTTACCATGAATATGCTGTTGTGCCCGGCTTCTACGGCTCTACCCCCGACGGCATGGTCAAGACCTTCTCCAGAGGCGGCTCCGACGTAACGGGCTCCATCGTTGCCCGTGCCTGCCATGCAGATCTTTATGAAAACTGGACCGACGTTTCGGGCATGCTCATGGCAGACCCCCGCGTGGTCGAAAATCCGCAGCCCATTCCCGAAATCACCTACCGCGAACTGCGTGAACTTTCTTATATGGGTGCTACGGTTCTGCATGACGAAGCCATTTTCCCCGTCAGAAAAGCAAGAATTCCGATCAACATCCGCAACACCAACTGCCCCGATGCGCCCGGCACCATGATCGTGCACAAGGCCTCCAGTAACGTTGTTCCCACCGTCATCACCGGTATTGCAGGCAAGAAGGGCATCACCGCCATTCATGTTGAAAAGGATATGATGAATGCCGAGCTCGGCTTCGGCAGAAAGGTTCTCGAAGTGCTCGAAAACCACGGTGTTTCCTTTGAACACCTGCCCTCCGGCATCGATACCATGAGTGTGCTTGTTGCCGCCGATGCACTCGGCTCTCACAAGGGCTCCATCACCGCAGACATCGTCAAGAAGGTCAATCCCGATTCCATCACCCTTGTCGAAGGCCTTTGTCTTGTTGCCGTTGTCGGCAGAGGTATGGTCAACACCGAAGGCACCGCCGCAAGAGTGTTCACCGCCCTTGCCAATGCCAAGGTCAATGTCAGAATGATCGACCAGGGCTCGAGCGAAATCAACATCATTGTGGCTGTC
>SVOJ01000017.1 GCA_015066385.1 Oscillospiraceae bacterium
GCCCTGCAACTGCGAAGCATTTGTTTCAATTGACGGAAAACGCTTTGCAGGTGTTGACAACGGTGAACAACGCTGCAGGGTTTACCTTGAAGACTCAATGTACGACAGAGAAATTGCCATTGAGCTTCTGTTTTTACAAATGCAGAAGACGGAATTGTACTTTTTATTTGGTTTTTCTTTAGTTATAAAATTTGAAGTCCGATTCAAACTTTAACCATATCGAAATATTTTTATTTAAATATAATTTCGTTATTAATAATTTTTCTAACCCCTTGCATTAATGTTCTGCATACGGCACACCCATTCCAACTGATTTTCTTCTTTCAGTTGCTCGGTTACACCTTCTGCGTTTTTCATCTGGTCAACAAGAGTGTCAAACATATCTCTTGCCTGAGTTTCGACTTCAGCACAGTGCTGATAGAGTTTGCCTTGGGTAAGCAGTGTTGTAAATAACACCTTTTTATTTTTTAGCAAATAATCCTTATGTAACATTCCCCATTTACCAAGCCTGACACTTGCTTCTTCGGGCGGTAAGATAAAGTTAGGAATGTTGAAATCTCCAACTTGTCTATATTGAATATTTGTATTGCTTTTCATAGGGCATTCATCCTTTCGTATTCTTAACAAATGTATCGTATATAAATTTTGCACCAAGTCTAAAGCCTGATATAAAGCTGTCAGCGTTACTTGTTATTGAAAACTCAATATATGCACTTATATAGTTTTGAAACAGCTCTTTATCCTCACCAGCGAGTCTTGCTGTGAGTTGTTCTTCTTTCTCGGCAAGATTGCTCAATTTCTTCTTGAGCTTGGGTGTTAATTCTGAATTGACATCTTGCGGCTCAATGTTGCCGTAATAAAAATCTTCAATGATATTTGACATTATGTATTCCTCCATATGTTTCTCTATTAAGCAACAGCAGGAGTGCAGAATACTATGTTTGAAGCCGGTTTTGCTTATATTTTGAGTAAATCCCTTATGAACACTCGCACCACAGCAAATGTAGTCAATTTCATTGCTACGTCCTTATTACAATTCCAGGCTGTTTTCATTCAGAAGAAATTCCTTCACGCCCATCGTTACATAGCCCTTGTCGTCTCTGCGAGGCTTCATACTGCGTTCGGCAATAATAATCTTCTTAAAGGAATCGTTGGTTTTGTCAAAGGAACGGGTTTCCTGTTCCCATTTGCTGTCGCCGGGAATCTCATAAGCAGACTGAATATAATACCGTATGCTGCCCTGATTAGCAACAAAGTCGATTTCCAACTGTTTGCGGATCTCCTTGCCGTCCTTATCTCGTTCACGGGACTCAACTACACCCACATCCTCCATTTAATTATTTTGCCGCAAACGGCATATATATTAACTGTATTACAGCAAATACTCCAAGAAAAATCAAGGGGTTCAGTAATGCAGTTAATATTTTTGCCACAAACGGAGGTTTTATGAATTGAAATTGATTTCTCTTCACATTAGTCGAATGTGTGGATATGTAGTTTTATATCATATTAAAATGTTTTAATGCATCCATTATAGCATCTTCTTTTTCTTTAGGACACTGTGGTACTCTGTGTCCTTCTTTACCCTTATTATAGTTTTCTCGCTCAATAATACCGCACTTAGCCTTAACCTGTGATATATAAAGAGTTGACACTTTAAGGCCGTGCTTCTCAAGCACATAATCCTTGATTTCCTGATATGTGGCCTTAGTTTCAGCGGCAGTAATATCAAGTTCTGAAAGGTCGAGTTTTATGTCGATATGTGTGTCCGGTCTGCGTTGGGACAAAAGAACAACCGTCTCCACATGGGCACAACGCGGGAACATATCATAAGGTGCAACACGTTGTACGCCGTAGCCGTTTTCGGAAAGAATGGCGCAATCTCGCGCAAGCGTTGCGGGGTCACAGGACACATATACGATGCGTTCGGGTGCCATGCGCACAAGCGTTTGCAGGAGCGAAGCATCACAGCCCTTTCGAGGCGGGTCGACAAGCACGCAATCAGGACGCAGACTGCGGTTTTCAAGCTCCAATGCGGCTTTTGCGGCATCTCCGCAGATGAATTCCGAATTTGTTATGTTATTAAGTTTGGCATTAACTTTTGCATCGTCGATTGCCTGCGGGACGATTTCGACACCGATGACCTTTTCAAAACGATCTGCCATGGTAAGACCGATGGTGCCCGTACCGCAGTAAAGGTCAATGAGCAGCTCTTTTTTACCGCCCAATGCAAATTCGGCGGCTTTGGCATACAGATTTTCCGCCTGTCTGCGATTGACCTGATAAAAGGCATGCGGTGAAATACGGAACCGCAGTCCGCAGAGAATGTCTTCCATGTAGCCTTGTCCGTCGAGAACGGTGGTTTTTTCGCCGAGGATGACATTTGTGTCCTCGGTGTTTTCGTTAAGAAGCACACCGACGATATTCTCATTTGTTTTCTTCAACGCGGCAATCAGTTCTTTTTCTTTAAAAACACGGTTGCCGTTGATCACAAGGGTGACAAGCAGCTGCCCCGTGGCTTCGGCTTTGCGGATATAGACATGCCGAAGCAATCCCTTACCTGTTTTTTCGTCATAGGCGGGAATTTTGTATTTTTCAGCCCAACGCGAAACCGTGCGCAGAATGTCTGCAAATTCAGTCGGTTGCAAGGCACAGGAACGACAATCAATGACTCGGTGACTGTAAGGTGCGTAAAAACCCGTTTTCAACCGTCCGTTTTCCATGGCAACGGGATACTGCGCCTTATTGCGGTAGCCCGTCACAACGGGACTTGCACAAAGCGGCTCGACCTGCACATCCAGATGGGCAAGTCTTGTGAACGCATCCTGCACACGTTGCTGCTTGTGCTTGCATTCGGCTTCATAAGTGATATGACGGAACGAACAGCCGCCGCAACGGGGAAAAACGGGGCAATTGGCATCTGTCCTGTCGGGGGACGGTGTCAGCACAGACACAATTTTGCCGATGGCATAGGTCTTTTTGACTTTGATGATGAGCACCTTGAGCACATCACCGACCGCACCGCCTGCCACAAAAACAGCCATACCTTCATAATGCCCCACGGCACTGCCTTCTGCTGTGAATCCCGTTACGGTCAGTTCAATTTCCTGATTTTTACGGATGGGTAAATTTTTGGTATCAATCATAATATTCCTTTTCGGCTTAAACAATGCCGACGGCTCGTAAAACAAGCGGAAGATATTGCATCAAAAGATAAATCAAAATACAAGCAACAGCACTTATTACTGCGGCAGGCACGGAAACGCCGCCTTTTTGCTTGATTCTCTGCATATAATCCGGACTTTGTCCGTACTGATCACGCACGGACAAAATATCGCCTTTTGCTTTTTTAAAATAAAATCCCGTTGCAAAAAAGCCGGAGAGAATCGGTAAGACATAAGAATAGATACCGGTTGAAATATAGGACCACATTTGTGTCACTTTTGAACAATTTTCGGCATAGGTCTGTACGGCAATGCTCATGTTTGCAGTCATATCATCCATAATCTGCACCACATCCGCACCTGCCTGCTGTGCAAGCACAAGCGAATCAAAATACAGCTCCTTTGTTCTGTCCATATATTCCCAATATGCGGGGTCCGCAACGCAGACGGCAGCACCAATCGCTCCCATGGCAAACAGAATGCACAAAAACAAAATACCGATTTTGTTGAGTTTACGATAGAAAAACCATACAGGACCGAGAGAAATACTACTGATCAATGCAACACCCGCCGCCCAGAATGCCGCCCAGTTCCAGGCGAGTCTGTTGCGACTCATGATGATGAACCGACGCACATAGCCGCCCGATTTTCCGCCGACATACTCTGCATATTCCTGTACGGAAATGTCATCCACTTTTTCCTGCGGATTGAAACCGCCGTAAGTGCGGAAATCCTGATACATCAGTTCGCGTTGCTCTTCATCTTCCAAAGGAGAGCCTGCTCTTGCAGATGCATTCGGATGAATCGGTTCATGGCATGCAGAACAATACAGTTCGTTTGCATAATTCTGCGCGCCGCAAAACGGACATTGTGTGATTTTTTCGGAATTTTCTTTTTCATTTCGGGATACGGCTGTTTCTTCCTTCTTTTTCTGTTCTTCGGTTTTGGGAGTATTCCAGGCAAATCCCGTATCATGTAACGGTGCATTTGCACAGCAACCATGTTCCTGCCAACAAGTTCTGTGTTGCGGTGTTCCGCAGACGGGACAAGTAACGATGTCATCTCCATCCACAAAGAGTTCACCGCAATAAGAACACGGCACATTCAGATATCGCATAGTAAAAAACTTCCTTTTTTTTCAGTATAATCTTCTAATATATTATTGTAACGAAAAATATTAAACTTTGCAACAACTTTTAAAAATATTCAGAGATTTTGAAAAAAGATTGACAGAATGACAAAACTTTCATATAATAGATAGTCGGAAATAATTTTCATGAGGGATTATCATGTGATACAAACGGCTTCAGGGTGTCAGGCATGATCCGCACCCGCCCGAAAACGAAAACAACTTGAGAGGATATATACTATGTTGCAATTTGAAGAATTAAGACTGAAACTGCTTGAAAATGAAAAACCCCTTGCAGACCTTGCAGATGCACTCGGCATCAAAAAAATGGAAGAAGAAATTGCAAAACTGGAAGAACAGACCACGCAGGAATCTTTCTGGAATGATGTTGCAAACTCCAACAAGGTTCTGCAGAGAATAAGCAATCTCAAATCCAAACTGAAAAAGTACACCGACCTCAAAGGTCTTTATGAAGACACCCTTGTTCTCATTGAAATGAGCGACGAAATGGAAGATGAATCCATGCTCGAAGAATGCACCATGAATGTTGACAAGGTCAAAGAGGATCTTGATGCGCAGACCCTTTCCACCCTGCTGTCGGGGCAGTATGACAACAACAACGCCATTCTTACATTCCATGCGGGTGCCGGCGGAACGGAAGCACAGGACTGGGCTCTGATGCTGTTCCGCATGTATCACCGTTGGGGCGAACGCCACGGCTTCAAGACAAGCACACTTGACTATCTTGACGGCGAAGAAGCAGGACTTAAGTCCGCTGTTGTGCTCATCGAAGGCGAAAACGCATTCGGCTATCTTAAGAGTGAAATGGGCATTCATCGTCTTGTCCGTGTTTCCCCGTTCGACTCCTCCGGCCGCAGACACACCTCCTTCGCTTCTCTTGAAGTTATGCCCGAAATTGACGACACCATTGAAGTTGACATCCGTCCCGAAGACATCAAGATGGACGTTTACCGTGCCAGCGGCGCAGGCGGACAGAAAGTTAACAAAACATCCTCCGCTGTTCGTCTGACCCATCTGCCGACGGGTATTGTCGTTTCCTGTCAGGTGGAACGCAGTCAGTTCCAGAACCGTGACGTTGCAATGAGAATGCTCAAATCCAAACTCATTGAAATCAAAGAACGTGAACATCTTGATAACATTGCCGATATCAAGGGCGAACAGAAAGAAATCGGTTGGGGCAGTCAGATCCGTTCCTATGTTTTCATGCCCTATACCCTTGCAAAAGACCATCGCACCGGTTTTGAAAATGGTAACATCAATGCCGTTATGGACGGCGACATTGACGGATTTATCACCGCTTACCTGAAAATGCAGTCGCAGGCAAATCTTGCAAACAACGAATAATCTTTCGTCAACAAATAAAAAACCTTGTTTAATAACAATTCCCGCAGTGAAATACCTGCGGGAATTGTTGCACTTTTGACACAATTCAAATCATCTGTGCACTTTTTTATTAACAGTTTGTTTACATTTTTATGGCACAAGTGTAACCCCCATCCCGTATAGTATAAGTGGTGTAAGAAACACATTTTTTTCATTTTAACAATTCCTTTTCATTTTATTTTCTCTTCCCCAAAAAAGGAAAAACCCGGGTAACAATCCGGGTTTTTCCTTTTTTTTTGGATTTTTGTGAAAAATGAATTGCCAAGCTGCATAAAAAAGAGTATAATATCTTTTATAAAAACATCAAATAAGGAGTGCGCCATGAACGATTACAATGCTTTATACGAGATCTGGAAAGAAAAATGCACGGAAGACTTTGATCTTGTCAAAGAATTAAAAGACATTGCCGGCAATGAGGAAGAAATACTGGAACGCTTTTATCAGTCACTTGCTTTCGGCACAGGTGGATTGCGCGGTGTTCTGGGGGCAGGCACGAACCGTATGAACATTTACACAGTCGGCGCCGCAACCCAGGGGCTTGCCAATTACCTCAACGAAGATTTTGAAACTCCAAGCGTTGCCATCGGTTATGACTCACGCAACAAATCCGATCTGTTTGCACAAAGAGCGGCTTGCGTGCTTGCGGCAAACGGAATCAAGGTTTATCTGTTCAAGGAACTCATCCCGACCCCCGTTGTGGCATGGGCAGTACGCAGACTCGGTTGCAGTTCGGGTATTGTGATCACAGCAAGCCACAACCCCGCAAAATACAACGGCTACAAATGCTATGATCCCAGAGGCTATCAGATGACCGACGAAGCCGCCGACAAAACCTTGGGCTACATCAACAGCATCGATATTTTTGACGATGTAAAGACCGTTACTTTGGAAGAAGGTCTTGCAAGCGGAAAAATTGAATATATTGAAGAAAGTCTTCTGGAAGATTATTACAAAGCGGTTGCCTCCCGTCAGATCAATCCCGGTGTGTGCAAAGACAGCGGCCTGAAACTCATTTATGCACCGCTTCACGGTTCCGGCAACAAACCTGTTCGCCGCATTTTCAAGGACATCGGACTCGATGATGTGACGGTTGTTGCATCGCAGGAACTGCCGAACGGCAATTTCCCGACCTGTCCGTATCCGAACCCCGAAATCAAGCAGGCTTTTGAAGAAGCACTCAAACTGACAGCCGAAAACAAAGCGGATATTCTGCTTGCAACCGATCCCGACTGTGACCGCGTGGGCATTGCCGTACTTGACAACGGTGACTATACCCTGCTGACGGGTAACGAAGTCGGCTGTCTGTTGATTGAATATATTTTGTCCTGCAAGCAGAAAGCAGGTACGCTTGCAAAGAATCCCGTGATCATCAAAACCATTGTTTCGTCTGAACTTGCCGCGGTGATTGCAAAGTCTTACGGTGCCGAAATGTTTGACCTGCTGACAGGTTTCAAATACATCGGTGAACTGATGACACAATTGGAAGAAAAGGGTGAAGCCGACCGCTTTGAACTTGGTTTTGAAGAAAGTTACGGTTATCTGTCGGGCCTGCACACAAGAGATAAGGATGCCGTCAACGCTTCCATGCTCATTGCCGAAATGGCGGCTTACTACAAAAAGCAAGATAAGACGCTCGTTGCCGTTCTCAACGAACTGTATGCAAAGCACGGCTATTACCTCAATTCCCTGTTCAATTATTATGTTGAAGGTGCAGACGGCATGGCGAAAATGAACGGTATGCTTGATCTGCTTCGCACCAACACCCCAACCGCCATTGCAGGTGTTGAAATCACCAATGTAACAGACTACAAGGTATGCACCGACAAAGACCTTGTTACGGGTGAAGTCAAAAAGACTACCCTTCCCGTCAGCAATGTCATTGTGCTGACATTGGGCAGAGATAAACTCATCGTACGTCCGTCGGGCACGGAACCGAAACTGAAAATTTATGCTTCGGTCGCCGCTGACAATGCGGAAAATGCAAAGAAGACCACAGAAAAATACAAGGCCGACATTGAATCGATTCTCGGTCTGGCATAAGAAAGGATTCCAATCAGAATATGAACAAAAAATTCGTTAAAATCGTCGCCATCATCCTCGTCGCTATTATGGTCGTAAGTGTGGTCTATGTGCTGTTTGCCGTTGTAGCAGGTATGACGAGGGCCACCGCCGCCCCGATCGTCACGGCAAATTTCGTCAAGACGGCCGCACCCGTATTGCTCGCCGCGGCATAAAGAAAACACCTGCAAAAAACAGGTGTTGACAGAATTTAATATTATTGCTATAATATAAATGAACAAGGCAGACCGATAGCCGGTCAGCCTTCCAATATTAACAAAGAGATAACTGCCCTGTTATTGGAAGTGCGAGGGCGGTTATCTTTTTTATCCACAGAAAAAAAACAGCACCGTCACGGTGCTGTTCTTTTTTCATAAACAAATCTGATTATTCAGCCTTGCTCTTTGCAAAGCAATCGCTGCACAGGACTGCTCTGTCGTCACGGGGCTTGAACGGAACTCTTGCCGGACCGCCGCATTCGCTGCAGATAGCATCGAAGAACTGTCTTTCAGTTCTGGGAGCCTGCTTGCGTGCTGCACGGCATTCCTTGCAACGCTGGGGTTCATTTTCGAAACCCTTTTCAGCATAGAATTCCTGTTCACCGGCGGTGAATACAAATTCGTTGCCGCATTCTTTGCAGATGAGTGTTTTGTCTTCGAACATTTTGGTTTACCTCGCTTAGTAAAAAATAGATTTACCCCTGACGCATAGACCTTTTCCGGATTATGTGCTGTGGCATTTATCATACCGCTGTTCGTGCGGTTATGAACCTTCCTGCATACTGTTTCTGAGTTTTTTGCGGATTCTTTGCAGGGCATTGTCCACTGCTTTTTCCGTCAGACTCAATTTTCCGGCAACCACACGATAACTCTTATCGACCAGGAACGCACGCAAAACCTGCGATTCCAGGGGCGTGAGTTCTTTTGCCAGAACAGCCAGTATTTGTTCCGCTTGCTCGGATGCAACAAAAAGATCTTCCGGATTGCCGCCGGGGCTTATGTTTGCATCGTTCAAAGGAACAGATGAGTTCAAAGGCGAATGCTTTAATCTTGTGTCTGCGCGGACGGCAGACCGAATTCGGTTGGAGATACAGACCGAGGCGTAGGTGTGAAAGGAGGCCGCCTTTTCGGGTGCATAGGAATACACGGCTGCAAGAAGACCGAGCATTCCCTCTTGCGCCAAATCGTCGGGTTCAAGCGAAGCGCCAAAGGAACACGAGGCAACGGAACGAACCGTTGCTGTATAGCGTTCAAGCAGGGTGTTCACCGCCGCCTGATCGCCTTGTTGCGCAAGTCGGATAAGTTCATCATCTGACTTCGCACGGTTATCTTTTTTTTCGGGAGATGCCATCTTACATTCCCCCTTGTATACATAACAAATAGATAATAAACGAATTATTCACTTTTGTCAATATACGATTCACTGAATTTTTACACCTGTTTTTCAACAGATTGCACAAAAAACTGTCTGTCCGAACCGTAGTTCTTCGTTTTTCAACTTATTTCATGCGCGTAATACTGAAAGGAAGCAACGGAACATCGGATGAAATAATATCCTCAATCTTCGCTCGTTGTTCCTCACTGTCCATAAAAGACCCCAATTTCTCATAAATTTCGTATGCTGACTCAAGTTCTCCTACCGTTTGCAGTTCTTGCGCACGGTTGTAATCCGCAAACGGAAGAATCAATTGTGTAAACAGCAAAACCACTGCGGAACAAAGCCCGACAAAAAACAATGTGCATGCTGTTAATATCAGACGTTCCTGTTTTTTCTTACTTTCTCTTTTTTCTTTTCTCTCTTTTTCCTCAAGAGTCTGCGTGTATTTTTTGTTTTCTCGCAACAGGCGGCCCGTTTCTTTTTCACGCATAGCATTGAAGCGGTATTGCTCCGCTTTGCGTGCACAGGCAAGCGCACGGTCAGATGCATCCCGATAATCCGAAAGACGGCGAAATTCTGCCGCCAATTCTTCACATTCTTTTTGCGTTGCAAGACTTCTCTGTTTTGCACAAAGGGAAGCAAACAAAGCGGCTTTTTGTTCTTGCTTTTCACGCAATTGCATGGCAACATCAAACTGATGTGCTACCGCATCTGCCGCCAACGTCTGCGCGCGGGATTGTGCATCTTCATTCTGCGCAAAATTTCTTGCCGATTCCGTGGCAAGACGAACGAATGCAGCAACACTGCCGCCGTTTCTGTAATAACAATGCTTATATGATGATAAAATTTCAGGCAACTCATCTTCGGGCATACGGTCATGCAGAATAATCAGCTGTCCGCGGTCTGTATCGCATGAAATCTGCAAATACCGTGCCCAGTCACGTTGTAGCTCATGGTGCAGTAAAATCTGCGAAGTACCCCCCACAAGAAACATCACTTTTGCAGAATGCAGGGCAGAAAAAACGGATGCTTCATCCGTTTCACCGCACACACCACGCAAATATACACGCAAACCGTTTTTAACAAGGCGGTGATATAACTGCACGGCAACCTTGCGATCCGTTTGCGAAATGCTGTCATCTCCTGCGGGGTTGCAGGTAATAAACACATCAAACACCTGCGACTGCAATGCCGCCTGACGCAGACGGTTCTGTTGTTCATCAATAATTGCCGCCGTTTCATCAAGAAAAGAACTCAGCTCCGTGTCTGCACTTGCCTGTGCCGCCACATAATGCAAACAGGAGCGAACAGGCAATACATTCAGCAGACCGCTTTCGGCACGGGGACTTGTGGCATCCGCCATACGGACGTACTCCACACCATATTGCGCAAGCACAGCCAACCAATGCGAGCAGGCACTTTCAGGAAAAACGGATGTTATTTCTTCACACATACGAAATGCCGAAACCGTGTTTCCGTCGCGAAGACAATCGCACGCTTTTGTGTAAAGAGAGAGCATTTCAGGGTTGAGCAAAACAGGTGTTGCCTGCACAACACCGCAGTTGACACATTCACAAACAGACGTGCCTGTTTCTGTATTCAAGGCACTGCCGCAGGACAGGCAAGAAAACTGTAACATAAAATCAACCCTTTATTGTTTAATACGATTATATTATACCATAATTCAATCAGAAATGAAAATACGCTTTGCATTTTTCAAACGAAAAATGCTTGCTTGCATCTTTTTCTTTTTGAACATCACAAGCATTCCAATGTGTTTGGGTTGTGTAACGATCCGTCAACACAATCCCCGCTTCCTGCAGAAGCTGTTCCATCGCAAGCACGATACGATTATCATGATTACACGATGAAATACAAAATACAAAATGATCATTAAAACTTACACTTGAGTAGGTAGACGGCAAGCCGTATCCGCTTGTGTCCCCGTTAACAAACTCAATATGTTCAATGTATTGAGCAATGTCCTGCGTTATATCAACCTTACCGAGATTGGTTATAATTGTAGTTTCATCCGAATGGGATCTTGCCTGCAAAATACGCAACACAGGTGTTTTGATGAAATTCGGCACAAGGCGGACAACGGGATTTTTTGCAAGTCCCGCAAACCCTTTCAGAATGGATTGCAATTCAGACTGTGTCAGATGAGAGCGGATCTGTCCGCGGATCACTTCGGCAATTTCTTCAATCGTCCAGTCCTGTCTGCCGTTCACGGGCAAAAGCACACTGACCTGGTATACAAAATTCCTAAGTGTTTCGGATTCAAAAAAAGCACGCAGATTGACGGCAATATCGACCCCGATGCTGTTTTGAATCGGTTTTTCAGCCGTTTGGATCACGGCAAGCATATATACGGCAGTCATAAATTCCGTCATGGTCAGTTGCAAAGCACGGGCGGCCGCTTGTAACTGTTGTGCGGACATTGCAAGATATGTCAGCCGCAGATAATTTTTTTCATAAACAGCGGGCAGGCGGTGAACATCATGGATTTCGGCTTTTTCTTTTTCGCCGTCAAAATCGCCGTACCGAAGAAAATCATCCGAAATTTCTTTTTCGGTGGGGGATTCCTTCCAATACAGAATTCCTTTTCGCAATTCACTCGGCAGATCCTGCGATAATTCAAGGTAGCGTTGGATCAGTGCAAGCAAAAAAGTCAGCGCACCGTTGCCGTCCGTTATATAGTGTGCGACCTCAAGTGCAATTTTGTTTTCAGTATGTACAACACGAAAATCGGGGCGGTCATCCTTTCGCAGAACAACAGGCTCCCCCTGGCAACCGTTTTCAGGACGAATTTCGGGCAATCCGTCCGTTTGTTCCAGATAGTTCCAGAAAAAGCCTTTTTTCAGTTTCGAAAAATAATGCGGAAATCTGTCACGCAGATCCGAAACAGCCTTTTCCAAAATCTTCGCATCAACAATATTCTCCCGCAACACAACCGCCAATCGGAATGTTCTGCCCCATTTTTTTGTTGAAAGGCATGAAAACATAATCGACGGGGTGTCAATTTTCATCCATTTATATTCACTCATAATCTCTCTCTCACGAAACTGCGGCAACAAATAATTCCGTTTGCTGTTTATTTTATATTTATTAAAATAGCAAAAATGCAGCCGGTTTTTCCGACTGCGTTTTTCTTTTGGCTTTAAGCGGCACGTGTGTAGGTAACCGTGGTCGCATCCTCTGTCAGTGTCAGTGTGTCACCTTTGATTTCGAATGTGTAATTTTTTGTCGATTCAACACCGAAGATGTTGTACGTAACGGTCATGATGTTTTCATTGATCACATAGGTCATATTGCCTGTAAGACCTAACAAGCCGGAAACAGAACCGGTGCCGTCTTCATTAAAAACGATGGAAGATTCGGTTACAACACCGAGTGTGGTCTGCTGAGAAGTCCAGGTTCCGATGATCTTTTCTTCAGCCGAGCAAGCGGCAAATGCAAGAGTACAAACAAGGATAACAGCAACCAGAAGAACTGAAATTTTGGTTTTCATAAAATAACCTCCGAAAAAATAATTTATGTCCGAACAGGCAAGCCTGCGGAATACATTTTTTAAAGTTGCACGCACTGTACGGCGCCGTCAAGACTTCTGCCGAGAAACAATTCTGCATTTTCCGTAAAGCCTGCGGCATCATCGCTGACAAAATAACGGTGTACACCTGCTTCTTCGGAATCGTTCAGCAGATCGTTTGCAACAAGCAGTTCGCGCAGGGTGTCGGTTGATGCTTCCCCGGAACAAATGATTTTAATATCAGGCAAAGACTGTGCAACGGCCTCCTTTAAAAGAGGATAGTGTGTACAACCGAGTACAAGGGTGTCAATTCTTTCTCGATGCAAGGGTTCCAGATATTCATCTAAAATGATTTGCACCACTCTGTCTTCCTTTGTGAATCTGCCGTTTTCCACCAAAGGCACAAGCAGCGGACATGCACGGGTGAAGACCCGCACAGAAGGATCGACAGCCCTTGCCGCCGTTTCATACGCTCCGCTTTTTGCAGTGGCGCGGGTGCAAATAACACCGATTTTTTTATTTTTTGACACCTTGACAGCCATTTGGGCAGCAGGATCAACCACCCCGACAACAGGCAGTTGATAGTTCTGTTCGATGAGTTTGCGCGCCATGGCATCTGCCGTATTACAGGCAATGACCACCGCCTTGACATCGTATTGCAGCAAAAAGTCAACATCCTGACAGGCATAGGTCTGAATGGTTTCGCAACTTCTGCCGCCGTACGGTACGCGCGCGGTATCACCGAAATAGATAATATCTTCATACGGCATCTGTTCAATCAGGCTTTTAACAACCGTCAAGCCGCCCAAACCCGAATCAAACACGCCGATGGGTTGTTTCTTTTTCAATTTTTATACCTCTAATCCGTTGACGAGTTTTACAAATACCTCGCCGCGCTCCTCATAACAGGAAAACTGATCGAAAGAACTGGTTGTCGGAGAAAGCAGAACAACATCGCCTGCCTGCGCAATCTTTTGTGCCTGCCGCAGAGCCGCATCCATGGTTTCAACCACAATGCCGTCCTTGCCGACCAATTCTTTCACAAGTCTTGCTCCGCAAGCGCCGAATCCGATGACTTTTTTGACATTACCGATGTATTTTCTGACTTCATCCATGGCAAGCCCTTTTTCAAAGCCGCCTACAAGAAGGACAACTGGCTGTGTGAAGGCTTTGAGCGCAGTAATGGTGGCATCGGGATTTGTTCCCTTTGAATCATTGTAATAACGCACACCGTTCAGTTCGCGCACAAATTCAATACGGTGTTCCACGCCCTTGAAATCAGAAATAACACGGCGGATGATTTCATTTGAAACCCCGGCGGCTCTTGCAAGTGCGGCGGCCGCCATGCAGTTCTGCACATTGTGCATACCGACGATTTTGATTTCATCCAACGGCAGAATCTTTTCTTCGCCTGCCCACATCCAACCGTCGGCAAGATGATAAAAAGCATCTTCGCGTTCAAGACTCATATCGAGTGTTTTACAGGGAACGGGATACATGCCGCAGTAATCAACCACAACCGCATCATCGGTATTGCGGATAAACAGTTCATCTTCCTGCATTCTTCTGTAGACACGGGTCTTGGATTCATAATAATTCTGCAAAGAACCCATGACATCCACATGATCGGGTGTGAGATTCAGAATCACCGCCGCCTGCGGCCGGAACTGCACAATATCAACAAGCTGGAAATTGGAAATTTCCAGAACAATGTAATGTCCTTCATTTTCGAGCAGATTATAATCAAGGACAGTGCGGCACAGCGGAATGCCGATGTTGCCCGTCACGTGGGTCTTGTCGGGATATGCCGCTTTGACGATTTCACCGAGCAGGGTTGCGGTGGTGGTTTTGCCGTTTGTGCCCGTCACAGCAAGGTAGTGCTGGGGTTTTGCAACCATAAAGGCAAGTTCAATTTCGGTAATCACGGGAATGCCACGTGCACGCAATGTTTTCACAAAGGGCTTCGAAGACGGAATACCGGGGTTTTTGATGACAAGGTCATAATTCTCTTCAAAAACATCGGGTGTCTGCCCTACAATGTGTACGCCTTTTTCACGCAGGTCGGCGGCTTCTTTGATTGCACTTTCTTCGCGCATTTCAGACAAAGTAATATCTGCGCCGAGTTTATGAAGCAGGTCTATTGCGGCAAGGCCGCTTCGTGCAAGTCCGATTACAAGAACATGACGACCGTGAAAATCATACATAACAAAGATTCTCCTCTTTCAGAACAGTCAGGCGGCTTTGTTCAAGGTCACCGACAGCATATTATACAAACCGACAAAAACGGTTTTGATAAAAGCAACTATTTTTTCTGCAAGATTAAGTTGTACGGGTTCTTTTGCATCTTGGGCAGGATTTACCAGGTCAGATACATCATATGTGCAAACAACCACTTTGATACCCGCATAATACTGTGAAACAAAACGGACACCGTCTTCGGTGGTGACAACACACATACCTTCGGCTTCCGCATCGTCGCCGAGATTGCGGTCAAACAGATGTGTCATCACACCCGTATCAAGATCAATTGCAAAAAACGGTTGTTCGGCGCCGATGTCGCAAGATGCATACAGCACATTGCCGTAAACATCAGCACCCTGGCAACGGTGCAATGTCACCGTTTCACCGTTTTCATCGGTCAGTTCCACAAAACCGACAAATTCAAATGTATCAAGGCTGAACACATTCAAGCGGTCAGCATCGCTCCATTCGGCTGTGTAGAACACATTGCGCGCGTGATCCACAGCCACCCACGGCACACCGTCCATGTGCATACGTATATCGCCGTTTTCAAGATTGACATCGTCTTTCTGTTCAATCGGCTGTCCGTCCGCAGTTACAGCGATCGGCAGACGCTTGTAAGATAACAAAGCAAGAGATTCGGCATCAAACACGGCAATGTACGGATTGTAGTACCCCGAATCCTCGATGGCGGCATAAATCTTGCCGTCGTGGTAATCAATACCGCCGACATGGAAACAGCCGTCCATTTTTGCTTCAAACGGAATGGCATCGGGATTGATGTTGACTGCATCCCCTGCGAAGGTGGTTTTCAGAATATCGCTGCACTGAAAAACGAACTCATTGGAGCCGAAAAAGAGGTATTCTCCGTCAGAAGCAATGCCCTGTGCACGGTACAGTGCATCCAACAGCAGATATTCATCTTCTGCAAGCAGACGGTCTGTTTCGGTTGGGGTGGCTGCGACACTGAAACAACAAACTGAGAAAAGCAAAAGACACAACAACAAAGAGATGGCTTTTTTCACGAAGAACCCTCCTTTAAGTTTTTATGATTCGGTAATTTTTTCAAAGACAGCGGTATATACTGCAGAGGTGTTACCGACCGTAATGGTACGGGTTGCCTGGGTATTACCGTCACTCCATTTAACAAAACGATATCCTCTTTCGGGGGTTGCGGTGATGGTTGCGGTGGTGCCGGGGACGTACATATCGCTGCCCGTAACCGTACCGCCTTCATCACAAAGAACGGTAATGCTGACATAAACACGGCTGACGGTCAAGTATACCGTGCTGCCCTTTTCGGCAACGCTGCCTGCGGACGGAACCTGTGCCATAACATTTCCGTTGGTTCCAGTGCCGCTGTAATCATACGAAATGCTGACCTTGAAGCCTGCATTTTCAAGTGCGGTCTTTGCGGCAGCTTCTGACTTACCGACAACACTGACAACAGTTGCATTCTTGTCGGTTACGGTTACGGTACAAGTTGCGGTCTTGCCGCCTGCAGTTGCGGTGATGGTAGCAGAACCTACCGCTTTTGCAGTGACCGTTCCGCCCGAAACGGTAGCAACACTTGTATTGGAAGAAGACCAGGTAATATTTTTGTCGGTTGCATCGGACGGAGCAACGGTTGCGCTCAGAGTAACCGTTTCACCGACATTCAGACTTGCGGTTGTCCTGGACATGGTAACACTTGTTACAGCAACGGAAGAAGCGACAACAGACACTGTGCAATATGCCGTTTTTCCGCCGTCGGCGGTTGTTGCAATAATCGTTGCGGAACCGACACCTTTTGCGGTAACAAGACCGGAGGTTGAAACAGTAGCAACACTTGTATTGGAAGACGTCCAGTTGATGGTCTTATTGGTTGCATTGGAGGGGGTAATGGTTGCCGCTACCGTACGTGTTACGCCGACACTCAGAGAAACAGATGTCGGAGATACCGTAATGCCGGATACTGCAACGGTGGTGGTACCGGGATTGGTGGGATTTGTGGGAGTCGGGGAAGTGGTTGCATTGGGATCCGGTCCGAGACTGATAACGAGGTTGATCGTATCGCCTGTTTTGGCGGTGGAACCTGCAACAAGACTCTGTGAAATAACCTTACCGACGGCAACAGTGGAATTGTATTGTTCGGTCATGGTAACATTCAGTCCGAGCGAGGTAAGAGCTTCCTTCGCAATGGTCTGATTCTGACCGACCTGATTGGGAACGGTTACATCCGTTGCGGCAACAACGGCAACCGTACAGGATGCGGTCTTGTTTCCGTCCACGGTGGTGGCGGTGATGATACAAGTACCCTCCGCAACACCCGAAACCACACCGTCGGAAGTGACGGTTGCAATACCGGGAACAGAGGTACTCCATGCCACGGCGGGATTTCTCGCATCAATGGGTGTGATGCGCGCGGTCAGCGTAATCTTCTGGCCGACTGCAACGGTTGCAACAGATTTATCAAGCGTAACCCCCGTGACCGTGCCTTCCTGCTTACCGAGACTGATTGTGATGGTAACAACCGATCCGCGCGGTGCTTCGGTATTGGCAACGGGAGATTGCCCGGCAACAAAGCCTTCTGCCATTGTGTCGCTGCTGACATTGCGTTTCAGCACACGGAAACCGAGATCTTTCAGCAGAATTTCCGCATCATCTGCATTCATACCGACAAGAGAAGGAATATTCTCTTCTGCTTTGGTTGGCTCTTCACTCGGCAGTTCGGACGGCTCTGTATCGCTCACATCGGAAACATCTGAGGGATCCGGCTGACCGATCACAGGCTCATCATTGAGAAAATATTTTACACCGAATGCCGACAGCACAACCACTGCCAGGACGGCAATCACGGTCAGAATCGTGGTCAGTCGATCCCGTTTTTTCTTGACTTCCTTTACACTGTCAACGGCAATGGCGGATTCGCCTGTCGTCTTCTTTTCATAATCCGTTTCGGGTTCGTAAACATTTTCTGCTTCGGCGGACTGCTCAGCCATGGCACCGACAATCACTTCATCCGATTGTGCTTCCGCAACAGGGTCTGCTGCCTGCTGATACAGCACTTCGTTGAGTGCCGCTTTCATTTCGGCGGCAGAAGCATAACGATCCTCAATTTCGGGAGAACAGGCTTTGAGGATAATAGCGGAAAGGGCTTCGCCTGCATTTTCGGGTGGAGGCAGCGGTTCACCGTGAAAACGCTTTTCATTTGCAAGAACGGTATCGGAAAGTGCAAGTTGTTGCGGATAAGGAGGCATAAAGGGCAAACGGTTATTGTTGAGCAAACCGTAAAGCAAGAGCCCCAAAGAATAGATATCCGAAGACGGAACGGGTTCTTCCCCGTAATACACTTCGGGTGCCATGTAGCAATTGGCATCGATGTCGGTCAGCGTGGACAACAGATTGCCGTTAGGATCTTCAATGGCAAAATCACCGACCTTAAACACGCCGTCGGTCGAAACAAAAATATTCTGCGGGCAGATATTGCGATGTACAATCTCATGCGGATGGCAGAATTCGAGCATGGAACATACGTCACATCCCAACAATACGGCATCGCCGATAGTAAACGGATTGGAACGGATATATTCGGGCACGGGTGTGACCATTTCCATGCGGATAACAATATCCCAGCCGGGTTCATCCCCGCGGGAAAGTACTTCATATTCTTCATACGCAGTAACATTGATGTGATCCTTGAGTGCCTGCATCATTTCGATTTCGGCAACATAGTCCACCTGCAGTTTTTCCGCATAATTGCCCTCAGGATCCAGTCCCGGATCCGGCATACGGATGACTTTCAGAGCCTTGGACGGCTCGTCAGAGTCCCTTTTACGGATTTCATATATACCGCCGATCTCATTTTCATAAATCGGACGTTCAATGTACCACTCGCCGAAAAACGGCTCATAGCTTTTCAAGTCTCTCATAATTAAACCCCTTTGCTTAATAGGCATCTTCAGGCGTAAAAACCTAAATATAATAATAACATAATAATAAAATAAAGTCAATGCGATTTTATTATTTTTAGATGTCAAAACATTCCATACATCATTTTGCTGTTATGACACTGAAAAATCAGAAACAGCCACATTGCATTTTTATTCTTCAATCACGATTTTTTATTCATGATTGATATATAATTCCAACGCTCTGATATCCTTCTGATCTTTTTCGCGGTTCAGGCGGTTTTTCAAGTCCAGCACCGCCTGCGGGGTCTGAATGCATACACCTTCACATTGTGTAAAAATAATATCTTCCTGCGGTGTCACATAGAGTTCAATATCTTCTCCGATCGCGTAATGACGGCGATCCGCATCTAACAAAAAAAGATTCTGCGTAGCACAAAGATGTGCAAAAGCCGCCTCATTCACATGCAGATCGATATCACTTGTCTGTTCGCGCAAACCGTAAAAAAGCATTGCACCGCCCGCAAGAACACAGTATGAACCATCGGGCAGAGAGAGTGCTTTTACTTTATTTATGAGTGTATTTTTATCCAAAACAGGATCATCCTTTCACCAATATACAAATTTATTTTACTTATTTTTTCAAAAATAGCAAGAGGGCAGTAAAAAGATATTGAATTTCATATCAAATTCATATATAATAAATAAGTTATCTCTGTTTCTATTAAAATGAAGAAATTCATTATTGAATCTTGTCTCGCGAGGAGTCCTTTTTGTGAAAAAATTTCTTTGTGCCGTTGCGGCAATACTGCTGTGCTTGTCCGTATTTGGCATGACCGCCTGTACGGATATGCAGACGAGCAGCGAACAATACGACATCGTCACCACCATCTTTCCCGCTTATGATTTTGCAAGAGCGGTTGCGGGGGATACATTAAACATTAAAATGCTGATTACGCCCGGCGGAGAGGCCCACGGTTTTTCACCGACCCTTGATGACCTTGCCGCTGTGCAGAATTGTAAATTGTTCATTTACACAGGCGGTCCGACCGATGCGTGGACCGATGAACAATTCAGAAGCGGCAACCTTGACACAAGCCGTTTCACTGCATTTTCCATGATGGAGCATGCAGACCTGCTTGCCATTCCCGAAGCCATTGAAGATCATACGCACGAACACGAAGAACATGCCCATGACGGCGAATATGACGAGCATGTATGGACATCCCCTGCAAACGCAGTCCGTTTGATTGAAGATATCTGCGAAGAACTTTGTGTCCTTTATCCCGTCCATGCCGACACATTCCGCACCAATGCAACCGAATACATTGCCCGTATCCGTTCCTGTGAAGAGCAGATGCAGGAAATTGTGAACAGTGCCCCCAACAAAATGCTTGTTTTTGAAGACCGATTCCCGTTTGTGTATTTCTGCGATTATTTCGGACTTTCCCACACGGCGGCATTCGGCAGTTGTGCAGGCAATACGGAAGTTTCCGCCGCAACCCTTGATACACTCATCAACACCATTGAAGACAACAACATTCCCTGCGTGTTGCATCTTGAATTTTCAAAAATGATAACCGCAGCCCGTATTGTCGAACAAACGGGCTGTGAAAAATATGAATTCCATTCTTACCACAATATTTCGCAGGAAGACTTTGACAACGGCATAACGTATGTTGATCTGATGCAGCGCAACACGGTGGTCCTGAAGGAGGCTCTGTCTTAATGGCACTACTTTCATGCAAAAACGTATCCCTTGCTTATGACGGGGCAACGGTGGCTACCGACATCACATTTGACGTAAATGCAGGAGATTATCTGTGCATTCTCGGCAGAAACGGATCGGGCAAAAGCACCCTCATCAAAGCCCTTGCAGGGCTTATCAAACCCGCAGACGGGCAAATTATATACGGTGAGGACTTAACCGCAAAACAGGTCGGTTATCTGCCGCAGGCAACCGTGATTCAGAAAAACTTTCCCGCATCGGTACGTGAAGTTGTGCTTTCGGGTACACGGAGCCTGTTTTATTCCAAAAAGGACAAACAAAAAGCCGACGAAGTACTGCAGATGCTCGGCCTTACAGACATTGAAAAACATTCCTGCTCAGAACTGTCGGGCGGTCAGTTGCAAAGGGTCCTGCTTGCAAGAGCCTTGTGCGCATCCACGAAACTTTTATTATTGGACGAGCCCACAGCGGGACTCGACAAACTTGTAACCGAAGAACTGTACGGCATTGTCAACAAACTCAACCGTGAAAAAGGCATTACCGTGATTATCATTTCACACGATATTGACACGTCGCTGACCGATGCCACGCATATTTTACACATGGATCACCGTGTTCTGTTCTACGGCACTTCGGACGAGTACATCAACAGCGGTAAAGCCAAGCGTTTCTGGGGGGTGGGAGAATGATTGCAGAATTGATTTCTTCCATTGACTACAAGCCGCTTTCGTATTACCTGACAAGCGACTTCATGCTCCCCATCATTCTCAAAGCATTGGTAGTAGGACTGCTTGTATGCCTTTGCTGTTCCCTGCTCGGTGTTACACTGGTACTCAAACGCTTCTCCATGATCGGTGACGGACTTTCACACACGGGCTTCGGTGCACTTGCCATTGCAACCGTGCTCGGTGCCACGGGAGCTGCCTATCATATCACATTGCCCATTGTTGTGATTGCAGCATTTTTCCTGCTTCGCACGGGTGAAAACAGCAAAATCCACGGCGATACCGCCATTGCGGTGTTGTCCACGGGGGCTGTCGCATTCGGCAGTCTGCTGTATAATTTTTCAAACCAACGCTATCAGGAAATCTGCACTTCCCTGTTCGGTTCGGCAGGCATTTTCACCATCAGCAACACAGATCTGCTGTTCAGTATCCTGGTTTCGGTTGCGGTGCTTGTGCTGTTTGTTGTGTTCTACAACCGCATTTTTGCAATCACATTCGACGAAGCCTTTGCGGGGTCTGCGGGTATCAATGCATCCGTTTACAGATCGCTGATCGCAGTTCTGACCGCCGTAACGGTGGTTGTCGGCATGAAAATGATGGGTTCCATTATGATTTCGGGATTGATCATTTTCCCTGCCCTTGCCGCAATGCGCCTGTGCAAAAGTTTCAAGAGTGTGGTCATCTGCTCGGTTGCAACGGGTATTTTCTGTTTCCTTGCAGGATTTTTCACCGCCGTTTGCATCGGGTTCCAGACCGGCCCGATGGTTATTCTTTTCAATATCATTGTTTTTCTGCTGTTCACGGCAATCAACTTTTTGCAGAATCTCATCAAAAAACATAAAGGAAAGGAACTGCCCTTTTCCAAACAGGAAGTCAGCGGGCTTGTTACCCTCGCCGCCGTGCTGACAGGCATCGTGGCATTGATTATTACCGTTGCAGTGCAATAAAATTAAACCTGCAAACAGACCGAAAGGAATGTTTGCAGGTTTTTTAATTACATACACTGCCTTGCCGTGATTACATACCAATCCTTCAGATTGGATAAAAAAAGACCTCGTTCACAAGAACGAGGTCTTTTTTTGGTGCGCGTTAACGGACTTGAACCGCTGACCACTCGCACGTCAAGCGAGTGCTCTACCAACTGAGCTAAACGCGCATTTCTCAACTGCGAGAGGTATTATAACCCATTGGGTGGCAAAAGTCAAGTCTTTTTTTCTTAAATTTTCAATTTTTTTATTCCGCCTCGTCATTGAGCAGCATCCACTCTTCAAACAGGCTTTCGAGTTCTTCCGTTACAGTCTGCAGATCAGCAGTCAGTTTCAGAATCCGTTCATAGTCGGCGGCAAGTGCAGGATCGTTGAGTTGTTCTTCAATTTCCGTCTTTCTGGCTTCCGTTTCGGCAATGGCAGTTTCAAGACGGCTGATGCGGGTCTTTTTCTTGCGTGCCTGACTTTCGAGTTCTTTTCGCTGTTTATATTCATTGGGCTTTTTTTCGGCGGCGGCTGTTTCCTTTTTCACAACAGCGGTTTCATGAACGCGCTGTGCATAGGTGTCGTAATTACCTTCCATGGGAATAACGGACGTGCCGTTGAAAGCCATGATTTTGTTTGCAATGCGGTTGACAAAATAACGGTCATGCGATACAGCGAGAATGGTACCGTCATATTCCGCCAAAGCATCTTCAAACACTTCACGGGATTGAATGTCAAGATGGTTGGTCGGCTCGTCCAGAATCAGCAGATTCGGCTTTGAAAGTATGAGCAACAGCAAAGCCACTCTCGCACGTTCGCCGCCCGAAAGTTCGCTCATTTTCTTTTCGATTTCATCGCCTTTGAACAGGAACACACCGAGATAACCGCGGATTTCCGATACAGTCAGTTGCGGGAATCGTTCATAGACTTCCATAAGAATCGTACGGTCGGAATTGAGCCCCGTCTGATTCTGATCGAAATAGCCGATTTTGACATTGGCACCGAAATAGGCATAGCCTGCATCGTGCGGCAGCCTTCCCGTCAGAACCCGCAACAGTGTGGTTTTGCCGCAACCGTTGGGACCGAGCAGGAATACACGGTCTTCGCGGTAGATATTCATGGCCACATCTTCAAACAACGTATGTGCACCGAAACTCTTTCTAAGTCCCTTTGCCATCAGCACATCATCCCCCGTGCGGCAGGATGCAGTCAGGCGCAATTTCAGACTCGACTGCGGCGGGGGCATTTCGGGCAACTGTGCACGAAGATGTTCGATTTCTTTTTCTTTACTTGCAATGGTTATGTAGTTGCGTTTCTGATTAAACTGCTTTTGCTGTACAATGATACCTTCAATGCGCTCGATTTCCTTGGAAATACGCTCGTATTCACGGCGTTGACTTTCCATGGTTTCGGCTTTGAGCTTCATATACAGCGAATAACCGCCCTTACCGCAACGTGCCGTACCGTTGGTGATTTCAATGGTGCGGTCGGTGACACGGTCGAGGAAATAACGGTCATGGGAGATGATGATTGCAGCTCCCTTGTATTTGAGCATATAGTCTTCAAGCCATTCCACACTGGCAATGTCGAGGTGGTTGGTCGGCTCGTCCAGCAACAACAAGTGTGGTTCGCTCAGAAGCAGTTTACCGAGGCTGAGTTTGGTGCGCTGACCGCCGCTGAGGGCTGTAACAGGCAATGTATGCTCACTTTCGGGAAAACCTAAACCAACAAGGCAGGAACGCGCCCTTGCTTTATAGGTAAGTCCGCCTTTGTTCTGATATTCCTCGGTCAGCTGCGCCTGTTTTGCAATGAGTTCATCGGTATTCCCCGCGGCATTTTCGAGTGCGGTATGCAGTTCTTCCAACAGCACTTCCATGTGTGAAAGATCGGAGAAAACGGTGAGCATTTCCTCATACACACTGCGGCTGCTGTCGCGGCAGGCATGCTGTTCAACAAAGCCGACCTGCGTACCCTTGGCAAAATAAAAACTGCCGCCCGTGGGTTCATGCTCGCCTGTAAGCACCCTGAACAGAGTTGTTTTGCCGCATCCGTTTCTGCCGATAAGTCCGATGCGGTCATTTTTGGCAACCTCAAAAGAGACGTCCGTGAGGACATCTCTGTGTGCAAACGACATTTTTAAGTCGGATACGGTAAGAAGTGACATTTTTTATACTCTGATTTCTACGATTTTCATATTACCCTGCAAAGTGAATGTGCCGTGGTTTGCGGGCACAAAAATACAGGATCCCTTTTGCAGCTCAATGGTCTGTTTTGCATCGGAAAGTGTGCCTTTGCCGTCAGTGACAAGCAGACTTACGAAAGAGGATTCATCGGCATTGCGGACGGTTTCTCCGTCAAGCACAAGTGCGGTCATGGAGAAATATTCGCACGAAGCGAGTAACTGTTTTGTGCCGCCGTCAATGTTTTCAACTTCACCCTGTGCGGAAAAATCGCGTTCGGGTTTATTCAGATGCACAACATCCAGTGCCTTATCGACATGCAATTCTCTCTGTTTTCCGTCCTTGCCGACACGGTTATAGTCAAACACGCGGTAGGTTACATTGGAACTCTGTTGCACTTCCGCAAGCAGAATGCCTGCACCGATGGCATGCAATGTGCCGGCAGGAATAAAACAGACATCGCCGGGCTTGACGGGAACGCGGTTGCATTTTTCAAGCAGTGTTCCCTGCTCAATGGCGGTACGGCATTCGTCTTTTGTAAGATCGCCGTTAAAACCGTAAATCAGTTCAGCACCCTCGTCGCAATCAAGGATATACCATGCTTCGGTTTTGCCGTTTTCGTTTTCGACGCGGCGTGCATATTCATTTTCGGGATGCACCTGCACAGACAGTCTGTCACGTGCATCAATGAATTTAACAAGCAACGGAAAATCGGGAAGCTCCGCACACTTTGTACCGAGTTTGTCTTTACCGTGTTTTTCAACGGCTTCAATGAGCGTCAGGCCGTCATCTTCACCGCCGACAACAACACTCGGGCCGTCCTTATGGGCAGAGAGCATCCATGCTTCTGCAATATTATCCGCTTCGGTCTGAAAACCGAATCCATCCTTCATGCGGTTACCGCCCCAGATAATTTCCTTAAGAGCCGGCTTCAGGTTGAGAATTTCCATACAAAACCCATCCTTTTTTACAAATATGGATTGAGTATACCCTATTTTTGTTTTTTTGTCAATCTATTCCCACGGCTTCCCACAAACGGCGCAGAACGGCATTTTTGCAACCGCCGATATCCTCGCAATACGGCAGATTGGTACAGACAATGCTCTTTGTCCCGTTATGATAAACCGTTTCCTGCATGATGATGTTTTTTTCAAGCACACAGCAGTATTGTTCGTAAGAATTGAAATGTTTTTTCAAATGTATCACCCGGTAATCATTATACGGCAGGAGCCTTAAAAATAAACGCAGGAATTGACGAGAAATATTTTTAATATTTTTTGAACAATCCTTCACATTTTGAAGTAAGTATTGACAAAATGTACAATATTAGATATACTAAATCCAAATATTCTTTTATAAAGGAGACACTATTGTGGACGTTCCCATACGATCGTGGCATTTGCTTGCAGCATCGGCTGATGCAACCGTCGATGCAGTTTCATCAGGAGTCGGCGGAGAAATTCTGTCAAAAATCATTGTTTTGTTTATTTTGATTCTTGTCAATGCGTTTTTTGCAATGTCGGAAATTGCCATCATTTCGCTCAATGACACAAAAATACAGCGCATGGCAGAAGACGGAAACAAAAAAGCGAAACAAGTATGCAAACTGACCGAAAACTCTTCTCAGTTTCTGTCCACCATTCAGATCGGTGTTACATTGGCAGGCTTTCTGACCAGTGCAACGGCGGCATCTTCCTTTGTTCCGCTGTTGAGTCCCTTTGTGCAATCCATTCTGCCGTCGCTCAGCCCCTCGCTGATTGAAAGCATATTGATGATTCTGATTACCATTGTCATATCGTACTTCTCCCTTGTTCTCGGCGAGCTTGCCCCCAAGAGAATCGGTATGATCTATGCTGAGAAAGTGTCTTTCAAGGTCATCGGCATTCTGCTTGTGATTGCGAAAATCACAAAACCCTTTGTAAAAGTGCTTGCTTTTTCCACCAACCTCGTCGCCCGTCTGTTCGGCGTTGACCCGAATGCGGACGAAGAAGAAGTAACGGAAGAAGAAATCAAAATGATGGTCGATGTCGGCGAAGAAAAAGGTGTTATTGAAGATCTGCAGCGCGACATGATCAACAATATTTTTGAATTTGACGACATTAACGCAGCAGATATCATGACCCACCGTGTGGATCTGACTTGCGTCAGCGCAGACGAACCGCTTGACGAATTCCTGCGTGAAACTTTGGTTGAAAGCGGTTATTCCCGCATTCCCGTTTATGAGGACGACCTTGACTCCATTATCGGTATTTTGTATGTCAAGGATCTTATCAAATACATCGCCGGTTCCCTGCCTGAGGGCATCACTCCCCGTCAGGTCATGCGTGAAGCCTTCTTCGTCCCCGAAAGCAAACCCTGCGGCGGATTGTTCCGCGAAATGACCGATCAGCGTATTCAGATCGCCGTTGTGGTGGACGAATACGGCGGAACGGCAGGTATTGTTACACTCGAAGACCTTCTCGAATCCATCGTCGGCAACATCCGCGATGAATACGACTTTGACGAAGAAGAAGAGATCAACCAGATCAATGAAACAACATTCGATGTAGACGGCAGCACATCCATTGATGAACTCGATGACCTTGTGGGTGTGAAGATTCCCGAAGGCGATTATGACACGGTTGCAGGATTTGTTCTGTATCAGCTTAAAAACCTTCCCGTCGGCGGTGAAGTGTTCGATTACGAAAATCTGCATTTCACGGTAACGGAAGTGGAAGAACGCCGAATCTGTGCTGTCAAAATCGAAATTCTTCCCAAGGAAGAGCCCGAAGAAGAGGAAGAAAGACCCTTTGACCGTCTTCGCCGCGACCGCGAAAAGGATTCCGATAAAAATTAAACGAACAAAAAAATCACCTCCTGCAGCAAGCAAACTGCAGGAGGATTTTTCATGTCTTATGTTGTCTCAGAATATCACATCGAAGAACGGAACATCATAGCCGTCCTCCTTGAGATCGGAATACACACCCATGTTGTTGAACACCGCGTAGATCGTGCCGATGAAATTGACCAGTTTTGCAAACAGCTTTCTGAAGAAACTGAAAGACGGTGCATCATATTCTTCTGTTTTTGTCAACGTGAAATTGGCATGCACTTCATCACTGCCGACTTCATAGGTGGTCACGGTGATGGCATCGGAAGAAAAATCAATGATATTGTAAAGACGGTCAGTGTGTTCATCCATACCGATGGCAATCAGATCGCTGTAAGGAATTTCGCCTTCTTCGTCACGCGGTCTGCTGACGGATGCGGAAACCATATAAACCGTCCCCTGCGCATTTTCAACCGTGCCGCCGTTTTCGACATCTGCAACACTTTTACCATTGTACACAACATCGGAAACGGAATAATGGTGCGAATGCCCAAGCAATGCAAGGTCAATGTTGAATTCGTCCATAATGGGAGAATACAGCAGTCTGAGCAGTCTGTTTTCGCTTTCGCGGTTCTCAAGGGTGCCGCCGTACAGATCGTGGTGCATCACCACAACGCGCCATTTGCAATCGGGATTTTCCTTGACTGCGTTTTTGACAAAGCGGTAATGATCGGTACCGCTTGCATTGTTGGAATCAAGGCACAAAAACAGCACATCGCCTTTGACAAAATAATAGTTCCCGCCCTGATAAGAACTGATAAGAACTTCGTCTTCATTCGGCAGATTGGTAAAATAACGGTAATCCACACCCTTGCGGTCATGGTTGCCAATGGAAGTTGCAAAGGAAAGAGAACGGCTCAACGGAGAAAAAGTCAGCCCCTCATATTCACAGCGAAGTCCGTCCGAAGCCTGATCGCCCGCAGAAAGAATGAGATTCACATCCGCACGGGCAGTGGCATCGTTGAGCAGATCCGCAAACTGATAAGCTGTATCCTGCACGGCTTCGCGGCTGTCACCGGAAATGTGAATATCCGAAATATAAAGAGCCGAGAAACTGTCTGCTTCCACGGTTTCAAAGGAATAGACGGAACTCTTTTCATCACCCGAAACGCAAGTATAATAGTAGGTTTCGCCAAGTTCCAGTTCACGCACGGTGACTTTTGCAACCTTGTCGCCCTGATAGGAATCGATGACCGTACCCGTAAACACGGCGGCATCCGTCATGGTGGGCTCATCGTCAATCAGCACACTGCAGGCCGTGACATCCGCATCCATATACCAGGAAAAGTTGCGCTCGGCTTCGGTTGCACCGGGCTGCATGATGATCCCTCGTACGGCCTCCTGTTCATCTGCCCAGAATGCATCCCAGACTGAAGAAGCCCCCGCAGGCACAAAGCAGCTTACAAGCAGCAATGCTGCAAGCAAAACGGAAATAATTTTTTTCATTCAGACTCTCTCCTTTTTTAGAATGAAAAAATTATAGCACAGTGCTTTTTATTTTTCTATATTTTTGATAAAAAGAAAATAACTTTCATTTATTTTCAACAAAGAATTATAAGATTTTTTGGTGCTCTTGCCTTGTTTACTTACATAAAAGAATTATGGTATACTTATCTATATACAGGATTTTGTATTTTTCAGGAGGGTTTTATGAAAAAAGCATTCTGCACATTGATTGCCCTGCTTTTGCTGTTGGGAACAGCCGTTTTTGCAAGCGCGGCTGACAACGAAACAAAAATCACGGATGCTGTTATTGTGATCGCAGAGGATGCAAGCATCACCGACAACTATGCTGCACAGAGGCTGAAATACTACCTCGATGAGATCACGGGCGGTGACATTGCCATTGTCAACGACAGTGAAAAAACGGATGTGTTTGCCATTTCCGTCGGCGCAACAGCCCTTGCCGAAGCGGAATTTGAAAATAACACGGACGGCAGCTATTATATCCGTTCCGAAGAAAATGCACTGCTCATCAACGGTGTCGGCAACCACGGCACCATCAACGGTGTGTATGCCTTCCTTGAAAAATACTGCGGCTGTCACTGGTATGAGGACGAGATCATTGTGATTCCCGAAAACAGTGAACTGACCGTGCCTGCCGACCTCGATGTCACCTACACGCCGTTCTTTGAATACACCGAAACCGACACCAAAAGCTCGCGTGATGCCGAATTTGCCGTAGCAAACGGACAGACCGGCGGCATTTACAAGAGTCTGACCGCCGAGCAGGGCGGTGATGTGAAATACCTCGGCGGTTCAAGCCACACGCTTGTCAACCGCTACTGCAAGCCTTCCGTTTATTTTGAGGAGCATCCCGAATACTTTGCGCTTGTGGACGGTGAGCGCAGAGGCACACAACTGTGTCTGACCAATGAGGATATAAAAACCATCGTCACCAACGAGGTGCTTGCATTGCTCGAAGAAAAGCATGACCCGGATGCAAGCATGCAGATCGTTTCCGTCACGCAGGCAGACAACGGCGAATACTGCGAATGCGACAACTGCAAGGCTCTGGACGAAGCCAACGGCTCGCAGGCAGGCACGATGATTACCTTTGTCAACGAAATTGCAAGACGCGTCAGCGCCGCAGGCGATTATGACAATGTGGCTTTTGACACCTTCGCTTATCAGTACACCCGTGAAGCACCGACGAATGTTGTGCCCGATGAAAACGTTATTGTGCGTCTTTGCTCGATTGAATGCTGCTTCGGTCACACGCTCGATGACCCCGATTGCAAGGAAAATGTTGCATTCATGGAAGACCTGCAAGAGTGGAGTGAAATCTGCGATCGACTTTATATATGGAACTATTCGCTCAACTGCGATGAATCCGTCAACATCCACCCCAACTTCGGTGTTCTGCAAAGAAACATTCAGATTTTCTATGAGCACAATGTCAAGGGCATTTACGAGCAGGGTGTGTTCTACATTGCCGAGTGTGATGCGGAATTTGCAGAAATGAAGACCTACCTTGTTGCAAAGCTGATGCAGAACCCCTATCTTGATTTTGAGGCGGAAATGCTCGGCTATATGACAGCCGTTTACGGCCCCGGCGGTACATATCTTAAAGAATTTGTTGACATTATGACCGAGCACGCAGTCACCCGTTTTTCACATCTGCAGCTTGAAACCTCCTCGCGTCGGAATCTGCACAACATGACCTCGTCCGTCATCAAGCAGTGTGACGCGCTGTGGGAGAATGCAAAGGCAGCAGCCGAAACCGACGAACAGCTCGCACAGATCAACCGCTCGGAGCTTTGTTGGAGATACTGGAAATGCTCCAACGGCAAGCGTGAATTTTCCAAATTACAGCATCCTTATCTGTGGATGCATGCAAGACAGGAGCTGTATGAGGACTTCATTGAAATGGGTGTTCTCAGAATGGGTGAGCGTGTCAACCACGAGCTGTCCATGGACAATGCATTCAACCGCTATTTCCGTCATATCTACACATGGATCACACTCTATGACGAGGATTTCCTGCAGCCGCTGAACAGACTATCCGAAAAAATCTACAGCTTTATGGAAAAGCTTTACATCCGTTAATCAAAACGACACCCTCTGCCTTTGCGAAAAAGACAGAGGGTGTTTTCTTTATCCGATTGTATCCAGGCTTGCACCTTTTGTTTCCTTGACCTTCAGGGCAAACAGAATGGCGGCAACGCTGACCGTGGGAACGGAAACCGCAAGGCAGGCCCACCAGATGGGCAGCAACGTAATGCCTGTGATAATGGCACCGTAGCCGAGTGCAAGACCGATAATCACAAGCAGGCCCTCCGCACCGACCACCGATGCACGGATATCCGTGGGTACCTTTTCGGTCATCATGACATTCATATAATCTCTGCCGATCCAGTAAGAGCCCTGATACAGCCCTGCAAATGAGCCGACAAGATACGGATTCCAGCCTTTGAGAATGCCGACCACAAACAGCACATAGCCGACAACACAGAACACGGAAAAGGCGGTAACGGTGGTTTTTCTGCCGAGCTTGTCGGCAATGAAGCCCGAAATGAATGTGATGGATGCGTAAATCACGGGCACCATAAAGAGTGCTTTTGTGATATCGCTTGTGCTCATTCCAGCCTGGTGCATGGAGGATTCAAAGTAAAGAGCAATCGCAGGCATTGCGGAATCAAATATGATATGCGCAATAATAAGCATTTTTGTATCCTTATTTGCAAAAATGTACTTTACGCCATTGAATACACCGGACTGATTCCGCTGGGCCTGCTTCCGTTGCTTTTTAATCGCCTTTTCTTCTTGTCTTTCTTCATAAGAGCGGGAAAGATACTCGATTCTGTCGTTAATAAACACCTTCGTATCCTTCGCAAAAAGCAGGACGAGCAAAACAGCGGCAAAACCGATCAGCGCAGGCACGAGAAAAATTTCACGCCATTTTGTTGCATCATCCCCCATGAGAATATCTCTCAAAGTGGGAATCAGTATAACACCTAAAATGCCGAAACTTTTAAGAAAACTGTAAATCTTTGCACGGTGCTTATCGGGTGCTTCTTCGAGTATGTATATAATCTGTATATCGTGCCCCATAAAAAAGCTGATAATCGCGAAGCCGATAAGGAACATGATATAACTCGACGACAGATGAATCACCAGAAGACCCGCTGCCATGCCAAGGGTTGAAATGGCAAAAAGCGGTTTTCTTCCCCATTTGTCGGCAAGCGCCTTGTAAAAGGGCGTTATAATTCCTAAAACATATGTGAAAACGCCAATACCGGAATGGAATGCAAGTCCGTCTTCATAGGTATAATACTTACCCATAAAAGGATTATTCACAAAAAATTCCGTCACAAATGAGGATTGCACCGTAACGGTCAGGTTACTTGTGACTTCATCCAAAATATTAACAATGGCAATCAGCATGAGCAAAACAAAGAAATACTTACTGCTTGTACCGCTTCTTTGCATTTTCCCGAGTCTGGACAGCTCTCGTTGCTCACTTTTTAAAACTTTTTCAGTCGTCTTCATATATCTCTTTCCTTATAAAGATTAGTTATATAATTTATTTTATCATATGATATGACAAAACGCAACAACAAATCCCCATCGATTCTCAATGGGGACGTTATTATAAGTCAGGACGGGCTGCGAGAAAAACCTTTGATAACTGTCGAAACAGAGCCGGGCAAAAAAAGAGATTATCAATCGCAGCTCTTTACGCTGACTCTTCTTGTATCTATTGCACTCAGAACAAAGTATACACAAAAGAGAACACCGCACTGGAGGATACAAAAAACATAACAACACCTACAATCAGCAAAATGATTATAATCGGAATAACAATATACATTCTGTTGTCAATAAAGAAACCCAGAACATCAACAACCGTACGCAGAACTGTATTCTTATGTTTGTTTTGCGCTGCATTGTTGAAATCGCAAAAGGCTGTATCTGCCAGGTGCCGTTCCTCCCAATTTTTAAACCCGAATTTTGCTGCATATTTTTTGTGCCTGAAAGCATTAATAAGAGTCATTGCCAAATAAGCAGAAAGCAGAAGCACTTTCAATACAGCATTTCCGAAAACAGAACATGCCGATTTGATGATTCCGATTATTTTTTGAAGTCTCAACGGAGCCGCAACCCCGATAACAAGCAAGAAAAGACCAAACAAAGACACAATCTTATATATTATATTCGGCACACCTTGTGTACACATCGCTTGGTATGCACCTGCAACAGACAGGAAAAGGCCCCACACAATGCAAAACCAACTGCACTCATTGATTGCCTTTATTTCGCTTTTTTGGTCATATTCTTCTTTAAATGTTTTTACCGGTTTGTTTATCTTTACTTTTTGCATCCACAACACCACCCTTCTGGAGCTCTTTGTCAAAAAGCCTGTTGCCGATAACAGCATAATCTATTCCCGATTTCATAAAGCATTTATAAGCATCTTCAGCTGTGTTGACAATCGGTTCTCCCCGAACATTGAAGGATGTGTTTACAACCACACTGCATCCGGTAAGCTGTTTGAATTTTTTCAATACGCCATAAAAGAAAGGCGATTGGGTATTGTTTACAGTCTGCACACGGGCAGAATAATCAACATGCGTTACAGCAGGAATATCCGATCTTGATTTTGCTGCCGTTTCCGTTAACGTTTCTCCGAATTCAACTGCTGACCGTCGTTCTTCTTTTACAGGAAATGTATACAGCATATAAGGAGAAGCTCCCTCGATATCAAAATATTGATCTGCATCTTCCTCAAGAACGGCAGGAGCAAACGGTCTGAAACCTTCACGGAATTTTATTTTTCGATTCAGATGCTGCAGCATTTCCGCTTTTCGGGCATCTGCTAAAATTGACCTGTTCCCCAATGCACGCGGACCGAATTCCGCTCGTCCCCGTGCAATTGCCACTATTTTTCCATCATTTATAAGCTTGGCAATTCTTGTCTGCAAATCCTCGTCTGCATAAACAGACCAGACCGCACCGAGTTGTTTCAATGCATCATCGTCGCCTTTATCGGTATCCTTGATTTTATAACCCAGATATACCGATTTCATGGGATTTTTTTCTATAGCAATATGATTTCTCTCATAATAATAACCGTACAGTGCGGCCCCCAAAGCTCCGCCTGCATCCCCTGCAGCAGGTTGCACCCATACATTTTCAAACAATCCGCTGTTGCGAAGTTTTCCCATTGCAGTCACATTCAGAGCAACACCGCCTGCAAGCACAATATTATTCATTCCGGTCACTTCTTTGATGTGCTTTGCTGTTGTAAGTATTATTTCATCCGTTACAGCCTGAATACTTGCGGCAACATCTGCATAAAAAGGATCCATTTCACTTTCAGGTTGCCGTCTTTTGTGACCGAACAAGTCTTCAAACTCTTTGTTGATGGTATCCATTTTCATTGTAAAAGAAAAATACTTTTTATTCAGAACAAAACTTCCGTCTTTGTAAATCTTTACAATATGTTCTTTGATCAGATCAATATATGCAGGCTTACCGTACGGTGCCAGCCCCATCATTTTATACTCACCGTTATTCACCTTAAAACCGGTATATACAGTAAAAGCTGAATACAACAAGCCTAAAGAATCGGGAAATCTCAGTTCTTTGAGCAATTTGATTCCGGAATCATCACAAATTCCCCACGACAAAGTTGTCCACTCACCGACACCGTCAAGGGTCAGCACCGCAGCCTTTTCAAAGGGAGACGGATAAAAAGCGGATGCCGCATGGCTGAGATGGTGGGGAATAAACATCAGTTTATCACTTTTGATATTAAGTTCTTTTACTATTTTACGCTGAATCCAGAGTTTGTTGGTAATCCATACCGGAATGCTGTAAAGATACTGTTTTATACCTTGCGGCGCATTAATCAGAGAAGTGGTTACAATTCTGCCGAACTTTTCTGCCGTATCCTCATAAAACACAACCTTTTCAACATCAGACATGTTAATTCTTTCTTTTTCCATACAAAAACTGATGGCATTGATCGGAAAAGAAGGATCGCCTTTTACCCTTGTAAAACGCTCTTCTTCCGCAGCCGCAACGACTTTGCCGTCCTTTACCAAAGCAGCGGCTGAATTATGATAAAAAGCAGATATGCCTAATATGTAAACATTTTTCATTCTGCCGCCTCCTCTGCTTTTTTCATCGTAAGCGTGATCGTTCGGTCTGATTCCCCTGTAAAATCTGCACTTATTAAAACCGAAGTAAGATCAACCCCGGGATCCGTAACAAAGATATCCCCTGCAGACCGCTCAAGATCAAAAAGTGTATGGTCGTCATATCGAAGTTTTTCGTTTATACGGGTGTAGTACAGCTCAATATCATCATACTGCCCTTGCGTTTGTATTTCGGTAATATTGATATCATGCGAAAAAGACAGTTTGATATGCTGCTTCCTCAACGGATTCACAAGATAATATGCCGGCAATTCAATTCCTTCCAGGTAATACGTTTGCTCTGTTGCAGGATACGTTATTTCATATCTGACTTCTTTTTCGTCTTCGTATAGTTTTACAGGCGATACACGGTACGGAAGATACTCATTGATTGTAATATCATTTATTTCGTCATAGTTGGCAGGCAGGTCTGTAATAACATCCGCAAACTGCTTGTCGACGATGGATTTAATATAATCGGCATAAAATCTGTTTGTTGCACTGCCGGGATGAAAATCACCGATATTGACCTGATAATTCTTACTGTGTTCACGGGAAGCAAAGTCACTGTACGCCTCAACACTATTATAATAGTCAACATACTCACATTGCGCATATAATTCTTCCAACGGGGCATAAAGCTGCTCGAGCATATAATTATCGGGAATTGTAGGCAAGGTCACCACTGCAACCGAAAAATCCGCTGTTGCGGCAAAGGCCTCCAGTTTTTCAACAAAATCAGTTTTGTATTTTTCGTAAAAACGACCTTTCAGAATCGGCGGAGCGCTGATATGATTGACAAATTCTCCGCCTGTATACTTATCCGAATACATTGTCTTTGCTACAATACTTTCAATCAACCCATTGTAAACATTCGGAAAAAGTTTTTTCAACGGCAACAAAAACGGTAATTCCTTGTTCCAGTCAACTGTTTTTCTGGTTCCTATTACAATATCATCAGGATCATTATATACATAACCGAAAATTACCAGATCCGGATCAAGATCTTCAACCAGTGCATAATCCGTCAGCCATGCCAACTCCTCATAGGCACTTGCTCCGGACATTCCGACACCGTACACATTTACATTTTTGTTCTCTTTGCGAAAGTCATTTTCAAGAACCCGCCAGAAGATTTCATTGCGGTTCAGACTGTAGTCACCCTGCACAAAAGAATCACCGATCACCACAATATTAAACACATCTTCATTTTCAAGCCTTGAATTCAAGCCGAGCAACGGATACACAGACTGCAACTGGGTATCAGTATCAATCGAACCGTACATCTTTCTTGACATCCCTACAGTTGCAGCTGTTGTGAAAAATATTCCTTCATCGTGCGTACGCTCCGCCTGCAAAAGCTGAATCTTAGGATTCTCCTCGCAGACCGATTGATAATGTTCGGGTTTTCTGTTTTTTAGCGTCAGTGTTATTTCTACAGAACAAACAACCAGAAACACAGTCAAAAGAGCGATCGCAAAATTGCGAAGCGCAACCTTTTTTTCTATATTCATTCGCCATGCACCGTCTTTTACATTTTTATTTTATTGTAGCATAAAATAAAAATAATTGCAAGCAGAGGCACTTCTCGTACATGCAAACATCCCCACCGATTTTCGATGGGGATGTTTATTATAATGGACTCTTTTGATTGCAGCCTGTGTGGTTATTCACAAAGTGTACCTGTCAATTGTTTTAACTTATTTCAAAATCAAACAGGTTGCAGGTTTCGCAGCCGTATGTTGAAAGAGGAATAAAGTGTACTTCTTTTACATTCCAATCAACCTTATGCTTTACAAAGCGTTGGTGGTTATTATCAATTATGATCGATTGGATTTTTCCGTCTTCCGAGACACCTTCCACCCGATATTCTTTAATAAGTGTTTCGGGTAACTTTACCACCTTTTCTTCAAGGGGATAATTGCAAGGCATATTTTTATATTTTCTGTTAAGGTTACTGTCAAAAACAAGGCGTATTTCAGATACCTTTTCTTGTTTTGCGAAAGTGTAGGTAATCTTATCTCCTGCATGCCCCTTCCAACAGTTTTCATCGGCACGATCCACGCCGTTTCTTATAACCTCGCAATTACATAGCGCTTTTTCAGAAAGCTCAGATACCGTTCTTTTGTGCCACGGAATATAGCAATCGTCATCCAGCAGTGCATTCTGAAGCTTTGTGATATCAATTTTTCGTATATCGCGCGCACTCTTAACGGCTTGTGCTACTGCTGTTCCCAGAGCCTGCCCGAGAATTGCGCAGGTAGCCATCACTCTTGAAGAGCTTAATGCCGCATGGGTCACGCTGATGTTTCTGCCCGCAAAAACAAGATTTTTAATATTTTTAGAGATCATCGCGCGAAGCGGCAGTCCCCACGGCTGCGGTGCAGGATGATAGATCGTGGGATGCCCGTCTTTATAAAGAAACCCCGCGGGAAAATGATCGTCCATGCTCCAGCCGGCATAGGCAACAATATCGTCAAATCTGCCTTCCGATTCAACGTCGTTCTGTGTTACGGTATATTCCCCTGCATAACGGCGACTTTCTCTTTTTCCGGGCAAAAAGCCGATCCACTCAAGCTCCCAATTCTCAACACCGTGATCGCCGTGATTTTTCATATGATCCCAGACGCCGTAGCAGATTTTCAGAAGTTCATCACGGCAACGGTCGGTATCGTGGATGCAATCCCATTCTCCGCCAAGTTCTATCCACCAAAAGTTATTGTTCAGGTCGTGGTCCTTGTAAGGAAGATCGTCATCGGTTTCAAATTTATATGCCCATTCGGGCGGTATATAATCAACCTTATGATCGGTTTCGCGAATCTGAAACAAGCAGCTCATACCCATTGTCTTTTTGTCGGCAATGTCGGGCGGTATTCTTTCGTTGAACTCTGATTTTGCCTCTCTGCCGTAACGGTATGCGGCACCTGAAAGGGGTGCCAGAATACTGTCGCCCGAGCAATCTGCAAAATATTTTGCCTTTATCACGTGAAAGGTTTCGGCATTTGATTGCCACGCCTTGATGCTTTCGATTGTCTGTCCGTTCATGGTTGCATCAAAACAGCTTGTGTTAAGCAACAGGGTCAGATTCGCTTCAGCCTTTGCCTTTTCATACAAAACGCTGTCCCAAAGAGGAAATTTCAGGGCTTTGTTCTGATAAAAGTTTTCGAGCATAAACTCTTCAATGATACCGGTTTCGCGGTTGTTTTCACCGTGTGAACCGCAAACCCACATTCGGATTTCGCTTGATGCGTTTCCGCCCAAAACAGGCCTGTCATGCACCAGAACGGTTTTTATTCCGTGACGCGCAGCAGCAACAGCGCAGCAAAGCCCCGCAAGACCGCCACCCACTACACACAGATCTGTTTGATAGTTTATTGTACGCATTTTCCGTCATCCCCTCTTTGTCCGCATCTGCTTCTCCTTTTAAATACTTCTTTACTATCTCCGATCAATTTACATTTTAAAGTTTAGCATATTTTACATAATAATTCAATATTGATCTGCGGCAAAACAAAAAGCCCATATCACCGAATTAGCGATACAGGCTCCTTTTTAATGTTTATTTTTGCTCTTTTATAAGCAATCGGAGTTCTTGATATGACCGGGTTTAAACCGATTTTCTCTTAGCCTTTGATTGCAGTCTGTGCTGTGGTACGCAAAAGAAAAAAAATCACTTCCAAATCATGTAGTCAAACTCTATAGGGTACAAATCACCCTCGCCTATAATTTCTCTGATCGCATTTTGGAATTTGATATATCGCTCAGGAAAATCACAGATTTCAGGTTGTACATCTCCTGCTTGACCTTCATTACCCCAGGACTGACAAAAGAATTCGGCATTTTTCAGATTTTCTTTGCGTTTGTCCGTGCCCGCACTTTTCTTATATCGGCTCCACACTTCGTTAAGCATAACAGAATCCAAAGGACAATGGCAATAGCGAAAATTTTCTCGAAATTCGGGTGCACAATAACAAATACTATATGTATGTTTAACCGCTATGTTTATTAGTTTTTGTGCGTTCCCAAAACTAAAAACATCCTCTGCGACAGGTGGCCTGTTGCTGTTTATTGCATTGCAAAGGTTGTTTGCCGTTTTAATAAAACTTACATCGTGGTCACTTTGCGAAGAAAATTTATTATTTATTATACAATCTATATATTCGCGCAAATATTTTTTTGCATTTTCAACATTTCCGATCCAGTCTTTCTTCCCCTTGAATGCACGCTGCAAAACAGCATCGTGCAGTGAACCGCTATAAATAAAATCGAATATTTTGTCGGAAAGGACATCCCGGTTGTAAACATATTTCATTTCGCCACCTCTTACTTTTGATAAATACATTATATCACAGTCTTAAAAGAAATACAAATACCGACAAAAATCCCCATCGGGCAACCGATGGGAAGTTTGCACAACTCTTAAAAAGAGAAATTACATATAAAAATCAAAAAGTTCCTCATAGATTTCCCGCGTTTGCGCTTCGTCACTCCAAGACAACGGATCATCTGCATAACAAAGGACATGAAACGGATCTGTCGATTGCAGTTCATCAGGGAGTGTTTGCCACAAGGAATAACATTTTCGACCGAATTCTTCAAGTGAAAAGATGTTTGCTTGGTATGCTGTTTTCAGATTCTCAAGCAAACACATACCGAAGGTGTCAACAGAAAATTCTTTGCATTCATACATCCAATACCGATGTAAAACATCAAAGGTTGCATCACTGTCGGAAGAACAACTTTCCAGCTCCAACAAAATATCACTTTCGGGCTGTACAAGAAACATAGAATCCAATGTTTTGTTGTAATTTTCCGCCACTGAAAAGCCGAATATCCACAACAATGCCTTGCAAATCAACAGTTCCATACCGCACCTTCTTGATCGTTTATTGATATTTTATATCCGTTCCGATGAATGCGACATTGTTGAAATCAGACGGATTGGTGCGGATGATATAGTCAATATAGGAATCAATCAGTTTTGCCGTAAAAATATACCCCATCGGGTTCATGTGGCCGTGCAGGAAATATTTTTTTCTGAATTCTTCATCATACACGGGGCCGTAGGCATACAGGTCTATGACATAAGAATTGTCAAAATGCTTTGCAAGGGCATACAAGGCGTCCCGCATGCCTTCGGCTTTCGATTGATCCCGCCACACCGTATCTTGCGGCATGGTGACAAAAAAGAATTTGGCATCGGGGCTGATTTGCTTGTATCTTCTTACAATTTCCGCATAATAACTGATAAAAGGTCTTTCGTCCGCAAAGTCGGTTGCGCAAATATCCTGCTCGTCGCCGATTTTCATGTTTGCATTGCAGATGTCATTCACACCCAAGGCAATCACATACGCCTGACAGGCTTTGTCCTTATTCCACAAATCCTGTTCGTCTGCAAAACTGTCAAGATACCATTTTGCGGTCATGCCGCCGCGGGAAAAATTGTAGGCAGTCAGCCCGTTGCTGCGGGCAATATACTGTCCCCATGAGTATTCATACAAATCATGATACCCGCGGTTGCCGTTTGCATCCACCGTTTCAAACTCGCCGGAAGAAAGGCTGTCTCCGATAAAAGCTATTTTTCTGAAAACGGCAGTATTGCTGTAGAGGCCTGCCAAAGTATCCAACGGTTTTTCACTGCACATAAGAATCCCTCCTGCACTCTTTTTTATTATTATACTTCTTTAAAAAATCAAATGCAATAAAAATCCATTATTGCTTTTCGGAATTTGCAAGTGTATAATTGAATTGATTTATCTGTCATTCGGAGGCGGTTTTATGGCAAAAAAAATAGTTATTGCGGGTGCGGCGATTCTTGCAGTGGGGCTTATTGTGTTGCTGTTTGTCTTCACCCCCACAACCATACAGGTTGATTTTGATACCGTTGTGGATGCAATGCGCCCCGTTCACAACATCGGCAGAATGCCCGATTATGAACTGAACAGCGAAATGAACCGTTATTTCACCGAAGCCAACATGACTTCGTGCAGAACGCATGATATCAATGTGACCGATATCTACAAAATTTTCCCCGATTTTTCAAAAGATGTCAACGACGAAAACTCCTACAACTTTGAAGAAAGCGACAAGGTGCTTGCCGCCATCATCGATGCGGGGATGGAGCCGTTTTTCCGTTTCGGCATCAGTTGGAGCGATCCCGAAATTTCCCGCAAACATCTGCAACCCCCTGAAGACTTTAACAAATGGGCACAGATCTGCGAGCACATCATTCTGCATTACAATGAAGGCTGGGCAAACGGATTCAATTATGACATTCAGTATTGGGAAATCTACAATGAACCGGACTGTCAGCCGGAAGCCGCTGAAAACAACTTCTGGCAGGGTACACCCGAAGAATTCTACCGCCTTTATGATGTGACGGCAAAATACCTGAAAGCAAAATTCCCGGAGCTTAAAATCGGCGGTTACGGCTCGTGCGGCTTTTATGCACTGACCAAAACCAACGCGGTCAATACGGGTTCAAGTCCGCGAAATCAGTATTTTATTGAATTCTTTGAGGATTTTCTTGCTTACATCACAGAGCACAACACCCCGATGGATTTCTTTTCCTGGCACAGTTACACCACGACCGAAAAGAATGCCCAATACATCGACTACGTAGACGAGATGCTTGAAAAGGCAGGCTACAGCGACACGGAAATCATCGTTGACGAGTGGAATTACAATCCCACGGAAAACGACAAAATCGACCGCCGTTACGGTGCAAATCAGACCTCAATGCTGATTATGTTCCAGAACGCAGGCCTTGACATGGCACATTACTACTGTGCAAACTACTGGCCCGAATCCGTGCACGCAGGTATGTTCGTAAAAGACGGCATCCCCTCCTCCGCTTACTACGGTTTCCGGGCATTCGGTCAGATGTATGCCCTCGGCAATCAGGCGGCAATCACAAACAAGAGCCTCCCGGAAAACCTGTATGCAGTCGCCGCAACGGGGGAAGACGGTCAGGCGCTGCTTATTTCCAATGTTTCCGAGAAAAAGGATCGCAAACTCAAAATTGATGCAGGTGAATATACAGTGGCCAAATGTATGACCGTGAACGAAAATTGCGAATGGGTCGAAACACCGATGCCCGACAAAATCGAAAGCGGACAAATGCTGTATATCACGTTTAAGAAATAATTGGGGATGTGTCGTGATGATTGCAGAATTAGAATATTGGTTCTCTAAAAGTTCAGAAGGTTTGTTGCATCCGGAATACAAAAAGAGATTGGATGCATTGTATGATTGTGAACTGAATCAGGAACTGATCGACTACTTATGTGACAAAGCAACCTCTAAAAAGCATTGGTGCGAAGTAAGATTTGAACATTTGAAAATATTGCTCCTCAATAAAAGCGCATACGATTATGACCTGAAACAGTTTTATTTTGACGCCTTAAATAGATTCCGTCGGTTGTGGCTGAAAATGTTTTACATAAGAGGTTATGCACTTTATGCAACCGAAAAAGAACTTTGCCCTGTTATGAAAAAATTGCAGCAGCAATTAGAAAAGAATCACGATTACATAGATTACGAGCATATTTTATCCGTTGCAGGCTTACCGTATCTCGCAAACAAATACGGTTATCGCTGTATTCTTGACACACTCGAAACAGCAAAAAATGAGTATCAAAAAATTGACCCGCTTTTAAGAGGTTATTTTACACTGAACGAAAACCTAAAACAAATAAATTTAATCAGCAACGAAGAAGTGCTGAAACGTTCAAATGAGTTTTTCCTGAAACACAAAACATAATATACCACAATACACAAACATCCCCATCGGTTTACACAAGTCCGCTTCAGGGATTGTTATATATATCACGCTGATTATCACTGATTAAATATTTGACTTGGTATTACATTTATGATATAATTATTTTTCGAATAAGAAAAAAAGAGAGTCAAATCAAATGAAAATAAAAAAATACCTGAAGGAAGCAAGATTGGCACCTGACAGCGGTGACAAAATTGAATATATGAGTCTGCGTGATAAAATGACGAGCAATGCGCTCGTCAACTCGCAACGCAACACGCCCGGTGTTGCCTGTAATTACGAGGCTGATATAACCCGGCTTCTTGCGGTTTTTGAAAGCCTGAAAAAAAGCTGCGGCTACAGATTGACTCTCAACGCACTCCTGACAAAAATTCTTGTGGAAGGTTTGAAGGAAGCCCCCCGGCTGAATGCACATTATGTATACAATCATCATGCAACATCCGGAAGGCTGATCATCAAAAAGCACATTGATGTTTCAATGGCAGTATGCCTTGATGAAAGCAAAACCTTCCAGATAAAAATCATGCATCTTGAAGATAAAACCCTGCAAGAAACCGCTTTACTCATAGAAGACGCAAAAAGAAGACTCAAAAACACAGACCTTAACGATTTGATGTATGAGGTTTCAAGACAGCGACTGATCGGGGAATTGACCCACGGCAGAATACTGACTCCCCTTTGTCAGTCCGTAAGTGCTTGCTTCGGCAAAGGAAAAGTAATACATCTTTCACAATCTTTGAAATCTGATTTTCTGAAGCTGACGGGCAAAAAGCCATTTTATAATCCGGACGGTCTCAGACCTGAAGAACTGAACGAAGGGTCTGTTTGCTTTACAAACTGGGGAACACTTTATGACAATCTCAATACAAATATAACATATGTACCGCCTGTTTATCCGCAGGTGTTCCTGTTTGGTGTGAGCAGAACAAAAGAAAAGGAATATGTTTTTAAAGACGAAAACGGCAATTTGCAGCTCGGCTCAAAAAAGATTCTGCCATTGTCTTTGGTTTTTGATCACAAGATCGGCGGCGCTGCTGATATTATGCCGTTCATCAGAAAACTGGACGAAATTTTTGAAAATCCCGAAATCATTCTCACATGGTAAGCAAAATCCCCATCGGTTACCCGATGGGGACGTTTTATTGGGTTGATTGACTTCATTCCGTTGATTAACAGGTTACACTCAAAGTCCGTGAGCTTCAGTTTGGTTTTCTTATTAAACATAAAAATGACCTCCTTGTATTTGGTAATACCATTTTACAAGGAGGTTTGTGTTTTGTCGAATGTATGGATTTTATATTATTTTTTACAACAGTTTTTCAAAACAGCTTTTATTACCAAGGTACGAATGGCAACATTCGGAGAAGAGCATTGTATTGATTGCGCCAACAATCTTTACAGTGCTTTTTATTTTTAATACCAACACACTCATAATTACATCACCGTCCTTTGCTGAAAGAATATTTTAATATGTTGATCGTTTTTGTGCGGCTGCTTTTGAAACACCATAAGTATTCATTCGTTCCGCAATCGACATATTTTTTGTTGCTTCATATGGCATCATCACTTCTCCTGCAAGAGCCATAACAATCCACTCAAGCCTTCTAAAACAAGGGGTATCTTTAGTCAATTGTCTTGAAAAAACAGGCTTGAATCCAAGCTTATCTGCAAAGGGGTGCATAATCTCATGCATAATATGCATACGGTCGCCACCTGAATTTTTTTCGTAAGCCCTATTATATGTAGATTCTTTAATTTGAATTAACCAACCAAATTCATCTTTTTCACACTGGGCAGGAACATTTCCGGGAAGCGCGTTATTATAAACTATTTCATATCTAACATCCTCGAACCCCTCAAATTCAGGTAGCTTATCAAGAAGTTTAATAGGGTCAATAGGTTCGGTATCAGAAACTCTGCATATTGAACGGAATAGTTTAGCATATAATCTTAACTCGTTACGGCTGGCAGGTTTTGTTTCGTAATCCATTAATTGTCCTCCTTGTTGAGAAGTTCAATAATTGCACTGGCAGTATTTTCGTCTAGGTTTTCAAAGGAACGCTGAAATTGTATAGCAGCTCTGCGTTGCACAACATTCGCACCGGTAAGTGGTATTTTAACTTGAGTTTTAGAGTGTTCAACAGCATCTTTAAGCTCAACTTGTTCACTTGCACTTAAGTTGTAGTGTTCAATTAAAGTAGGAATCCATTCTTCCGGTACATTTCTTTTTCCGTTTTCTACTGCTGAAACAAAGGGTAATTTTACATTAAACAACTTGGCAGTATCTCCCATAACCTCATGATTCTTTATTCGCAATATTCTCATAAATTCACCAAATTTTGTATAAGCCATTTTTCATTACTCCTTTCTTTATAAGATATAATAACACATATGAATCTAAAAGTCAATAAAAATATTAATCAAATTTTGATTAATATAAAAACTATATCAACAAGTACATTTACTTAAAACAACCACTCACACAAAAACTCCCCACCGATTTCTCGATGAGGAGTTCATTTTAAATATAGAGTTTTACTTCAATATCTCGCCAGCCTCTTACACGCTTTGTCGGGGATATGGAATAGACATATTCCTGTGCATCCTCAATCGTCAGAGTGAATTCAGCGAACTGAGTGAAGATTATTGCGTCAGCAACAAGGTTCCCGGGTACCCGTTCCAAATCTTTGATTTGGTTAACGGGTGGGGTTCTTATTTCCTGCCATCGGCAATAGCTGCCTGTGGGGCAACAAGTCTAGCGATAAAAACCGTCTTAAAACTTTCCTTAACAGTACGTCTTATATGACTTGGTATTTGTTTTTGAACCATCGCACAACAAATCAGGATTTAAGACTTTAAGTATAGTGGCATATCCCACGATTTTTGCGCCTTCTTGAATATTGATCTTTTTGCCTACCCATAGACAGTGTGGATGAGTCTCGGGAGAAATAAAGGTAATTGTGCCTTTTGCCGTACCATTGGGAGGGACAGTTTGAACTTCATAATAGTGATGGACGCCGGTTGTCAAATAATCGCCCGTTACCAAATGATGAGGTCGATAGCCATCCGCGACAGGATTCTTTCTTGTTCCGATAAATTCAAACAGAACTTCAATATCCGGTTCTTGATCAAAAATAGTTTTATTCACGCAAGCACCACCTTTTTTATCATTATACCACAAAAAGAAAATAACCGCAACCTTATATCAAAATTACGGTTATTCTTTGGCGGAGAGTTAGGGATTCGACTCTCGCACTGCGGTGCTCGGTCAGGCGCGGCTCTCGATGTCCCCCGGACATCGATTCACTCCCGCGCCGCTTCGAATCCCTACCCTTTATCACTAAAACAAAAAGCACCGTCACAAGGACGGTGTTTTTTGCTTGGCGGAGAGTTAGGGATTCGAACCCTAGGTGAGTTTCCCCACACAGCATTTCGAGTGCTGCACCTTCGACCACTCGGACAACTCTCCGTATATTGCTGAAAATAACACAAAGATATTAGCAGAATCTGCACCGATTGTCAAGATAAAAATACAGTCTTTTTGCTTTCTTTCAAAAAAAAAACAACGATCAAAGGACTTTTGTCCGATGACCGTTGTATGCTTTGCTTTTATTCTGTGACGGGAATAAAGGTATTCAGTGTTTCAAGATCAACCGAAACGCGAAGCACAAGACGTGCATCGCCTGCATCCAGCATTCCGTCCTCGTCCGTATCAGCCAGCGCCGTCTGTTCCGGTGTCAGCGTTTCAAGACCAACCGAAGCGCGCAGAATCAGACGTGCATCGCCTGCGGTCAGTGCACCGTCGCCGTCAATATCGCCTTTCGGTTGACCAAAAACAGAATATGCGCACACATTGCAGGTGTAGAGTGCCTGCTTATTTTCTTTGTCATATGTCCCCGCAACAAAGTCGTGGGGTTCAACCGCACCGTCAAGATCGCAATTGTTGCAACGTTCCGCATGTCCGTCAGCATCTTTTACATAAAAATCATCATGCGGCAGGGTTTCGCCGTAAGGACTTTCGCAGACCGTACACACAGCCTGTTCGGCGCAAGTCGCTTCGCCGCCTTCACAGGCAAAGCGGAAAGACTGCTCACAATAGACACAATCTGCTTCGTGCTGATCGTTGCCTGCGTAAAAATAATCTTCAAACTTGTGATCCTGCACATCCACATACACATTGAACTGTGCAGACAGATCGCCGGAGGAAACACGTATCTGATTCGGTCCAAGTTGCCATTGCGAATCAAACGCCTGATTATCATCAATTACAACTTCCCTGTCTGTCAGCGCAGACAACACGGCCGGAGAGCAGAACTGCACACTGCCGTCGGCATACGTCACCTGCAAAAGCAAGCCTTCTGCAGTGAAAGGATATGCCTTGTATTCCACAACTTCGCCGTCCTCATTGAACCCGCTGGCCGTAAAGGCTTCATTATCAAGATAAATCAGTTTTTCAGGCTTCACGGCAATTGCAATATCAGCAACTGTGTTCTCCGCATCGGGCTGCTGTGCTGTGACAAACACCTGATATTGTGCACTCAATTCACCGAAAGCCAGCACAACATCATACTGTTTTTCCGTCATCCATTGATTCTTTGCATTCTGCAAGGTTTTGTTCAGGATGGTAAATTCACTGCCCGCAAGGGACATATTTTCATCAAAGGAAAATTCTTTTTTGGTTTCATCTGCGTAGGTGAATGTGATTTCAAGTCCCGCAAAATCAATCGGATAATAAGAATATGTCACCGTACTGACAGAATCCGTGTCTTCATTCCACACGCTTTCCGTACGTTGCACGCCATCTGCAACCGAATAGATCAGTTTTTCGGGCTGTGCGGTGATTTCCATTTTCACAGGGGCTTCGCTTGCGGAGGCTGAAACAGCACAAACAAGCGATAAAACAAAGGTAACAATTGCAAATATCAGTTTTTTCATGGTTTCGTCCTCCTTACTTCAGAATAACGCCCTGATTGCCGAGCAGATCCCAACGGGCTTTGAAGGTACTGCTGCTGAACGACAGACAGGCATTGTCATAGGGATCCATCATATAAACTTTACTGCCGTCATAACCGCACAATACGGTGACATGCGTTCCGCGCGGATATGAGAAATATTCATACTTGCCATTGCCGCGATCGATATACCATTCATTGACCGTAGTAGGCACATTCATGTTGTAGGTAGACCACACGATAACAGGATAACCGTCTGCAAGATAGCCGAGCAGCTCGTTGTAAGAGCATCCCGTGATGCACACAGCCGTTTCATCACCGCCGACGTAATCCACCGCATACTGCAAAGCCTTTGTAACGGCAGGTGAAAATACACCGTACCCGGGATTTTCACTTGTGTAGGTACAGGTCGGATCGCCGACAAATTTTTCATTGATATCGGGACCGACGGGATAGCCGTTGATATAGCGGATGTTTTCACGCGGGATAATGCTGACCATGTTTGCGGTTGTGAAGTTATAGCCGTAATAGCGAAGAAGCATTGCGCAACTTGCCGCTTCACATCCCGTGGGATAATTCGGCAACTGGCTGACGAGCGGCACCTGCATACGGGTTACATTGATTCTGCAGGTTGCGGTCTTGCCGTTGCTCGTTTTGGCGGTAATGGTTGCCGTGCCCATTTTCAGTACATGTACAAGACCGTCAGCGTTGACGGTAGCAACAGACGTATCGGAACTTGTGAAGGTTGCACCGGTATATGCATCTTTATTCTGATCGTACACGGTAACATAGAACCAACTACCCTGCGACTGCGAATAAGAACTGTAGCCGAAAGAAATCGAAGTCGGCACTACTTTGACCGTAACGGTGCAGGTTGCTTTTTTGCCGTTGAATGTGGTCGCGGTGATCGTTACCGTACCGGGAGCAACGGCGATAACCGTTCCGTCTGCGGCAACACGGGCAATGGATGCATCGGTTGAGGAGAATGTGATTGCCGAAGAATATGCACCGCTGTTGACCGTTGCTTTCAGGCGATAGCGGGCATCCACATCCAGCGTCATTGTTGTTTTGTCCAGTGTAATCGAAGTGGGAGCCGCCTGGATCGTTACCGTACAAGAACCTTTTACACCGTTGGTCAGTGTAACCGTAACGGTAACCTTCCCTGCTTTTCTTGCAATCAGATGATGTTCCTCATTCAGATAGGCAATACTTTCATCGGATACCGTCCAGACCGCATTTTCGAGTCCCGTACCCGTATCCGTGGTTGCGGACATACGAGAATACATACCGACCGCAAAAGTCATGGCGGAAGATGTAACAGTCACCTTGGTTGCTCGCTCGGAAACGGTGTAGGTGCAGGTAGCGGTAATGCCGTTGTAAGCAGTAACCGTAACCTTTGCTGTACCCGCCTTAACAGCAGTCACCTTGCCTTGTGCATCCACTGTCACAACAGAATTGTCAGAACTTGCAAAAGTCACTCGACCGAGGTAAGCATCCACCTCGGCGGATGCAGTCAGAACATGTGTATCTCCCACATAAAGAGCGTGGGATGTCTTGTTCAGTTTCAGTTTGGCGGGGGCGGCAAGCACCGTAATATAACAAGTTGCCTTCATTTCGTTGTAGAGAACTGCCGTGACGGTCGCCGTACCGGCCGCATTGACTGTCACAATACCGTTGTTCACGCTCGCAACAGCAGAATTGTCACTGCTCCAGACTACACGGGAAAGATCAATTCCAGTATCGACCTGCGCTGTCAATTGCAGTTGCATCCCGACACCGATTTCCGCATCGGTCTTTGAAAGTGTGAATTCCTGCGGTGCATTCACAACGGTAACGGCGCAAGAAGCCGTTCTGCCGTCGGTTGCGGTTGCTTTCAGGGTTACCGTACCTGACTGCAAGGCGGTAATGGTACCGTCAGCAGACACTTGCAGAACAGAACCAAAACCGCTGTAACGCAGATTTTTCGGTGTTGTTGCATCGGAGAGAACGGGATTTTTAATCTGTTCGCCGACACCGAGGGTCAATGCTGTTTTTTCAAAACGCAAAGCCTTATCTGCAACAACAGTCACACGCATCTGTGCGGTAACAGCATTGTAAAGGGTGGCGGTGATGGTTGCAGTTCCTGCTTTCAATGCAGTCAGAACACCGTTTTCGTCCACACGAACAACGGTCGGATCACTGCTTTCATATGTACGCGCAAAAGATCCTGTCCCATTCAGAAGAAGTTCACCAATATCGGTTTCACCGACATGCATCACCATATTCTCCACGGCAAAACGTGCACTCTCCGCGGCAGGAAGTACGGTTACGTTCACATATACATCACCGACCGAAGTACGTACAATCACCTGCGTTTTGCCGCATTTTACGGCAGTAATTACACCGTCGACAGCAACACTGACCGTTTGTTCATCTGCTGTCAGATAGGTGGTTTCACCGAATGCATAGGTAGCCAGGCTGACCGTTTCACCGACACCGAGGATTATATTGGCTCCTTTTTTTTCAACCGTGACAGCAACCGGTGCCGCGGCACCGTCACAGGCGATACCGTTTATGTAGCGGTAGGCACAAACGGAAACGGAACCGGAAGTCAGAAGATCAGCGGAAAAATCATATTGTGTTTTTTGCACATCGGCAATGCAGACAGCATCTGCAAACACTTTATAGCCATCCGCACCGTTGACGGGTTCCCACACAAGTGAGTACTGCCCCTTGTTAATGACAGCCTGCGTAACGATCGGTGCAGCAGGAGTCGTGTAAGCAGTAAGCACATCGGATGTCGCAAGCAGGTTGTCATCCGTATCCACCGCTTGCACACGGAAAAACAGTTCCGCACCATCATCCAAGCCCTCAATGCGCTTTGTGGTATCGGTTGATTCGGATGTAATCAGATCCCAGCCATCAACCTCATATAAATAAATGTTGTAATAAGCCGCATTCGGAACGACATCCCATACAAGATCAACCGCATTTTGCGCAATCCCGGAAACATCCTGCGAGAATGCAAACGTTTCGGCCGCTTGTGCCTGTGTCGAAAAAGCAGACGAAACAGGCGCAATACAAGCCAACGTCAGAGCAATTGTCAACGCGAACGCAACAAAAACGGATAAAACATTTTTCTTCAAAGAGCAACACCTCTTAACACACAAAAACATATTTATTTAATGATATCACAAAATATAACACAATGTCAACGTACAAACCATAAAAAATGAGGTAAAAAAAATATAAAAATATGTAAGCAGTCTGTACAAACAAACTGCTTACATAAAAAATCAAAGAACTTTGCTTAAAAAAGTTTTCAGACGTTCCGTCTGCGGATTGGCAAAAAATTCCTGCGGCGTATTTTCTTCTGCAATAACACCTTCGTCAATGAACAGAACACGCGTGCCGACTTCACGGGCAAAACCCATTTCGTGCGTAACAACCACCATGGTCATGCCGCTTGCGGCAAGTTCTTTCATAACATCCAGCACTTCACCGACCATTTCGGGGTCGAGTGCGCTTGTAGGTTCGTCAAAAAGCATGACTTTAGGGTTCATTGCCAGTGCTCTTGCGATGGCAACACGCTGTTTCTGACCGCCCGAAAGAGTGGACGGATACGCATTTGCCTTTTCTTCAAGACCGACTCTGCGCAAAAGTCGTCTTGCTTCTTCCTCGCAACGGGCTTTGAGTTCCTTTGCGGTTTTCGGTCCCGTATACTGCGGGTCTTTTTTCAGTTTTCTGAGTTTCTTTTTGCCAAGGCAATAGGGGGCGAGCATGACATTGTCGAGCACGGTCTTGTTGTTGAACAGATTGAACTGCTGAAACACCATGCCGATTTTTTCACGGTGGCGGTTGATGTCAACATGAATATTGGCAATGTCTTCGCCTTCAAAAATGATGGAACCCGAAGTGGGATCTTCCATGCAGTTCAGGCAACGCAGAAAAGTACTCTTACCGCTGCCTGAGGGGCCGATCACAACGACCTTTTCGCCTTCATGGATGGTGGTGGTAATGCCTTTGAGCACTTCGTGCTCTCCGAAACTCTTGTGCAGATCAACGACGTCTATCACTTTTTGCCAACCACCTTTCCATAATTTTAAGACCAATGGTAATTACAACAACAAGCACAATGTAAATCACCGAAAGCACGATGTACGGTACGGTATATTCATATGTGCTTGTACCGATCTGTTTGAATGCATAAACAAGATCGAGTGCGCCTGCATAACCGATAATGGATGTTTCCTTAATAAGTGCAATAAACTCGTTGCCGAGGGTCGGCAGAATGTTTTTGATTGCCTGCGGAACCACAATTTTGAGCATGGACGCGGAATAACTGAAGCCAACCGCACGGGCGGCTTCCAACTGACCGGGATCCACGGAATTGATACCGCCGCGCATGATTTCGGACACATACGCACCGCTGTTGACACCGAAAATGATGATACTTGCTTCAACGGCGCTCAGTTTGAAGCCCATCGACGGGAACAAAACGAAGTAGCCGAGCAACAACTGCACCATAACGGGGGTTCCGCGAAACAGAGCAACATACAGCGAGCATATTTTTTTGAGAATGGCAGGTATGCGTTGCAATACCCACATAATTGCAAAAAACAGATAATAGAATGTGACAACACGCAACAAAGGCTTTTTCGGAAAACGAGCCAGAAAACGGTCATAACGGCTCTGCATGGCATAAGGCAGGATCGGATACTTCGGCATAACGCTGATGACAGCGATCACGCAACCGATGACCATACCGATGATAAGACCGAGCACGGCAACCTTTACGGTATTTTCAAGGCCGGTAATAACCTGCTTGTAACCGCCTTTGTCGATAAAGTTGACAATGAATTTACCCCATTTGAGGGAAAAGTCTGTCAGCATCTCTTTTCACCTGCCGCATCCTGCACGGATACGGCAACTCCCCTTTCCGGTGTGATGATTAAAAACAACCCCGTCTACTCGGCGGGGTTGCAAAATTCGATTTAAAAAACTCAGCCGTTTACGCCTGCAACGATGTTGTTTGCGGGAGCTTCGTCAATAACAACATAAGCAATGTTGCCGTTGATGATATCCTGCACAGCAAATGCGCCGTTGGAGTAGCCGACACCTTCAAGGTTTGCAAAGCCGTTAAAGCCCCAGTCTGCATCGCCGACAACATAGAAGCCGCCGGTGGTGCCGGTCTGATAACCGACCTTGGTGCCTTCTGCAAGACCTGCAAGAACAGCTTCTGCATCAGCTGCGGTTGCACAAGCATCAAAAGCGGTGTCAGCAGCGGGAGCAATGATCTTCTGGGAAGCATTGTAGTAAGAGGTGGAGAAATCAAGAATTTCTTCGCGTTCAGGCTTGATGGTCAGGCCGGAAGCAGCGACATCGCACATACCTTCACCCACAGCGGTGCAGACGGAGTCGAATTCCATGTCGTTGACAGCAAGGGTCTTACCGAGAGACTGTGCAAACAGGTTCATGATTTCGATATCAACACCGTAGTAGTATTCGCCTTCAACATATTCGAAGGGAGCGAATGCAGCGTTGGTAGCGATAACAAGCTGATTGTCGGAAGCGCCGACAGTTGCATCAGCAATCAGCACGCCTTCGGGAGTACCGTCACCGAAGTACTTGTTCATGATTTCGTCGAATTTGCCGTTTTCCTGAATTTCAGCAAGAAAATCGTTGAGCTGGCCGAGCAGTTCGGTGTTGCCCTTGGTAACTGCAAAAGCATACTGTTCTTCGGTCAGGGGGATGTCGATGACCTTGAGAATGCCTTCAACAACATCGTCTGCCACATCGCCTGCGGAAACATTACCGTCTGCCACATCGCCTGCGGAAACATTACCGTCGGTAACATTGCCGTCGGAAACAATTGCGTCACCGTCGGAAACTGCGTTGGTGGGATCTTCAGCATCCTTGCTGCAAGCGGCGAAACAGCCGATTACAAGGCAAAGTGCTACAAGAACGGAAAGAATGGATACAAACTTTTTCATTTTTTTACACTCCTTTATAAAATTCGAACACAGTATAGCACACTTTTATTTTTATGCAAGACCCGTTTTTGTTTTTCTCTTTTTAGACCGATGATTGTCAATTTTTTCTTCCCTTTTTTGTTCATTCCGACGAAGGTATTTCGTTTTATTCTGCCGCAAAAAAAGCACAAACACAGAGAAAATCTGCATTTGCGCTTTTTACAAGTTTTTTGGTTATGCAGTCTTATGCACCGGGAAGTGCATATTTTTGCGAAAATCGTGTATATTGATCCTGGAACACAGGATTTCCGTGCTTGATTTTATTGAGATATTCATGCATATCCATGGCATCATGTGCCATTTCAATCATACATCCCGCAATATTGGAACAATGGTCGGACACACGTTCAAAGTTATTCAGCAGATCTGCCCATACAAAACCGACTTCAATGGAACATTCGCCTTTCTGCAGACGCTTGATATGACGTGAACGAAGCTGTTCTTTCAGGTCATCCACCACCTGTTCAAGCGGCTCAACCTGTGCAGCAGCTTCCAGATCATTGTTCAGAAAAGCCTTCATGGTATAGAACACGATTTCGTCTGTGGCTTCGGACAGCACCTTCAGCTCACGCTGTGCGGCATCGGTAAAGGCAATCTTTTTCTCCTTGATTTCTTCTGCCGATTCAAGCAGATTGACCGCATGGTCGGAGATTCGTTCAAAGTCTCCGATCATGTGCAACAGTTTTGCCGATTCATGACTGTCGGCATCGTTCATGGGGAAGGTATTGAGTTTAACAAGATAACTGCCCAAAATATCTTCATAATGGTCGGCTTTGGATTCTTGTCTGCGTACCGTTTCGGCAAGTTCGGGTGTATAGTCTTCCAATGCAAACATTGCCTTACGAAGCGCATCTTCCGAGATCTTTGCCATTTTGACAGTCAGTTCATGGCAACGCTGAATGGCAAGTGCGGGGGTGTGCATAAGACGTTCGTCAATCTCGATTTTTTCTTCCTTGGCATCCTCACCCTTTGGTTCGGGAATCAGTTTCACAGACAGTTTCTCAAGCAGTCCCGTTGCAGGAAACAGGAGTGCCGTGCAGGCAATATTGAACGCGGTATGCGCAACAGCGATTGAAAACTCACTTGCCGCCTGCGATAACACAGGAAGATCAAATACTGATTTCACCACAGTAAACAGAATCAGCATAATGACCGTTCCGATGATATTGAAAGACAAATGCACCACGGAAGCACGGCGTGCATTGCGGTTTGTTCCGACCGAAGACAGCATAGCCGTTACGCAGGTACCGATATTCTGTCCCATGATAATCGGAACGGATGTTCCGACCGAAATCTGCCCCGTAGAAGACAATGCCTGCAGAATACCGACCGAAGCGGACGAGGACTGAATGATTGCAGTCATCACCGCACCGACAAGTACGCCGAGAATCGGATTGGAGAACATGACAAGCATATTGCGGAACGCTTCGACTTCCCGAAGGCCTTCAACAGCAGAAGACATGGCATCCATACCGAACATCAACGTGGCAAAGCCGAGCAGAATCACACCGATATCTTTCTTTTTATTATCCTTGAATCCCATATAAAGGATAATACCGATGAGCGCAAGGACGGGTGAAAATGCAGTCGGTTTCAACAGATTGATAAGCAGGCTGTCACCCTCAATGCCCGACAGACTCAAAATCCATGCTGTGACGGTGGTACCGACATTTGCCCCCATAATGACATTGATTGCCTGCCGCAGGGTCATAATGCGGGAGTTGACAAAACCGACCACCATGACCGTTGTGGCAGAGGATGACTGAATCACGGCAGTGACAGCAAGACCGGTCAGAAAGCCCGCAATCTTGCCTGTTGTCAGTTTACCGAGCAGACTTTTCAGTCCGTTGCCTGCCGCTTTTTCAAGGGATGATCCCATCGTATTCATACCGAACAAAAACAGACACAAACCGCCGATCAAAGACAACATATCAAAAATATCCATATCTTTTTCCTCAGTATTATGTACTCAGATTTCCTGTTCAACAAACTGTGTTCCGTTGTAATTCCAGATCGAACGCACACCGTTTCTGCGCAAGGCATCAAGAGCAACATCGAACGCATAATCGAGTTTTGTGCAATCGTGGCAGTCGCTGCCGAGTGTCACTCTGCCGTTTTTTTCAGCAATGTGCCGCATTAAGAATTCGGCGGGATAAGGCCAATCGGTTGCCCCTCTTGCCATAGCCCCCGTGTTGACTTCCACGGGAATATCCGCTTCCAATACGGCATCGAGTGCCTGCTTGGTAAGATCAATATAACGCGGGTCGGTCTGATCGGGCACACCGTGTTTTGTAATCAGATCAAAATGTGCCAGAAACAGCGGTTTTTCTTTCAGTGAGTCGACCACACTGTCATAATAGGCTTTTGCAAAGGCGATTTTGTCACCACCGAAGCCTTCATCCACACATTTCTGCGTGGCAGCAGCACTGAGATCAATGGGATGATACACTCCGTTTGCCTTGACATAGTGCACACCGCTGATGAAGTAATCAAAACCTTCTTTGTCCCGCGGGTCGCTGAAATAATCCAGTTCAATACCGAGCATAACCTTGATGCGGTCGGCATATTCTGCCTGCAAAGCACGCACTTCATTTTTGTATTCTTCATAGCGCACAGGGGGCAGACAGTAAGATGTATCAAATGTTGTGTAACTGTGGTCGGAAAGACCGATCACGTCAAAACCCAAGCCGATTGCGGCTTCTATAATTTCGCGCGGGCTGTGCTTGCCGTCCGAAAAAGTGGAATGCGTGTGCATGTTGCCTGTGTAAATCATTTCAATCTCCTCCTATGAATCCGTAATTTATCCTAAAGATTCAGTCGCATAGTCATAAAGACTGATATTCATATCCACCTTGCCGTTGATGCCGGCAACGGTACCTGATTTTGAATATTGCCAGATGGTATAATGGTAATAATAAGTCGGCTTGTCGTTGTATTGTGCAAGCCAGCAATCATAATCCGACAGCACCTCAAGGTCATAGTCATAATAGCCGAGATCGCAGTTTAGATAAATCATCGGTCTGTAACCTGCCTGCATAATGCGGTCGCAGAATGCTTTTGCACAGGCGGTGATGACCTCGGATTCCGTTGTATAGGTGCGGGAATCCTCAATGGAATAGCGTTCCCAGTCGAACACAATGGGATAAGACAGATTATATCCCTGCACAAGAGATAATGTAAATTCAGCTTCTTCAAGTGCTTCTTCAACACTGATTGCCTGCGAGAAAAAATACACCCCGACACGCAAACCCGCATTCAGTGCACCCTGTATGTTCTTTCTGAACATTTCATCCTCGCCGATTTTTCCGTCCGTACCGTAACCGCGGTAGCCTGCACGGATAAAAGCAAAGGTGATGCCGTCATTTTTTACGGCTTGCCAATCAATTTCACCGTTATGTGCGGACACATCAATCCCCGAATACGCAATCACATTGCTGTCATTATAAACCATCCTGCCGTTGCCCGTTTGCATAAACAGGTCGGCATTGTAGGCGGCGGTATTGACCTGATAATTGCGAATGGTGTTCCCCTGCATGTCCTCCACATAATACGGTACGGTGGTTGCATTCTGTGCTTGTGATATTTTCCCCGACAGCAGATCGGGACTCCACTTGCACCCACCGAACAGAGCTATGATAACAATTAGCATAAACAGCGGCAAAAGTCGCAGTTTCATTCGTTTTCCTTCCCCCGATTGTCTTGCAATCGGACTTTTAATGTGTTAATATAAAAATAACACATGCAAATTAAATCATTCTGAATCATTGTAACACAGCCAATGCTGTTTTGCAAGCAAAAACGGAGGACACATGAAAAATTACCGTCTTGTTTCACCTTACGAATCCGTTGTCTGGGACGGCGAAGGCGCATGGAACCGTTACAAAGGCAACCTGCACACCCATTCGGTCGCAAGCGACGGGGAAATGGATTTAAGGGACGCCATTCTTGCTTATTACAACCGTGATTTTGATTTTCTTGCCATGACCGACCACGGGGTGACAGGAAAACCGTGGGACGAATGCCCGTCGAAACCCTTGATGTACCGTGCGTTCCGTGCCATGCGGCATTATGACCTGAATTGGTTCACCACCGAAGAAAGCAAGCAAATTGCGGACGGTTCGTTCCCCCTGCCCGACGGCAATGCAAGAGGAAAAGGGATGCTGTGCGTACCCGGCGGCAACGAAATGTGCAACCTGACCGCAACCAAAACCCATGTCAACGGCTTTTTCATGAAAGGCTGCGAGATGTTCGGCGGCAAAGAGAATGACTACGAGTGCGCCGTGAAAGCGGTGGAAGAAAACGGCGGTGTTTCATTTATGAACCACCCCGGCAGCTGGCTGAACACCAACAAGGATAAAAATAAAATTCATGACCCGTTCATGATCCATTACTTCGGTAACATTCTTTTGAAATACCCGACCTGCCTGGGCATTGAGGTATTCAACGAAAAGAATTCCTCGACTCCGTGGGACAGATACCTGTTTGACCACCTGCTGCAATACTGTCTGCCGCACGGCAAAAGGGTGATTGCATTCAGCAACGGCGATATGCACATTGAACGCGATGTGGATTCCTCGTTCTGCTATTTCTTCATGCCCGAGCTGACACTTGACAGCTTCAAGACCGCAATGCAGGCAGGTACATCCCTGTGCGTGACACGCATCATCCGTGCAGACGAAACCTTCGGCCCTGCCGAAGATATGGACAAGCGCAACGACCCCTCCCCCGTGCCGCTGTTTGACAAAATTGCAACCGACGGACACAAAATCACCGTATCGGCCACCGATTTTGACCGCATTTTGTTCATTGCCGACGGCAAAATCATCAAGGAAGAAAAGTTCGATACCATCCAAGCCAACGGCACCTTCACCCTCGACCTCGACACCATTGACGGTGCAGAAAATTTCCTCTATGTCCGTATGCAGGCGTCGTCCGAAAACGGCATCTGCCTGACACAGGCAATCTCCCTTGACGACGGCAGCGAACCCAAGCCCCACACCGTGAGTGAAGAGGACATCAAAGCCCTCAAGGAGCTTCGTCGCAAGAGCAACCGCTTCATCATGATCGTCGGCGGTATCCTCGGCGAAATCCCCTACCGCATCCGCCTGATGAAAGCAAGAAAGCAAGGAAATGCTGACAGGTAAATAAAGCAAAAACAAAAGGATTCATCATCTTGCACAGATGGTTGAATCCTTTTTCATTATATATTAACAAAAAAAAGAAAATCGGTTGACATTATTGCTTTATTGTTGTAAATTTAAAAATGGTTTATTATATTTTACAAACCTGCATAAAAATATTCGGAAAAGCAGTTTGCTTTTTACGTTCAAAAAGGAGTTTGTGCAAAATGAAAACATTCAAAAAAGCATTGGCATGTTTCCTGGTCGTTGCCATGTTCCTCACCGCCGCCCCGCTGAGCGGATTTGTGGGGCTGCAATGGCCCGACCTCAACCTGCCGGAAATCAACTTCGGGAACGCATTCAACAAAAACGCAGAAGCGGCTACTACAGTTGCATCCGGCTATTGCGGCCCAAATGTGACTTATATCCTTGACAGTGCAGGCACGCTCACCATCGACGGAACGAGCATTATATGGTCTTATTCGTCAAGTTCTGATGTTCCGTGGTATTCCAACCGCAGTGCAATCAAAAAAGTGGTCATTGCTGACGGTGTGACAAGCATCGGCGATCATGCGTTTGATGATTGCTACAGCCTTGTAAGTATCACCATCCCGGACAGCGTGACAAGCATCGGCGATTGTGCGTTTTATTATTGCACCAGCCTTGCAAGTGTATACTTCGGCAAAAACAGCCAACTGACAAGCATCGAGTGGTATGCGTTCTATAAATGTATCAGCCTTGCAAGCATCACCATCCCGGACGGTGTGACAAGAATCGACAGTTATGCGTTTTATTATTGCACCAACCTTGCAAGCATCACCATCCCGGACGGTGTGACAAGCATCGGCAGTTATGCGTTTTATTATTGCACCAACCTTGCAAGCATCATTATTCCGGACAGTGTGACAAGTATCCGCGATTATGCGTTTTATTATTGCACCAACCTTGCAAGCGTAACCTTTGGTAAAAACAGCCAACTGACAAGCATCGGCAGTTATGCGTTTTATTATTGCTTCGACCTTGAAAGCGTCACCATCCCGGACAGTGTAACAAGCATCGGCGATTATGCGTTTTATGGTTGCGACAGCCTCGCAAGCATCGCCATTCCAGACAGTGTGACAAGCATCGGTGATTATGCGTTTTATGGTTGCGACAGCCTCGCAAGCATCGCCATTCCAGACAGTGTGACAAGCATCGGTGATTATGCGTTTCAATTTTGCAGCAACCTTGCAAACATCACTTTTGGCAAAAACAGCCAACTGACAAGCATCGGCGATTATGCGTTTTATGATTGCGACAGCCTAGCAATCATCGCCATACCGGCAAATGTGACAAATATTGGAGATTTGGCATTTCATTGTTGCGCAAACATAACAGTGGATTCAGGTAGCAAAAGCTACTGCAATGATGTAGACGGAGTGTTGTTCAATATAGATAAAACAATACTCGTTCGATACCCATTTGACAACACAAGAACAAATTATACCATCCCTGACAGCGTGACAAACATTGGCAATTATGCATTTTATTCTTGCGACAGCCTTGCAAGTATCACCATCCCGAACAGCGTGACAAGCATCGGCGATTATGCATTTTATTCTTGCGACAGCCTTGCAAGTATCACCATTCCGAACAGCGTGACAAGCATCGGCGATTCTGCGTTTAGATATTGCCACAGCCTTGCAAGCATCACCATCCCGGACAGCGTGACAAGCATCGGCGATTCTGCGTTTTCCGGTTGTGCCAGCCTTGCAAGCATCACCATCCCGAACAGCGTGACAAGCATCGGCAGTTCTGCGTTTAAAGATTGCGCCAGCCTTGCAAGCATCACCATCCCGGACAGCGTGACGCGCATCGGGGATGATGCGTTTTATAATTGCGACAAATTAACATCTGTGTATTACGGCAGCAATGAAGAAGAATGGAATGCTATTTCAATCGGTACTTTTAATTTTTCTCTGCACAATGCTCTAATTCATTTCAATTGTTCATCTTTTGCAATTATTGCATCCGGCAAATGCGGAAACAACATAAAATGGACACTTGATGTCGAAGGTACACTTAAAATCTCCGGCACAGAAGCAATGACAAACTACAAATATTCCCACGATGTCCCATGGTCTTCCAACAGGGAATCCATTAAGACCGTTGTCATAGAAGACGGCGTAACAACAATCGGCGATTATGCGTTTTATTCTTGCGACAGACTTGCAAGCATCACAATACCGAACAGTGTAAAAAGAATCAGCAATTCTGCGTTTCGATATTGCTACCGCCTTGCAAACATCACGGTAGATGCAGACAATACAAGCTACAGCAGTGATGAATACGGCGTGTTGTTCAACAAGAACAAAACAACACTCATTCAATATCCCACCGGCAATGCAAGAACAAGTTATGCCATCCCGTACAGCGTAACAACAATCGGCGATTATGCGTTTTATTCTTGCGACAGACTTGCAAGCGTGGACTTCGGAGAAAACAGCCAACTGACAAGCATCGGCGATTATGCGTTTTATTCTTGCACCAGCCTTGCAAGCATCACCATCCCGGACAGTGTGACAAGCATCGGCGATGATGCGTTTTCTTCTTGCACCAGCCTTGCAAGTATCACAATCCCAGACAGCGTAACGAGCATCGGGAATTCTGCGTTCTCCGGCTGCACAAAGCTCACCTCGGTTACCATCCCGGACAGCGTGACAAGCATCGGGGATGCTGCGTTCTCCGACTGCACCTCTCTGACCTCGGTCACCATCCCGGACAGTGTGACGAGCATCGGGGATTATGCGTTCTACCACTGCACCTCGCTTACCTCGGTCACCATCGGTGACAGCGTAACGAGCATCGGGTATCGTGCGTTCTACGGCTGCACAAAGCTTACCTCGGTCACCATCCCGGACAGCGTGACGAGCATCGGGGATGATGCGTTCTACGACTGCACCTCGCTTACCTCGGTCACCATCGGTAACAGTGTGAAGAGCATCGGGGAGTATGCGTTCTATAGCTGCGACTCGCTGACCTCGGTCACCATCGGTAACAGCGTGAAGAGCATCGGGGAGTATGCGTTCTATAGCTGCGACTCGCTGACCTCGGTCACCATCGGTAACAGCGTGAAGAGCATCGGGGAGTATGCGTTCGCCTACTGCGACTCGCTTACCTCGGTCACCATCGGTAACAGCGTGACGAGCATCGGGGAGTATGCGTTCGAGTACTGCGACTCGCTTGGAGAAATTATCATTGAAAACAAAGACTGTCAGATTTATGACAGCAGCAATACCATCCCTGCCAACGCAGTCATCCGCGGACATGACGACTCCACTGCACAGAGCTATGCCGAAGAATACAATCGGGACTTTGTTTCCATTGACGGGGCAGGCAGTGACATCATCCTGTCCGGCTATTGCGGCGATAATGCCGACTTCACCCTTACACGCGGCGGCACATTGCACATCACCGGCACAGGGGCTGTGTATTCTTACAATCCGTCTACCGCCAGACCATGGCACAAATACTGCGGCTTCATCAGAACCGTAATCATAGATGACGGCATTACGAAAATCGGAAATTATGCATTTTCTCAGTTTTACAATCTGCTCTCCGTCACGATCCCGGACAGCGTGACGATCATCGGGGATTCTGCGTTCGAATACTGCAAATCGCTTACCTCGGTCATCATCCCGGACAGCGTGACGAGCATCGGGGATTATGCGTTCCGCTACTGCACCTCGCTGACCTCGGTCACCATCCCGGACAGCGTGACGAGCATCGGGGATTTGGCGTTCCTCGACTGCACCTCTCTGACCGATATTACGGTGGATGCTGATAATACAACATACTGCTCAGAGGATGGGGTTCTGTTTAACAAAAGCAAAACGGAACTCATTCAGTATCCTGTTGGTAATGCGAGAACGAGTTATACCATCCCGAGCAGCGTGACGAGCATCGGGGATTGGGCGTTCGACGGCTGCTCCTCGCTGACCTCGGTCACCATCCCGGACAGCGTGACGAGCATCGAGCGGTCTGCGTTCGCATACTGCACCTCACTGACCTCGGTCACCATCCCGGACAGCGTGACGAGCATCGGGGATTATGTATTCTACATCTGCACCTCGCTGACCTCGGTCACCATCCCGGACAGCGTGACGAGCATCGGGGATTATGTATTCTACATCTGCACCTCGCTGACCTCGGTCACCATCCCGGACAGCGTGACGAGCATCGGGGATTATGTATTCTACA
>SVOJ01000046.1 GCA_015066385.1 Oscillospiraceae bacterium
GGAAGTTCAAAAACGAGGATTTCCATGACTTTTACGTCTTTTTATTCAATTTATTCCAAATATTTAACAATACAGACAGAAAACCGTGTCTCGCTTGATTGCGAAACACGGTTTTTCGACAGTCTGACAAAAAGGAACTGTAAAATTTACAGTTCCTTTTTGTTGCTTTATATTCTTATTTGTGCTACAATCAACTCAATGAGCCGATCCAGTTCGTCGATCATGAACAGCGGAACATTGAGAATTTTTCCGTCAAAGGACAAATTGCGAAGCGAAAGACGAATGATAAGCGGTGTTTCCCGGTCGTATTTTTGTGCATACTTTTTGATGCTGGTTGCCTTTACATTGACCCCTGCTTTGCATTCAAGCGGGATGACCGTGTTTTCACGCTGTATGATGAAATCCACCTCATAAGGATGTTCTGCCCAATAGCGCGGGGACACTTCAAAATTCTGTGACAGGCTTTGTAAGACAAAGTTTTCGGTCAATGCTCCCTTGAATTCCGTAAACAGTCGGTTTTCTTCCGTAAAGGCAGACGGTGCAAGTTGCGAATGGCGGCGCAGAAGTCCTACATCGCTCATATAAATTTTGAAAGAATCAAGATCGTCATAAGCCGACAGCGGAAGATTCGGTTTTGAAATTTTGTTTATTTTTTTAACAAGATCGGCATTTTTCAGCCACAGCAAGGCATTTTCATATTCTCTTGCTCTTGCGCCCGTGCGGACGGCGGAGTACAAAAACTTTTTATTCTCTTTTGCAAGCTGTGACGGCAAAGAATTCCAGATCAGTGTGATTTTCGGCACATCAAAGTGCGGTGCATGCTTTGCAAAATCACGTTCATAAGAATTCAGAATATCATAAAGAACCTGTTCAACGGCTTTTACATCTTTGTACTGTGTCCATACCAATACCGCTTCCGGCATGCCGCCGGTAATGAAATACATTTTCAGTTTTTCAACCAGAGGATTAAAAAATGCATCGGGAATGTTTTCGATTGCATCAATACCATGCAGATAGTCAACATATTGTTCGTCACCGTTTGCCAACAGGAATTCCGTAAATGTCATCGGGCCCATTTCTATGAAATCCACTTTGCCGACAGGAAAACCTTGTGTCAGTTGCAAGCCTAAAAGCGAGCCTGCACTGACAACACAGTATTCAGGTGCATCTTCGCAAAAATATTTCAGAGTGTTGAGTGCTTCCGGGCAAGCCTGAATTTCATCCAGAATCAGAAGCGTGTCGGTTGTGATGGGGGTCATGCAGGCGAGAGACAGATTTTTCATGATGCGGTGAACATCTTTTGTGGTCTCAAAAAACTGTTTATATTCAATATCCTTATCAAAGTTGATATATGCACAACCGCCCGGAAACTGTTTTCCGAACTCTTTTAAAAGCCATGTTTTACCGACTTGCCGTGCACCCTTTAAAATCAAGGGTTTTCTGCGCGGTGAATTTTTCCATTTGATCAATTTATCAAGAAGTAATCTTTGCAAAACAATCCCGCCTTTCATTTTTTATTATACACAAAAAAATGCATTATGCAAGCAAAATCACATAATTTTCATAAATTATGTGATTCCAATCACACTTTTTGCGGAAATTGTGTGAGAAAAATCACATTTTTGAAAAAATATATATTCAACAAGAAAGGAAATAAAAAAATATGATCATCGACAACATTAAAAACTGCGAAAAATATTTTTCTTTGCATCCGTCTTTTGCAGCTGCTTTTGAACAGCTCAAAAACTTAACCGCCGAAAGCGAGCCGGGCAGATACACCGTCGACGGTGATGCGCTTTTTATCAATCACGCTGCCTATACCACCAAGCCCCATGCCGAATGCAAGTATGAAAACCACAAAAGATACATTGATATTCAGTATGTCCTCTCGGGTGCCGAGCGCATTGACCTGACCGATGCCGACAAACTTTGTGTCACCGAAGACAAGTATGAAGAAGGCGATATTGCTTTCTTTGCCGATGCGTGTGCACAGACGAGTGTGACCCTGCAGGCAGGCGATTTTGTGCTGATTTTCCCGGATGAAGCGCACCGTCCCTGCATGGCTGCCGACAATACACCGAGTGCCGTTGTCAAGGCAGTTGCCAAAATCATAGTGTAATGAATTTACCGTCTTACATCACGGTATTGATTGAACGTCTGTCGGAATGTGGCTTTTCGGGCTATCCTGTCGGCGGCTGTGTAAGGGACACCTTGCTCGGCAAACAACCGGGCGACTATGACCTGACCACCAATGCCACTCCGCAGGAAATGCTCGCCGTTTTTTCGGATTTCCGTTGCATTGAAACAGGACTCAAACACGGCACCCTGACCGTAGTGAGCGAGGGCAACAATGTCGAAATCACGGCATTCCGCACCGACGGCGAATACAAGGACAACCGCCATCCCACGGCAGTGACTTTCACCCGTAAACTGTCCGATGATCTGTCTCGGCGTGATTTTACCGTCAATGCCATGGCTTACGGCAGGGAAGAGGGAATCGTTGACCTGTTCGGCGGCAGGGAAGATTTGCAGAATAAAGTCATCCGCTGTGTCGGCGAGCCTGACCGCCGTTTTAATGAAGATGCACTACGCATTATGCGTGCCCTGCGTTTTGCGGCAACGCTCGATTTTGAAATTGAAAAAGACACCGCCGACAGCATTCACCGCAATGTGAAATTGCTTGAAAATATTTCCGTGGAGCGGATTTTTGTTGAGCTTAAAAAACTGTTGTGCGGCGTTGGGGCACAACGGATATTGTTGCAGTTTCCCGATGTATTCTGTTGCATTCTGCCCGAAATAAAAGGCATTGTAGGGCTTGTGCAACACAACCCGCATCATCTGTATGATGTGTATACCCACACTGCAAAAACCGTTTCGCTTTGCGAAGCAGATCCCGTTCTGCGGCTTGCGGCACTGTTTCACGATTTCGGCAAGGCAGATACCTTTTCGCAGGATGAAAACGGTGTGGGGCATTTTTATAACCACCGTGAATATTCCGTGCAGAAAGCGGATAAGGCATTGAAACGGCTGAAAAGCGACAATGCAACCCGCCGTACTGTCCTTTTTTTGGTGGATTGGCATGACCGTCTGTTTGGCGATTTTACCGAAAAAACCGTCAAGCGGCTTTTGCGTACGCAGACGGCAGAGGAGGTATTGCTTCTTGCCAAACTCATGCGTGCCGACAGCAAAGCCACGGGTACACGAATGCATGAAACATGTGAGTCGGCAGACCGATTGGAAGAAATCGTTTTACGCTTGCAATCGGAAAAACCTTGCCTTGCCGTGACCGACCTTGCCGTGAACGGACATGATCTGTTGGCATTGGGATACGAACCGAAGACAATCGGCAACACCCTCAAACACTTACTCGAAGCCGTCACGGACGGAAAAATTGAAAATAAAAAAGAAGATTTATTAGCAGTGCTAAAAAAATAATAAATGATTACTCTTCGGAGGTGCTTTTATGTTAAAAAATGCATTATTCATTACAAACCGTGACTTTACCGTCAACAAGAAAAAACCGTGGGCGAACATGAACTACAATTCCCGTGAACTCACGTTGCCCGACAACGGCGGTGTTGCCTGTTTCAAAAAGGAAGTTATACTTGACAAGCAGGTCAGCAAGGCTGTTATCACCGCGACTGCACTCGGTATTTTCGAGTTGTATGTCAACGGTGTGCGTGTCAGCGACAACGGCACATTCGACGAACTCAAGCCCGGCTGGACGGAATACAAAAAACGTGTCATGTCTTTCACATACGATATTACGGATCTGCTTAAAAACGGCACAAACAGCATCATTGCCGAAGTGTCCTCAGGTTGGTATGCCGGCCGCATCAGTTTCGGCTCTTACGGCTATAAGACACCTGCATTCTGCGGTGAAATCGTAATTGATTTTGCGGACGGAGCAAAACAGACCATCCCTACGGACAGATCGTGGCTGACTGCCGTCACCGGCCCTTACCGCACGGCGGAAATCTGGGACGGTGTGTTGTATGATGCCCGTCAGAACCGCGAAAATGCCGATTGGAAAATTGCAAAAGCCTGTCACGATTTCAAAGGCGAAATCGTGCCTGCTTCCGGTGCTCCCATCCGTGTGCGTGAGCAGTTCAACCGCAAGCCGCAAAAGGCAACCGTATATGACAGCATTGTTGCCAACGGCTCAACCTACGGCGAAATCAAAATCAGCCGCGAATCAACGGGGAACGGTTGCGAATGCGGATTGCTTCAAAAAGGCGAAAATCTGATTCTTGACATGGAACAGAACATGGTCGGCAGACCCGCTTTTCGCATCAAAGCCGCCGCAGGCACACGCATTGAATTTTTGTTTGCGGAACTGCTCAACGACAGCGGTGAAACAGACCGCGGCAACGACTATGCCAAGGGCAGTTTGTACATCAAAAACTACCGTTCCGCGCTCTCCCGACTGGTTTACATTGCCAAGGGGGACTGCGAGGAGCAGTTTGCACCCTCACATACTTTCTACGGCTTCCGTTACCTTGAAATCAGCGCCGACAAGGATGTTGAAATTCTCGGCATCACGGGCGAGGTCATCGGCAGTGACAATACGGAAATCGGCACCTTCCGTTGCTCGGATGAAAAAGTCAACAAACTGTATTCCAATATTGTATGGGGTCTTCGCGGTAACTATCTGAGCGTACCCACCGATTGTCCGCAGCGTGACGAAAGACTCGGCTGGACGGGCGACACGCAGGTATTCTGCGGGGCCGGCAGTTACATTGCCGACACGGAAGATTTCTTTAAAAAATGGCTTCGCGATGCACGCGACACCCAGACCAAAAAGGGCGGTTACGGCGATGTCATCCCCAATGTGTTCGACAACGACGGCAGCAATGCCGCATGGGGCGAAGCCGGTATCATCGTGCCGTATATGATGTACCTCAAATTCAACAGCGTTGATATTCTCGCAGAGCATTATGACTCCATGGAAAAATATATGCGGTTCCTGAAAAAACGCAAGCCCGAGGGGCCGGGCACCGCATTCGGTGACTGGCTGTGCTATGAAACCACCGACAAACGCTACATTGCCGACTGCTACTATGCCTATGCACTCGACCTGATGGCAAAAATTTCCGATATTCTCGGCAAGACCGATCGTGTGGCATACTATAAAAAAGAACATGCCCGATTCAAGAAGATTTTTGTCGGAAAATATATCGATAAAGAGGGCTTAACCGAAAAAACGCAGACTGCTTATCTGCTTGCGCTCAAGTTTGACCTCATTCCGTCCTTTATCCGTGCCGCGGAAACCGAAAAACTGCGCCGCAAAATTGAGGAAAACAATTACACACTGTCCACGGGCTTTGTCGGCACGGGTATTCTCAATCAGACCCTTGCTCAATTGGGTCTGGATGACCTGGCTTACAGCCTTTTGCTGCAGGAAAACGACCCGTCGTGGCTCTATTCCGTCAATCAGGGTGCAACCACCGTGTGGGAGCGCTGGAATTCCTACACCATTGCCAAGGGCTTCGGTGATGTCGGCATGAACTCGTTTAACCACTATGCCTACGGTGCGGTTGCGGAATGGATGTTCGCCTATGCAGCAGGCATCGGCACAGACCCGAAGAATCCTGCATTCAAAAACATCATCCTCTCGCCCCGTCCCGATATGAGAACAACTCTTCCCGAAGGACAGCAGAAAATCACCTTCGCAGAAGCCGAATATAACTCCCGTGCAGGTCTTATCAAGGCCGCATGGAAGGCAGACGGTGACGGCTTTGTGTATGATTTTGAAATCCCCGAAGGCAGCACCGCCGATGCGGAAATCTTCAAGTGCCTTGACACAATCGAAATCAACGGCGAAAAGGCAGAGGCTGAACTCAAAAACGGAAAATGGTATTTCAAACTTACTGCAGGAAAATACACAATCAAGGCATGAGTGATTTTTCGGTTTGGTTTATATTATCTGTTGAGGTGCGTGGTTAATAATGAGAAAATATGTTATTGATCAGATTACTTTACCTGTGTTTTCCATCCTTATGATCTTGGTTGGCGTTATTTGCTTTGAAGGCATTGCCTTTCTTATTGTTGCGCTTATTATGCTCTTTTTGTCTTGTTTTTTGTGTTACCGTGTACTTTTGCTGCCGCTTGATTTGATTTGCGGCAAACAAGAAGCCGAAGTGCGTTTTTCAAGGCAGTATGTGCTGATGGATTATCATACAGATCTAAAACGCAGTATATGCATTTGGCGTTTTTATAAAGATCAAAGAAAACTGGATTTGGTCAATCCTGATCTGTCAATAAGGGAAGATATTGTTGCTTCACATACGCCGCCAAAAAACAAAACTATTAAAATATATTATTACAAATATTCAAAAATCCTTTGTTCGTGGGAGCAATCAAGTCAAGACACCCTCGAACCATAATTTGCAACAGAAAGGATAAGCAACTGCAAGTGTGCTGAAACGTATGCTTGCAGTTTATTTTAGGTATATAGTATACCTTATCGGGTATAATATTGATAGCGAAGTATATTTTTATACCCAATCGGGTGTAAAATGAATAAAAACTGTTGACATTATACCCAATCGGGTGTAAAATGAGTGTATGAATACGATTGCTATATTTATCAAACAAAAAAGAAAAGAAGCAGGACTGACACAGGAGGAATTTGCTGTTCGGTCAGGGCTGGGGCTTCGTTTTGTGCGTGAACTCGAACAGGGAAAAGAAACCGTGCGCATGGACAAGGTCAATCAGGCTCTTGCCATGTTCGGAATGCAGGCTGTACCGGGAAGGATGGATGACTGATGGAAGCGTACAGATGTGCCTATGTGTATGTGCGCAATGTGTTTGCAGGCTGTCTTCGTGAAACGGACACGGGGTATTCTTTTGTGTATGACGCCGATTTTCTGCAGAGTGAAACGGCTTCCTGCGTGAGTCTGACATTGCCTTTGCGGGAAGAAGAATACACTTCCAAAACACTGTTTTCATTTTTTGACGGATTGATTCCCGAGGGATGGTTGCTCAATATTGTCAGCCGCAACTGGAAGATTGACAGTAAAGATCGTTTCGGTTTGCTGCTTGTGGCTTGCAAAGACCCCATCGGAAATGTACAGATAAGGGGGAAGCGTGAATGAATTGTCTTTGTTGCGCAAAACCGCTGACCGCAAACGAAACATCCGCACAGTGGCATGGGCAGTGTATACGCCGTTTTTTCGGCACCAAAGAAATGCCGTGCGTGCAGGTATCCGAATCACTTCTTGAACAGCTTGCAACCCAAAGCACCAATAAGGGTTTTACCGTTCCCGGTGTGCAGAAAAAACTGTCACTGCATCTGTCGGAAGAAGATATTCCGCGGCTGACATTGGTGAACTATCCGACAGGGTATATTCTCAAACCGCAGACGGAAGAATACACAGCTTTGCCCGAAGCGGAATTTCTTGTTATGCAAATGGCCAAGAAAAGCGGAATACGAACAGTGGAATTCGCATTGATTCGCTTGCATGAGGATGAAAACACACTCGCTTACATCACAAAACGTGCAGACCGTGTTTTTGACCGCAGGAATCATTGCGTACACATGTTGGCAATGGAAGATTTCTGCCAGTTGGAAGGACGTTTGACACAGGATAAATACAAAGGATCCTATGAACGATGTGCAAAGGTGATTGAATCCTTTTCAAACCGTAAAATGCTGGATCTGACGGAGCTTTTTCTGCGGATGGTTTTTTCATTCGTAACCGGTAATTCCGACATGCATTTGAAAAATTTTTCATTGATTGAAGAAAACGAGGACGGCGGCACATACTGTCTGTCTGCCGCCTATGACCTTTTGCCGGTCAATGTTATTCTTCCCGAAGATAAGGATCAGTTTGCACTGACAATCAACGGAAAAAAAAGAAACATCCGAAAAAAGGATTTTTTGATTTTTGCACAAACCATTGGTCTGCCCGAAAAAGCAGCCGAAAAAATCATTCAGAAAATTGTTTCTATGCAGTCGCAATATCTGCAGATGTGCGAGGAATCTTATCTTCCGCAGGCAATGAAAGAAGATTTCAGTCAACTCATTTGTGAACGGATGCAGATTTTGCAATAGTAAAAAAGAAAGGAAAAAAGGTATGCACTTTAATGAATATATCGACTCCCAAAAAGACCGTTTTCTCTCGGACCTTGCGCGGTTGGTAAAGGTGCGCAGTGTCCGTGAAGATGCCAAGGACGGTGCACCCTTTGGGGACGGCCCGAAAAAGGCACTCGATGAGGCGGTTGCAATCTGTGCCGAACACGGATTCAGCATGACTAATTTCGATTACTACGCAGGCGAAACCGATCTCGGAAATGATCCTGCACTGATGATCCTTGCCCATCTGGATGTGGTGGACGAGGGTGAGGGATGGACAAAACCGCCTTATGAAATGACCGTTGAGGACGGCAAACTGTTCGGCAGAGGCACCATGGATGATAAAGGCCCCGCATTGGCGGCATTATATGCCATGGAAGCCGTACGCGAATGCGGAATTGAGCTTAAAAAAGGTGTCCGTCTTGTGCTCGGTTGTGCGGAAGAAACGGGCAGTGAAGATATGGAATATTATTTCTCCAAGCGTCCCTGTTTGCCCTATTGCTTCTCACCCGATGCCGCTTATCCGCTGATTCATCTTGAAAAGGGTAGATTTGCACCTTACTTCTCCAAAAATTGGGAGGCTGATACGGCAATTCCCCGTGTTTTGCGCATCAACGGCGGCACAACGCCGAATATTGTCCCTTGCAAGGCAAGTGTTGTTCTGCTCGGTATCACCGCCGCACAGGTGCAACCGTTTTGCGATGAATATAAAGAAAAAACAGGTGCAAATTTTGTTCTGACCGAAGAATTTAACTGCGAGGGTGGTGTGTGCTGTAAAAAGCTCGTCATCACCGCCGAGGGTGTGGCTGCCCACGCAAGCGAGCCGTTTAAGGGCATCAATGCGCAGACGGCACTGCTGTCGCTTCTTTGCGCACTTCCGCTTGCAGACAACGAGTCCACAAATGCCATTCATGCACTCAACAAACTGTTCCCGCACGGTGACACAAAGGGTGAAACCGTCGGCATTGCCATGGAAGACGATATTTCGGGTGACCTGACTTTTAACTTCGGTGTGCTTGAACTCACTGAAGACGGTCTGACCGCTTGCTTTGACAGCCGTGTTCCCGTGTGTGCAACAAAGGAAAACGTGTTCGATGTAGTGGATGCCGCACTCAGTAAAGAAGGCTTTGCACTGCGGGAGGATGCACACATGATCCCCGCACACCATGTGCCCAAGGCTGCCCCCATTGTCAAGACCCTGCTGTCGGTTTACGAGCAGTATACGGGTGAAAAAGGCGAAGCCTTTGCCATCGGTGGCGGTACTTATGTACATCATATCGAGGGCGGCGTTGCCTTCGGTTGCGAAATGCCGGGTGTGGATTACCGCCTGCACGGCCCCGATGAATTTGCCGATCTCGACACGCTTTTGCTGTCGGCAAAAATGTTCGCCGAAGCCATTGTCCGTTTGTGCGGAGAATAAAATATACAAAAAAACGACTGTATTGATTACACAATGTCATTAAGTTAATGGCAAGCGAAGATAGTTAACAAAAGAAAGAGCTCCCGTAAGCAGTACAAGAACTGTTTTCGGGAGTTTTTTTGATAAAAAAAGGCATAACAAAACAGCGGAAATAAAAAATCCGCAAAAAAAAGACTGTAAAAAAGAAAAGAATTATGCTATTCTGTATATGAAGCTGACAGCATGTTTTGCTGAAGAATAACGAGGATATGTTCTGCCGGGACGAATTGGAGAAACATATCTTTGAACAACAGCTTCAACATCGGGTGGAGATACATTACCGAGAAAAAGTTGTCTGCAAATATGTACAGCGACAGAAAAGTTGACCTTGTAAGCATACTTTGTGTCGGATTTATGAATGATTACGTGCGAGGTAACCAATTCGGAAAAATTGTACATGATAAGTCGGGCGTACACTTCTTGGTAAATGTACTCCACTTTTTTTGCGTGAAAATGCAGCAAACCGACCGTGTATTTCAGTTCACGGAACGAGGTTTCAATGCCCCAGCGCATATTGTAAAGTTTTTTCAATTCAGAGGGAGGAAAATCAACGGAATCGAGATTCGTGATGACTGTTTCGTAAGAATTGTCGGAGAGTTTAAAACGGACAATACGAAAAGAGATATCGTAAAAGACAGTAGGAGAATGTTTACGGTTTTTCTTAGGCAGATAGTCAAAACGACTAGTGGAAGGAACAAATTTAAAAGAGTTGGATTGCGTAAAGAGAGCTTTAGTCTGATTGGTTTGTTTAGTGGAAAGAGAAACAGACAAAGAAAAGTCAAACTCATCGGAATCAGGTAGTGTAAAGCCGTGAGCAATGCCGCATGAAGAAGCAACATCTTTGATGCGAATCAAAAACTTCCATCCTTTTTCCTGACAATGGGCAAAAAGATTGTAACTTTCATATCCTCTGTCCGCAATCAGAAGAGCATTGCAAAAAGCGGAACGGTCAACCATAGAGCAAAGAGCAGAACATTCATTTTCATTTCGTTTTCCGTCTAAATTCACATCAAGATATGTACGTTGAAGCAGATCATACATAGCATCCAAATGAAGAATATTGTACGCAGATTGTTTGTCGCTACCCGGAAAGTATGAAGCTTGATCATCCGGATCGGTAGGAATGTGGATATCAGAGCCATCGGCAGCAAGCAGCCGATACCCCTTGTACAATTTTTCCTTGTCGGTTTTCTTTACAAACAAATCAAACAACGAGGGAAAAGCATCTGCATTGATCTTGTTTCGTTGTTGCACAAATGCAGATGAGGAAGCAATATCGGCAGAATAACCGAAATGTTTCAGCATTTCCTTGGATAACGAGCCGCCTTCCATGGCAAGCAGAAGCGATATCATTTTACGAAACGGCAATTTGCGATTTCTTGTGAAATCACTCTCCGGATTTTTAACAAACATCCAGGAAACTTCACACAGTTGCGAAACAGCCTCATCGAGTTTTCTTTTTACAACACAAATATCATTTACCATAGAAAAAATCCTCCTTGCAATCAGCAAATTCAACATTCACCTATTACAAAGGGCTCCACTGTTGCCGTTTCCGTGGCAACAGTGGAGCCGCACATTTTTTCTCATTTGTCAAGTGTTTTTTTGAAAAAAGTTACAAAAAAACCGAACCTCACTTCATTGTGAAATTCGGTTTCTTCTTAACTTAATGACATTG
>SVOJ01000018.1 GCA_015066385.1 Oscillospiraceae bacterium
GCGCTGCCCCTTGACCCCGCAAGTTTTTGAAAAAACTTGACCAAAACTTTTAATAATTGACAATCAACCAAAATTCCTGCAAATCAAACTCCCCGATAAACCGCAATTTGTTTTCTTCATCCCACAATATTCCGTGAAGATCCAAAAAAACCTGCCCTCGCGGACAGGTTTTTACTTTTATATCAACTTTTTAACCAAGCATGGAAGTCAGCGGTGCGGTGAGATATTTAATGAAGAATGTGAAATACAAAACGATGGTCGAGAAGAAGTTTGTCACTTTTTCAAATACATTTTGTGTATTGGATTCGCAATCCACCGTACCGTAACCTTCGATGACACCGTTGTTGTCGTCCACACCGTCGCCGTCAAAAGCAAACTGATACAGCAGCGGGGAAACAAGAGCCACAAGGAAATACTGTCCCGGTGTGACGCAGCCGAACACCTTTGATACAAGTTTGTTGAGATCCTGCATCACGGCATCGGTGCCGATATTGGAGAGAATCTGATTGGCAAGTCCGAGAAATACTTCATCGCCGACCGTGGCAAGGTCATCACGCAGAATCAGCGAAACCATGCGAAGAAGAAGTGTAACTTCGGGGGTGTCAAGAGAATAGGCCTCAGAGCCTTCATAGTGTGCGCCGGCAAGTTCCGTTACAAGATCCCAGCCGTTATAAAAGTCGGTTTCGGGCAGTTCCATGCCGTATTCGGCGGCAATTTCCTGCACACTGTCTTCGCCGTACAGCGGCAGTTCAAGCAGTTTCAGCAATCCGCCGACAGCGGTGTTGACAAGATTGTAACCGAATTCGCCTTCGGCAATTCCGATCTTTTCCATCGACAAAGAAAGTGCAAGTCTGTATTCGATACCTGCTTTGAAATATCCCTTTGCATAGGCATTCATGCCTTCATTCATCAGTGCGATCTGTTCTTCGGTGTAACCGTCCACAGCGGCAGTAAGGGCATCCACATCAATGGTGTCCACCGTTTCGGCGGTGTAGGTAATCTCCTGCTCATTCATGGTGAACATACGGTACTGCAGGGGGTACATGGTCAGTGAAGTGGTTGCAAAGTCATAGATCTTGTTGCCGAGTGTGCTGGTGTAAACAGTGGCATCACTGCAATGTTCATGCCCCGTGAACACAAGTTTAATGCCTGCATTTGCAAACAGTTCGGCGGTGGTATAATGGAATTTGATAATGAAGTTACGGCTGAGAATACGCTGCATGGGAAGATGGTCAAGCAGGTTGTGGTGCATCATGAGAATCGGGTATCTGCCGTCTTCCTTTGCTTTCTTGGCCTGCTCAAGCACCCACATCACACGGGCAGGTGTCATGCCGTCTTCGGTGGATTTGGATGTGTCGCAGGAATCGAGTGCAATCAGTCTGTATGTATTGCCGAGGTCTGCGGTATAGGAGCATTCGTCTTCGGTCACGGTAAGTGCTTCATCGTAGCCGAATTCGGCATAAATTTCTTTGAACATGGCATTGGTGGTGTCATTTTCGCCTTCACCCGTGTCATGATTGCCGGAAATGACATAAACGGGAATGCCCGTTTCCGCTTCAAACTTGCGAAGCATTTCAGCTACGGGGTAATGGTCTTCCGGACGGGGTCTGCCGTCGTTGGTAAGGTCACCGGGAATCAGAACAAAATCACTGCCGTTTTCAGCAGCCTGATTCAGAAATTGCTGAATGATATAAGGGCTTTCGTCTTCCAGAGCAGCACGGCGGTTAGCATACCAGTAAATATCGTCATCAATATCGCCTTGGAGGGCTTCACGGGGTGCATGATAATGCAAATCGGCAGCAACGGCGAACTTCAGTTCTTCCGTTTCCTGTGCAGAAACGGGAATCACAAGCAAACTTACAATCATCAACAAACTGAGCAATACAGCAAGACCTTTTTTCATAACTTTTCCTCACTTTCTGTTTACGGAATTTGTTAACTTTTATTATACAACAATATTTTAGTCCCGTCAATAAAATATCTCTTGCTTTTTCTGAACAAAACAAATATAATATATACAGGATGCAACACAGTATTGCATTTACATCATCAGAACGGAGAATTCTTATGGCATCAGTCGAAAACCGCCGCACAACCATGACAAAGAAACTGTTACAAAACAGTTTGATTGAAATACTGGAAAAAAAGCCCATTCACGAAATAACAATCAAAGAGATCTGCGACAATGCCGACATCAATCGCAGTACATTTTACCGTCATTACAATACTCCGCATAAACTTTTTGACGAGATCTATGACAATGTGTATCATGATATTCTTGACATTGCAAATCAGTTCAGGATGCCGAATTTCAACAGTGTTGATGCCATGACACAGATTCTCAATTATTGCGAAGAAAACCGCCGTTTGTGTCTCGTGTTGCTCAGCGAAAACGGTGAATTGAACATCGGCAAGAATTTCAGTGATCTGGTTACGCAAGCGGTTATGAACACCCCCGATTCCGCCCCGTCGGAACTGCACATGTATGTCGTGCAATTCATGGCAGCAGGTATGGCAAACTTCATCTGGAACTGGTTAAAAAATGAAAACCGCCTGCCCGCAAGAACCGTGGCCAGAGGGATGATGATGCTCATCAATCACGGTTTCAACCGTGTGCTGAGCCTGAGTCCGAATCCCGACAGCCGTGCAAGCATAGCACAGAACAATAACAGATAACACGATAAAACGGAACTGCTTTTGCCTGCAGTTCCGTTTTGTTCATTCTTCCGTGCGCTGAAATGCAATTCTGCTGTCGCCGTCTTCAAGATAGATCGTGCCGCATTTTTTGAATCCGTTTTTGGCAAGTGCTTTCTGCATGGGAATGTTGTTTTCGTGTGTGTCAATACGCAGATTTTCGGTGGTCTGCCTGCAGAAATTGACAATTTCTCCCATCGCACCGTGCACAGTGCCGTCGGTTGCAACACGGTGAATGGTACCATAGGGTGCATCGTTCAGCCACGCACCGTTTTCAATATAAGAATAAGTCGGTTCCGGGCATGTAAAAAAGACAAATACAAAGCGAATGATGTCATTGTCATCAACACCGACAAAATTCAAATTTTCCTCAATGTCCTGCTTCACACGTTCGGGGGCAGGCTTGTTTGTTTTCCACTGGGTCGGATTGCCGTTTTCAGCCATAAAACGGCGCGCGATGGCATAAATTTCAAGCAGACGGGGCAGGTCTTCCTTGCGGGTATGGCGAATGTGCATAAATTTCTCCCTGTTTTTTTGTTCTATTATACAACATAAATCCGCTTTGTCAACCTTGACATGCAAAGGAAATATAAGGTATAATAAAATTTATCAAATGAAAAGGAGTATTCCTATGAAACGTTTAAGAAAAACACTCTGCATTGTTCTCAGCATTCTGATGGTGCTTCCCTTTGCACTTCTTTGTGCAAGTGCCACAAGCCTGACAGACTACGTTCTTGTTTCCCCCTACGAAAACGTCGATTGGGAAACATGGGGACTTTACAAGGGCAACCTGCACACCCATTCCACCTACAGCGACGGCTCCGTCACCTACCCCGAAACCATTATTGAACACTACAACCAGGGCTATGATTTCCTTGCTATGGCAGACCACGGTGTCACAGGCAGAGCATGGAATGAACGTCAGCCTCTGATTCCGCTGTATCTGTATCAGTACATCATCGGCTACAAGCAGGAATACCTGACCGACGAACAGTTTTTCGGCGTAACAAGCGGCTCTTATCCGCTGTATGACGGCACTGTCCGCGGTGAAGGCATGACCTGTGTGACCGGTGCAAATGAACTGAACTACATCAACATCACCAAGAGCCACGTTAACGGCTATTTCCTGCCGGACGGTGTCGGCAACGGCTTTGAAGGCGGTGAAAACGGCCATGAAATCGCAGTTGCATTCGTCGAAAAGAACGGCGGTCTTTCGCACATCAATCATCCCGGTGACTGGATCGGCTACGAATCCGTTGACGAAGCATCCAACCCCGAACATGTCCGCTATTTCAGTGAGATCATCCTGAAATACGATTCCTGCCTCGGCTTTGAAATTTTCAACCTCCATAACAACACCGAACCGTATAACCGCATTCTGTGGGACAACATGCTCATGTACACCCTGCCCTACGGCAGAACCTTCTGGGGCTTTGCCAACAATGACTCCCACAATTTCAGCGAAATTGACTCTTCGTTCATGGTCTTCGCCATGGAGGAAAACAATGTTGACAACATCAAGCAGGCTATGATTGACGGCAATTTCTTTTCTGTCGCACGTCACCTTGGCACAAATGATATCATCGGCCCCGAAACGGAAGTGGATGCCTGCGACACGGATCTCATGTATCCTACCTTCACTTCCGTGACGACTGAAAACCACACCATCAATGTGACGGTTGCAGACTGCAACTACATTCAGTGGATCGCCAACGGCAAAATCATCGCTTCGCAGGATGTGACCGCCGACAGCGGTGTGATCACACTTGATCTTGACACCATTGCAGGTGCGGAAGAATTTATGTATGTCCGTGCTGAAATTATCGGCGATGGCGGCATAACCTGCACACAGCCCATCGTGATCGACAACGGTGAAGAAAAGCCGGCTTACGAAAGTGAAACCACGCTTGACAGCATCCTTGCAGGCATCGCATTCAAACTCAAGAGCACACGCATTTATGTTATTCTTGCAGAACTCATCGGCTTGGTCGTTGATGAAATCAAGGATCTGATAAAATAAAAAACATTATTGCAGAAAAAGGAGACACTTTTAAAATATCGGTTGACTTTTGCAAAAAGCAATATTAAAATAATAAAAAAATGAAAGGCAGGTGGACAAAATGACAATGGTTATGCTCCGCAGAAACCGAAGTGCTGTTTTGTCCGTTTGCAAGTGATTTTTTATCATTCTGTAAAAGCAAAGGCATCTTCGGTTTTCGGGGATGCCTTTATTTTTTACAGAAAGAGGTTATTGAATGGAAGCAATCAAAAGCAATATCACATTTAAAAAACTGACAAAAGAAAATTGCACGAATTACAAAAATGTGCGCAAAATCTTTGCAAAGTATAAGAAACAGACCTTATGCAACCACGGCGAAGCCCCCGGTAGCAAGAAGATGTTTTACAATCTGTTTGACAGCATCATTGCAAGCCTGCCGAAAGATAAAACAAAATATTTCATTGTCATGCATGCAGACAAAGAACTGCTCGGCTTTGCCCTGATTGAAACCGCTGACCGTGATGTGGTTGATATTCCCTTTTCTTACGGTTCGGTACATGATTTTTATATTTCCCCTAAGCACAGGCACAAAGGCTTCGGCAGAATTCTGAACGAATACATTGAAAAAATTTTCAAAGAGAACGGCACAAATACGGTTTTGCTGTATCCCGACCCCGTCAGCGGCATTGACTTCTGGAGAGCCATGGGATATTGCAACACGGGAATTCATCAGGGATGGGGACACTTTTTGGTTTACAAAAAACACCTGACCGAAAACGAACACACCGCAGAAATTGACAAGGCAATTGAACAGCTTGTGACCCCGACCGACACCATCGGCATCAACCCTTACAACAAACAGCAGATGAAAGAGGTTTTCAAAGTATGGAAGGAATATTGCAAACAAGCAAACCGAAAGCCGCACAAAAACGATGTCCGCAAAATGGCTTTCAGTGCAAGAAAAAACCGTAACGTGCATTTTTCTGCCTTGTATTACAAAGGGAATGTAATCGGTTTTACCTACAAAGCTGAGAATGAAATAAGTCATATATTGCCCGAATACGAAAAACAGGAGTTTCATCTATGAGCAAGCAGAATATTTTTAACAACGAAACATTTTTTGAAGGCTATAAGACCCTGCGTGCAGGCGAAACAAACTATAATGACTTGCTTGAACAGCCTGCCATGGCAAAATTGTTGACAGATTTAACTGATAAAACAGTGCTTGACCTCGGGTGCGGTTACGGCCATAACTGCATTGATTTTGTGCATCGCGGTGCAAAGCGTGTTGTCGGAATTGACATTTCCGAAAAGATGCTTGCGGTTGCAAAAAGTGAATCTGCCCATGAAAAAATTGAATACCTGAACATGAGCATGACCGACATTGCCGCATTGGGTGAAACCTTTGATTTTATTTACAGCTCACTTGCTTTTCATTATGTCAAGGATTTTGATTCCTTTGCAAAAACGATGTTCGCTGTTCTGCACAACGGCGGACAGCTGCTGTTTTCACAGGAGCATCCCATCATCACTGCCACCGTTGACGGAAACGGCCACTTCAACAAAGACGAAAACGGCAACCGTGTTTCCTACACGTTTTCAGATTACAACAGACCCGGGGAACGAAAAGTGCATTGGTATGTGGACGGGGTTATCAAGTATCACAGAACGTTCAGTGATGTGATCAATGCACTGGCCAAAGCCGGCTTTGTTATTGAAGAAATCTGCGAGCCGACCCCCGAAGAATGGGCAATTGAAAAACTGCCGACGATCGTCAAGGAATACATAAAGCCTAATTTTCTGATTGTGAAAGCCCGCAAATAAAACAACCGCGTGTTGAAAAAATAGATTAACAATCCAAAACAAGGAGAGCTTGTTATGATTTTTAAAGAGAAAACAATTCAACTGAAAAACGGCAGAACGGCCGTTCTGAAAACACCCGAAATTGCAGATGCACAGCAATTGCTTTCCTGCATCCGCACCACTTCGGGCGAAACGGATTTTCTGTCGCGTTCCGCCGAAGACTGGGACAAAACCACGGTAGAAAGCGAAGAAAAATGGATCCGCAACAACCGCGAATCCGAGAATGATTATGTGATCACCTGCTTTGTTGACGGTGTTGCGGTCGGCAGTTGCGAAATCAGCTTTTTCGGCAAGGGCAAATCGGCGCACCGTGCGGGACTCGGCATTTCGATTATCAAAGAATACTGGAATCTCGGCATCGGCTCTGCAATGTTTCGTGAATTGATGAAACTTGCTCAAGAACATGAGGGGACCGAAATCGTTGAACTCGAATTCGTAGAGGGCAACGACAGAGCACAGGCACTGTACGAAAAATTCGGCTTCAAAATCATGGCAACAAAACCGAATGCATACAAACTCAAAGACGGAACATACCAGAACGTGTGCTATATGCAGAAATATTTATAACAAGGCACAGAACAATGAATGAAGTAGTATTTCAATTAACCGACATAAAGCAGCTCAAAACCGTTGCAATGAAAAATGAAATCCACGAACTCGGTGCAGGTGATCTTGCAATTTTCAATGAACATCTGCGGCTTTGTCAGCCGAAGCACAAACGCTTGTTTTTCAAAGGGGTCTCCCAAGCGGATTGGCAAAAATGGTACACCGACGGCATCCGTTATTTCGTGTTGTTCGCAGACAAAAAACCCGTTGCACGGTGCTGTATTGAACCGTTGAATAACACGCAGTGGGAAGCGGCAGACGTGAAAGTTTGTGCAGAAGCACGAGGCAATGGTTTTGCAAAGCAAGTGGTCTGCCATGTTTCCAATATCATCTTAAACAGCGGCAAAACCGCCACCTGCCGCACATTGCCGACCAACACCGCTATGCTCAGAGTCATTGACGCTTTGGGCTTTAGTGCCGTGCAAAGACAACTGCTGCCTGTACACGGCAGACTCATGACAGAAGATGAATTCCCCGCATATGCGCAGTGGTCTGTGAAAGGTTATGCCGATTATCTTTTGTTCAAAGCCGAAAAGAGCAGAAAAAAGGCACTTGCCGCTTCCAAAGAAGAATTCAATGATGTGTACCCCGACGGCACACAGACAAAAGACACATATCTTTATGTCGTGCAAAATGAAGACGATGAGGACATCGGAGTGATCGCATATCAGAAAAGCCCCTACAGCGAAAACTGTGCGTTTATCACGGAGCTTGTGATTCATCCGGACCACCGACACAAAGGCTATGCACAAAGCGCACTGCAATATGCACAAGCGGATGCAAAAGAGAAAGGCTTCGGCACCATGGCACTCAATGTGTTCAAAAACAGTGCAGCTTTTCCGGTCTATGTTTGCGAAGGCTTCCGATTGATTGAAGATTACCCCGACAGTGCCATTTTAGAAAAAGACTTATAAAGAGGTGAAAGGAATGAAACTCGTTCTTCTTTTCGGCAGCTTTGCCGTCGGCAAAATGACCGTCGGGCAGGAGCTTGCAAAAATAACCGATCTGACTCTTTTTCACAACCACATGACCATTGAACCGGTACTCGATGTGTTCGGATACTACCACGGACGAGCCGTGCGCAGATTGCGGGATGTTTTCTTTGAAGAATTCGCCGACACCGGTGAAGAGGGTTTAATTTTCACCTTTGCATGGGCATTCGACCAACAAAGTGATTGGGATTATGCAAAACATGTAACGGACATTTTTGCAAACAAGGGTGCAGATGTTTATTATGTGGAGCTTGTCGCCTCGCAGGACGTACGCCTTGTTCGCAACAAAAGCGAAAACAGACTTTTGCACAAGCCGAGCAAACACGACCTTGCATTTGCAGAACAGGATCTGCTGGATGCAGACAAAAAGTACCGTCTTGAAAGCTATGACGGAGAGATTCCGTTTGAGAATTACATAAAAATCGACAACACCGAGCTTGCCCCCGATGTTGTCGCAAAAATGATCAAAGAAAGATTCAAATTGTAAGGTAACAAATATGGAAAACGAAAGAAAAGCACTTGTGCACTCATTTCTCGGAAAAACCGTACACATCAAAATCGACCGTCCGATCGGCTATGTGCATCAGAAAAACGGCTATTCCCTCACCTATCCGATCAATTACGGTTATATCCCCGCTGTGCTCGGCGGTGACGGTGAAGAACTCGATGTGTATCTGCTCGGCATTTCTGTCCCCGTCTGCGAATACACCGCCGAGGTCATCGGCATTGCGCATCGTCACAATGATATCGAAGACAAACTCCTTGCCGCACCGCACGGAATGGATTTTACAAAAGAAGAAGTTGAACAGGCCGTGCATTTTCAGGAGCAGTATTACGATACCGAAATCGAACTGTTTGTACCGCCGTGTGAAATCATCCGTCAATACAACAAAATATATGCCGATCCGCCCGAACGGGTGCGTGTTTCGTGCCGTGCTTTTGTGATTGATAAAGACAAACTTTTGCTTTCGCACGAAGTGAACAAAAATGTTTACATGAGCCCCGGCGGCGGTCTGGAAGACGGCGAAACACTCAGCGAATGCTGCAAAAGAGAAGTGCAGGAAGAAACGGGTTACATCGTGCGTGTACTTCATAAATTCCTTGTTGTGAATGAATACAGCTTTGAAACGCTGTATATAAGTCACTATTTTCTTTGCGAAATCATCGGCAAAGGCGAAGCACATCTGACCGAAACCGAAATCGACCACGGCATCACCCCTGCATGGCTTTCTTTTGACAAAGCCCTGTCCGTGTTCGGAACCTATGAAAGCAAACAACTTGACCACAGAAGCCTGTATCTGCGGGAATTCACAACCATTCAAAAATATCTTGAACAAAAATAAACGGAGGACCGAAATCCCCCGAAAAACTTATTGCATAAGCCAAGTATAATCCTGACGGCAATCAAAAATATAATCCACACTGACAACATCGTCTGTTATGTGGTATATAGCAAGATATCTGTTGTCGATCAGCATTTTTCGGTAATAATTTCTGTCAAGTGCATCTATGTTGACATACGGATTTCTGCGAGGCATTTCAGACAAAGTACGCAAAGAATCCACAATTGTTTTCTTTGTCTTTTTGGCACTTGCCATGCTTACCTTTTTCAAAAAATCGACATGTTTTCCGAGATGCCTTTTTGCTCTGTCTGAAATAACAACTTTATACTTCATAACTGTTTACTCCCCGATGATTTCATCCAGATAATCCGACAGTTCATCGAGCGTAACATCGGCAATGCCTGCCATTCTTTCGGATTCCACAGTCATCAGTTCTTCACGCAGTTTCAGCATTTTTTCACGGCGTTCAAAGGATTCAATGTCCATCACAACCAGATCGCCTTCGCCGTTTTTGGTCAGATACACAGGCTCACCCGTGCGTTTGCACAGTTCGGCAATTTCGTTGTAGTTATTTCTGATGGCGGCAGAGGGACGGATATTCATAAAACACAACTCCTTAATAGCAATATTATATCTTTATTATACACAAATTATATCACAATGTCAACATAAAAAGGATATACAAATGATTACATTTTCATTTCTCAACAAAAATGAGTTTCATCAAATCGCACCTGTCATTTTTTCAATTCTTGCGGACAATATGGGAAAAATTGCCCCGACGGGCAACACAAGGCAGGAAGATTACCATTGCTGGTACAGCAGTGTCTGCGAGGGATTGAAAAAAGAGGAACGGCAGATGATTATGATTCAGGACGATGAAAAATTGGTCGGCTTTTTTCAGTATTTCACAAACACCGATACATTCAGAATGGAAGAAATTCAGTTTCACCCCGATTATCAGGGCAAAGGGTTATTCAGACCCTTGTGCGGCTTTGTCAAGCAGAAAATAAGGCAGGATCTTATTTTTGTGGATGCGTATGCAAACATACACAACGAAAAATCCATCGGCATTCTCACTAAAATGGGACTTCAGAACATCGGACTCAACAAAAACGGACGCAGTTTCCACTTCAAAGGCAACTTTGCAGATCTGAAAAAATGGTACGAAACATGAAAATCATAAACACTTGTGAAGATATCAAAACCCTTTTTGCAGACGGCTTTCACTTGCAAACATGGCGGCAATATGCAGGTGCAATTTCAAAAGCCCTGCCCGAAAAATGCGAAAACGATGCAAAAGAATATGACTTTGAGAAGGATGTTCTGCCCGTTCTCAACAATGCGTTGCATACCGACAAAATCGATCTTGTAAGCAGAAGTTTTCAATCGGTAACAGACAGTTTGCAAGAAAATCTTAAAAAACTGTTCGACACAGAGCCGGATATCAACATCATTCTGTATTTGGGGCTTTGCAACGGTGCAGGCTGGGCAACTACGCTGGACGGCAAGGACACCGTTCTTCTCGGAATCGAGAAAATCATTGAGCTTGGCTGGGGCGACGAAACCAATATGCACGCCCTGATTCTGCACGAAATCGGTCATCTGTGGCACAAGCACAACGGAAATCTGCATATTCCGGAATTTACCAAACGCAGAAAAGGAATCGCACAGCTTTACTGCGAGGGTGTTGCCATGGTTTGCGAGCATATTCTGTGCGGTGATAATGATTTTTATCATCAGGAAAAAAACGGCTGGCTCGATTGGTGTTATAAAAACGAGAACCAAATAAAAATAGAATATCTCCGCCGTCTTGATAAAAAAGAAAGTGTTCAGGATTTCTTCGGAGATTGGTGTTCGTATAACGGACATTCGGATGTGGGCTATTTCCTCGGCTGCAGATTTATCGAACATCTTATGAAAAAGCATTCATTAAAAGAAATTGCAAACATGTCCTATGGAAAATTAAACAAAGAATACAAAATTTTTGCAAAACAGGGGTGAACCATGAATCTACATCACTTCGGCATGCCCACATTGATAGAAACAAACACACTCCCCAAATGTGCAAAGCTGTGTGCAGAATCAGGTCTTGATTTCGTTGAACTGAACATGAATCTGCCTGCATTTCAGCTTGATAAAATGGATGTCAACTATTTCAAAAGCATTGCGAAAAAGTACGGCATTTACTACACAATTCATCTTGACGAAAACCTGAATGTCTGTGATTTCAATCCTCATGTTGCAGAGGCTTACAAAAAAACTGTTGCAGAAACAATCGAAATTGCAAAACAGCTTGACATAAAGGTTCTTAATATGCATTTGTCAAAAGGTGTGTATTTTACCTTACCTGACAGAAAAGTTTATCTTTTTTCGGAATACAAAGAGCAATATCTTGAAAGTATTCTTGCTTTCAGAAATATGTGTGAAACCGCTGTTGGGGAAAATGATATTAAGATTTGCATTGAAAACTGTGACGGCTATACAGATTTTCAGAAAAAAGCCATTGAAATGCTTTTAGAATCAAAAGTGTTTGCGTTGACTTTCGATGTGGGACACAATCACGGCATCGGCGGAACAGATGAAGAATTTCTTATGCAACACAAAAATCGCCTGCACCATATGCATCTGCACGATGCCAAAGACAGAAAAAATCACCTTGCACTCGGCACAGGTGAATTGCACATCAAAAAATATATCAATCTTGCAAAAGAGCAAAACTGCAGAATCGTTTTAGAAACAAAAACCATTGACGGACTGAAACAGTCGGTAGCTTGGCTTGCAAATTCAACAGAGGATTAAACAAAAAATGAAAAACTATGTTATTGAACCCCTCAAACCCGAGGAATACCACAAGTGTTCAAACATCTGGAACATGCAAACACAACCCCTTAGCCTTCAATGGAAAGAAGAAATTGAATCAGGTAACCGACTTGTGTTTATTTATAAAATCAACGGTGAATTTATCGCCGAGGGGGCATTGGTTTTAGACACAGGCGATCCCGACTATACCATTCGCGGAAAACGGGTGTATGTTTCAAGGATGATCGTCAAAAAGGAATACCGCAATCGGGGCATCGGCAGTGAGATTCTTGCTTTCTTAATAAACAAAGCACAAGAAATGGGTTTCAACGAAATGACAATCGGTGTAGACAAAAATAACACAACCGCATTGCACCTGTACAGAAAATTCGGCTTCACCGAAGTGCTGTTTGACGGCACGGATGAAAACGGAGAATATTATAAACTGATGAAGAGGATATAATTATGCTTGACTACACAAAAATCAATTCTTCAACATGGGATTTGTGGGCGGAAGACGGCTGTGCATGGACATTGCCCATAAGCCACGAAGAATACGAAAAAACAACCGTTGATAATTTTATAGTTTATCTCACACCTTGCATTGCTGTTCCGCACGAATGGTTCGGTGACTTAAAAGGAAAAAAGGTGTTAGGGCTTGCAAGCGGCGGCGGTCAGCAAATGCCCGTGCTTGCAAAACTCGGCGCAGAATGCACTGTGTTTGATTATTCCGAGAAACAACTCGAAGCAGAAAAAACGGTGTCCGAAAGAGAAGGCTACAACATTGAAATTATCAAGGGGGATATGTCAAAGACGCTCCCCTTTGAGGATGAAAGTTTTGACATTATTTTTCATCCCGTTTCAAATGTCTATGTGGAAGATGTTTATCATGTCTGGAATGAATGTTACCGTGTGCTGAAAAAAGGCGGCAGATTGCTTGCGGGACTTGATAACGGTATAGACTTCCTGTTTGAAGAAAATGACCCTTTGAAAGTGGTCAATCCCCTGCCGTTCAATCCGCTGAAAATGCCGAAAGAAAGACGCGAGACAATGATTGCAAACGGCGACGGCATACAGTTCAGTCATACACTTGAAGAACAGATCGGCGGTCAACTCAAAGCCGGATTTACACTTAAAGCATTATATGAAGACCGCGACCGCGAAGGCGGCAATGAAATCGGCAAATTTTATCCGCAATACATAGCAACCTTGTCTGTAAAGTGAGGGATTTTGATGCTTCAAAGCAGTATTGTATTCAAAAACGGCATTCCGTGCTTGCAGATTGACGGCGCATTGCACGCACCGCTTGCTTACACAACCTATTTTGAGGAACGCGGGGAATATTCCGATTTTGCAAAAAGCGGATATAAAATGTTCTTTGTGAATGTTTCTTTTACGGATTTGCCAATTAACAATGTCACGGGCTTCACGCCGTTCAGAACAGGTGTTTTTGAAACGGACACACCCGATTATTCCGAATTTGACAGCACCGTAAAACGCATTCTGAAAGACTGCCCCGATGCTTTTATTTTTCCGCGCATCAACATTGCCATGCCCCGCAAATGGATAGCCGAAAATGAAAAAGAAACCGTTGCAACACCGACAGGCAGGCGGGAATCGCTGTATTCCGACCGGTTCCGCCGTGACGGGGAAACATTATTAAAAACATTGGTTAACCACATCCGCAATGCCGATTATGCAGACCGCATTGCAGGCTATCAGCTTTGCGGCGGCAGCACGCAGGAATGGATTCACCATGACCTTGCGGGTTCTTTCTGTGAACAAAGCCTTGCACAGTTTCGCTCATGGATGCAAAACACTTACGGCGTTGCAGATGTGCCGACTTTGACAAGGGATGATTTCAACAAACCAGAATACATGGAAGCGGTCAGCCGTTTCGGGGAATTCAGTTGCCAAAAAAATGCCGAAACGGTGGAATACTTCTGCAAGGCACTCAAGGAACATATACACCATGCGCAAATCGTGGGCGTTTTTTACGGCTACAATGCCTTTGTACACGATTATCTGTGGGGCTTGCAGGGCTTGCGGTTTATTATTGATTCGCGGTATATCGACTTTTTCTCATCCCCATGTGCTTATGAACAAAACCGCAATTTCGGTGTGGATTGGGGTGACATGCTCCCGTCTGCTTCTTTGAAGCTGCACGACAAGCTGTATTTTGCGGAATGCGACATCAGAACCCATCTGACACGCAGAATGCAGGACAACAGACCCGGGCTGTATTCTGACGAATTTTACGGCACGCACGATCAGAACGGCAACAAGACCGTATGGTGCGGTCCCGACACGGCGGAATTGTCCTTGTCTGCCCTGCGCAAGACCTTTGCACGGCAGGTCGTGAACGGCTCGGGGATCTGGTGGTTTGACATGTGGGGCGGCTGGTATCATGATTTCGACATCATGGCAGAGCTTACAAAAATGAAGCAGCTTGCGGAATCGGTCAGGGAGAATGACAATGACCGTTTTCCGTCTGCCGAAACGGTTTTATTCATTGACGAAAAAGCATATCTGAACAATCCGCGGCACACAGACTATGTGCATCGGGTGAATCAGACAAGAGGTTCCATGGGCAACACGGGGATTCCCTTTGACATCTGCATGACGGAAGATGCCGCAAGGGTGCTTCACAAATACAAAGCGGCAATCTTTACTGCTCCCCTGCCGTCGGACAGCGGCAAAAATGCGGCCGCACTTTGCGAAGAAATGCACATTCCCGCTTTGCATCCGACAGAGGAACACCCGTCTTTCACAAAAACAGAACTTCGCGATTACCTTGTTTCGCACGGTGTACATTGCTATAATGAACAAGACAGTGTGATTTACTGCGGCAACGGATTTGTGGGAATTCATGTGACCAAAGACGGCGAAACACAGATTAAACTGCCTGCAAAATACAAAGTCCGTCCCCTGTTCGGTGCGGATTTTGAAGAACATGAAACCGACTGCATAAAAATCTTTTTAGAAAAACATCAGACGGCGGTTTTTGAACTGCTTTGACGAGGAAACAGAAATGAATACATACTTAAAAAATCTGAATCGGATAGAGTTCGTTGTCACTGCTGCCTGCACGGGGCACTGCAAGCACTGTTCCCAAGGGGAGCACAAAACCAACGAGCATATTGACAAAGACCTCGCGGCTGATGTCGTGCACAAGATTGCACGGGAATACAACATCACCTCCGTTATGACCTTCGGCGGTGAGCCCTTGCTTTGTCCCGACACCGTCTGCGAGATTCACAAAGCCGCCAAAGAAATGGGCATTGCTCAACGGCAGCTTATCACCAACGGCTTTTTCAGCAACAACCCCGACAAAATCACCCTTGTTGCCGATTGCCTGATTGAAAGCGGTGTCAATGAAATTCTGCTTTCTGTGGATGCTTTTCATCAGGAAACCATTCCGATTGCCCCCGTCATAACCTTTGCAAAAGCGGTGCAGCAATACCACACCGTGCAGTTGCAAGTGCATCCCGCATGGCTTGTGAGCACAGAAGACGACAATGCGTACAACATAAAAACAAGAGAAATTCTCAAACAATTCAACGATATCGGCATTGAAACTGCCGAGGGAAATGTGATTTTTCCGAGCGGAAATGCGTTGAAATATTTAAGCGAATATTTTGACTTGAGCAAAACGGACAAAAACCCGTATTGGGAAGATCCGACAGATGTAAGGGCAATCTGCTTCGGTGCAAACGGCGATATCCTCGGCAGTAATATTTACAAACAGGATATACGCGAAATTCTTTCCTCTTATACACCGAAAGGAAACTGACATGTTGAAAAAACAACAAACACTAATTGCGAGCTCTGTTTCAAAAAGAGCTATAAACAGGAGAAAATAATGCTTGAAAAAATGAATGAGTTTTTTGATAAAAGATCAGACGGTTACGATGAGCATATGATGACAAACATCGAATCCGCAGATGTGTTTTATCCCTTTACCGCAAACTTATTACCAATGACCAACGGTGTAAAAATACTTGACCTGGGCTGTGGAACAGGTCTGGAATTGGAATATTATTTCAAATGCAACCCTACGACAAAAATAACAGGTATTGATTTGACTGCATCCATGCTGAATGCATTGAAAAACAAATTTCCCGAAAAAGATCTGACATTGATTTGCGGTTCCTATTTTGATGTTCCGTTTGAAGAAAACACTTTTGATGCTGCCGTTTCTGTTGAATCTCTGCACCATTTTACAAAGGAAGAAAAAATCCCGCTGTACACAAAACTCTGCAAAGCACTGAAAGACAACGGATATTTTATTCTTACCGATTACTTCGCTTTATCCGATGAGAATGAACATACATTCAGAAACGAACTGCTCCGGCTCAAAAAAGAACAAGGCATTGATGATAATGAATTTTATCATTATGACACCCCGTTGACTGTTGAACACGAAACCGAAGCATTGCTTGCAGCAGGTTTTTCTGACGTTGAGGTGCTGAATAAATGGGGTGCAACATTTACCTTGAAAGCGACTAAACAGGTGATAATATGACAAATCAAGAAATATTACAAATAGCACTACAACAATCGGCTTTTGACTGCAATTGCAATGCTGAGGATTTTCTTGCGATCGAAAACAAGATTGTTTTATCAAAGAAAAATGAAAAAGCAAGGGTGTATATGCCCTTGCCGCTTGAGTGTGATTTGGTGTCATACGGAAATAATATTGTCGCTCAGGTCAGTCCAAGGATGAAAGAAACTGTTGAATGGTACATAGGAAAATTCCCTGTTGAGCATTGCTTTGAATCGCCCAATGTTATTGCTCTCAACGAGAAGTTGGCACAGTTTGAATATAAAGTTTGCTTTATGGCAGAATACTTTCTGCCCGATATCAACGAACTTAAAGAATTATCCTGCGATTATGAAATAAGAGTTTTACACCCCGAAGAATTTGAGCAGTATTACACCGCTGCGTGGGGCAACGCTTTGTGCAAAAGTCGAAAACATCTTGACAAACTTGCCGTCGGTGCATTTGATGACGGTAAACTCATAGGACTTGCAGGATGTTCTGCGGATTGCGAAACAATGTATCAGATCGGTGTCGATGTGTTACCTGAATACAGAAAAAAAGGTGTTGCATCCGCGATCACAAGCAGGATTGCTCTTGAAATACTGAAACGCGGAAAAGTACCGTTTTACTGTGCAGCATGGTCGAATATTAAATCTGTTCGCAATGCAATAAGAAGCGGTTTCAGACCTGCGTGGGTCGAACTGACAGCAAGAAACAGCGAATTCGTTGATAAAATGAACAAATAAGAGGTGGTAAACATGGCAAAGGTGTTTATGATCTGCGGCAAGATTTGCTGCGGCAAAACCACGTACGCAAAAATGCTCTGCACGGATCATAATGCGGTGTTGCTGTCCGTCGATGAAATCACCCTTACTCTTTTCGGGCAGCATTGCGGTGAAAAGCACGATGAATACGTTGAAAAAACAGAGAAATATCTGTTCAATAAATCCTTGGAACTGATTAAAAACGATATCAGCGTTGTTCTTGACTGGGGCTTCTGGACAAAAAAAGAACGAGAGTCCGCAAAAGAGTTTTACAAATCCCGCGGCATTGAATGCGAGCTTCATTATATTGAAATCAGCGATGCAACATGGAAGTATCGTCTGGCAAAAAGAAATAAAGCCGTGCTTGCAGAAAAAACAAGTGCTTATTATATTGATGATAATCTCGCTGAAAAATTTGCTTCCATATTTGAAGTGCCGGACGAAACAGAGATTGACGTTGTTTTTCAGGATGATATAAAATGAGTAAGTTTGAATTTATGAACGACTTCAATTTTTTGTCTGACGGTGAAATCACATTGAAGATATTGCAGAAATATAACGGTGATGATGAATTGTTGCCATTCTATTACTACGAAATATTTATTGATGATACACCTGTCGGAAAAATAAGTATTCGTATCGGCAGTAATTATCATTCATATTACAATGGCAATATCGGTTATGAAATTGACAAGGGATATCGAGGCAATCATTATTCATACAAAGCCTGCAAGCTTGTATTTCATGTTGCAAAAGCTCACGGAATGAATGAACTGATAATTACTTGCGATGAAAGCAATATTGCTTCCTACAAAACAATTGAAAAACTCGGTGCAGAACTTATTGAAACAGTAAAACCACCCGAGGATTATTTTGCTTACCGTGAGGATATGGAGAAACAAAAAATTTACAAACTTCATATCAAATAAATCGTTTTTGTTCAAGAAAACATTTCTGATTACAGATATAATGTTGTTGTAAAGGTCGATTTTTACACACTATTATGTTCAGGAGATGTTACTATGGAAAATACAGAGCTTATTTTCAATGCGGTTCAGTTTGCAAAGCAGAATGCTACCAAAAACGGTATATCCGTTGAAGATGTCGCGAAAAATGCAGGCTTTTCAATTGACTATTTCAACCGCATTTTTCTTTCGCACACGGGCTTTACCGTTACTGCTTACATTCATTATATCCGCTTGAAACAGGCGGCTTTTCTTCTTCGCACCACCGACAATTCAGTGCTTGATATAGCCCTTGAAATCGGCTACGATTCACACGAGGGATTCACAAAGGCTTTCAAGAAAAAGTATGGTATTACTCCGAGTGAATACCGTTCTGCCAACAAAAGCCGAATGATGTGCATGGGTGAGATAACGGACAAAACCGTTGCAAGCCGTTTTGTGCATAACAATCCCGATTTTATGATTGTTGATTCTGCCGAAGTGATTGATTTTCTCCTTGAAAAGGATGCCAAACGCTACGGCTATTTCTGCACAACAATCAAATATTGCGGACTTACCATCGTTGCTCCTGACGGCAAGTATGAAAACGGCTTTATCGGTGTCGGTGATGATTTTAACGGCAATTGTTATCTTGAAATGCAGACAGACGATTTTAAAATGTTGGCTGATTGGATAAACCGTTTTCCGCAGAAAAAAACATTTTATTCAGATAAAAATGAGAAAGATGTCAAAGAAATCCTTGCTGCCTTCGGTATATCGGAACCCCTCAAGGTCACACCGCAGGCGTTATATTTCGGTGCGCCTTTTGAATGTTCAATTCCCGAGAATATCACAATCAGACTGCTGACCCCTGAAGATAAAAAAGCGATTACAAAATGGGCAAACGGCAGAAAAGACGGATATGTAAGGCACTTGCTGAACGAACAGGATTATCTTGATGAAAACAACCTCGAATACGGTGTTTTTGAAAAGGATAATCTGATTGCCGTTGCAGGGTGCGGAATTGACGAAGTTCACGGAATGCGGTTCAACAACTGCTGTGCAATCCACTTTGCAGACGGTAAGGAAAATAACAACCTGTATAAAACGATTTTCAGATTTATCACCAACGATATTCTGTCAAAAGGTGCGTTGCCGTTTGATGATATTCAGAACGGCGAATATGCAAAAAAACACGGTAACTTCACATCTGTTGACGCAGGATACAGAATCGTGAATTATCGATATGATATCATTTATAAACAGTAGTAATTTTTTTATTTCCCTACTTCCATTTTTTGAAAAAAGTGCTACAATGAGTTTTGTATTTTTCCTTTTCGGAATGGAGATGTGGTTATGATGAAAACGGAAAACCGTTCGGTTTTTGAAAAAATCATTCTTGTTCTCATCGGCGGCTTGCTTGTCGGTATGTCATGGCGCGCAAGAGGCGAGCACGGCTGGGGCTCGGAATCGGGTGTGCTGATGGTCGGCTTCGTTTACACGTTGTTTGTGACGGTCGTTCTCGGTGCACGCAAAAAAATGGACCTGGGGTGGATCGCATTTACGGTATCGTCCTTTGTGCTGACGACCCCTGCATGGGGTACCCTGCTGTCGCAGATCACGGGTACACTGAGAGGCAGTGCAACGGTGGACGACGAGGTGCTGACGTCTGACATCAGTGTTTTTTCGGCAGTGTTCATGATGCTTTGTTTAGGGCTTGGCACGGTCACGCTGTTCGGTATTTTCCTCGGCAGAGGTTACAGCGACAAGCAATGGAAAATCAAAGATTTTGTGATTCTGATTGCCGTCTTCTATGCGGTAGACCTGATTACCAAAGCGAGTGTGTCGCACTGGGTCATTGAGCTTGTGCAGCCGCAGGCGGCAGACCTGTTTGAGCAGGGGCTCGAAAAAGCGGGGATCGAGGGCAGTGCTTACAGCGTTTATATGCAGCATTTTGCAAGCATTCCCTGGGGCAAAAAAATTCACGGCGGCAGAAATTATTTCTCCGAAGTGCAGGTCATTTCCAATGCCATAAAAGCGGTGGTTTCCCTGTTTGTGGTGCGTTTTGCAATCAAAGACAAAATTGCCGCCAAAATCGGGGCTGTCATCTGTGCGGCATTCGGCATCGGCATCACGGTTGCGGATCTGTTTTTCTTCTTCTGCAACGGCGGATTCAGAAATGCATTGCCCCAATACACGGGCACATTCGTTTATGCATGGTCAAACTGGGAATACTTCACGGGCTTTATTGCAGGTGTGATCATCACGGCGGTGTTGCTGAAACTGCAACCGACCGAAGATGTGCCTGAAATCACCTTCGACTTTATTCCCGAAAAGATCAGAAAGGTGCTTGTTTTCATCGGCGGATTCGGCGTGATCGGTGTCAACATTGTCCGTCCTGCCATTCTTCGTTTTGACACCACGGACACAACCACCATTATCGGGGCGGTCATCGGTGTTGCCATTGCCGCTGTTTTAATAGGTCTGCTTGTAAAATTCGCAGGATTCAACGCGGAAAAGATCAGCATGGATGTTTTTTGCCGTGTTCTGTTGCTGTTTTTCGTCACATTCATTGCTGTTTTCTATCTGTTCATCTGCACCGAAGAATACCGCAATATCAATGAAATCAATTCGTTGCATACCATCCTCTTTGCAATATCGGCAGTTGCCTGCATAGCGTGGAGCACTTACGAGGCGGTCAAAATCAAAAAAGCATAAATAAGGCGAACAAAAAAACCTGCAGGGAGAATTCCTTGCAGGTTTTGTAGTTTTTACAGTTTTTCAATGATTGCATCAACACATTCTTCGGGTGTAAGCAACGTGCAATCCACCGTGATGTCTGCATATTTTTCATACAACGGAGCACGCTCTGCAAAAAGCTCGGCAATGGAAGTACCGTCTTTCATTGCAATGCCCCTTGTTTTAATGTTGCAGATTCGTTTTTCAAGTTCCTCTGCCGTGACTTGCAGATAAACAACCGTACCGTTTTTGCACAGATTGCACATTGCGTCTTCGCCGTACACCACACTGCCGCCGGTTGCAATCACGCAGTTTTCAAAGGTTTGTGCGGCAACAATGCGGTTTTCGGTCTGCACAAAGGCATCAATACCGATCTCGGCAATGATTTCGCAAAGGCTTTTTTTGCATTCCCTCTGAATAATCAGGTCCGTATCGCAAAATGACGCAAGCAGGGATTTTGCAAGCAGAACACCGACCGTGCTTTTGCCCGCTCCCGGCATTCCGATTAAAACAATGTTTTTCATTTGTTATAAAATATCTTCCAATGCAATCATGATTTCATGCACAATGATTTCAATAATATGCTTGATCATACGAATCACCCAGCCGATTACACTTTCTTCCTTGTATTCGGTCTTGGTGCCGGTGCCTGCATAACAGCCGATGTTGTTGCTTTCAATTGCGTTGCCGAAGAAGTCGACTGTGCAATCGTCTTCCACAGCCACACCTGCACCGATCAGCGGGGAATCCGCAGAAAGGGTAAAACTGTTGTAATCGGCAAAGTCATCCGCGGTAAAGCCGGGTCTGGTGTTGATGGCCGTCGGGTCAAAGAGCGGTGTGAGAACATTATAATAACAGTTGTTGGTAAAGGTATTGCCTGCCAAAAGAAGTTCGTTCAGACGGTAAGAAATGACTTCGGTTTCTGCCGGAACAATGATGTTATTGGCAATGTAAGAATCGTAGATATTGAAGAACTGGAATTCGCCGCAGTTGATGATGGTGTTGTTGTAGAAACGGAAGCCGTATTCCCCCGAACCGCCTGCGCAGGTGCTTCTGCCGCCGTTGTCATTGACGGAAAGACAGTAACGCACGGTGTTGTTGTGCTGACCGCTGTAATTCGGGCAGTTGCACATAAAACGGGTATTGTCATGGGAATAGATGTACTGATAGGTGCAGTTGTTGGAATGAGAGTCGAAGTCGACGGCCATGCCGTCGCCGACGTTTTTCTGACCTGCGATTTCACAATACTGAATGGTGCTGTTTTCACTGCCCCAGAACCACATGGCGGCGGTGAAATACAGAATTTCGCCGTTTTCATCCACACCGAGTCCCTGACAGCAGTTGATGGCTCTGCAGTGCGTAACAAGGGCACCGTCACACATGCCGACGACAACCGCTTCCGCATCCATGTCGTGGAAATAGCAATGCTCAATCAACACACCCGTGTTGTAAACAGGGTCGATTTCTTCTTCGGTTTCGCACCAGGGCTGCTGTGCATCGTTCCATGAACCCCAAAGAATAACACCGTTGCCGCAGTTATATACTTCACAATTGGAAACGGTCAGATCGTTGACCGCATAGCGGGAACGGGCAGGCAAACCCTTAACGATCACGGCTGCTCTTGCTGCTGCCGCACCACGGCTGAAATCATCACGGGAGGTGACGGTGTGATTCTGCATATCGTAAAAATAAAGATTGTCGAGCGTGATACCCACACTGGTCTTGTTCAGCGTATCAATCCAGATGCCGCCGCCGTTGGGTGCGGTGATGGAAAGATCGCAAATGGTGATGTAAGAACTGTCGATCAGCTGAAACACTTCGGTGTGAAGGTCGGTTTTCAGAATGGCGGTTTCGCCTTCACCGTAAGACGAAATGACGATCGGATTTTCCTTGGTGCCTTCCCATTCGGAGATTACAACATTACAGTCATACACACCGCCGTTTTTGAACAAGAACTTCGTCCCGGGGCCAAGGTCTGTGATTTTAAGACCATTGACGGACTGCACGGCAGTTGCCTGCGTTCTGCCGTCATTGGCATCGTTGCCGTTTTCGGCATCAATATAGTAGATAACCGGGACATCTTCCGCAACGGCAAACAGAGCAAAACAACCTGTCAGCAGTGCAATTACCGTGCAAATAGCAAGAAAGCGTTTCATGAAATTTAAACCTCCTCAATTCATATAAATTTATTGTAGCAAAGTATATTTCCGATTGCAACAAAAAAAGGATTTTTTTAGTTTTTTTATAAAAAGGACTTGATTTTCTTGTGCAAATAGCATATAATATCACCACTACGCCGGTGTGATGGAATTGGCAGACGTGCTGGACTCAAAATCCAGTGGTAGCGATACCGTACCGGTTCGACCCCGGTCACCGGCACCAAAAAGAAGCCCTGTTCCACGGAACAGGGCTTCTTTTTGTATCCATTGCGAAAGCAATGGCATATCATCACCCGCAAGGGTGCATATCATCGCCGAAGGCGCATATCATCAGCCGAAGGCTGCACAGGCTTTCGCAATGATGAGATGCAAAGCGTTCCGCTTTGATGATATGCAATTTCTTCGAAATTGATGATATACAAGGCTTCGCCTTGATTTTTACTTTAAATCCGATTGGCTTGAAAACACTGTTACAAAATACAAAACGGAGTATATTATGCCTGATAACAAAACTTTTCTGATTGTAAAGAAACACATTGACAAAATGGACTATTACGGCTTATTGGCAAGCGGCGCACCGAAAGATGAGTTTGACAGCGAGTCACAGGAAATCAGCACACAAATTCAGCCCGGATTGTCCACACAAGAAATTGCAAGCATCATTGCGCAGATATTCAATTCAAACTTTGATAAGCAAGATGATGCAACAGCTTTCTTGCCCGTTGCGGAACAAATCAAAAATGAGTTACATCTTTGAAGGAGGTTATGGTTTGATCCTGTACAGCATCATCCTGTTTTTTGTTTCACTTGTTTTTCTTGTTCTCGGCATTGCCGTATACAAAGGCAGAACAAATCTGATTCATTCTTATCATCAGGAGAATGTGACCGACAAAAAAGGGTACGGCAAAGCATTCGGCAAAACCTTGTTCGTGTTTGCAGTCACAATGCTTGCAAGCGGAGCTGTTGCTTTGGTTGGAGAAACGTTTGCCGTGCTGTCTGTCTGTATCCTGCTTGCAGGACTTGTCGCAGGCTTTGTGTGCATCGGTAAGGTGCAAAAGAAATACAACGGCGGATTATACTGATAACGCACAAATGCAAAAGCAGGGAACCGAAAATTCCCTGCTTTTTGTTTTATTCTCTTTCTTACAAAGACAATACAATTCCGTCGAGTTCTCTGTTTTCATCGCAGAGATACACCTGCACGGGGTAGTCTGATTTTTCTTTATCCATGCCGAGAATGCGCACGGTCAGGTCTTTGTCGCACATTTCCTTTGCAATGGGGAAATAGTAGGTGTAATGGTGATCCTGATGAACGGAACGGAACGGCGGACATTCCCAGCCGTTTGCCTGATAACTCGGAGCACGGTCGGGGGCGGTCATAATTTTACCGTCTGATTCCAACAGTGCATAAGCACCTTCCCTGCCGTGTTTACCGTCCAAAGCCACACTGATATAGCAACCGTCTTTCCAATCGCTTGCAGGCACTTTTATCTGCAGTTCTTTGGCATATTCGACCTTTCTGCCGGCGGGCAGAAGATTGTTGGCTTTCGGGGATTGCAATTTTATTTCATTTCCGTCTTTCATAAGTGCGATCTTGTAAATACGATCCAAAGGACAAGGCATACGGAAGTAGCGGATCTGCCCGTTTACGGGGTAACGGACGCACTTGCGTTTTCCCTTGACTTCGATCACATTGTGCACATCCTGCACGAGCACGGGGGCAGTTTCGGAACGCAGCACATAAACGCTGTCAACACTCGTCTTATTCCACTCGGCAAGGTCGGCAGAATAACTGCAGACACCCGTCGGACCCTGCATCTGAATGCTGTTGCGGAAGACAAACTGTTCATCGGAATCAAAATAGGTGATTTCAACACAATCGGCATCATAAACGGAACCGAAATCAACACGCAGGCAACCACCCTCGATGCGATAGCCGCCGTAATGCAGCTTGCTTGTTCCGTCAAAGAAGGTTTCGTCCTTGCCGTCAAAGGCAAAGCGGCTTTCAATGCCTCGCAGTGCATAGGTTTTTTGTGCAAAGAATGCATCTCTTGCAGCTTGCACTTCAGGAATAGCAGTCAACCCCGCTTTGTTGACCGCCTGCCGTTCAAGGCTGTCGTGATTTTGTGCAAAAAGCAGGGTTTCCAACTGCTGTTCGCTGATTTCGGGAACTTCGCAAAGGCTGTCTGCCGACAGTTCACCGAGCAGCTTGGGAGCACGAAGGGTATTGTCAAACGCTTCGGCGGCATGGATTGTACCGTCGGGCAAAGTAATATCACCCATGCAGGACACGATTTTTATTTTATCGGCAATGCCGTCTGCGGTTTCATGCAAAACCTCATATTCGCAGTACAGCGGCACTTTGTCAGCTTTGTCGGCATCGCAGATCTGCACAAGGCTTGCCCGGAAGGGCTCGAGGTCTATATTGACCGTTTCGCCGTAATTAAAAAATCCGACAAACTTTTCATAAGGATGATGCACAAAAACGGCAACTTTTTTGCATTCAGCAAGACCGATTGAATCGTTCAGCGGCACCTGCATGGTCTTTTCATTCCATGTCATATTACCCGTGGCGATAAAGCGGCGGGCGGTTGAACCTCTGATAACCGTGTGTTTGGGGTAGGTGTCCCCCGACAGTTCAAAGCCGTCCACAAGAATATCGTTCCAACGGCGGTGCAGATTGAAAATACGGGCAAGATGTGCCTGCTCAAAATCGCGCAAAAGCCACGGATTGCCGTAAATTTCGGGAGCAAGAATCAGGTTTCTGCCGAAAGCCTGAATAATGAGTTCATCTTCAAAATATTCATTCTGCGAAGAAATGCACACACCGTGATCTTCGGTCATGCGGGTCATATTCGGTGTATTGCCTCTTGACATCATATAGGCTCTGTGGTGCGGTGCACAGCGGTCGTTTGCAATATGTACATCGACATAGGTTTCAACACCTTCCCACAGAAATGTGGTGGCATATTGCATTCCCTCTTCACCGAAATCAAGACGATGATTGAGCAGAATAAAATCAGGCTGATAACGGCGGCATTCCTGCATCATTTTCACAAAATAAGGTCTGTTTTCAGGTGCAAGTTGGCCGCAGACACCATCGAATTTAAACAGTGCAAAACGATAATCACGGGCAAGACTGACCATCTGTTCAAGTCGCTTTTCGGCACTTTCCTTCGTTTTTCCGAAGCCGTCGGGACCACCCCAGACACCAAGCCGTGTGTTGAGTTTTTCAGCCGCTTTGGCAATGGGGCCGTAGCCGTTGGGAAATTGCGCTTTTATTTTGGGAGAATCAAAGGTTTCGTAGGTTTCGCGTGCACCGTCAAGATTACCCGCATCCCAAGCATAAATGTCGAGTTGCATTCCGTAAGTGCGTTTTAAATAATCAAAATAAGCAAAATTCAAAAGGGTCTGTGCTTCGGTAGACCCCTCGTTTGTATTGTTGATCCAGGAAAAATATTCGCTTTTGGACGGGGTGTTTTCTTTCGCCCCCGATTTTCCGTATTTTTCGTTCACAAGACCACATCCTTTCTTTTTGCAGCTATCATTTGATTCTTTTCATTTCTTTCTCTATAATCTTTTCCATGCGGGTATTAATCATATTTTCTGTCGATTCATTATCCAAACTATCATTAAGTATATTTGCAATAATAGTGTTAAATTCCTCTTTGGAAATTATCTCATAAAAGCCAGGATTGTAACAACGTTCAATCATCTCATGATTAAAATATTCTCTAAGAGAATATATTTTTTCTTGCCCATGCAATTCAAAAGAATGAAAAGGAAAACGCTCACGATATTCCTTGTATGAATATAATGACGACAACGTTTTATATGAATCAATGTAACGTCGCATTTCACCTGCTACATTGATTTCCAAAACAAAATACATCAAATAATGTTCTAATGCAAGTGAAAAGCGTTTTTCATCAATCAATAAATGATACATACAATAATGTTGAAAGCATCCACAATCAGTAGTTATATCTCGATGCATTCTTTTATTAAATATACCCCACAATATATCATGATAAGGCATTTTTGGAGACTTCATTTTTTGTTCTATGTATTCTTCATAAGTAACAAAATAAGTGTCTCTCTTTGCATATAAATCAATCAAATCATAATTATCCTTTAGATAAGTTTCGCCTTTTGGTGAAATTGAATATTGCACTTCTGCTTTCTTTATAAAAGAAAGGTCACTTTCACTATTTAATATCCGTTTTATTAAATCGTCTTTTTTTCCTGTTTTTGTCAGATTAAGCATTGAAAGAATGTTTTTTAATTCATCAGTTTTTAGAGATTGCAAAACATCTTCCACAGAAGCCTCTTCAAGAAAACCTTCTGAAATCATTTTTCTATGATAATCTCGAGGATTCACAATTCCAAAATGATATTTAAAATATTGTTGGTATTGATCTTCTTTTTTTATAGGAGTAGCTTTTTTATAGATATTCAAAAAATTAGCCTGTGCATAATCTCCTTTATATTCAGGCAATGAATTATCTCTATTCACTGTGCAAGTTGTTTCAATTGTCAAATTAACTGTATTTTTGTTTTTACCAAAAATTTTACTTAATAATCCCATAAACAATATCCTTTCATTTTTCTTAATTATTTCTTTTTACACTCATTGAGTATTTTTCTGCCGTTGTCACTGCGGGTGAACACAAGCTCGAAATTGCCCACGGGAGTTTTCAGATTCTTTTGCAGAATTTCCGCTGTTTCCTTATTCACGCCGAACACAGTCGGGCAGGCAAAGCTGTTATCATATTCGCGCCTGACAGCACCGAACATCCTGCTTGTGCCGATGATGACATAACGCGGATCATCAATGGGTGCAAACAATTCACGCACCGCCCTAAGAAATACTTTTTTTTCACGCTCGGCAGCACCGTTCAGGCTGACGGCAACCGCATTGCCGTTGGTATTTCTTTGCACCTGCACTTTTATTTTTGATGAGGACTCAATTTCCTTTGCCTCCTGCAGGGCTTTCAGAACTGCATTCGCAAAGCCGCTGACCGTTTTTTCGGGAGAAGCATTCTTACTGACATAGCTTGCCTTTTTGAAACACAAATACAGTGACGGCAAAGCGATGACAATGCCGGTCACGGCTGCAAAGCCGGTCAGGCTGATGCACAGCACAATGCCGATGAGTGCAAGCACGGCAAATACAATGGCGAGGATTTTACTCTTTTTGACCGTATCCTTGGGATAAACCGACAGCGGCACTTCATCGGATTCGATTACCGAATAATGGCTGTTTTCGTTTACGGATGCGCTCCAGCGGGATGCGGCGGTGCTTCTGTCTGCCGCAAGACGCAGCATTTCACGGTTGATGCGGTCTATTCCCTGCGCATTGTAAGGCGGCTTTAAAATATCGATTCTGCCGATGCCGCTTTCAATGATATCCTTGTTATAGGCAGGTGCCTGAAAACAGGAAAAACGGCGCTTTACGGTGTCAAAATCGCTGCCTTCTATTTCATTTTCATTTTTCGACTCATCTTCGGGCAGCACTGTTACAAGATGCCAGACATTGGAAACCTTTTCGGGATTATTTTTATCAATACGGATGGCTCTGCCGCGCATCTGATTGGAAAGCATGAAGCTGCCGACAAAGCTTGCAAGAATCAGAGAATTGATGTTCGGGGAATCCCATCCTTCCCCGAGCAAGGACTTTGTGCCGACCAGAATGTTGATCTCCCCTGCGGCAAATATACGTGTTATGATGCCCACTTTATGCTTGTTCGAACCGCTGAAAACGACTTCGCTGTGGGCGGTGCCGTCAATGGACTTTACACTGCAGGTTGCACCCGATTTTTCGGCTTCCGTTTGTGCAAGTTTCACGGCACTGTCCGGCAGAATGACCAGCGACCCTGTCAGCATAGCTACCTTTGCTTTTGCTCCGACAGCGCGTCGGATCGCCTCAAACACGGGCACTGCACCCATGGTGTGAAGCTCTTCGCTTGTTCCGATGCTTTTTCTGACTTCCTTTTTGATAAAATCGGTCAGAACCAGCATACGCAGCGAATCGCCGAGATTTTTTACCTCGTGCAATGCGATGATTTCCATGGATTTCAGCTTTCCCATGGAGGATGCGAGCATTCTGTCGAGCTTATCGTTAGAAATGAGCTGCACCCTGCGCTTTTCGATGAGTGCATTTTCAGCAAGAATACCTTGCACTTCCTGCGAAAGCGCTTCAGAAAAAACTTCGGGCGTATCAATAACAAACTGAAAAGCCGACTGTGTGGTCGCCGGGGTATTTGCAGGAATCGGCTTTTTGCCGAACAGCTTCGTAATGACTGCCTGCGGTATTTTTGCCCCTTGGGCAACAGCCACCGTAATCAGTGCACAAAAGCCGTTGACGTGATCATACAGCACTTCATCGGCAATCCCTTTATCACCGAGAATGCCTGCGTTGCGCAAAGCCGCCGTCATATAGCCGTTGCTGAGAATATACTGCGTACATTCCTTTGCCTTCTGCTTGTAGTTTCTGATCATTTCCGCTTCGGCTTCAGTGGGATAGCTGAAATAAATATAGTCCTGGTGCGGACATAGCGTCTTTTGTTTGACAAGCTGCGGTACAAAAATCTCCTCATCAATCTCACCGCAAAGCTTCACATAGCGGTTCCATTCACCGCTTTCGGAATCATAAGGCGGTGTTGCAGTCAGGGAAATAACGGTTACATCCTTACCGATGAGGGTGATGAATTTTTCAAGCGCACGCTGCCATTCGCTTTTCAAGTGATGCGCCTCATCCAGACACAATGTGCGGATGCCTGCCATTTTTACGGTTTCAATCAGATCAAAGGAGGTGAAATCGTAAGCCGATTCGGATTCAAGGGTATCCTCCCCTGCTTCTGCCTCTGTCTGCAGTCTGTTGACGGCAGCATGCAATGCCTGATAAGTAATGCTTGTAAGGAGTTTCGGTTTTGTGAGATCGTATGAAACATAATCGTAGATCTTTTCAGATTCAGGCAGATAGCATTCTTCAAAACGCTCGCCCCATTGCTGCTTGATAGAAACCGACGGGGAAAGCACCAGCGCAGGTGCATTCAACCGACGGATCAACTCCAACCCAAGCACCGTTTTTCCGCTGCCGGGTGCGGCCACGATGTGGATTTTGCGGTCTTTTAAGTGTTTATCCGCATTGTCAAGCACCTTCTGCTGATAATCGCGGAAGGTCCACTTGAAGCGGACCTTGCTGAAATTATTCATATCCATCTCTCCTTCGGACTGTTCCGTTTTCAGTATAGCACACTCTGAGCGGCATTTCAAACAAAAAAAACAGCACCCTTTTTGGGATGCTGTATGTGGTGACCCGGACGAGAATCGAACTCGTGTTACCGCCGTGAAAGGGCGGTGTCTTAACCGCTTGACCACCGGGCCGTTTATGAAGGCAGCTCGCTTACTGCTGCTGCCTTATTTGGTAGCGGCAGTGGGACTTGAACCTACGACACCACGGGTATGAACCGTGTGCTCTAGCCAACTGAGCTATGCCGCCATTTGCGTGTTGCGCTTTTCGCAACGAAAGTAATTATACACAACAAACACACTTTTGTCAATACCCAATTCTATATTTTTTATTTTTTAAAAAAAAAGACACCCGCTATTGCAGATGTCCTTTGTGGTGACCCGGACGAGAATCGAACTCGTGTTACCGCCGTGAAAGGGCGGTGTCTTAACCGCTTGACCACCGGGCCGTTTATGAAGGCAGCTGCTTACTGCTGCTGCCTTATTTGGTAGCGGCAGTGGGACTTGAACCTACGACACCACGGGTATGAACCGTGTGCTCTAGCCAACTGAGCTATGCCGCCATTTGTGTATTGCTCACTCGCAACGGTGACAATTATACACAACTAAAGTGCTCTTGTCAAGCCTTTTTTCAAATTTTTTCATTTTTTCTTGAATAATTTTCAAAAGCCGCCTGGCTTTGCACCGAATCCGATAGAATCTGCTTACGAAGCGAATCCATATTATCAAATTTTACTTCACCGCGCAGATATTTTAAAAGGTAAACAGGAATATGTTTTCCGTAAAGATCACCCGAAAAATGCATGATCCATGTTTCACTGCGTTCGCTTGTGCCGTTGAATGTGGGACGAATGCCGATATTGGTCACAGCCGGATAACAAACCCCGTCCACCACAGCAAAGGAAGCATAAACACCGCTCTTGGGAACCGCAAATCCTTGCGGAAAATATTGATTGATGGTGGGAGTCCCCATGAGCCGTCCCCGTCTGTCGCCGCCGACCACTTCAAAATCATAAGAAAACGGACGAGTAAGCATTGCATTCGCCTGTTCGATTTGTCCGTTGCGGATGCAATCACGGATGCGTGTGGCACTGACAGGAAGATTTTCAAAATCGACTTCCTCTGCTACAAAACAACCGATGCTGTATTTCCTTGCCAATTCTTTGAGTGTTTCTGCCGTGCCTGCACCGTTTTTTCCGAAACGGAAATTGAATCCGCACGCAATAAAACCGGCATGCAAGCGGTCAACAAGAACATCTTTGACAAACGCTTCGGGGGACAGATCGCAAACGGACGAAAAATCAAGCACAGTTTCTTCCGCTTGATAAGCTGATAATATCGCCGATCGTTCGCGATCGGTCAGAATGCGGTCAGGGGTTTTTCCGCGCAAAACAGCGGCAGGATGCGGATCAAAACGCACAAGAACGGGCTGCAGGCCGTTTTCTTTTTGCGAACAGACAGCAGACAAGACCTGCAGATGTCCTTTGTGCAGGCCGTCAAAATTCCCCAAAGCGAGGGCTGTTCTGTTTTTGCAAAGAGAATCAATCATGCAGATAAACCCTTTTCACAAGTAATAATTCTTTATCATCGGACAATTCGCCGAGTCCGAGGAATGCGTCTTCATTGTTATACACACGGTACAGACCGCTATTTTCAATTCCGCGTACACGCTGCGCAAACAGTTCGCCGCCGTTGGAAAAACGGTTTGCCTGTGATGCAGTCACCTGCACGGCAGGATATTGTGAGAGTGCGGTATCCACAGCAATCAAGCCCGCATCGGGATTTTCACGCAATTCATTGAGTGTGCGTGCTTGTGCAATGGTGAACCCGTTGGATAAAGTCCGTTTCAGGGCTGTCATAACAGCACCGCTTCCCTGCTGTTGTCCGATATCGGCAATCAGCGAACGGATATATGTACCTTTTGAACAAGTGACGGCAATTTCAAATTCATCACCGTACACACCCGTCAGTTCAATGGAAGAAATTTCAATTTCGCGGGTCTTGCGTTCCACTTCAATTCCTTTTCGCGCCAGTTCATAAAGCCTGACACCGTTTTGCGACAATGCTGAATACATCGGCGGCATCTGCTGTTGCACACCGAAAAAGGACGGCAGAATCTGCAAGACTTCTTCTTTGATGACCGTCACTTCGGTTTTGCTTAAAAGTGTTCCCGTTACATCAAGGGTATCGGTTGTTTCGCCGAAACGAAAACGAGCCACATAAGCTTTGGTGGAATCGGGCAGAAAGTCGATAAAACGGGTGGCTTTCCCCAAAGCGACAGGCAGCACGCCCACCGCCATCGGGTCGAGCGTGCCTGTGTGTCCGGTCTTTTTTTCATTGTAAATTTTACGCAGGCGACCTGCTGCAAAAGAAGAAGACATACCTTCTTCCTTATTGAGAACAACAAAACCGTTCATGGGTATTTGTCCTTTTATAAAAGATGATAAGACCGCAAAGCCGCTTCAATTTCTTTGAGCAGATCGGCAGTTGCTTTGCCGAGTGTGCCGTACAAGTCACAACCTGCGGCAAGTTTGTGTCCGCCGCCGCCGAATGCACGGGCAATGGCAGAAACATCAACGGGTTCATTGGAGCGAAGGGAAACACGGCAAAGACCGTTGTCCTTTTCCTTGATCGTTGCACCGACCAGCACACCTTCGACCTGACGCGGCAGACCTGCGATCATGTGGGTTTCACTTTCGTCAAGACCCGTTTTCAGGAACATTTCCTTTGTTAATGCCATCACGGCACACTTTCCGTCAAAATGCAGGTGCAGATTGTTCATGGCAAGTGCTTCAAACTGAATATAGGCTTTGCTTTTGGTTTCAAAAATACGGCGGTTGATGTCGCCATTGTCGATTCCTGCTTCCACAAGTGCGGCGGCTGTATAAAGACAAGCGGCATTGGTGTTGCTGTAGCGAAAACATCCTGTATCGGTGGAAAGACCGATGTAAAGTTGTTCTGCCGCTCTGACATCGAGTTCTGCACCAAACACAAGATAAAGCTGATAAACAAGTTGTGCAGCCGCTGCCGCATCCGCTTCGAGCCATGTTTCTTTTGCAAAAAGTGTGTTCGAGCCGTGGTGATCAATGTTCAGGTCGATTTTATCGCCGTAAACGGGTTGCAGTGCCTCGCCGAGCAAAGTCGTTTCGGCAAGGTCAACGGCAACAATAAATTTTTCTTCAAATTCTTCCGGTGCGGCTTCTGCGGCAAACAGAAGATTTTCGGGCACTTTGCCGACGAGTTTAAAGGTAACCCGTTTTCCGAGTTTTGTAAGCAGTCGGTACAATGCCCACAGACTGCCCGCAGCATCCCCGTCGGGATTGCGGTGGGTCAGAAGAAGAATATCATCCGATTCGCGCAGGCGACAGACAACTGTTTGTAAATCAATCTTCATCTTCTTCGTCCTTTTTGATAGTCTGATTGAGTTTGCGGAACATTTCAATTCCCTTTTCGACCGAATCGTCCGCAATGAATTTCAGATCCGGTGCCTTGCGAAGACGCAAGCGGGCGGAAAGTTCGGTGCGGATATATCCTTTTGCACCTGTGTTGAGTGCCTTGACGGCATTTTTTGCACCTTCTATGCCGTCCAAAGAACTGATATAGACCTTGCCGAACGAGAGATCGTGTGCAATTTCCACACGCACGACCGTGAGCATGGTGGCGGTCACACGCGGATCCTTCAATTCGCGCAGGATCGCCGTAATTTCACGGCGGATATCTTCGGCAGAGCGGTCTGCTTTATAACTCATAGTTTAATTCCTTTCAAAGAGGGTAACGCAATGAATCAGTCACGGTATTCTTCAATGACATAGGCTTCAAGGATGTCGCCTTCATGGATATCATTGAACTTGGTAAGGCCGATGCCGCATTCATAGCCTGCCATGACTTCCTTGGCATCATTCTTTTCACGCTTGAGGGATGCAATGTCATCTTCTGCAATGACGATACCGTCACGCACAACACGGACTTTGCAGTTTCTGGTGACTTTTCCGTCCTGCACATAAGAACCGGCGATGGTACCGACAGAGGACAGTTTGAAGACACGTCTGACGGAAATTCTGCCCATTTCGACATCTCTGTACTTGGGAGCAAGCATACCCTTCATAGCGGCTTCAACATCTTCGATGCAGTCATAAATGACACGGTACATACGCATTTCGACGTGGTCGCGTTCAGCGTGTGCAACGGCAGTAGGATCGGGACGGACATGGAAGCCGACAATGATCGCATTGGATGCGGCGGCAAGCATGACATCGGATTCGACAATTGCACCGACACCGCCGTGGATGACCTTGACACGGACTTCGTCATTGGACAGTTTTTCGAGGTTCTGGGTAATTGCTTCCACAGAGCCCTGCACGTCTGCCTTGACAACGATGTTGAGGTCTTTCTTTTCGCCGTCGGCAATGGTGGAGAACAAAGTATCGAGCGTGACACGTTGAATGGCACTGAACTGTGCTTCCTTCTGCTTCTGTTTTCTTTCTTCAACGAGTTCACGGGCAAGTCTTTCGTCGGAAACAGCGTCAAACTGATCGCCTGCCTGCGGGGTTTCGGCAAGACCCATAATTTCAACGGGCACAGACGGACCTGCACTCTTGACTTTTCTGCCCTTATCATCGGTCATAACACGGACACGACCGACAGCGGTACCTGCAACGATGATATCACCGGATTTGAGTGTACCGTTCTGCACAAGCAGGGTTGCGATGGGGCCTTTGCCCTTATCAAGTCTTGCTTCAATGACAACACCCTTTGCCGCACGGTTGGGATTGGCTTTGAGTTCACGCATTTCGGCAATAAGAAGAATGCTTTCAAGCAGGTTGTCGATTCCCATACCCGTTTTTGCGGAAACGGGAACACAGATGGTGTCACCACCCCATTCTTCGGGAACAAGGTTGTATTCGGTCAGCTGCTGTTTGATGCGGTCGGGGTTGGCTTCGGGTTTATCCATTTTGTTGATGGCAACGATGATGTTGACATCGGCAGCCTTGGCATGGTTGATGGCTTCGATGGTCTGCGGCATGATACCGTCATCGGAAGCAACAACAAGAACGGCAATATCGGTTGCCATAGCACCTCTTGCACGCATGGCGGTGAAAGCGGCATGGCCGGGGGTGTCAAGGAAGGTGATATCGTTGCCGTCGCAGCTTACGCGATAAGCACCGATGTGCTGGGTGATACCGCCGGATTCGGTGGATGTGACAGCCGTGTTACGGATGGCATCGAGGATACTGGTCTTACCGTGGTCAACGTGCCCCATGACACAGACAACGGGACTTCTGGTTTCCAGGTTTTCATCCACGTCTTCGCTGTCGTCAATGATGCGGTCTTCGATTGTGACAATAACTTCCTTTTCGACCTTAGCACCCAATTCACTTGCAACGATGGATGCGGTGTCAAAGTCAATATTCTCATTGATACCTGCCATAATGCCGTAAGAGAACAACTTTTTGATGACTTCGGCGGCGGTCATTTTGAGTTTTGCGGCAAGGTCGCCGACGGTGATTTCTTCACCGACCGTGATGGTCAGAGAACGCTTTGCACGTTCATCCGCAATTCTCTTGAGACGTTCAGCCTCGGTTTCACGATGATGCGCACGGGTGCCCTGCTTGCGGTTGTACTGCTGGGATTTCTGCTTGATTTTCTGTTTGCGGGTATCGGTATCACGCTGTGCGGCACTGCCGGGCGTAATATTTTCGTAGCGTTCGTTGTATTTATCCAGTTCAACTTCGCTGGCACGGGTGTTGACGGTTTTGCGTTCACCCTTGGTTCTTGCCTGAATGGGAGCATCCTGCTTTTTGTTTTCCTTTTTCTTGAAAGGCTGATTGTTGGCAGGTGCGGCAGGACGTTCGGGCTGTTTGCTCTGCTGTGCGGGCTTGTTGGCCTTTTCTTCCTTTTTGGGCTGTTCTGCCTTGGGAGCCGTTTTTTCTTCTGCCACAGGTACGGATTCGGTTTTTTCTTCAACCGGTTCGGGCTTTGCTTCAACCGGCTTCTTCATTGCAAAATAAGCATCGAAATTTTCGACACTGTTTTTCTGTGTGAAATAATCAAACAGAATATCGAGTTCCCATTCTTCAAGAGAAGTCTGGGATTTTTTCGGTGTATCCGAAAACTTTGCCAGAAGGTCAATGATCACATTGCTTTTGACATTAAAATCTTTAGCGGCTTCATGTACTTTATACTTAACCATTAAGTTGCCTCCTCTTCAAACTGCTTTTTTAGAGCCTTTGCAAATCCGTCATCCGTTACGGCAAGCACACAGACTTTTTTGCCGATGGAATAAGACAATTCCTGCGATGTGATTTCCATAAGAATGATGTCTGCCTGTGTGTGTGCCGCATCGAGTTCCCGTTTGTGACGGGGAGATGCATCCTGTGTCAGCAGGCACATTTTTGCACTGCCGGTTCTGACGGCTTCTGCGACAGCATCATGTCCGAGTGCGAGTTTGCCGGCTCTGCGGCAAAGGCCGAGATATGAAAGCGTTTTTTGTGTCATCCGTTGAACTCCGTTTCCAGGCGGTCATAAATCTCTGCAGGAACGGCACATTCAAATGCCTTTTCAAGCCGTCTGCCTTTTTTGGCTTTGAGCAGACACTGCAGATCGGGACAGATGTAAGCACCTCTGCCGTTCATTTTGCCTGTGGTGTCAAGATGAATTTCTCCTTCGGGAGAACGGACGATGCGCACCAGTTCCCGTTTGGGTTTCATTTCACCGCAACCGGTACATTTGCGCAAAGGGATTTTTTTCTGTTGCACTGCAAACAACCCCTTTTACAGTTGGATCATCGGCTTGTAGTCACCGATGTAGGATTTGATATCAATTTTCCAGCCGGTCAATTTAACGGCAAGGCGGGCATTCTGACCCTTGTTGCCGATGGCAAGAGAAAGCTGATTTTCGGGAACGATAACCTGACAGCTCTTGTTTTCCATGTCCATAACTTCGACAGCAATGACTTCTGCGGGAGCAAGAGCCGCACCGACGAAGTCCTTGGGATTTTCGCTGTAGCGAACAATGTCGATCTTTTCGCCGTGCAGTTCGTTGATGATGCCGTTTACACGAGCACCGCGCTGACCAATGCAAGCACCGACGGGATCGACGTTTTCATCTTTACTGTAAACGGCGATCTTGGTTCTGGAACCGGCTTCACGGGAAATGGACTTGATTTCAACCGTGCCGTCTTCGATTTCGGGAACGCTTGCTTCAAACAGGCGTTTGACAAAATCGGCATGGGTACGCGAAATCATGATTTTGGGGCCCTTTTCGGTATCTCTGACATCAACGATATAGATCTTGACCATATCGCCTGCCTTGAAAGATTCACCGGGAATCTGTTCTTTCTTGGGAAGAAGAACATCGCCTTTGCCGAGTGCGAGAGTCAGGTCACCGCTCTGCGGATCCACGGAGTTGATTTTTGCAGTGACGATATCCTGCTTTTTGCTCTGAAATTCTTCGAGAACCTGTTCGACTTCGATTTCACGGATACCCTGACGGATAACATGCTTAACGGTCTGTGCGGCAATTCTGCCGAGGTCCTTGACTTCCAGCGGAATGCGAAGAACGTCGCCGGCCTTGGCTTCGGTGTCATATTGAAGTGCATCTTCGGGAAGAACATCGATAGCGGGATCTTCAATTTCTTCCACAACATTTTTGATCATGTAAATGTTCATTTTTGCGGTTTCGGGGTCAAAGTCACAGAAAATGCCTTCTTTTACACCGAATTCGCGTCTTGCGGCAACCACAATTGCGTTGCAGACCTTTTCAATGAGTTTGTCGCCGGGAATGCCCTTTTCTTTTTCAAGCATTCTGATGGCATCAAAAAATTCTTTGTTCATTTTTGTCGCTCAATCCTTTCTGTATATCAACTTTCTTTTTCACAAATTAAAAACCGCCGAAGTCGTCCAGCTGAACGCGGGTATATTCCTTTTTTTCGTAGGTGCGTTCACTGCCGTCTTCGTATTCCACGGTCAGCGTGCCTTTGTTGTAGCCTTTGAGAACACCTTTGCGCAGTTTCACGCCCGTTTCGTCGGCTTTGGGGAACTTGACCATGATGTCCGCCCCCATGAACATCTCAAAATGGAAATCGCGCACCAGTTCGCGTTCAATACCTGCACTGCAAACCTGTAAATTATAGCTCTGGTCAATGGGATCGGCTTCATCCAGAGGTGCATCCAGTGCATCGTTCATGGCAACGCAATCGTCAATGCCGATACCGTCTTCCTTGTCAATGATAATACGCAGATACCAGTTTGCGCCCTCTTTCTGAAAACGCACATCCCACAAAAGAAGTCCGAGCTGTTCGGCAAGCGGCTGTGCGATGCCCCAGACGATATCGACCGTATTTCCTTTTTTCTTCTCTGCCAAAGTTTCCACCTCCGAATATTTTCCCGTATCAACAAAAATGAGCGGGTCGCCCCACTCATTTGTCAATACCTTATTACTGTATACAATATAACACGGTTTATACACATTTGTCAAGAGTTTTTTTGCTATTCAATCATCAACTACAACAGGCACTTTCACAGGCATATCCACAACGAGCTGTGCGTTTTTCCGAACACCGCCCTCATCCGTGTAGGACACCAGGGAAATATCCAAGTCGATCTCGTCTTTTGACAGCACATAAAAACAGACCGGAATGCTGCAAATTGCATTTTCTCCGTAAACCTTTATCAGCAATTTTCCCGGCTCCTGTACGGTTACTTTTGCCCCGAGCTCAGGTGTGCCGTCATCATAAAGATAGAGCGGATCTGCAAAATATTCCACCTGCTGCGGGTCATACAAAACCTGCACAACACAGTCAACAAATCTTTTTTCATACGGTTGCACATTAACACGCATGCTCATACCGTATTTATCCTTGCGATCACTGCGTTTTTTATAATAACTCGGTGTGTCGACATTTACGGTCACAACCGCATCGGTTTGCGTGTCCGGTTCAAATTTCAGCGTGTTCGAAGTACCCCCATATTCAGCACGACAATCGAGTTCTTCTCCGGTTGCATTTTTACAGGAAATCAGTTCCACCTCAAAATCAGGATTCTCCGCAGTGAGCACCAAAAAGGAGAACATTTCGTAATGCAATCGTCCGTTTCTCTCTTTGAGCGGTTGCAATCCGACCACACGCAGCAAGCCGGGCTCAATTTCAGTCACTTCAGTGGATGTAAATGAGTTTTCAGACGGAATATATGCATCCGGATAAACACCGAATTGCACAACGGCAGGATTGTATTTCAACAACAATTCAAAAGAAGCACAATCGGAGCGATCGATCACAATCGGTTCAATCAGATAGTAAGTGCCCGACTCACTTCCTGTTTGTGCGTTGCCGACCTGCGTATGCGTGTATCGCAGTGTCCGGATTTTCGGATCGGGGGTTCTGACATATTCAACATCCGATGCGGTTATTGTGCCTTGCGCGTTGTCTGTCGGCTGTTCTTCGTTTTCATTTGCACTTATTTTAACAACATAAAAGAGAATAAACAAAATGCCGATTACCGCAGCAGACAGACAGACGGTTTCAAAAATCTTTTTCTTATTCAAGTCAAATCACTCCATTACAGACTCAACTCAATGCACACAGATATTATTTCACATTAAAAATATCCGCAAAAAATTCCTTAACGCGATCAAAAAATGAATTTTTGGCATCTTCAAAAGAAATCGCAGCCTTTGCCAAACGAACCCATATCTTCTGTTTCAACGTTAAATCATCACCGTAGAGATCAACGAACTCTACCTTTGCAAACGGAATATCAGTTACCAATTGAACATCTTCTCTTTGTCCCTTTTCATCCGTGTACGAAACAATTTCAAACTGCAATTGCGGGTCGCCGGTTTTTAAAACATGGAAACAAAAACCATCCGTGTAATAATTATTGGTATCATAATTCCGAGAAATTGATATCAACAGTTTTCCGTCTGATTCCTGTGTAACCTCGGAAAATAATTTACTTTCATAAGTCACAATTCCCCTGCCGACATATTCCAGCACTTCGGAATCATAGGATACAGACACTTTACAATCCGACAGTTCCGCATCAGGTGAAACAAAGATTTGAAATCTTACATCACCGACTTCCCGGTAACCCATCACTTCCATTTGAGCATCAAAATAACTGTCAGGAGCAGAAAATCGTCTTTTTGTGTATTCCCCGATCACTTTGACTGTTGGAATTGAATTCATTTCAGTTGCACAAACGAGCAATCCCCAACACGGCAACATTGAAAAAATAAGAATAAGAGCAAGAACTTTTTTCATAGTGAGCCTCCGTTAATCAATCAAACCTACAGAATACCGAAGTGCAAGCCGTGCATCTGCGGCACTGATGGTATTATCTTTGTTTATATCACCGAGATACTGTTGCACGGCGTTAGCCGTTTCCAATTCAACTGAACATCGTAGCAAAAACCTGGCATCTGCAGCAGAAATTGAACCATCTATATTTGCATCATATAACTGATATGCACATGGTTCCATATACCACAATTGATAATCCGTTAAGTTTTCCACATTTTCAACGGGTATCCATCTTACTGCAGTCAATTCAGATTCAGAAGATATTCCTAATGCACATGGTTGATCGTCAATTGAAATCATAAAAGCATTAACACTGCCGGAATAAGGACTACCTATTACAGTTGTATTATTATTGGTTGTTGAAACTAAATAACCATTCGTATTTGACACAATACAAGAAAGATTTGCATTGATATTTTTACCATTTCGAACATTCCAATACACATTGGAAAAAACAGTATCGGGTAATTGTTGCTTAATAACCCACATTTGTGAAGGATCTCCGGTAAATTCATTTTGTGTAACAGCTCCGGTCTCGCTATTCGCTTGCAGATACAGACCGTTGGCAACATTCCGAAGCAGGTAAATTCCCTCTCCGTTTTCACCGTCCTGCTTGCAAGCATTCGACACTGACCATGCATAACCGATTCTTGTATCATTTCCATTGCCTTGATATTTTCTGATTTCCAATGTATACAAATCTGAAGTTACCCCGGCAAATGAATGATATATCATTTCTGTTGATGAATTGACTTCAAACGAATCATCTATCCTGTTTGAGTTATTCCACAGGTCAATGTCAAAATCTTCACGATCAACAGCAGCAATAATATTTAAAATGTTCTTTCTATTCTGTCGCAACCATGCGATACTGACATTCATTCCGGCAGAATCATATCTCGGTTGAATAAATGAAACTTCAATTTCCGTTTCATCTCCAGCCATAACTCTTACGCCGTATGTTTCGTGGGCAACAATGCTCAAAGCAATATACGGGTCAAATGCACCTGCGCCCTGTTTTTCTGTAAGTCCGTCTTCAATCAGTTCCGGAGTTTCATCGTTTGGTGCCGGTTTTACTTTTCTGTGGCATGATGCAAGAACAATAGCTTTTACAACTTCCGGTCTTGATGCTAAAGACGGCTTTAATTCAAGTAGCAAAGCGATGCTTCCGGAAACATATGGCGTTGCATAACTTGTCCCCTCATCCCAAGGAGCATTTGCAGGAGCAACAATATCAGGTTTTTCACAACCGCCATTTTCCTCATACACATATGCATACATTTGATCGTCTTGTACATCACTGGAAAAATAATTATCATACCCCCCAACTGTTATAACATTATCAGCTAACCCCGGACAAACTATTTGAGTTCCAGTTGCATTTCCCGCCGCTTGAGCAAAAATCACATTATGTGTAACAACCAAATAGTCAACATAACGTTCATGTGACGAATAGTTATCAGTTACGTCAGGCGGACCGACTGAGGAATTAATAACATCAACATTAAGTTCAATAAGTCGTTCTACAGCTTGATCATATCCGTATTCATTTGCAGATACAATATAAACTGTGGATTCATTTGCAATTCCATCAGTCCCGGCACATAACATCGTAACATATTCTTCATGCAAAGAAGTATCACTTTCCATTATATCATTGTCATGATCTAAAACATTAATAAATCTGTCGGTTGAAAATTCTTCTCCATGCGTAATGTTATATGCTTCAACGATACCAATATCAACTCCTTCTCCCGATACATTAAAGGCATTTTTCGTTTTTGTTATATCAGTGCTACTTCTCCAATCAATCAAGTCATCTGCACCTACAACAATATCATCAGAAAAGGATTTAATATTACTCTCTTTATATATTTCAATCAGTTCAACATCCATCCGGCCTGCCAACATCTGTACCTGATATTCCGACAGTTCGGCAATAATCATCGGAGCATAGGCGCTTTGGAATATGATTGATGATTCGGAGATTTCGGCAGAAGTGACAAAGGCGGTGTTTTTTGCTTCGATTTTGGAACGGGCAACGGCACGGCGCTCGCTGATGTAGGTGTCTGTATTTATGCGTTCCAGCTCTCTTGCCTGTGCGGTTCGTTCTAAATATGAATTAAATTCGGTGGTTGTTTTTTCACTGAAGCCTCTTGTTGACTCGTCCGTAATTGCCTGTGCGAGTTCGGAGGATATGGTTTCGGTGCTGACCGAAAGGGTGTCCCTTGTCAGCCCCGTTTTCTGCTTCACTTCCGCTTCCACACTGTCCTGATTGATATCGGTCAGCCAAATGTAAACGGGCACTTTCTTTGCGCCATCCTCAAAAGCCTGTGTAATTTCCGGGGCAATCTTGGAAAGTGCCGCCTGCTGTGTTGACAAAAGCGTATCAGCCATGCATGTCGCTGCAAAGCCGAAGCAAAAAATCAATGATAAAACAACACTTGTTATTCTTTTTATAACTTTCATAACTTAATTTATCCTTTCAAATTATGTAATTTTTTCAACAAAATGCTATATAAATTATAAATTACTTCACCAATCACCTCCTTTTTGTTACATAATTTCAGCCTGCGAAACCATTTGAATCACATCCTTTAATACATTCACTCAATACTATTGCACAAAATATATTATATCTCAATAATATAACAGAGATACCTGTTATGTCAACAAATTTTCTCAAATTTTCGTTCATTTGTTTTTTACTCATTTTTATTGCAAATGATTCGAATATATGGTAAAATGAAAGGTAGCGAAAAATAAAAGGAGAAAAGTATTATGGTATACACATACAAACCCAAGGGAACCTGCTCGAGAATGATCGAAATTGAAGCCGATGACAATCTTGTGATTCAGAAGGTTGAGATCATGGGCGGTTGCAACGGCAACCTCAAGGGCATTGCGGCATTGCTCAAGGGCATGACCTGCAAGGATGCCGCTGACCGTATGGAAGGCATCAAGTGCGGTTTCAAACCCACATCCTGCCCCGATCAGATCAGCGTGGCACTTCGCGAAATGATCAAAAAAGCGGAGGGTTAAAAGATGAAAACCATCGGACTTGTGATTGCAGACGAATACGAATATCTCCCCTTTCTGCGCATTGCCGCTACCTACGGTGCAGTCAAAGAAGGCACATTCAGAACCCGCCCGTGCGCAGAGGTTATTGTGAATGACAACCGTGTGATTGCTGTCTCCTGCGGCATCGGCAAGGTTGCCGCCGCAACTGCCGCCGCATTCCTGATTGCAGACGAAAAGGCTGATTACATTTTCAACATCGGGCTTTCGGGTGCGGTATTGGGCTTGCATGAGGGAGAAATCGCCCTCGGTTCTTCTTTTGCGGAATGCGATTTTGATCTGACCGCCGTGGGCAGAAAACAGGGTGAAAATCCGTCCAAACCGTGGCTGCACGAAGCGGACAAAGACCTGCTCGCCAATGCGGAAAAAGTGCTCGGAGTCAAAGCTGCTGCGTTCGGTTGCGGGGATTTGTTCCTTGCCGATCCCGTCAAAAAAGATTTCTTCAAAAACACATTTCATATCAATGCATTCGACATGGAAACGGGTGCCATTGCTTCCGTCTGCGGCAGTGCAGACGTGCCGTTTTTGAGCCTTCGTCAGATGTCCGACTCGGCAGACGATGCATCGGCTGAAACCTACACCGCCGTCAACAATGCACAGCCGGAGGATCTTGCAAAAATGATCCTCAAACTTATTGAAACACTTTGAGGAAAAACTATGTTTTATCTTGCTTCACAATCTCCGAGAAGAAAAGAATTGCTCACCCTTGCGGGACTTACCTTTGAAGTCCTCGTTTCGGGATGCGACGAAACCGTGCCCGACGGCTTTACAGCGAAACAGACCGTACAGCACCTTGCCAATCAGAAAGCCGAAGCGGTTCTGCAACTGTGCAAAGCGGAAGACACCGTGCTTGCCGCCGATACAATCGTTGTGATTGACGGCCAAATTTTAGGCAAACCCAAAGACAAAGACGATGCCTTTGCCATGCTTCGTTCCCTTTCGGGCAGAACACACACGGTGATGACCGGTGTGTGCATTGCAAACGGCAGCAAAAGAAAAGAATTCGTCAGCAAAACGGACGTTACATTCTACGAATTGACGGACGAAGAAATAAACGCTTACATTGCCACGGGAGATCCGATGGATAAAGCAGGCGGTTACGGTATCCAGAGCAAAGGGGTTGTGCTGGTTGAAAAAATCAACGGGGATTACTCGAATGTGGTCGGTCTACCGTTGGCACAATGTGTGCGCGAACTGCGCATATTCGGCATCCGATGATACAATTGCTGAAACACGCATTCTTTCCGTCGCGGTGCTGTGTCTGCGGACGGGTATTGCAACCGGGAGCGGAAATCTGTGAATACTGCACAAAATTTATTTTGCGCGTACCGGAAAACAAGTTTTGCACGGGTTGCGGCAGGCCGATGAAAGACTGTCTTTGCGTGCCCGAACCGTTTCTGACTGCCACCGTTGCACCGTTTTTATATGAAGGCAATGTGCGGGAACAGATTCAGAAATTCAAATTCAACAATCTTCCGCACATGGCGGTGCCTTATGCAAAAATTGCCGCAAAATATGCAGACGACAGCGGTGTGACACAAGGTGCGGATTTGATTACCTTCATCCCCATGACGCAAAAGGCTGTCAAAATCAGAACCTATAATCAGGCACAGGAATTCGCAAAAGCGCTTGGGAATATTTTGCAGATTCCCTGCGAAGAAACACTTATAAAGCAACACGAAACACCCCGTCAGCATACCCTTTCCGCCGTTTTGCGACACGGAAATCTGACAGGGGTCTATGATTTACCGCCGGACAAAGAAGACTTAATCAAAGACAAAGTGATCTTACTTGCCGACGACATTACCACAACGGGAAGCACCTTGCACGAAGCGGCAAAAACACTGCTGATTTTCGGGGCAAAAGAAGTCAGAGGAATCTGCATAGCAAGGTCTCCCGCAGAAAAACAGAGGATATTATGAAAGAAAAACTGAAAACAGCATTGGAACTGTTTTGGGTATTTTTGCGGGTCGGTGCCATGACATTCGGCGGCGGCTACGCAATGCTTCCCATTCTGCAACGTGAACTGGTTGAAAAACGGCAGTGGGTCACGGACGAAGACCTGACCGACTATTATGCCATCGGGCAGTGCACCCCCGGCATTATTGCCTTGAATGTATCTACATTCATCGGCAGAAGCAAAGCAGGGCTTCTTGGTGCCATCACCGCCGCAGTCGGCTTTGAACTTGTGCCGCTGATTATTATTCTGATTATCAGCCTGTTTCTGGAAGGTTTTTCGGACAACGAATATGTGCAGCACGCGCTGGCAGGCATCAATGTATGCGTGTGCGTGCTGATTCTCAACACACTTCTCAAACTGCGCAAAAGCACACTCAAGGGGGGCTTTTCCCTCGTAATTTTCTTTGTTGTTTTTGCATTGGCAGCCATGGGTGAATTTTTACCGTTCTCCATTCCGCTGCCCGTACTCGTGATTGCCGCTGCGGCAACGGGCATCATTGCAGGACAGATCAAAGAACAGAAAAAAGCAAAAGGAGGCAATGCACAATGACCTATCTCCTTTTGTTTTATGAATTCTTCAAAACGGGGCTTCTTGCCGTGGGCGGCGGTCTTGCCACCTTGCCGTTTTTAAATGAAATGGCAACCAAATACGGCTGGTTCTCGGTGGAGGATGTTTCCACCATGATTGCAGTTGCCGAATCCACCCCCGGTGCAATCGGGGTCAACATGGCAACCTATGCAGGCTTCATCACAGGCGGTGTGCTTGGCAGTATTGTCGGCGTTGCTGCACTGACTGCTCCTGCCATCATCACCATCATGCTTGTTGCAAAATTCATTGACAAATTCAAAACAAGCCCCTTGATGCAGAATGCGTTTTCGGGACTTCGCCCTGCCAGCATGGCACTGATTGCCATTGCAGGCTTAGGTGTTGCCATTCCGACATTCTTCAACACGGATGCATTGCTTGCAGGTGATTGGTCGGTTGCATTTTTGTGGAAAACGATGCTTCTTGCCGTTGCCATTTTCCTCGGACAGAAATATCTGAAAAAAATCCACCCGACCGTGTTTATCCTCATCGCCGCCGTGGCAGGGATTCTGCTGAAGCTGTAACAAAAAAACAAACCATGATAAAAAACACCGCCGGAATGTGCAATTCCGACGGTATTTTTTATATACTTATGATTTTAATAGTGTGCTGCTCCGCATTCGCAAACGGGATTCATTTTGAACAACTTCAAAAACAGACGGGTAATTTTCCAGAAAAAGCCCTTGATGCCGTCTTTGTGACACATATGGTCACAAGTTACAGTTTCTTCACCGGTGGCAGGGATAATCTCACCGGTTGCAAGCTGTTCACCGCAGACAGAACAGATGGTATCGCCCGAATAGCCGTTTTCGGTAGCCGTGGGGGCTTTTTCATTCACTTTCACTTCATTATGTGCAATTTTTTCAATTATTTCCTGTTCCACCAGCGTTTCAAAGCATTTTGAACACTTTTTGCCTTCAGTCAGACCCGTTTCGGTACAAGTGGCAGCAACAGCAGGAATAATTTCCTCATCATGGCTCGCCACGATTGTATAGTGCGATGTGCTGAGTTTTGTTCCGCAAACCGTACAATAAACAACGCTGTCGTAAGAACCGTTTACAGTACAGGTTGCATTGCGCTTGTTTTCAATCACCGCAGCACCGGGGGTATGGTCGGGCTGATCATCAATGGATTCGGTATAAACATCACCACAGTTTTCACAGGTATATGTTTTCACACCTGCTTTTGAACAGGTGGGATTGACCGTTACAATACATGCATAATCGTGACCGAGTTTTTCTTCAAGCGTTTCACCGCAAATGACACAGACCTGATCTTCGGTGCAGGTTGCTTCATCACCGGGGATATGACCACTACCGATGGTAATCAACAAGAATTTGCGATCATATTTTTCCGCATAGTCTTTTGCTGTGGAGGGCCCCCAACCAACTATGGTGGCTGTTTCAGCGATTGTGTATTTACTGTCGTATATCACACAATCCGGATTCAAAATGATGATCGTTTTCAGCGAATCACAAGCATTAAATGCAAACATATCGATGTACTTCACATTAACAGGAATGACAATAGAGGTCAGCGCAGAGCAATCTCTGAACGCAGATGCACCAATACTTGTGACGCTGTCCGAAATAGTGAACGAGGTCAGCGAACTGCAACCATAGAATACAGCGGTATCAATACTTGTAACACCATCAGGGATATCAATTGATACAAGAGAACTGCAGTCCTCGAATGCAAAGGAACCAATACTTGTTACACTGTCAGGAATGTCAATGGATACAAGCGAACTGCAACCACTAAATGCGCCATCGTTAATACTTGTTATGCTGTCCGGGATGTTAATAGATGTAAGTGAACTGCAATGACTGAATGCGTACTCGCCTATACTTGTTACACTTTCCGGGATGTTAATAGATGTAAGTGCACTGCAATCAGTGAATGCATTACGGCCAATGCTCGTCACACCGGCAGAAATGGAAACTGTGGCAAGCGAAGTACAACCATTGAATACAAAATCACCCATATGTGTCAGACCGGAGGGGATGCTGATACTTTTTATTGATGATGAATTTGCAAATGCAGAATCGGCAATTGTTTTTGTACCGGGGCGGATAGAATATGAGGTGCGATCTTCCTCACCCCAGAAGTCAACCACATGATTACCGATATAAACTATACCATTTACCAACTCGTATGCTTGTTCGTAGATACAATTTTTAGAGATATTGTAAAACGCTCCTGATCCGATGTATTTTACACTGTCCGGTAGGGAAACATACTTCATGATTGTACACTCCCAGAACGCATATTCCCCGATCTGTGTCACACTTTGAGGAATGACAACCGACTCGAAGCGACTATTAGAAAATGCAGAATGGCCAATTGTTTTTGTGCCGGGTCTGATGGAATAGGAACCGCTGATGGAATCCGGTGCTGAAATCAGATGATTGCCTACATACCGCACACCACTTGCATCATACTCACCACAAGGCGTATTTTCAAACACATTATATCCCAACCATTCTGCATCCGGAACATTGATGGAAGTCAGCGCAATACAATTGTGAAATGCTGCCGTATTGATTTTTGTCAATTGGCTGTTTTCTGCAAAGATGACAGAGGATAACGAAGAACAATTTTCAAACGCCCTAGTTCCGATCTCAATCACAGTAGCAGCAATGGTAACAGATGTCAGTGTGGTGCAACCGGCAAACGCATTATCCCCAATGCTTGTAACGCCGTTTTCAATAACTACACTTATAACTGACTCTGGCATATTCTTCCACAATACATTCCCCGTCATCGCACCCGTACCGGAAATAGTGAGCGTCCCCTCGCTGTCAAAAACATAGTTTACATACGGGCCGCAGCTGCCGGTCAAAACTACTTCGGTTGCCCGGGCACCGGTGCTGAAAGCACCGGCAGAATCTGCCTGCAAAAAATGCAGGTCACCTCCGAATCCTGCAAAAGGTGCGGCAGTCAACAGCATGACAACCACCAAAATGCAGGTAAATGCTTTTTTGGCTGTTTGTTTCATTTTTCAACCTACTCCCTTTCTTTTCCGGAAAAAACAAAAATCACTTTTCCGAATATTATTCATTGAATTTGCAAAAATAAAACAAATTCATATAAAACATAACATATAAGGTTTAGTTTGTCAATACCTTTTACCTTGTTTTTATACTTTTTATGTTGTGGTAAACTAAACATAACAGGTTAAGTGAGGTATGATAATGAGTTACAAAAAACAGATGGGGCAACGCATCAAATGCAGGCGAAAGGAACTGCGACTTACCCAGGAAAACATTGCTGAATATCTGGACATTTCCGTAAAGCATTACAGCGAAGCAGAACGCGGTCTGGCAGGTCTTTCCATTGAAAATCTGATTAAATTATCCGCTCTGTTTGATTTAAGCATTGACTACATTGTCAAAGGCGATCATGTTGATAATCCGTGGTACTCCACACTCTTGTTATTGCAGAGTGTTCCGAACGATAAAATTCCGTATGTAAAAGAATTGATCAAAAACGGAGTTGAATTGGCAAAGTAAAAAAAGTGTTTGCAACCAACCAGGGTACAAACACTTTTTATTTTTTCGACTTTATGCCTGCAGGTTGTTTTTGGCAGGCAATGCGTTTTCTTTTCCGAAATCGAACAAAAGCTGAATCAGGCTTTTGCGGTAAGGAATAAATTCCCCGGAATCGATCATATTGAGAATTTCATCACAGCCTGCAAAGCGTACTGCCTGCACTTCGCTTTCCTGCAGAACAAGGCTTGCAGGGTCAACGGATTGCGGGTGGATGATGAAATAATCATCAAATCCGCAATCAAAATTGACGGTGAGATACGGGCGCTCGTTTGCAAAATCGTAGAAAATACCGATCTCCTCTGCCGTTTCGCGTTGCGCCGCCTGACGGCTTGTTTCGCCCGACAAGGCGCTGCCGCCTGCGGAAAGATCCCACATGCCGCCCCAGCAGGCTTTGTTGTCAACTCGGTGCTGCATGAGCAGCTCGTTGTTCTCATTAAAAATACAGATGTGCACAACCGTATGCAGCTGACCGGGGATCATGGTGCCTTTGCGGTCAAACACTTCCCCTGTCGGAATACGGTCGGCATCCAAAAGATCCCATTTTTCAGCCATTTTGCATCACCGTTACTTCGATTTTTCTTTTATTCTGCGGGTTTTGCGGTTTCATGGGGAATATAACGGTCAAGTGCGGCAATGAGTTCATCGCCCGTGATGACCTGCACACCCTCATCCAGCAGACTTACAAAGTAAGCAAGGTTTTCGGTATTGATTGTCCACGGATGTATGTTGATAACAGAATAGCCGTCAATGGAATGGATATCCGCTTCACGGGCGTTAACAAGGGATGCCTGTTCTGTGATCCATTCTTTAGGTACTTCACTGCCTTCACCGTCGGGATACCACAGCGACTGACGGACGCTGACAAAGGGTTTATCATTGATAAACCAAACCTGTCCTTTGCCTGCGGCATAGCGGTCACCGTCCAACTGCAGAACGGCGCCGTTGATATTGTCATAACGGGCATAGAATTCAAGTTTGTTGAGAAACGCCTTTTCCTGTATGCCGTTTTCATAAATGTTATCAAGAATGGTAAGGGTTGTCATACCGTTCTGCAACATGGATGCCGCCGTAATATCGGAAAAAGCCTGCATTCCGTCTCCGTACATTTCGGACATACGGGTATAACCTGCACCGGACGGACCGCAGACCAAGCAGTCATCCCCTTTTATATCCAGAACAGCCTGCGTGTTGGCACAGGAAAAATCGGTCATCATCGGCGGGAATGTCCATGTAACAGGGACATCAAGGTTATAACTTTTCCATGTAAAATACTCACGGTAACCGCCCTGCACCCACTGTGCATTGTCACCGTCGCTGTAAAGCAGAACAACATAATGCTTTGTCGGGTCAAGTTCCACGCTTGCAACAGGCTCATTGAAAGCACCGACATCAAAGGTAAAGGAAGACAAAAGCGAGTTATTCATGCAATGGTCGGCGGGAATAACATAATTGCCCATTTCCGTCATTGCACCGACAAATGCGATTTCATACTGTCCCCAACCGAGCACGGCGGTACCTTTTTCCATATCTCTGAGAACGGCAGTACGGAATGCTTTGCCGATGAAATCGTCTTCAAGGGTATACATGACAAAAATATTTTGCTGAACGGCAAGGTCACGCAAGCCCATCGCACTACTCGCCTGATGAATGAGAAGATTATCCTTAAAAACATCCTTGTGCTCGTTGTAAAAATCAAGTTGATATGCAAAACCGCAGTTTTCCCCCGTCAGATCTTTACGGCAGGAAAGACCGCACTTGATCGCAATTTCTTCCGCTTCCTGCGGCACAGGCAACCAACCGTAAACGGTGGCAAAGTTGGTAGCGGTATTCAGCTGATCGACATCCGTTTGGCTTGTATAAAGCACATAGCCCATGTCCTTTATGTATCCCTCGGTTGAAAACTTCTGCAAAAGGCTTTCAAATGTCCATTCCTTGCCGCTTGCATCCGTATACTGCAAAGTATACCCCTGTTCGGTCAATTCACGCATGGCGGTGTTCGTACCGCTTGAACCGTTGTTAAGCAGAACGGTAGCTTCGGTTTTGCCGACAATTCCTTGCAAGGCAACAACCGAATAGGCTTGCTCTGCTGTAAGGTTGTTATTCTTAACAACGATAATCTCACGGCTGACGGGATAAATATCGAAAAGATCGTCAATTTCGGACAGTTCCTGCGCCGTTTTCGGTTCGGGCACTTCTCTGATCAGATTGGTGCTGATGGCATTGGACACCGTCATCAGCAAAGACAAAATAACGGCAAAAGCAAGTCTAAAAAAAGCAAACATAGTCAGTTCTCCTTTTATCAGTAAAACAATTTACTTCTTATTATGATTTGACGGCAGGGGTCTTCTTTTTGCCGTGAATGAAGAAGCGGTGATCTTGATGACATTGACAAAGGCAACCATTTTGTCTTCAAATTCAAAATCCTTGCCGGTCTGTGTTTTCATAAGCACGGACATTCCCTTTTTCTTTTCTTCCACATCTTCTACGATCTCGGCAACGCCTCTGCCCATAATGCTTGCATAGGTAATGCCATACTGACAGGCAATTTCACCCTCGAAAGGTGTGATATCGCAATCCATTTCAAAAAAGACTTTGGGATTCTTCTGCATCAGGTCAATTTTTCTGCCGCGTTTTGCGCCGTGCAGATACAAGGTCAATTTCTCGTCTTCATAAACATAACCGTAATTCATGGGCACGACATACGGCTCATCCCCATCAACAAGACCAAGGTGAAGAACCTTGCATTTATCAAGAATTGCAAGTTTCTCGCTTATATCCGTAACTTCTCTTTCACGTCTGGTCATACCGTTGCTCATAAACATCCCTCTTTTTTTGTTTTGCATAATTATATCATACAAATCGACATTTGTCATCTGTTTTTTATACCAAAAAAAACCGGAATCCCGAAGGACTCCGGTTTTTTCATTTGCTTAATAGGTGAAATCAGAATATGCATTTTTGATCTTGAGTGTGATGCTCTGATCGTCATGCGTGATAAGCAGGGTCTTGATGTAAGAGGTGTAAACTTCAACCGTTGCAGTCTGTTCCATGTAAACAATGCGACCGTCGGTTGTGATTTCAGCAGTGATGGTGAAATCCTTATAAGTAACCGTACCGTTCGGATCATACGCTTTTACGGAATTCATATCGCGAATAACGGGAGCGATATCTTCATCGAAGTAAATCAGATCATCCGTCACAGCCTGCAGAATGTTGGCTTCGGTGGACTTGGATGTGTCAACATCATGGAATGTCATCACAAATACATAGTTACCGGCATCATTAACCGAACAGGTAGCGCTCTTGACCCAATCATATTTGTAAAGGTCGAAGGGCGGGAAATTTGTCCAGCAATCCACTGTACCTTTGGTTGTGGTCAGTGTAAACGGTTTCAGATACTTTGCAGCCTGATTGTTGGTAATGCAGCTGAGGTTGGTTGCATCCTTGTCAATGCTCTGGGTCTTGTTGACAGTGTAACCTGCCTTGGAATAGTAGGCAATATTGTTGATGCATTCGCCGAGATAATCACCGATGTCATCAATGGTGCCGTAAGCGGCGGGAATCTTGCAGGAAATGCCATAGAAGCAGGGAGAATAATTGAAGTTGTTATAAACCGTGGTGGTATGTACGGTTGCACTCTTATTCTTGTAGGTTACGGGGATGATAAGAAGCTGATAAGCGGTCAATTCTGTTACGGAAATAACAGCATCACCCTTATGTGTCAAGGAAACAAACTTGCCGTTGGGGGTCAGTTCAGCAACGATTGTGAAGTTTTTGGTGATGATATTTTCGCCCGTCCAGTTTTTGATGTGGCTGCTTGCAGCAAGAACGGGTTCAACATCTTCTTTCCATGTGATGTGCTGATCGGTTACTTTATAAATGAAAGAACCGTTGTTGGAATAAGTTGTGTCGGAATCTTCCATCACAAGAGTAATGACATAGTTACCGACCGTATTGACAGAGCAGGTTGCACTTCTGACTTTGGAATAGTCATTAAGGGTAAAACTCGGGAAATAGTTGCGAGCATCACAGGAGCCCAGTTTGTACGTCACACCGCTTGCTTCGCCTTCGGAGGTAATGTAGGTATTGATGTGTTCCACCAGTTTACCGTTGCAGATATCAATGATATTGCAATCGTCTTCGGTCATGGTCTGCCATGCAGTCTTGGTAAAGCCGGCATTGCCGCCGCATTTGACAGCGGATGCAGCACGATCATAGAAATCAATGATCTGCTGTTTGGTGGTCAGTGTCTGCTTGTCTTCATAATCAATGGTTTCAAGACCAACGGAAACACGAAGTGCAAGACGGGCATCGCCGGAAGAAATAACACCGTCATAATCCACGTCAGCAGCAAGTTTATAGTTATAATTCTTTGCATTGTAACAAAGTTTTGCAATATCGTCCCAATCATACAGATAAACTGCATAACGAAGAATGGCACGAGCATCCCCTGCCGTAACAGCACCGTCATTGTCAATGTCGCCGGGCTTGTACTTGTAGGTACCGTCATCGGAAAGTGCGCCGTCTACTGCAACATCCAGTGCAAAAGCAGAATATGCACAAGTCAGAAGCAATACACAAGTCAAAAGCAAACTGATTACTTTTTTCATATTTCTCATAAAAAAATCACCCTTTCGGATATTTGGTTTTATTATACAAAAATAAAATAATAATGTCAAGTATCATTTCATAAAGCAGCACATATTTCTCATAAAACAATGCCTGTTCTTTTTCAACTTATAAAATAAAAATTTCCGCCATTGCAAACCCCACCTCATTTTTGTATAATAATTGCAAAAAGCACAGCAAACACGGAGGGATGATTGATATGTCAAAAAAATTTTTTCCTGTTTTCGCATTGATTCTCGCGCTTATTTTCACAATTTCCTGCGCAAACACAGGCACTGAAACGGAGGATGCGACAAAAATGGTATTTGAGAATCTTTCATACGGCAACCATGAGCGCAATGTACTCGACCTTGCACTTCCGAAAAATGTGACGGGCGATATCGGACTTGTGTTGTTTATTCACGGCGGTGCGTGGATCATGGGTGACAAAGCGGAATACAGTGCATTTGTCCGGCAATACGCCGAAGAACTGCAAGTGGCGACTGCGGCAATCAATTACCGTTACATATCGGAAAGTGTGCATATGGATGACATTCTCGACGATATTGATGCGGCACTTGTAAAAATCAAAAAAACCGCCGCCGAAAGAGGTCTGAACATAAACAAAGTCCTGTTGACGGGGGCTTCCGCAGGGGCACATCTTTCGATGTTGTATGCATATCGCTACAAAGATACCGCGCCTGTCAAACCTGCCGCCGTGTTCAGTTTCTGCGGACCGACCAATCTGTATGACGATAATTTTTATGTCGACGGTGCTCTGGGTACGGTAGAGGAAATCTGCGCGTTGATGTCCTTTGCCTGCGGTGAAAACTTCACCACGGGCACAAAAGATGCCGCAAAGGATGCATTGGATACAGTGTCGCCGCTGACGTATATATCTGCCGACATCTGTCCGACCGCCATTTGCCACGGCGAAAAAGACAGCATTGTTCCCTACTCCAACGCATTGCGCATTCTTGAAGCATTTGAACAGCACGGTGTGGAATATGACTTTATCAGTTTTCCCAATTCCGACCACGATCTCAGCGGTGATCCGGATTGCACACAACAGGCATTCACATTATTGAGAAACTATGCACAGACATATCTGAAGTAAAAAACTGAAACCACAACACACAAAACGGGCCTGCCATGCAGACCCGTTTTCTTATGTAATTTTTCAGAAACCGCCGTTTGCGGCAGGGGTGTTGCCCATGACGAAGCACAGTTCGCCGCCGTTGGTCAGCATTTCATGTGTGATTCTGCTGTCGGTGAGTTTTTCGCCGTTGAGTGTTGCACTCTGAATATAGACATTGTCTTCACTCTGATAGAATGCTTTGATTGTCAGGGTTTTACCGTTGCCCAGGTCAACAACAGCGTTTTCGACACAAGGCGAACCGATCCAGTATTCGTCCGTGCCTGCGACGGGATAAATACCGATTGCACTCAGCACATACCATGCACTCAGCGTACCGCCGTCGTCATTTCCGTCGATGCCGTCGGGTGCGGTTGCATAGCGGGTATCGAGTGCCCAGCGGACATATTTCTGCGTGGAAGCGGGATCGCCCGCATCATTGAACAGATATGCCGCATGCAGGTCGTGTTCGTTGCCGTGCCAATACCCTACGCTCGGAATCAGAGCACTTCTCATGTCGTTGGCATCGTCCATGAATGCGGTCAGTTCATCGATGAATACTTCTTCGCCGCCGTACAGAGCGATGAGGGCTTCGGTGTCATACATCACAGCCCACTGCCACTGTCTTGCGCCGCCTTCGCAGTAACCGTAAGCCATACCCGTTCCGAAAATATCATCCACAAAACTGATCCAATTCTTGGTAAAGGGTTCTGCCCAGGATCCGTCGGAATTCTTGGCACGGAAGCAAAGCGTTTCGGCATCCCAGAGATTTTCGTAGTTGCGCGAACGGTTGCGGAAGAATGCGGCATCTTCGGTTTTGCCGAGCTGTTCGGCGAGCACGGAAATACAATAGTCTGCATAACAGTATTCAAGTGTGCGGCTGACGCACATCTTGTCGGAAAGATCGGCAGGACAATAGCCGTACTGCATGTAAAGGTCATTGTCCACTCTGCCCTTTGCGCCGTCAAAGTCGGTCATGGCAGCAGTCTTCATGTATTCGTAAGCCGCTTCAACATCGAAATCGGTGTAGCCCTTGAGGTAGCTTTCGGTGAAGACCATATCGGCGGGAGATCCGAACATGGAATTGGTTTCGCCCGTACCCGAGGGCCAACGCGGAAAGATGCCGTACTTGTCTGCCATATCAAGCAGAGAAAGAAGTGTACTGCGCTGAATGTCGGGTGCAATGAGGGTCTGTAATGCGTTTACATTGCGGAAGGTATCCCACAAGGACATATCCGACAGATATGTGAAGTCTTCTGCAACACCGACGGTTTTTTCAAAGCCCGCAAATTCGCCGTTGACATCGGTATAGGAAGTCGGCATAATAACGGAATGATAAAGCGAAGTATAGAAATTGCCCTTGACTTTGTCCGAACCTTCAATGGCGATTCTGCCGAGCATTTCTTCCCATGCTTCTCTTGCCACTGCGCGCACACCTTCAAAATCAAGGTCACCTGCTTCTGCGGCAAGGTTTTCTTTTGCGTTTTCAACACTTACAAAACTGATGGCAAGTTTCATTTCAAGCGGATCGTTTTTGATGCCGCCGAAATTGAGATCAATACCGAGTTCATCACCTGCAGCAGTGGTGATATCACTTGTCATCTCTTTGCCGTTGATGATGGAATAAGAGTCAATGCCCTTATTGAACACGGCAACAAAGTAAGCCGTCAGACCGCCGTAACGGCCTGCAAACTGTGTGGTAACGGTGGCTTTGCCCGTAATTTCCCCCGTTGCGGGGTCAATTGTGACTTCACCGCCGTTGGAACTGCCGTTGGGCATGAAAGACGTGACATCCAAATACAGTCTTGCATCCTTGTCGGTGCGGAAGGTGTAGCGATGTGCACCGACATGGGTGGTGGCGGTCAGTTCCGCCATACAGCCGATTTCGGGCAGGTTGACCGCATAATAGCCTGCGGTTGCAATTTCCTTGTCATGCGAGAAGAACAACGCATGGGCATTGCGGCTGCCGATGGTCGGGGTCACACGGAAGTGAGCCATATCTGCCGCGCCCGTACCCGAAAGACGGGTATGGCTGAAACCGATGATATGGGTATGCATATAGGAATAACCTGCATTTGCCCAGTTGTTGACAAGTTTTTTACCGCCGACAATACCCGTGTCGGGACTGAGTTTGACAGCACCGTAGGGAGTGGTAGCACCCGGGAAGGTCATCCCGCTCATATACGGTGTACCGCCCGTACCGGTAAAGGGATCGACATACTGCCCCAGTTCACCTGCATCAAGTGCGGGCATTTCCACGGTCAAAGCAATCTCCCCGACAGAAAACAAGGAAACAATGCAAACAATCAAAGATGTCAGCACAGTCATAATTTTACGGATTACAGAAAACATAAACATCCCTCCGTTATTTTTCTACATTATAATATACCACACTTTTCCGCCATTGGCAATAAAAAAATAAAAGTGGGTGAAAAATTTCGGTTTGTCGGGGAGTAGCCAATCACGGGGACGAGTACCCTGATTGACTCTATGATATATCCAAAACAGTCAATCTGGGTTCCGTCCCCTGATTGGCGGCGATATTTTTGGATATTTATTTATATTATTTTGTTAAAATTTGTGCGTGGTCGTAAATCAGGGAACAGTACTGCGATTGACATTTTGAAAAAATGATTATGTCAATCACAGTAGCCGTCCCCGTGATTGACTCCTCTGACACCCCGCTAAACCGTAATTTGCCGACCGACACAACCGCATCTCGTTTCCTCGTCGAAGATGTGACCGGGCGGATGCATGAACCATCCTCGGTGGAATGCAAAGACTGAAAAAGGGCCCGCAAAAGCGAGCCCTGTTGTTTTTTTTAATAGTGTGCCATGCCGCATTCGCAGTAATGATTGGTGCCGAACAGGCTGTAAAGGAAGTTGAGAATCTTCCAGATTACTTTCAGCCATGCAATGTCCGTGTGGCAGAAATGCACGCAATCGAGTTTTTCATCGCAATGAATGCAACGGTCACCGTCTGCAAAATCGTGGTGGATCATATCTGTGTAATTATCTTTATAACTGTCACCGCATTCGCAGGTGTAGGTGGTGTAACCCTGTGCGGTGCAGGTGGGTGCCGTCACAACCGCTGTGTAGGTATGCTCTGCAAGCTTTGCAACAGACTTCGTGTAAGAGTCACCGCATTCGCAGGTGAAAGTTTCCACACCCTCTGCAAGGTGCGTAGCAGGCGTGGTGATGACAGCAGTGTAATCATGTCCCGTGGCATCCGTGTAGTCGGCAACATAGCTGTCCGTGCATTCGCAGGTGTAGGTGGTGTAACCCTGTGCGGTGCAGGTGGGTGCCGTCACAACCGCTGTGTAGGTATGCTCTGCAAGCTTTGCAACAGACTTCGTGTAAGAGTCACCGCAGGTGCAGGTGAAAGTTTCCACACCCTCTGCAAGGTGCGTAGCCGGTGTGGTGATGGCAGAAGTGTAATCATGTCCCGTGGCATCCGTGTAGTCGGCAACATAGCTGTCCGTGCATTCGCAGGTGTAGGTGGTGTAGCCGTCTTCCGTGCAGGTGGGAGCAGTGACCACCGCTGTGTAGGTATGCTCTGCAAGCTTTGCAACAGACTTCGTGTAAGAGTCACCGCATTCGCAGGTGAAAGTTTCCACGCCCTCCGCAAGGTGTGTTGCCGGAGTGGTGATTTCAGAAGTGTATGCATGCTCACCAAAGCCCGTGCTTTCTGTGGAATAGGTGTAGCCGCAGGAGCAGGCAACCGTCTTTGTGCCCTCTGCCATGCAGGTGCCGGGAACAATCGTTTCGGAAATATCCGTTTCGGCATTGAAATTAAAATGGCGATAGGGAGCAGTGGTCAGGATTGTATTTGAACTACCAATTTCAATCGCATTCCACTGTTCTTCAGTGCCGGAATAGGCGATGTGTTTAAATTTGCAATTATTGAAAGCCCAAGAACCGATGCTTTTTACACTGTCAGGGATAATCAGATCACCCGTCAGACCGCTGCAACCGGAGAATACACCGTCTGCAATTTCCGTCAGCCCTGCAGGAATTTTCAATTCACCCGTCAGACCGCTGCAATTATTGAAAGCCCAAGAACCGATGCTGGTTACTCCGTCCGGGATAATCAAATCTCCCGTCAGACCGCTGCAATTATCGAAAGCCGAAGAACCGATGCTGGTTACCCCATCGGGGATGATCAGTTCACCGGTCAGACCGCTGCAATTATCGAAAGCCAAAGAACCGATGCTGGTTACCCCATCGGGGATGATCAATTCACCCGTCAGACCGCTGCAACCCCGGAATGCAGAACCGCCGATTGATGTAAGTCCGTCAGGAAGAACCAGTTCACCCGTCAGTCCGCTGCAACCATCAAATGTAAGAATTTCGATTGATGTCACACCGGAAGGGATGATCAGGTCACCTGTCAGACCGCTGCAACCCTGGAATGCAGAACTGCCGATTGATGTAAGTCCGTCAGGAAGCACCAATTCACCCGTCAGCCCGCTGCAACCCCGGAATGTATGCTCACCGATTTCTGTCACACCGGCAGGGATGATCAGGTCACCCGTCAGCCCGCTGCAATCCCAGAATGCATAACTGCCGATTGATGTAAGTCCGTCAGGAAGAACCAGTTCACCCGTCAGACCGCTGCAACCCCAGAATGTATACTCACCGATTTCTGTCACACCGGCAGGGATGATCAGGTCACCCGTCAGCCCGCTGCAATCCCAGAATGCAGCACCGCCGATTGATGTAAGTCCGTCTGGAAGCACCAATTCACCCGTCAGACCGCTACAACCCCGGAATGCAGAACTGCCGATTGATGTAAGTCCGTCAGGAAGAACCAATTCACCCGTCAGGCCGCTGCAATTATAGAACGCAGAACTACCGATTTCTGTCACACCGGCAGGAATGACAAGGTCACCCGTCAGCCCGCAGCAATCCCGGAATGCAGAACTGCCGATTGATGTAAGTCCGTCAGGAAGAACCAATTCACCCGTCAGGCCGCTGCAATTATAGAACGCAGAACTACCGATTTCTG
>SVOJ01000004.1:0-74026 GCA_015066385.1 Oscillospiraceae bacterium
GGTATACTCCTGCAAGTACATCGAGGCTGACCGAGTTGCGCAGGGCGCTTCTGGCATCGCCGGCACTGATCGCGCCGTCGCCGTCAATATCGCCAAGCACGACAATTTCATACCGTGTGCCGTCGGCAAGGGTCAGCACCGCGCCCGTGCCGATCTTGTCAGTTTCAGCAAGCGTTTCTCCTTTATTATTCACAAGGCTTGCGTCCTCGCCTGCCAATGCAAGAAGGTCTTCGGCAGTTGTGCCGACACGGCACACAAGATTGCCGTCTTCGTTGACAAACACAATATCACTGTCACTGAAAGAGGGGGTCATATCCACAAAATGTATGGTGGCATTGAGCAAGCTATCATTTTTCGGTCCGATATCAATTGCATTCCATTCTTTTTCACTGCCGATGTAATATACATCGCTCAAAGCAAGGCAAGTATAGAACGCATATCCGCCGATGGCCGTTACGCGATTCGGAATGGTGATGCTTTCAAGACTGTCGCAGTAAATAAATGACTGGTCGCTGATACTTGTTACACTGTCCGGAAGGGTGATTTCTGTAAGAGATGTGCAAACACTGAGTGCACCGTAAGTAATCTCCGTAACGCTGTCCGGCATGGTCACACTTTCAAGACTGCCGCATCCGCTGAACACATATTCGCCGATGTTTGTCACGCTGTCCGGAAGGGTGATGCTTGCAAGACCGATGCACCGATAAAACGCCGATTCGCCGATGCTTGTCAGTTTGCTGTTGTCGCCGAATGTGATGCTTGCAAGGTTGTCGCAATTATAAAACGCCTCATTGCCGATGCTTGTCACGCTGTCCGGGATGGTGTAACTTGTTCTTGCATTTCCGATTGGGTATTGAATGAGTGTTGTTTTATCTTTGTTGAACAAAACACCGTATGCATCACTGCTGTAGTTTGCATTGTCCTCATCTACTGTGATGCTTGTAAGCCCGAAGCAGTAACGAAACGCAAAATCGCCGATGCTTGTCACGCTGTCCGGAAGGGTGATGCTTGCAAGGCTTGCGCAATCTCCAAACGCCTCATCGCCGATGTTTGTCAATTGACTGTTTTCACCAAAGTTCACACTTGCGAGGCTGGTGCAATAATAAAATGCATAATTGCCGATGCTTGTCACACTGTCCGGAATGGTCACACTTTCAAGGCTGTCGCAAAAAGAAAACGCCTCATAGCCGATGCTTGTCACGCTGTCCGGGATGGTGATGCTTGCAAGGCTGTCGCAAGAAGAAAATGCAGAATTGCCGATGATTGTCACGCTGTCCGGGATGGTGATGCTTGCAAGGCTGTCGCAAGAACGAAACGCACCGCTTGCAATTACTCTTGTATCATTGTTGATTACATATGCACCGCTGATGTCTGTTTTTGCCGCAATCAAACAATTGTCAATATACAATACCCCATTCAGCCAATTGCTTTCATCATTGTAATAAGCGGTGTTGTAGAATGCATCATCGCCGATGCTTGTCACGCTGTCCGGGATGGTGATGCTTTCAAGGCTGTAGCAAGAAGAAAACGCCTGATTGCCGATGTTTGTCAATTGGCTGTTTTCACCGAAGGCCACGCTGGCAAGATTATAGCAACTTACAAACGCCCTATTGCCGATGCTTGTCACACTGTCCGGGATGGTGATGCTTGCAAGACCGTTGCAACTATAAAACGCCTCATTGCCGATGCTTGTCACACTTGCCGGGATGGTGATGCTTGCAAGGTTGTCGCAATTATAAAACGCCTCATTGCCGATGCTTGTCAATTGGCTGTTTTCACCAAAGGTCACACTTTCAAGGCTGTCGCAAGAAGAAAACGCATAATTGCCGATGCTTGTCACACTGTCCGGAATGGTGATGCTTGCAAGGCTGGTGCAATCATAAAACGCAGAATTGCCGATGCTTGTCACACTGTCCGGGATGGTGATGTCGGCAAGGTTGGTGCAGTTCTGGAACGCATCATACCCGATGTTATTCACGCTGTCCGGGATGGTATAACTTGTTCTTGCATTGCCGATTGGGTATTGAATGAGTGTTGTTTTATCTTTGTTGAACAACACGCCGTCCGCATCACTGCTGTAATTTGCATTGTCTGCATTCACCGTGATGCTTGCAAGGCCGGCACACCGATAAAATGCCCCATCGCCGATGCTTGTCACACTGTCCGGGATGGTGATGCTTGCAAGGCTGTCGCAAGAAGAAAACGCAAAATCGCCGATGCTTGTCACGCTGTCCGGAAGGGTGATGCTTGCAAGGCTTGCGCAATCTCCAAACGCCTCATTGCCGATGCTTGTCAATTGGCTGTTTTCACCAAAGGTCACACTTTCAAGGCTGTCGCAATAATAAAACGCTGATTCGCCGATGTTTGTCACACTGTCCGGGATGGTGATGCTTGCAAGGTTGTCGCAATTATAAAACGCCTCATTGCCGATGCTTGTCAATTGGCTGTTTTCACCAAAGGTCACACTTTCAAGGCTGTCGCAAGAAGAAAACGCATAATTGCCGATGCTTGTCACGCTGTCCGGGATGGTGATGCTTGCAAGGCTGTCGCAATTATAAAACGCTGATTCGCCGATGCTTGTCAATTGGCTGTTTTCACCAAAGGTCACACTTGCAAGGCTGGGGCAATAATAAAACGCTGATTCGCCGATGCTTATTACACTGTCCGGGATGGTGATGCTTGCAAGGCCGGTAAACCGATAAAACGCCTGATTGCCGATACTTGCCACACTGTCCGGGATGGTATAACTTGTTCTTGCATTGCCGATTGGGTATTGAATGAGTGTTGTTTTATCTTTGTTGAATAACACGCCGTTTGCATCGCTGCTGTAGTTTGCGTTGTTTGCATCCACTGTGATGCTTGCAAGGCTTCTGCAAGAAAAAAATGCAGAATCGCCGATGCTTGTCACGCTGTCCGGAAGGGTGATGCTTGCAAGGTTGGTGCAACCATAAAACGCATCCTCTCCGATGCTTGTCAATTGGCTGTTTTCACCGAAGGTCACGCTGGCAAGATTATAGCAACTTTCAAACGCCCTATCGCCGATGCTTGTCACACTGTCCGGGATGGTGATGTCGGCAAGGTTGGTGCAGTTCTGGAACGCAGCATACCCGATGTTATTCACGCTGTCCGGGATGGTGTAACTTGTTCTTGCATTGCCGATGGGGTATTGAATGAGTGTTGTTTTATCTTTGTTGAATAACACGCCGTTTGCATCACTGCTGTAGTATGCATTGTTTTCATCCACTGTGATGCTTGCAAGACCGTTGCAACTATAAAACGCCCTATCGCCGATACTTTTCACACTGTCCGGGATGGTGATGCTTGCAAGGCTGTCGCAATCTCTAAACGCAGAATTGCCGATGCTTGTCACACCGTCTGCAATGACCGCCTTTTTGATGGAGGGCCATTTATAATGCCACGGCATAGACGAAGGAGATGAATAATTCGCCATTTTCCCCGTGCCGGAGATTGTGAGGGTGCCCTCATTGTCCAGTGTCCATGTCAGGTTTTCGCCGCAGGTGCCGGATGCGACAACTTCTGCCGCGTTTGCGGTATGGTTAAAATCAGCACCGAGAGAAAACGCAGGTGAGTCAAAGCCGACAAAGCCTGCAATCGGTGCAGATGCAAGCAAAAGCACTGCCGTCAGGAGAATGCATATGTTTTTCTTAAAGGAATTGTTTAATTTTTCCATAAAATTCCCTCCTTTATGAAATAATATAGTGTATTTTCCGCAAAAAGTCAATAGCGTATTTTTTCGCTACGGTATAATATATTCATTACAATTGTTAAAAAAATGGTCATTGCTTTTTAATAATCATTATGGTATAATATAAAGATAGTCGAAAGAAACGGATGGATTTATTGTGGAAAGATATAAAAAAGTTTTTCTTATCTGTTTTATGAGCATTGTCTTTTGTCTTTGTTTTACTCTCGGTTCGTCGGCAATGTGTGCGGATGCGGACGGGGACAAGGTACTCAGTGCAGGTGATGCGCGCGTGGTGCTTCGCATCAGCGTCGGTCTGGAACCTGCAACCACCTCTGTTGTGCAGAACTGCGACATGGACTATGACGGGCACCTCACAGCAGGCGATGCACGTGAAATTCTGCGCATTGCCGTAGGCTACGGCAGAAGTGACGACAGCGGCGCGGACGGCTTTGAAGGGGCAACCCCGGTCGGCATTACGGACAAATATTATAAGATTTACAACATAAACGGCTTTACCTTTATTGACGGTCTGCTCATTGCCAACAAGACCTATTCCCTGCCGCAGAATTACGCGCCCGGCGGATTGTATGAAGAATGTGAAACAGCTTTTTACACATTGCAAAGTGCCGCTGCAAAAGACGGACAATATATGTATCTCAATTCCGGCTACCGCAGTTATGCTTCACAACAGAGCATTTATACAGAGTATGTTTATTCTTACGGCTATGCCTATGCGGAAGCGCAAGCCGCACGCCCGGGACACAGCGAACACCAAACGGGGCTTGCCATTGATGTGACCAATTCATCCGGGTATTTCACGGGCTCCTCGCAAGCGGCATGGCTCAAAGAGAACTGTGCGGACTACGGCTTTATTCTGCGCTACCCGGAAGGCAAAAGCGATAAAACGGGATACAATGCCGAAGCATGGCACATCCGCTATGTGGGCTTGGAACACGCACAAAAAATCACCGCCAGCGGATTGTGTCTGGAAGAATACTACGGCATTACTTCCCGTTACGCATGACGGTTTCATTGGATAAAATGGGGGTTAAAACATGAAAAAAACAATCAGAGCCATCGCGTTGCTTTTATGCGTAGCAATGCTTTTCGCAACGTCGGTATTGCCGACTTCGGCGGCTTCTTCTTTTGCAGATGCAGACAATGACGGACGGATTCTGTCTGCAGATGCAAGAATCGTTCTTCGCGCTTCGGTCGGGCTTTCTCCGTGGACGGATGAGATGCTCAAAAACTGCGACATTGACAACGACAAAACCCTGACTTCGGGGGATGCAAGACTCATTCTGCGACTTTCGGTCGGCTTCGGCAACGAAGATGATTCCTGCCTGAACGGCATGGAAGGTGCCGAGTTGGTCGGGCTTACCGCAAAAGATTACAAAATTTATGAAAAAGACGGCATTACCTACATTGACGGTATTCTCATTGCAAACAAGACCTATCCCCTGCCGTCAACTTACAATCCGGGCGCTTTGCTTCCCGAATGCAAGCAAGCCTTCAATCAGATGGCGTATGATGCCTATTACGGTGACGGCATTTACCTGTATGAACTGTCGGGCTATCGTTCCTATGCAACACAGAACCGCCTTTACAACAATTACGTTGCCGCAGACGGAAAACAATTGGCCGACACCTATTCAGCCCGTCCCGGTCATTCCGAACACCAGTCGGGACTGGCACTGGATGTCAACTCCGTGGAAGCATCTTTTGCTTATACGGCTGAAGCGAAATGGCTTGCTGCGAATTGTTATAAGTACGGTTTTATTCTGCGCTATCCATACGGCAAAACCAACAAGACAGGGTATATCTATGAAGCATGGCACATCCGTTATGTCGGCGTTGACATTGCAACCAAAATTCACAACAGCGGCCTGTGCCTGGAAGAATACTACGGCATTACTTCCAAATACAACTATTGATAGAGCAATAAAACAAAAAAACGGGATCAACGCTGATCCCGTTTTTGTTTTATATTTTTGACAAATCCTTATATGTCGATTTTAAAGGCGCATACAACTGCTTATAGATTGTGTAATACGGCTGATAAGCAACTGTGTTTTCGGTTTCGGGGACGGTTTCATCGGCAATGCAGATAATTTTGTCGCAGGCTTCGGGGACACTGCCGTAAAGCCCCGCACCGACCATGGCAAGAATGGCGGCACCCAATGCCGCGCCCTCAGTGTTCTGCGTGCGGCAAACGGGGCGGGCATACAAATCGGCAAGCATTTTACGCCAGAAGGCACTTCTTGCACCGCCGCCGCAGACTGCCATGGTGTTGACTTCCATATGCAGTTCACGGAAAACGGAAAGGCAATCGCACAGCGAGTAGCTGACACCCTCCATGACCGCACGGATGATATCGCCTTTTGCGTGCATCGCAGAAAGACCAAAGAACACACCGCGGCAATCAGGGTCCAGATGCGGTGTGCGTTCGCCCATCAAATAAGGCAAAAACAGCAATCTGTTTGCACCGATGGGGGATTGCTGTGCAAGGGCGGTCATAACTTCGTACGGATCGCAGTTCTGTTCTTTTGCAAGGTTGATTTCCGTTTCGCAGAAAGTATCCCTTGTCCAGCGAAGCGACAATCCTGCCGCCTGCGTAACGCCCATCACATGCCAACAACCGGGTACTGCACAGCAGAAGGTGTGGATTCTGCCCTTGGGGTCAATAACGGGCTTGTCGGTGTGCAAAAATACAACACCGCTTGTGCCGATGGTGGTGAAAGCCGCTCCGTCTTTGACAACACCTGTCCCCACAGCGGCGGCAGCATTGTCGCCTGCACCGCCCACAACGGGCACAGCCGTGGTAAGACCTGTAAGGTCAGCAATTTCCGCGGTCAGGTAGCCCGTGATGTCGGGCGATTCATAGACTTTTCCGAGCAGTTTGCGGTCGATGCCGAGTTTTTTGAGAACTTCGTCCGACCAATCGCGGTTGGGAACGTCAAGCAATTGCATCCCTGCGGCATCGCTGACTTCCGTGGCAAACACACCGCAAAGAATATAGCGGATATAATCTTTGGGCAGCAAAATATGGGCACATTTTGCATAGATTTCAGGCTCATGCTTTTTGACCCACATGATTTTGGAAGCCGTAAAGCCGGTCAATGCGGGGTTTGCTGTAATTTCTATGAGTCTTTCCCTGCCGACAAGACGTTCAATGTCTTCGCATTCCGCCCCCGTACGCTGATCACACCAAATGATGGACGGACGTAAGACTTCACCGTTTTCATCGAGCATAACAAGACCGTGCATCTGTCCCGAAAGACCGATGCCGACAATATCAGTTGCGGCAACCCCGCTGTTTTTTACAACAGCCGTAAGCGTTTCCAGCACGGCATTTTTCCAGTCAATAGGATCTTGTTCCGCCCAACCGTTTTTGGGTTGAGAGAGCGGATATTCGGCACTCTGCGAGCAGACGGCATTGCCGAGAGAATCAAACAGCACCGTTTTTGTGCCGGAAGTGCCGATATCAATACCGATACAATATTTCATCATTATTCACCGAACAGCACGCTGTTGACAACGCTTTCAAGATATTCCTGTCTGCCGCTTCCCGGGGCGGCAGGCTTTTTGAGGTTGAGTGCATAGTCTGCCAATTCGGTGAGATCTGCTTCACCGCTGCGGATGCGTGCTCCTATACCTTCGTTGTAAGAAGCATAACGCTGTGCAATGAAGTCGTCGAGTCTGCCGTCTTCAATGAGTTTTGCAGCCTTGATAAGACCGAGTGCATAGGCATCCATGCCGAGGATGAATGCATGGAACATATCTTCCTTGGTGTAACTGGGTCTGCGGTTCTTGGCATCGAAGTTGAAGCCGCCGTTGGTAAGACCACCGTACTTGAGGATTTCAAGCATGCACATGGTGGTTTCGTAAATGTCATAGGGAAATTCATCGGTATCCCAACCAAGGAACAGGTCACCCTGGTTTGCGTCGATGGAGCCGAGCATGCCGTTGATGGCAGACACACGCAGTTCGTGGCGGAAGGTATGACCTGCAAGGGTTGCGTGGTTGGCTTCAATATTCATCTTGAAATCCTTGTCAAGACCGTACTGACGCAAAAATCCGATTGCCGTTGCGGCATCGAAATCATACTGATGTTTCATGGGTTCTTTGGGCTTGGGTTCGATGTAGAAGTCCCCCGTAAAGCCGATGGAACGGGCATAATCGACAGCCTTGTGCATGAGGTTGGCAATATTTTCCTGTTCAAGTTTCATGTCGGTATTGAGAAGGGTTTCATATCCTTCACGACCGCCCCAGAACACATACCCCCGGCCGCCGAGTTTAACGGTCAGTTCAATTGCCTTTTTGATCTGCGCGGCGGCAAAACAATAAACTTCTGCACTGTTGGAAGAACCTGCACCGTTGCAGAAACGCGGATCGCCGAACAGATTAGCAGTGCCCCACAGGCATTTGATTCCCGTCTGATTCATTTTTTCAAGAATGTAATCGGTGATTTCATCCAGACGGCGGTTGGTTTCGTTGATGTCTTCGGCGGCGGGAACAAGGTCAACGTCATGGAAGCAGAAATAGCGGATACCGAGCTTCTGCATGAATTCAAAGCCTGCATCGACCTTTGCAAATGCATGTTCCATGGTACCGGGCACTGCACCGAAACTCTTGTCCGCCGTGCCGACACCAAACATATCGGTTCCTGTTGCACAGAGATTGTGCCACCATGCCATTGCAAAGGGCAGATGTTCGCTCATTTTTTTGCCGAGGATGACACGGTCGGCATCATAATAACGGAAAGCAAAGGGATTTTTGGTGGAAGGACCTTCATAACGGATGGTATCCATTTCAAAATGCTGCATTTGTATACACTCCTTTTTTCAAATTGGCATATTCATTAACAGTATACTTGTTTTTTTTGCATTTTGCAATCATAAAACAAAAAAAAGAGAGGCTGTTTCAACAGCCTCTCGCGTGGATATTCAATCAGGAAAAGTAGCCGCAGAACCAATAGTTGGTTTGTGCAATCATAAGATTACGGGGATCCATTTCACCTTCGATTTTAAATGAACCCAGTCCCATAGACATTTCAACATGCTGATCGATATCGGTTTCAACCGTATAGGAAGCGGCAATAGGATTGAGTGTTGCACGGTCGAAATAGAAGATCAGAGAACCAGCGGTTTTGATGTCGCCGAGTTGGGCATAGATGCGTGTGTTAACACCATCCGCGCCATCCGATTGTTCAAGCGGATAAGCGACACCCAGTTCGATGATGTCCGTACCGTACATGTTGTACAGCGCGGTCTGATATTTGTCAAGATAAAATTCTTCGCCTTCAGCCATCTCATAACCTTCGGCAAGCTGCTTTTTGGCAAGTGCCTTGATGTCGGCAGGGATATCGTTTACATACGACTCATTCTTGATTTCAATGGTCATCTTGATACAGTCCGTATAAGAGGCTTCCTGGGTCTTGAAACGTGCTACATCATATTCATTGAGACCGACGGTGATCTTTGCAGGTGCATTGATATCTTCCGAGAATGTGCAGGGCACACCGACTTCGATGGTCATATCCTGAATATTTTCGGGTTTGAGCATGCTGACTTTTGCACCGGGGCCGGACATGACATAACCTGCTTTCTGAGAACTCCTGCGCAGTGCATAATACTTTTCGGTCGTACCGTCTTCTTCACGCATGGCATCTTCAATCAGACCGGTATAAATGCCGAAGTCCAGATTCTTGGTTTCCATGAATTCATATTCATAGGTGTAGTAGTAAACCCTGTCATCAAAGAAAGAATAGTCTTTGATAATGTTGACAAGGTCATTGAACAGCTCCAGTTCACGGTCATCCGGGCTGTAGGTTTCTGCATTATCCAGACCCTGCACAAAACGATAGCAACGGCGGGCATCTTCCATGGTGATGCCGTCGCCCATAATATCAGCGGCATAGTATTCGGGGGAACCGACTTCGGGCATTTCGATTTCACCCGAAGCAACCGCTAAAATGTACTCAAAATCAGATTGTTCAACTACACCGTCCCCGTCAATATCGCCGTAAAGACGGACTTTCTGATTGGTGTTGTTTCGCAAAACATCCACGGCAAAAGACTGCACGGGCAATGCACAAAGAAGCATTGCAAGGCAAACAACGGCAGAAATAATTCTGTTCATTTTTTTCATTTAAAAAACCCCTGTTTCTTGATTTGGAATAAATTGAAGTCTTTAAAATATGACTGTTAATATCATATCACATCCGATTGCTTTTGTAAATACGTAAAAATACATTATTTACAGAAAATTTTTTCTTGCATTTACTGAAAAAAGCGGTATAATATAATTGTATATTTTGGGCTGTGTGCTTGTTTATCCGAACCTGACACACACCACAGGGTTTACGAAATGAAAGGAGCAAACAAAACAATGACCTACACGCATGAAGTTGAAAAAATGTGCCCGGTCGCAAAAGGCCCCAAGCACGGTCCCGCCCCCATTCCCGAAGAAGGCCGTTGGGTAAAGTCCTGTGAAATCAAGGACATCAGCGGTTTCACCCACGGTGTGGGCTGGTGTGCACCCCAGCAGGGCGCTTGCAAACTGACCCTCAACGTAAAAGAAGGCATCATCGAAGAAGCACTTGTCGAAACGCTCGGTTGCACCGGTATGACCCATTCCGCAGCAATGGCTGCTGAAATTCTTCCCGGCAAGACCATTCTTGAAGCACTCAACACCGACCTTGTCTGTGACGCTATCAACACTGCAATGAGAGAACTCTTCCTGCAGATCGTTTACGGCCGTACCCAGTCCGCTTTCTCCGAAGACGGTCTGTCCATCGGCGCTTCCCTTGAAGATCTCGGCAAAGGTCTGTGCTCTCAGGTCGGCACTTGCTTCAGCACCAAGGAAAAAGGTGTTCGTTATCTGCAACTCACCGACGGCTACATAACCAAGATGGCTCTCGATGCTGACGATCAGGTAATCGGTTACGAATACATCAAGGTCGGCCCCCTGCTTTCCGCTATCCGCAAGGGTGAAGACATCCAGGCCGCCCTCAAGAAGTTCACCGGTACTTACGGCCGCTTTGCCGATGCTGTAAAGACCATTGACCCCAGAGAAGAATAAGGAGGACGCAAACATGGCTAATAATGTAAGTTTTGAAGGCAAAGACAGAAGAATGCCCGGTATCGAAAAGTGCCTGGCTGAATACGGTCTTGAAAGTCTTGAAGCAGCCCGCGACCTCTGCACCGCTAAGGGCATTGACGTTGACACCATCGTCAGAGGCGCACAGCCCATCGCATTTGAAAATGCTGTCTGGGCATACACCCTCGGCACTGCTGTTGCCATTCAGAAGAACGTTTCCACCGCTTCCGAAGCTGCTGCTGCAATCGGTATCGGTCTGCAGGCTTTCTGCGTACCCGGCAGCGTTGCTGACCAGAGAAAAGTCGGTCTCGGCCACGGTAACCTCGGCGCAAGACTGCTTGACGACGGCACCAAGTGCTTTGCTTTCCTTGCAGGTCACGAATCCTTCGCAGCTGCTGAAGGTGCTATCGCTATCGCAAAGACCGCTAACAAGGTTCGCACCACTCCCCTTCGCGTCATCCTCAACGGTCTTGGCAAGGATGCCGCTATGATCATCTCCCGCATCAACGGCTTTACTTATGTTCAGACTGAATATGACTACTTCACCGGCGAACTCAAAGTCGTCAAGGAAATCGCTTATTCCGAAGGTGAACGCGGTCAGGTCCGTTGCTACGGTGCTGACGATGTCAACGAAGGCGTTGCCATCATGATCAGCGAAGGTGTTGATGCTTCCATCACCGGCAACTCCACCAACCCCACCCGCTTCCAGCATCCCGTTGCAGGCACCTACAAGAAATGGTGCTATGAAAACGACCGCAAGTACTTCTCCGTTGCTTCCGGCGGCGGTACCGGCCGTACACTGCATCCCGACAACATGGCTGCAGGCCCTGCTTCCTACGGCATGACCGACACCATGGGCCGCATGCACTCCGACGCACAGTTCGCAGGCTCCTCCTCCGTCCCTGCTCATGTAGAGATGATGGGCCTTCTGGGCATGGGCAACAACCCCATGGTCGGCGCTACGGTTGCTTGCGCAGTTGCAGTTGCTGAAGCTCTCAAATAAGCCTTTATCATAAGTTTTTTTAATCAATAACAATCAGACGCATCATTTTTGAGTCTTCAAGGATGATGTGTCTGTTTTTTTGCTTGCATTATTCTGAAAAAATATTATACTTAAATTGTAACGAAAGGAGTTGGTGTTTTATGCCGAAAATCACAACAACCAAAACCCATGCAAGCGGAATTGCGCTCGGCGGTATCGGTGCCGGCAGTGTTGAGCTTTTTCCCGACGGTGAGTTTCACAGCTGGCTGATTGCCAATCAGCCGAGAATCACCAAGGTCTGCTTTGAAGATCAGGTCGATGACGGCGAAAGCAGCACAGGTGCTCTTTCATTTTATGTGCGCGAACAGAAGGCGGACGGCAGGCTGGTTGTGCGTAAACTCGGCATGAAAACCGATGCGGATGATTTTACATACCGCATGTTCTCATGGAACAAGCCGATTGAAAAAATTGAATTTGACGGCAGATTTCCCGTCTGCGATCTCGACTACAAGGACAGTGCGCTTTCCTGCAAGTTGAGTCTGCAGGCTGTTTCACCGTTTGTTCCGCATAACTCCGATATTTCCTCTACACCGGGCTTTTTTATGGATTTCACTGCAGAGAACCCGACGGACAGAGAACTGCAGATCAGTCTTTTGGGTACCCTTGTGCCTGATGTTGCCAACAAAGAAGAAGGAAACAAAAATGTGCTTTGCACGATTGGCGACGGACTCGGTGTGCAGATAGAGCCGGCAAAGCCTTCCGACAATCCCGCTTGCGGTGAACTCTGCTTTTCGATAAACGGAGACGGAGAAAAGTCTTATATTACGGCTGATTACTACCGTTTTATGAAAGAGTTCATAGCCGATTCAAAATTGGGAATCTCGCAGGAATCTGTTCTGTTCGGCTTCCGAAAAAACGGAAGTCTGCCCAATACCGAAATCGGCACAAAGCCTGTGGCCTTACCCGAGGATTTATCTTCGTTAAGTGATGCCGAGCTTGATGCCTTGTGCGAGGAATATAAAAAGTACCCTTATGCCGCCTCCATGCTCAGCAGGCGCCTGCACTGCAATCCTGATTTTCTTGCGGAAAGAGAGAACAAGATTCTCTTCCTTGACTGCTGTTACAACCAGAATAAAAGAAAGGGAACGGATTTCGGTGCCTGTGCGCTTTGTTCGGAGGTAACTCTTAAACCCGGTGAAAAGAAAAATATCCGCTTTATTCTCACATGGTATTTCCCGAATCACAGAGCAAGCGACGGCGAAATGATCGGCCATTATTATGAAAATCTCTACAACAGTGCTCTGGATGCAAACAAAGCTCTTGCAGAAGGCTATGACCGCATTTTCAAATCCGCTGTCGGTTTTGCAGAACTTCTTTACACAACGGATTTGCCGACCATTTATCCCGATGCATGGTCGTCGAATCTTTCACAGTTGATCAAAGACTCCGTTTATCTGAAAAACGGAAATTTCGGTCTGTGGGAGGGGCTCGGCTACTGCGGACTTCATACCACGGATATCACCTATCATGCATCCTTTTCTCTGATCAGCCTTTTCCCCGACTTGCAAAAAAAGCAGATGAAAATGGGCGCCGCCTACCAACGCGAAGACGGCAGGGTGCATCATTGCTTCAGACCCGACATGAAAAGCACGAACAACGGCTTCAGCCGTGTTGACATCAACATGCAGTTTGTGCTGATGGTGCTTCGTGACTATCTGTTTACGGGGGATAAGGATTATCTTTTGTCTCTCCGGGATACTGTCAGACGGGCAATGGATTCCACGCAAACGCTTGACACAGACAAGGACGGTCTTCCTGATTACGACACAAAGCGCAACACCTACGACGCATGGAACTTCTCGGGAACACCTGTGTATATTTCTGTCCTCTGGCTGGCGGCTCTGAAGGCAGCTGTAATCATAGCCGACAGAATCGGAGATAAATCCTGCGCTGACAAATGGAATAATCTGTTGAGCCAAGGTAAAAAATCCCTTGAAGAAAAGCTCTGGAACGGCGAATATTATAATCTCTGGAAAAATAATGATGTAACAGACGAATCTCTTATGACCGATCAGCTTGACGGCGAATGGTTCCTCAGAATGCTGGGGCTTGACGGCAATCTTCCCGATGAGCGAGTCCGTTCGGTGGTTGAATTTATTTTCCGCCATAATTTTGATGATGAGCAGGGACTTCTGAATGCCACCGTACCCGAAAACAGATGGACAAGCATAGAAACCTACAACAACTGTCAGACAATTGCCGTATGGACAGGCATCGGCTATGCCTTCTCTGCTCTTGCGCTTTCTGTGGGGGCGACGGAAGTTTCCGACACGGTTGTGAATTCCATACACTGCAATCAATTAAGATTCGGTCATTTCTGGGATCATTGGGAATGCGGACACCACTATACAAGACCGATGTCCAGTTGGAGCACGCTTATTGCCGCTTCCGGAATGGCGGTTGATTATGAAAACAAAAAGCTTTCATTCAGACCTGTCTATAAGAACATCACCTTTCCGCTTGTTTTACCCGATATATTGGCAAAAGTCAGTTTTGCTGACGGCAAGATGAACGTTGAATGTATCAAAGGTGATTTAAGTGTGTGGGAGATAACGATAACAGAGTAAAGGTACGATGCGCCGCGGCTTTTCTTCTTACCCTTGCACATGTGTTCATCTGACATAAAAAATCCTCTCGTTTTCAGCAAACGGGAGGATTTATTTATATTCTTTATTCCAGACCGACGGATCTGCGAAGCAGGGTGCGGGCATCGCCTGCGGTCAGTTGACCGTTACCGTCGGTGTCGCCTGCGCAGACCTTTTCGGGATCAGCGGAATCCAGTCCGACGGAAATGCGCAAAGCAAGTCTTGCATCGCCTGAATCCGACATTCCGTTGCCGTCAAGATCACCAATGACAACCAGTTTGAAGAGTCTGCCGTTGTTGGTCACCTTGATACCTGTCCCCGTCTGTGCAAGCGTTTCATCCTCCAGGCGGACACCAATGGCAGTCATTGCGATTACATTGTCGCTGTTATCGAGCATGCCGCGAATGGTTCCGATGGTCAAGCCCGTCTGTTCCAGAGTAATAAAGCCGTTTTCATAATCCACGCGGATTCCCGCCTGCGCAACAGGCACAACCGTTATGGCAAGCACCTGTGTTTCGATCTGCATGGGGCATTTGTTGCACAACAAAGCTTTTGTACCTGTGGAGTAAGCCGTAGGTTCAATAATGGTGATCCAACCTTTGGGATCGTGACCCGTTGCAGGTGCATCGGGATCTGTCAGAATCTGCTTTTCACCGCAACGAACACAGGTTGCAGACAAAGTTCCCGCCGTGGTGCAGGTTGCATTGCTATCTGCAGTGAATTCGGAGTACTTATGAAGCAACAATTTTCCATCCGTCTGATTGCAGACAGAGCAATAACGGATTTCGGTGCATTCTCTTGTTTCATCCCATTTGTGATCACCGAGACTGCCCGTATCCTGCGGTTCGGTCTCAACATCACAACGCTTGCAGACCATTTTGGTCCAGACATTGTTTTCGCAGTCACCCGAAACCACAACCACTTCATAATCATGACCGAGTGCAGAACCGATATCGGGTTGCTTGTCCGTGGCATCACAATATTCACATTTCGCGGTTTTGGTGCCGTCAATCAAACATTCCGCATCGGAATTGGTTTTGTAATCCACAAAGGTATGATCGGTTTTGGAATCAATATCCAAGACCGTATTCTTGGCAAAGCAGATCGGGCAGGTTGCCGTTTTGGTGCCGTCCGAAGAACAAGTGGCATCGCCGTTGGGAACATAATTGCTGAAATCGTGGGCAATTTCGGGCATAACCTTTGTCAGCGTGCAGGTGCAATCGGTGTATGTGCAGGACATGACCGCTGTACCGACCGTGTTGCAGTAGATGTAAGCCGCAGACTGGCTGTAATTGTGTTCGTTGGAAATAAACACGCTTGAAAGTGCCACATCTTCGTTTGCAAAGTACGAAGCGACACCGTTTGCATCGGCAAAGCGAACGGGTTCTTTACCGGATTTGATCAGGCAGTGACCCGACACGGAAATGCGTGCAAGCGAATCGGGAGCGGCCGAAAGCAAAACCGCTTTGACACCGTCTGCACTGTCAGCACGCAGATTGGTACTGATGAAGTTTGCATCCCCCTGTGTGAACAAGGCTTCTTCCTGCGCCGCGATATTGACGGTACAATTATCAAAAGTTACACCATCCGCACCAACCGCAATACCTCTGCCGATACAACCCGTTACGGACAATTCGCTGTCTGTTGCAGTCAACTGTTTCGCAGTAATGCCGGCACCGCCGTTGGTGGTGATTTCACATTTTTCAAAGAACAAACGGCTGTCGGCAGCATTGAACGCAGTACCCGTGACACCGTTGGCAATAAAATCACTGCCGTAAGCCTGCAAAGAGGAATTGTTCAGCGCAAACAATGCCGAGGAATCCGTATTCTGTGCGGTCGCACCGAGAAGCACGGCATCACTGCTTGCAAGAGAAACCATATCATTACGATGGTTGCCGTATACAATACCCATGCCGATAAAATCAGAGACATACGCATACATGGGGGAACGAAGATCAAGCGTGCCGCCGTTGTGAACAAGAACGCTGTTGAGCATATTGATTGCATTGCCGCCGGAATTGGTGACGGAAAGACTGCTTGCATTGCCGTTGAGCCGGACATACGCATTGGTCATTTTCCATTCGCCTGTCAAAGAAGAAGCGGCTTCACGGAGAACAATATCCACCGCACCCGTGACTTCCATACCTGCCAGCGTTGCACCGTTCAGGGTCAGGGTGTAACGGCCGTTGACGCTTTTCTGCAGCATCCATTTGTAATTCGCCGCAGAACCGCCCTCGTTGTAAGAAACATTGACACCGCTTGCATTCATATCAGCCGCAATATCCACGGGAGAACCGTTGATTTTCAGCGAGCAGGCGGAATCGGAGCGATAACTTTCCGCACCGTCCACGAAACAAAGCATTTTATAATTGAGGGCAGTTGCATAGTCATAAGTTCTGCCGAACAGCATGACCGATTGTCCTGAAATTGCAAACGAGCCGCCTATCGCCGTCAGAGAAGCACGACTGGCTGCCGAGGTGCCGACCGTAAGCAGATGGTTAGATGCGACAAGCCCCGTATTACCGCCGATGGCCGTGACACTACCGTTTTCAATGGTGATCTGACCCACGCAGAAGAAACCGTAATTGTCGCCGTCTGCAATGATCTGACCACCGGTAATGACGGGATGTGCCTGATGGCTGTTGATACCGTAAGAGCCGCCGTCGGCAATGAGTGTTCCGTCACGCATCTGAAGGTCTGCATAGTAAAGATAAACACCGGATTTGCCTGTAGCAGATGCATTGATCACACCGCCGGTCATCAAAGCGGATGCATCATAGCAACGAAGCCCTGCATCCGTACCGATTGCACTGACAAAGCCACCGCTGACTTCGAGGGCTTTGCAATCGCCTCTGTCCGCACTTGCAGACAGACCGTTGACGCTGATGCCCTGATAGCCCGAGGTTTTCAGAACACCGCCCGAGATGTGCAGATCGGATTTGTCGATCTGTAAACCGCATGTATTAGACGTGTCCGTGCCGACTGTAACCTTACATTCGACCGACCCGCCTGTCATTTTGAAAGCACTGTTATTGCAAAGGTATACACCTGTTTTTGCACCGGCAAAAAGACAGGTACCGTCTGCAATCTGCATCACAGTTTTGCCCGATGCGGTCGAGTTCGCGCTCGTGGGGCCTGTATAAACACCGTAAGAATTACCGTAAGCGGTCAATGTGCCGCCGGAAACGCTGATATTGCTCTGCAGAGCAGAAATAGCGTTTGTACCGTTGAGGGTAACCGAACCGCCTGCCATTTTGAAATAGCAGTCATTTATTTTAAGACCTGCGGCAGTGTCCGTGGTTGCAGTGGCACTTGCACGCAACGTACCGCCGTTGACATAAAGTCCTTTTGTTGTTTCTACACCTGCATTGACACCGGTAGCATTGATGGCACCGCCGTTGATGGTCAGTGAACCGCCCGAGCAGAACACGGCACGGTTGGTGGCGGATGCGGAAATGGTCGGCCCGTTCACAATGATATCGCCGTTGAGAGAGATCAGACCGTTTTGTCCGATCAGGCTCAGGTTGCCCGTACCATTAAGAGTCAGCGTACCGTTCTGTACACCAAGCGCATAGGAACCGGTATCTTTACCGATGGTGACCGATGCTCCTGCAGGAATGTTGACGCACAGGTCACAGTAAGCGGTGATGATGTCAAAATTACCCTTGGTCAAGGTAAGGGTATACATTTCATCACGGCGGTTGTAGACCATTTCCCAACCATATCCCGAAGCATAGCCCTCGGTCATGTCGACCTGTTTTCCGTTGATACCGACCGGCAGCTCTTTTTCAGCCGCAGATGCTCCGAGCATCGGCAGACAGAAGAGCATCACCAGGACACTCAGGATACAGAGAATGGATTTTTTCATTATTTTTATCCTCCTTGCGGCGGGAATTTTTTACTGTATATATCTTGCACGCATGGCATTGCATACGGCAATGACGCACACACCGACATCGGCAAAAATACCGATACCCATGCCTGCAAAACCGAACGCAGACAAAAGCAGAACCGCAAATTTTACACCGAGTGAGAATACAATGTTCTGCATGACAATACGGCGGGTCTCGCGTGAAATATCCATGCAAAGAGCAAGGTCAGCGGGATCATCCTTCATCAGAACCACATCAGCCGCTTCCACTGCCGCATCCGAACCAAATGCACCCATGGCAACACCGATATCCGCCGAAGCGAGCACGGGAGCATCGTTGATGCCGTCCCCGACAAACGCAAAGCGTTCATTCTGTTTGCACGTGGCTTTGATTTTTTGCGCAATTTCCACCTTGTCGGCAGGCAGAAGTTCAGCATAAACCTCATCAATACCGAGCTCGGTTGCAATTTTTTGTGCCGTTTCCCTGCGGTCTCCCGTAAGCATGCAGATTCTGCCGACACCTGCTTTACGCAGATTTGCAATGGCTCTTTTTGCATTGGCTTTGGGCCGATCTGCCAAAAGAATACAGCCCATATAGTTTCCGTCTGCGGCAACAAACACGGCAGTCTGTTTTTCCGAAGACGCGGGAACGGGAATATTGTTTTCAGTCAGCAGCTTGGCGGAACCGGCAAAAACGGTTTTGCCGTTCACAACGGCAATCACACCGAATCCTGCTTTTTCATGTACCTGCTGCGGTTCCTGCGCCTTTTTCGCCGCCGCGCAGACTGCTTTTGCTAACGGATGCGCCGAGTGCATTTCCGCACAAGCGGCATAAAACAGCAGTTCTTCTTTATCGACACCGTCTGCGGGGCAGACATCCGTAACCGTGAAAACACCGTCGGTCAGCGTGCCCGTTTTGTCGAACACAACCGTACGGCAGGCGGAAAGCTGTTCCAAACTGTCCGAGCCTTTTATGAGAATCCCTTTTGCCGCCGCACCGCCGATGCCGCCGAAATAGGACAGCGGAACGGAAATGACAAGTGCACAGGGACAGGAAATGACAAGAAATACCATGGCACGGCGGATCCAGTCCGACCAGACCGCCCAATCGTTGAAGTTCCCCATAACAAGCGGCGGGATAACCGCCAGTAAAACGGCGGCAATGACCACGCAGGGGGTGTAATATTTGGCAAAACGGGTGATGAATTTTTCGCTTTTTGCTTTGTGCATCCCCGCATTTTCCACAAGTTCAAGAATCCGCGCAACGGTGGATTCCTCATAGGGCTTGCTCACTTGCACCGTCAGCAGACCGTTGGTGTTGATGCAACCGCTGACCACCGCATCACCGACTGCCACTTCACGCGGCAGGCTTTCACCCGTCAGTGCGGCAGTATCAAGCGCGGCAGATCCGCTGATGATAACACCGTCCAGCGGGATGCGTTCCCCCGGCTGAATAAGAATATGCATCCCCGGCTGTACTTCTTCGGGGAACATTTCCTCGGTTTCGCCGTCTTTGATGACACGCGCAATGTCGGGACGGATATCCATAAGTGCCGCAATGGAACGGCGGGATTTGCCGACGGCTATGCTTTCAAACAGTTCGCCGATCTGAAAAAAGATCATTACCAGGGCGGCTTCGTGGTATTCACCCACAAAAAACGCGCCGATGGTGGCAATTGCCATCAGGAATTTTTCGTCAAACACCTGACCGCGTACAATGTTGCGAACGGCATCCAGAAGCACATTGTATCCTGCCGTAAAATACGGGAGCATGAACAAAAGCAAGTCAACCCACGGCGGCAGGTTCAGAAAATGCGTTACAGCCGCAACCACTGCGAGCAAAACGGCTGAAAGCAGAATGCGCAGTGCCGCTTTTTTCTGTTTTTTGGTCACAAAAGCCACCTCTCACAGCAACACTTCGCAGTTTCTGTCCACTTTTTTGACGGCTTTGACCGCCTGTTTCATAATGTCGTCAAAGCGGCTGTCCTCGGCCTCGATGATCATTTTCTGTGCCATAAAACTGATGGATACATAGCTTACACCGTCAATTTTGCGGATGGATTCTTCCATTTTTGCCGCACAGTTTGCACAGTCCAGATCTTCCATTCTGATTGTTTTACGCATCTTCATTCCCTCTCTCTTCGTTGATATGATCGATTCCCATGCGGATGATTTCACGCACATGGTCATCGGCAAGTGAATAATACACGGTTTTCCCTTCACGGCGCGCACGCACAAGATCGGATTGTTTGAGCACACGCAGTTGATGGGACACCGCACTCAGTTCCATACCCAGCAATTGCGCAACTGCACAGACACAAAGTTCGGTGTCTGTCAAGGACGCTAAAATACGCATCCGCGTACCGTCGCCGATAACTTTGAAAAAACAGGTAAGCCTGCGTAAAGTGTCAGCAGACAGCGCGTGATTTTGCGCTTTTTGCACGGCTTCTTCATGCCGTTTTGCATGGGTATCGATACAAAGGTCGGACATACTTGAATCTCCTTTCAATTGAATGGCTGTTCAAGTGTATTATATGCCCTTTGCACGCGCTTGTCAACAAAAAAGAGGATTTTTTGTATGTATATTATAAAAAAAGTTTCTTATAATCTTCCTTAAAAAAGCCGGCAGTAAATTTTGCCTGACACTGCACACATTTGCACAAAAAAGTGCAAAAACACATACACAATTATTTTATCATATAAAGAGAATAAACGCAAGCACTTTATTTAACAAATTACGACCGTCTGCTTTTGTCTGTATTTCAATTTTTTGCATAACCGCAGTAACACTTCCCTGTGAACGGTATATATGCGGACGAAAGGAAGCAAAACGCCGATAAAAAAAGAACAAAAATCATGTAACACTTTTTCGCTTTGTGTGTATACACTGATGAAAGGCAACGAAATGCCGAACAAAAATAAAAACAAATTAAAAGGAGAAAACACAATGGTTATTACTGATGCAAGAGTAGAAATGCTCGAAAAAATTCTCACAAACGACATGGATTTCGCTAAGGAAATCGCAGAAATGGAAGCAGAAGATGCTGCAAAGGCACTGCAGGCAAAAGGCTTTGACTTCACCGCCGAAGAACTTTGCGCATTTGTTGACGATCTGAACGCATTCCTGCAGGAAAACGGTCAGCTCAACGAAGAAGATCTTGACAATGTTGCCGGCGGCCACTTTTACTATCGTCATCGCCGTCCTCCCGTGCGCTACACCCATTATCACTACGGCCCCTACTGTGTAGTCGTTCGCTATCGCTGGTAAGTTTCAACACCGAAACCGCCCCTTGCTCGTTGAGCCAAGGGGCGGTTTAACGGTTGCAGAATAGTAAATTACGGTTTGTCGCTGACTTGGGGAGTCAATCACGGACGCCGTCCCCCGTGATTGGCTACTCACCGATAAACCGTAATTTGTTTTCATCTCCCAAGTTTTTGCGCAGATTCTCTCTTTTCTGCTACCCCATATTTTCATAAACGCAACCGCCCCGATCCTTTCGGAATCGGGGCGGTTGTGCTATTTAGTTTGCTTGTTCACATTTCGTAAACCGTTTAACTGAACAGGTTCTTGAACCAGTCGATAATCTTATTGAAGAAGTCAATAAGCTTCTGCCAGAAGGAGATCTGACCGTCTTTGCCGACACCTTCATCAGGATCGATCACTTCGGGCGGAATGTATTCATTTGCGAAGTCTGCAAAGTCTTTGTAAAGACCGCTGAGCGTATCGTCCTTACTGTTCTTCACCAGATCTGCCATGAATTTCCAGTTTGCATTGGTTTCATCCAGCCAGTTCAGGGTTTCCTTACCTGCATGGTACAGAGCGTAGAAGATGTAGTAGATGGTATACAGCATCTTATCAATACCGTCTGCAGTGGATCCCATATCCTTGAGGTTGTCAAGGAGTGCACAGATGAACTTGAATGCATTTTCATCTACGGAATCCATCAGCAACTTCTTGATGGCAGTGATGTTGTCGTCAAGCGTTGCGAAGGTGAGAACGAAGCGGAGAAGGACGGTGATCATGTCGCCTCTGTCTGCGGATTCGTCGTTATACTTCATAGTATAAGCGATCTGACCGTTCTTAGACTGGAAGGAAACGATTTCACCATGCGTGAACTCAAGAATTGCATTGTATGCAGGTCTTGCGATGCTCATGCCGAGGTCTTCTTCAACACTGCTGAGAGCAAGTTCAAGAATACCAGCGAAGTCGAGTGTTCCGAGATCCGGGATACCGACAAGTTCATAAGCATTGACATCACCAAGCAACGGCTGGAGTGCATCCAGAACACCGAATACACCGTGCAGCAGGTTCTTGACTACAGTATCAACACCGTTGGAGTTGATGAAGTAGATCAATGCGGGCAGGAGTTCAAGCAGTTCCATAGCCGGATCTGCTGCGAAGTCAGAAAGTCTTGCAGCGATCGGTCTGAGGATATTGCCGATCATGTTTGCGGGATCAGCTTCAGCTGCTGCGTAGTACTCTTCGGGAGTCAGGATGCTGTCAGCCGGGCAGCCGAGAGCTTCGAGCAGCGGGATCAGTGCGTAAGCATAGCCTTCGCCACCAAGAAGGGTGATTGCATCGTAACCTTCGTGGTCATAGAAGAAGGACAGCGGTTCGTTGCACAGCAGCCAGCCAAGCAACGGAGTAAGCGGTTCAAGAATGCCGGAAAGAGCATTGATGAAGCTTTCGGTGTCGCCCTTTTCAACAACATAAACTGTGAAGTTGGAGCCGTTGAACTGAGCAGCTTCTTCTGCGGTAGCAACAACTTTGATGTTGCCAAGCTGAGTAAGGTCTATACCAAGAAGTTCCTTGACGAGGCCGAGGATGTAACCGTCGGGATCGATATCTTTGATGCTGTCAAGCAGGCCGACAAGTGCATCGAGGATGGAGTTGCCGATGTCTGCAGTGTACAGATATTCGTTGAGCAGTTCGTTGAGGAGTTCTTCAAGGCTGTCGAAGGTCATGCCGTCGATCAGGCTTTCAACACCCAGCAAGCGGATCCAAATATCAACGAATTCATCGAAGTGGGTTACGATGTCGTTCGCCATTTCCTTTGTGAAGTACCTACCGTATGCAGTTTCGAACAGGAGCGAGTTCTTAGCCGGAGCGAAGATCATGCCGGTGTCGGCATATTCCCAATACAGCCAATCGAACTGCTGCATTTCGAATTCTTCAAGATGAAGGACTGCATAGATTGCTTCCCAAGCACCTTCGCCGATCAGTTCATTGATTGCTTCACGGTTGCCTTCGAAGTTGATTACGTCAACAAGGAGACCAACGATGATTGCAAGCAGGTCTGCACGGTCTTCAGGCACTGCACCGCCGACTTCGTAGTCGGTGCTGGTTGCCGGGAATACCATTCTGTAGGCGGTGGAAGTATTAGCGGAAGTGTACTTTTCAATGACACCAAGATAGAAGTCATCGATTTCAACAGGATGTGACTCGTCATAGACTGCTGCAGCAATGTTAAGTCCGGTGAAGTGTTCGACCAGATAGAAGACATCCATCAGGCTGAAGTTTTCGATGCTGAAGTATTCGTTTTCGATACCAATCAGATCGCTGATCAGACCATCAACAGAGAGATCCTGGCCGATTGCATCCAGCACGCCATAGACAGAACCAAGCAGGTTCTTAAGCAGTGCCGAGATGGTGCCGGCATTGATGTTGTACAGCAGGTTCGGGATGATGTTGAAGACTTCGTCGATCGGGTCTGCAATGATTTCGTCGATTCTGTTCATCAGTGCATTGAGCAACTGCGGCAGAACAACAGCGGTGTTGAACTCGCCGTTTACGTCGGAGCTTACAGTGCCCATGTCAACGAAGAGGATTTCGAGTACCGGTACAAGGCCTGCCATGAAGCCTTCTGCACCGACAAGGCTGATGAGGTCATCCTGACCCTTATCAGCATCCTTGCTGTCGACGAAGAATGCGATTTCGCCGCCGAACAGGAGCCAGTCAAGAATTTCGTATGTGGGTTCGAGCATCATGCAGATCGCATCGACAAAGTCGGTTCTGTCTGCAATTGCGTAGGTCTTGACACCGTTTGCCGCGGTGTAATACAGATCGTGACCCTTGTCAAGTTCATAGGTTACGGTTTCATCGTAATCAGCGAAGCGCATCTTCGAGAAGGAAGACAAGTCAACACCAAGAATGATACCGATGAGGCTGACGAGAGAGTCACCAAGCTGGCCGAGCAGATCTGCGAGCATGACTGCGAGGTCATCCAGCATTGCTGCTGTGTACAGATCTTCATCCGGGTTGAAGAAGCCAAGGATCAGATCGCTGAGAGTCTGCTGATCTTCTTCATCGGAATTGATGATACCGAATACCATTTCAACGATTGCATCGATGTTTTCGAAGATGTATTCAGAAGTTTCTTCGGACCAGTTGTTGCCGTATTCGAGGTAGTGGATGAAGCGGTCTGCGGGCAATGTGATGTTGCCTTCAGCATCCATCGTGCCTTCCATGTAGTTCCAGTTGATCATCGAGTAGTTGACGATCGCATCGGATACAAGGTAGTTGACGATGGCTACGATCATGCCGTCAAGACCAAGCATGTCATCGAGCACCTTAGCGTTGTCACCATACAGCAGGACTTCGATCAGGAAGCTGAGAAGGATGGTAAGCATATCGCCTGCATCTTCATCTGCAGAGTAGCTCATCTTGAATGCTTCGAAGTCGCTTACGGTGTCGTAAGGCTTAATCTGACCAAGGTAGAAGTTGTCGATCTTCAAGTAGTCGACAACATCAGTGATTTCAAGACCGATGAGAGCTTCAACGATATTGAATACTGCAAGCAGGTCAGTATTTTCAAGGTCGATCTCAAGTCCTGTGTCATCCAGCAAGCCGGCGATCAGTTTGTTGAGGTCGAGAGTTGCAAGGGTTTCTTCATCGATACCAAGAGCGGGACCGTTTTCCTGAACCACTGCAAGTGCGTTGTAAACAGATGCAAGGGTGTTCAGAATTGCAACGGACAGACCGTTTGCATTGATGAAATACAGCAGGTTCGGAATCAGAGCGATGATGTTGTTGATGGGATCCTCAAGCAGTTCGCTGATTCTTGCTGCCAGTGCGGTAAGAAGTGCATGCAGAGTTGCGGTTGCATCGATGTTGCCGTCGTTATCATAAGCAACACGAGGTGCCTTGACGCCGAGTGCTTCAAGAAGCAGTGCAAGACCGTTGGTGTAACCGTCTGCACCTGCGATAACCAGAAGGTCATCGGGCTTACCGTCGAAGTTGTCATCAGTGTTGTTGTGATAGAAGAAGGAATAGCTTCCGCCGAACAACAGCCAGCTGAGAACGTTTTCAATCGGGTTGACGATTGCGCACAAGCCGTTGATGAAGTCTGCTTCTGCGTATTCATCACGGATGACGTAATACTTGTTTTCACCGTCCATGTAGAAGAGACCGAATTCGTCTGCATTGAGAGTCATTTCAGAAGCTTCTGCCTTGGTCTTTGCAACGAAGTGCAGGTTTGCATAAGCGGTAAGGTCTACGCCGAGTACCAGACCGATGATATCAACCAGGCTTGCATCAAGGCTTTCAAGCAGACCGGGAATTGCGGTGGTGATGGATTCAAGGTATTCAGCCTTGTAGAGGGTGAAGTCTTCGCCGAGGAGCATACCTGCGAAGTCGATATCGCCGGAAACTTCTTCGCCATTGACAAGACCCATAATGTCAGCAACGATTGCATCGATGTTGCTTACAAGATACTGCGCCTTGACTTCAGTCCACATGTTCTTGGTGTAGGTGTTGAAGTAGTTGATGTAACGGTCGGGCAGCTTGATTTCATCATAGATGCCGTCGCCGTTGTTATCAACATAACCTGCATACTTGTCTGCGGTTTCGTCGGTTTCGTCGTAGTTCATGTAGTTCCAGTTGAAGTCGACATATTCGACATCGAAGCCGCCGAGGGATTCAACAAGAGCTACGATCATTGCGACCATACCGTCGGTGCCGAGCAGTTCGTCGAGTGCCAGTGCGTTGGTATCGTAGAGAACTACTTCGAGCAGGAAGCTGACAAGAATGGTAATGAAGTCTGCTCTGTCTTCAACAAGAGTCTGTTCGTAGTCACCGGCTTTGCCGTCTGCCTTGCCGAGGAGCATCTTGAAGGCGGGAGCATCACCGACGGAGTCATACTGTTCAACATGGCCCATATAGAAGTTTCTGATCTTACTCTGGACTTCGCCGTTTTCATCAACATATTCGAAGATGTCGGTGATTTCCATGCCGAGGAAGTATTCAAGAACTTCAACCAGAGTCAGCAGGTTGGTGTTTTCAATGTCAAGTTTGACATCGGGTTCACCGTCGCCGTCCTTGTCTTCAAACAGACCGCTGAGCAGTTCGTTGAGATCAAGTTCGACAAGACCGCTTTCGTTGATCAGGTTGACGATGTTGTATGCAGCTGCAAGGAAGTTGATGAGCGCTGCAGACAGACCGTTTGCATTGATGAAGTACAGAAGGTTGACGATCAGGGCAAGAGCCTTGTCGATGACTTCTTCAAGAGAGCCGTTGAGGATTTCGTCGATGAAGACAACAACAGATGTAAGGATTGCCTTGAACTTTTCTTCGGTGGTTTCAAGACCGCGGATATCAGCGGCTTCGACACCGAGAGCTTCGAGGATGAGTGCAAGACCGTTGGTGTAACCGTCTGCACCATCGAGAACGATCAGGTCAACAGGCTTGCCGTCTACCTTTTCGTTGTAGTAGAAGAATGCGTAGGATTCGCCGAACAGCAACCATGCGATCAGGCCTTCAACAGGCTGAAGGATGGTGTACAGACCGTCAATGAACTGTTTGGATGCAGGATTTTCTGCAGTTTCAACGAATTCTTCGAAGTCTGCCATGTTTTCGTATGCTGTCAGGTCAACACCGAGGATACCGTCAACAGTGGAAACAAGATCCATGTAGTCGGACAGGTCGGTAAGAAGTCCCTGCAGTGCATTCTTGATGGTGTTGAGGTATTCAGCCTTGTAGAGCGTGAAGTCTTCGCCAAGAAGATCGCCGATCTTGTTGACTTCAACACCGGTCATATCAAGAACCATTTCGACAATGCTGAACAAGGATGTGTCGAGCATTTCAGCAGTGGTTTCACTCCAACTGTTGCCATAGGTCAGATAGTTCTTGAACAGACGATATTCTTCATCGTTGTCAGGTGTGTAAGTGATGTATTCCTTACCGTCCTTGACGATTGTGCCTTCCGGACCCTTGAAGTAGTTCCAGTTGAACGCAATGGTGGTATGGGTGAGATCGCCCAGACCTCTTACGAGATCAACGATACCTGCGATGGAGAAGTCTTCGCTGCCGATGAGAGCATCGATTGCTTCAGCGTTGCCCGGGAAGAGCAGAAGTTCAAGAGCGAAGCTGAGGATGATGGTAACAAGGTCTGCCTGGTCTTCTACAAGATCCTTTGCATAATCACCTGCAGTGCCGTCCGGCTTCAGGAGGCTCATCTTGAAGCCCTTGTAGCCTGCTACGGAATCATAAGCGGTGATTTCGCCCATGTAGAAGTTGTCGAGCTTGTAACCGTCGACGATTTCGCCGGTTTCCTTATCAACAACAGACATCCAGGAGGTGATTTCAACACCGAGGAGATATTCAACAACATTGAATACCATGAGAAGGTCGATTGCTTCAAGCCTGAATTCAGGAGCAGTCTTGGTTTCATCTGTGAAGATGAGGCCGCCGAGCAACTCATTGAGATCAAGATCGATAACCTTCTTTTCATTGAGATCCTTAACAAGACCGTATACGGATGCGAGCAGGTTAAGAATTGCTACGGAAAGACCGTTTGCATTGATGAAGTAAATCAGGTTGGTGAGCAGGTTCAGAACGAAGTCGATTGCCTGTTCAATGTTCATTGCAAGAACAGTTTCAACGAAGTCTGCAACTGCACCGAGGATTGCGGTCATCTTGCCTTCAAAGCCTTCAATGTTGTCAACATTGGGAACAACAATGCCGAGTGCTTCGAGGAGAACGCCGAGACCGTACTTATAGCCTTCGGAGCCGGGAAGAACAAGGAGATCTTCTTCGCCGGTTGCGCTGTCATGGAAGAACTTGTAGCTACCGCCGAACAGCAACCAGTCAAGCAGACCGGAGATGGGTTCGAGGATATCAACCAAGCCTGCTACGAAAGCATCTGCATCGGAGCCGAGGAAGGTGTAATCGGGCATATTTTCTTCGGTGTAAGCACCGAGGTCAACACCGAGGAGACCGTCTGCGGCAGTGATGATGCTCATGTAGTCATCCAGATCTGCAAGAAGGTCGATGAGAGCACTCTTGAGGCTGTTGAGGTTATCAGCGGTGAACAGGGACAGGCCGGTGCCGCTGATGGTGGCAATGACATCGTTGAGAGTTGCATCTGCAGCGATTTCAGTGCCGGTCATACCAAGAATCTGAACAAGCAGTGCGGGAAGTTTTGCCATGAGCGTTTCAGCCGTAGCTTCATCCCAGTTGTTCTGATAGGTCAGGTAGTTCTTGAATTCGCGAGTGGGAGTGATGGAGGTGATGATGCCTTCTTCATGTTCGACATCAGCTTCCATGTATGCCCAGTTGTAATACAGGTAATCCGGCACATAAACACCGAGAGCTTTGATAAGTTCAACAATGTCAACAAGCGAGATACCTTCAAGGCCGATCATGTTGTTGATGATAGCGGCATTGTTCTTGTCGCCTTCTGCGTAGAAGAGAACTTCGAGTACGAAGCTGAGAAGGATGGTGAACATGTCTGCCATGTCTTCTACTCTGGTTTCGCCGTAATTGGTTACACCATCAGCGAAGCCCATTCTGAATGCAGTGTAACCTGCAACAGATTCATAAGCGGTGATTTCGCCCATGTAGAAGTTTTCAATCTTGCTTGCGCCGACAACATCGGTGAATTCGAGGCCGGTGAAGTATTCAACGATTTCGAATACAACCAACAGGTTGGTGTTTTCGATGCGGAAGTCAGGAGCTTCCTTGGTTTCGTCGGTGAACAGAAGTCCGCCGAGGAGCTCGTTGAGATTGAGTTCAAGGATACCTTCGCTGTTCAGCTTTTCAACCAGAGAGTAAGCGGAAGCAAGAAGGTTGATGAGCATTACGGAGAGACCGTTTGCATTGATGAAGTACAGAAGTTCTGTTACAAGGCTGAGTACGAAGTTGACAGCTTCGCCAAGCTTCATATTGAATACCTTGTTGATGAACTGACCGACATAGGTAAGAACTGCATCGAGTGCTTCCACATTGGTCATACCGTCAACGGACGGAGCCGTTTCACCGGTAAGAGCTTCGAGGAGAACGCCGAGACCGTACTTATAACCTTCGGAACCGGGCAGTACAAGCAGATCGTCTGCTACGCCGTCATTGTCTGCATCAGTTTCATTGTAATGGAAGAATGCATAGGAGTCGCCGAACAGCAACCAGCCAAGCAGGCCCGAGATGGGAGTCAGCAAGGTTACGAGGCCATCGATGAAGAGGTCGATGTTGTCGCCTGCGTAAGTGAAGTCAGCCATGGTTGCGTATGCGCCGAGGTCAACACCGAGGATGCCGTCAACAGCGAGGATAAGATCCATGTAATCTTCAAGGTTTGCAAGAAGATCAACAAGCATATCCTTGATGCTGTTCAGGTTCGCTGCGGTGAAGATATCAAGGCCGCCGCCTACAAGCAGAACGATGATATCGTTGACGGTGGATTCAGCAGTGATGCCTTCCGTGCCGGTGAGAGCAAGGATGTCAACAAGAAGTCCGGGCAGGTTACCGAAGAGGCCTTCTGCAGTGTCTTCGTTCCAGTCGTTGTTGTAGGTCAGGTAGTTCTTGAATGCGGTGGTGGGCAGTTTGATGGAAGAAACGTTGCCGTTTGCGTCGTAACCGACTTCGCAACCTTCAACATCACTCATGTATGCCCAGTTGTAGGTCTTGTAGTTGATGTTTACGCCGAGTTTCTTGACGAGAGTTACGATACCGGCGATGGAGATATCGTCGAGACCGATCATTTCGTCGAGGACTTCAGCATTGCCCGGGTAGAGCAGAAGTTCAAGAGCGAAGCTGAGGATGATAGTAACAAGGTCAGCCTGGTCTTCTACGTGGGTCTTCTTGTAATCTGCTACGCCGTCCGGTGTTGCAAGGCTCATTCTGAAGCCCTTGTAGCCGGCTACGGAGTCATAAGCATTGATTTCACCCATGTAGAATTCCTTGAGCTTCATTTCGCTCATCCACTCGGTGATTTCAAGGCCGAGGAGTTCTTCAACGATTCTGATGATCTGGAACAGGTCAAGATGTTCGATATCGATCATGAAGTCGGGAGTGCCGTCTTCGTTTGCATCTTCGAACAGCAGGCCGCTGAGCAGTTCATTCAGATTGAGTTCAAGAAGTCCGCTTGCGTTGAGATCTTCAACTGCGTTGTATGCACAACCGAGAAGGTTAATAACTGCAACGGAAACACCGTTTGCATTGATGAAGTACAGCAGGTTTGCGACGAGATCAAGAGCAAAGTTAATTGCATCTGTAAGTTGCATATTGAGTACATCATCGACGAAGGTTGCCACTGCGGTGAGGATAGCGTCGAGTTTTTCTTCGGTGGTGGCAAGGCCATCCACGTCGGGAGCTGCAACGCCGAGAGCTTCAAGGAGAACGGCAAGGCCGTACTTGTAGCCTTCTGCACCGGCAACGGTGATCAGATCCTTGAGATCTTCTCTGCCTTCATAGTAAGACTTGTTGTAATAGAAGAATTCATAGTCGCCGCCGAACAGCAGGAAGTCGATAAGACCGGAGATCGGAGCGAGCAGTGCGACAAGTCCGTCAACGAACTGTGCAGAAGCACTTTCGTTTTCATCGAAGACGAATGTGTCAATTTCATCATAAGCAGCAAGGTCAACACCGAGGATGCCGTCAACTGCAGTTACGATGCTCATGTAATCGTCAAGGCTTGCAAGAAGATCGACGAGAGCAGTTCTGATGCTGTTGAGGTTGTCAGCGGTGAAGAGTTCAAAGTCACCGATGAGATCTGCGATGGTGCCGGCAGATTCGCCGTCGCCAAGCAGGGAAACAAGCAGTCCGGGCAGTTCAGCCATGAGGCCTTCAGCTGCTTCTTCGGTCCAGTTGTTTGCATAGGTCAGGTAGTTCTTGAACTTTTCGGTCGGCAGGACGATGGATGCGATCTTGCCGTCGATGAGAGTCTGTTTGCCGCCCATGTAGTTCCAGTTGTAATATCTGTAATCTACGGGGATGCCGAGAGCTTCAACGAGTTCAATGATGGTGATGACGGAGAAGTCTTCGCTGCCGATCATATCGTCGATGACTGCGGCATTGCCTTCGTAAAGCAGGGCTTCAATTACGAAGCTGAGCAGGATGGTAACAAGGTCAGCCTTGTCTTCAGCAGCGCCTACACCGTAAGCGGTGTTTTCGCCGGAGAAGCCCATTCTGAACGCCTTGTAACCTGCAACGGAATCATAGGCTTTGATTTCGCCGATGTAGAATTTCTGGAGTTTCTTGTTACCGACAACATCCGTGAATTCAAGACCGGTGAAGTATTCGACGATTTCGAAGACCATAAGAAGGTCAATCTTTTCAATGTCGAATGCGGGAGCTTTCTTGGTTTCATCGGTAAACAGCAGACCGCCGAGCAGTTCATTGAGATCAAGGTTGACATAGCCTTCCTTGTTGAGGGTGTCTACCAGAGAGTATGCACCTGCAAGAAGGTTGAGAACTGCAACGGAGAGACCGTTTGCATTGATGAAGTACAGAAGTTCTGCAATGAGGCTGAATACAAAGTTGATTGCTTCGTCAAGTTTCATTGCCATGACGGAGCCAACAAAGTCACCGACATAGGTGAGAACTGCATCGAGTTTTGCAGTGTTATCTGCAAGGGTATCGACGGACGGAGCAGGCATGCCGGTGATGGCTTCAAGGAGAACGCCGAGACCGTACTTGTAGCCTTCTGCACCGGGCAATTCAAGCAGGTTTTCTTTACCCGTTGCATTGTCATGGAAGAATGCGTAGGAATCACCGAACAGCAGCCAGCCGAGCAGGCCCGACAGAGGAGCAAGCAGGGTTACGAGACCATCAACAAAGAGTTCAATGTTGTCGCCTTCATATGCGAAGTCTTCCATGGTTGCATAAGCACCGATGTCAAGACCAAGCAGATCATCAACCTGCGTGATGAGGGTCATGTAATCCTCGATGCTGACAAGCAGGTCAGCGATCATGGACTTGATGCTGTTCAGGTTTGCAGCGGTGAAGATTTCAAGACCGCTGCCGGTAAGCAGAACGATCAGATCGTTGACAGTGGAATCCTTGGTGATGCCTTCCGTGCCGGTGAGAGCAAGGATGTCAATCAGGAGACCTGTCAGGTTGCCGAAGAGTGCGTGTGCAGCTTCTTCGTTCCAATCGTTTTCATAAGTCAGGTAGTTCTTGAATGCGGTGGTGGGAAGCGTGATAGCGACCAGTTCGCCGTCTTCGTAGGTTGCTTCACCGTCCATGTAGTTCCAGTTGTAGCCGAGGTAGCCCGGTACACCGAGGTTGGTGAGCATGTTCACGATGCCGGCAATGGAGATATCTTCGCTACCGATCATTTCGTCAAGAACCTTCGGGTTATCGCCATACATGAGAACTTCGAGTGCGAAGCTCAGCAGGATGGTGATGAAGTCAGCTCTGTCTTCAACGCCGGAAATACCATAAGTGGTATAGCCGTCTGCGAAGGACATTCTGTAAGCATCCCATTCAGCAACAGATTCATACTTGCTGAGCTGGCCGATGTAGAACTTATCGAGCTTGTTCTTGGTAACAACTTCAACGATTTCGAAGTCAACGAAGTATTCAACGATTTCAAAGATCATGACAAGGTCGATCTTTTCGATGTTGATTGCGGGAGCAGTCTTGGTTTCATCCGTGAACAGAAGGTCTGCAAGCAGATCGTTCAGGTTGAGTTCAAGCATCTTGCTTTCGTTGAGAGCGCCGATGAGGTTGTATGCTGCTGCGAGCAGGTTGAGAACTGCAACGGAGAGACCGTTTGCATTGATGAAGTAGATGATGTTCGGGATCAGACCGAGGATGTAATCCACAGCACCGACCATGTTAGATTCTGCATCGCTGCCAAGCGGCTTATTGAAGATGGTATCAATGAAGTCAGCAAGGGCGGTGAGGATCGCAGTCATCTTACCTTCGAAGGTGTCGATGTCGTCCACGTCGGGAGCTGCAACACCGAGCATTTCGAGGAGAACGCCGAGGCCGTACTTGTAGCCTTCTGCGCCTGCCAGCTTGAGCAGATCCTTATCACCGGTTGCATTGTCATGGAAGAATGCGTAGCTGCCGCCGAAGAGCAGGAAGCTCAGCAGGCCTTCCAGAGGAGCAACGACGTCAACAAGACCGTTGATGAATGCGGTCTTATCAGCACCCTTGAAGGTTGCTTCTTCAAGGTTCTGATATGCTTCAAGATCAAGACCGAGCAGGCCGTCAACTGCGGTGACGATGCCCATGTAGTCTTCGATATTGACAAGCAGATTTGCAATAGCAGTGTGGATTGCATTGAGGTTTTCAGCCGTGTACAGCGAGAATTCGCTTTCGGTGAGGGTTGCGATGAGGTCGTTGACAGTGGTGGTCTTGGTGATCGCTTCGTCATTGAGAATCATGAGGACGATATCAATGAGAGCTGCATCAAGGCCGGTTGCAACGTCTTCAGACCAGTTGTTCTTATAGGTCAGGTAGTTCTTGAATGCGCCTGTGGGCAGAACGAGGTTGTCGAAGGTGCCGTCGTTGTCGGTATCAACATAACCGCCGTCAACGGTGTCATACATGTAGTTCCAGTGGAAGTGGATGTAATCCTTGACATCAAGTTCCATACCGGCTGCGTTGAGCAGATCAACGATCTTGGTCAGATCAATGTCTTCGCTGCCGATCATGTCGTTGAGAACTGCTGCATTGTTGACAAGCTTGGTTTCGGTAAAGACGAACTTGTAATCGCCGACAACGATTTCGTCGCCGTGGATTGCCTGTTTGTAATAGCCGACAGCCGTCTTATCGGTTGCGGTCCAGTTGTCGCCGTCCTTTTCATAGACGGTGTAGACATCCTGATTGCCCTTATAGAGAACAATTTCAAGCAGGAAGCTGACAAGGATGGTGATGAAGTCTGCCTTATCTTCGGCAACACCTGCACCATAGGTTGTTGCGCCGTCAGCGAACTGCATACGGAATGCGGTTTCGCCGGAAGCGGTGGTGTAGGATACGATTTCGCCCATGTAGAAGTTTTCAAGTTTGTTCTTGATGACACCATCTTCTTCATAGTTGAAGATGTCAGCAATTGCAAAGCCGGTGAAGTTTTCAACAAGGCCGATGATGTATCTGAGATCAGTGTTTTCGATGTCGATCGGATAACCGAGCAGGCCGGTAAGAAGAGCGTTGAGATCAAGCTCGAACAGACCGCTTTCGTTCAGAAGACCGACAAGGTTGTAAGCCACTGCGAGGGTGTTGAGAAGTGCCACGGATACGCCGTTTGCATTGATGAAGTAGAGAAGTTCAGTGATGAGATTGAAGATGAAGTCAATACCGTCGGTAAGCTTCATGTCGAGCAGACCGGTTACAACGTCAAGAGCCGTGGTAATGATTGCCTTCATGGTCTTTTCGGTGTTGACAACACCATCTTCTCTGACAACTGCAAGACGGTTGTTGCCGTTTTCGTCGAAGATCTGATCGCCGAGGATCATTTCAAGGAGATAAACAAGGCCTTCTTCGTAACCGTTTGCACCTGCAAGTTTAATGAGGTCATCGATTGTGCCGTTGCCGTCGAGATCCTGATTCTGGAAGAAGAATTCATAGGATCCGCCGAACAGGAGCCAATCGAGAAGTCCTTCGATGGGAGCAATGATGGTCCACAGACCGTTTGCGAATTCAACAGTGTTGCTGCCTTCGTAAGCGAAGTCTGCCATGTTCTGATATGCGCCGAGGTCAAGACCAAGGATACCGTCAACAGCAGTGATGATGCTCATGTAATCATTGATGCTTACAAGCAGATCCTGCAGAGCATTCTTGATCATGTTGAGGGTGTCAGCGGTGAAGAAGTCAAGGCTGAATTCTACACCGAGAGCCTTCATGACATCATTGATGGTAGCGGTTTCAGCGTCAATGTTGACGTCGCTGTCAACAAGGTGAAGGATATCTGCAAGCAGACCCGGCAAGCCGATGATCAGGGATTCTGCAGTTTCTTCATCCCAGTTGTTGTTGTAGGTCAGGTAGTTCTTGAATGCGGTAGTGGGAAGGGTGATAGCGGTGATATTGCCGTCAGCATCCTTGGTTTCGGTACCGCCCATGTAGTTCCAATCAAAGTTGAGATAACCGCTGATTGTCAGACCGGCTTCTCTGAGCAGAGTAACAACTGTGCCGATGGAGAAGTCTTCCAGACCGAGCAGTTCGTCAAGAGCTGCGGCGTTGTCTACGTCACCGTTCTTGTAGAGAACAATTTCAAGAAGGAAGCTGAGAAGGATGGTGAGCATATCTGCCGCATCTTCTGCATACTGTGCATCCGTGTTCTTGCCGGTAAACTGCATGGTGTAGGAAGCACCGTCGTAAGCGGATTCGGTGTTCTTTACGATTTCACCGATGTAGAATCTGTCGATCTTGTTGCCGATGGTGCCGTCAGCCTTGGTTTCAACAAAGATGTCGGTGATTTCGAGGCCGGTGAAGTATTCAACAACTTCGAATACCATAAGCAGGTCGATGTGTTCGATATCGATTGCGGGAGCTTCTTTGCCTTCTTCTGTGAACAGACCGGCAAGAAGTTCGTTGATATCGAGGTCAACACCAAGATCGTTGATGTCGTCAAGCAGGTGGTAAACAGCCTGGAGCATGTTGATGAGAGCAACAGACAGACCTTCTGCATTGATGAAGTAGATAAGGTTCGGAAGAAGTGCAATCACTTCATTGATGGGATCGCTGAGGATTGCATCCACTCTGTTGAACAGTGCGAGAGCCAGATCATCGATGAATGCTTCACAGTCATAGGAAACAACTGCGCCGTTTTCATCCTTGACAGCATATGCACTCTTGGGCTTCATCTTGCAGCCGAGAGCTTCAAGAAGAAGGACAAGGCCCTTGCTGTAACCGTCTGCACCGTTGATGATAAGGATATCATCGGTGACACCGTCGCCGTCGGAATCGGTACCGTTCTTATGGAAGAATGCGATTTCGTCGTCGAACAGCAACCATGCGAATACGGAAGCAACGGACTTCAGCAGGTAGCTGAGACCCTTGACAAAGTCAGTCTTTGCAGCTTCGCCTTCGCTGATGATGAAGTAAGTCTTTTCAACAGTCGTGAAGGTGTTGGTGTACTTTTCGTTCTTATCATCGCCGAAGTATTCAACGTATTCATCATGAAGGATGGTATCATCCGTGCGGACCCATGTGCCGGTTGCTTCGTCATATGCATTGACAGCATAGACAGCCAGCGAGATGGTGAATGCATTGAGACCGCTTTCGGTATCAAGTACGGGAACCACGGTTTCGTCTGCGAATTCATATTCGCCGGAAACAGTGTTGTAAACCTTTGCGTAATCAATGAAGCCGATGCCGTTGAATCTGGAGATGTCGGTGCCGAGAATCATGTCGATAAGATCAACAAGGATTGCATCAAGCGAGGACAGAAGACCCTGGAGAGCTTCAGAGATGGTTGCAAGAAGAGATGCGTTGTAAATTGTGAAGGAATTTGCAATGAGATCGCCAACGCTTGTGAACTCGGAGCCGGTGAGAGTCAGAACAGTGGAAATGATAGCATCAAGACCGTTCATGAGAGCTGCCGGAGTTTCATACTGCCAGTTGTTATCATACAGCAGGTAGTTCATCGGGAACTTCGGTACTGTGTCGAGGTCGATGTTGCCGTCCTCATCCATTTCAGCACCCATGTAGTTCCAGTTGATGGGAAGATAATCAATGACCACGCCCTTCTGGGTCAGGAGGTTGACAATCTTCTGTACCATACCGTCGGTGCCGAGCATATCTTCAAGAACAACAACGTTGTTGATTTCAACAGAGTTGGTGTAGACATATCTCTTTGCACCTGCGGTAGCAGTAGCAGCGGAAGCGCCGTTGATGTATACGGTTTCGCCGTCAAGAACCTTGGTCCAGTAGCCGGTGATGGTGACGGGTTCTGCAACACCGTCAACTTCTTCGGTTACAGCAGCCCAGTTCGTGCCGTCGAAGGATTCAAGAGTGTAAACATCCTGATAGCCGTTGTAGATAGCAACTTCAAGCAGGAAGCTTACAAGGATGGTGATCATATCGCCCTTGCCTTCGTCAGCAGTGTAGCGCATCTTGTATGCAGCTTCGCCGGATGCGGAGTCATAAGCGTAGATTTCACCGACATAGAACTGTTCAATCTTGTTATAATCGATGCCGTTTTCGTCTTTTGCATTGACGACGTTGGTGATTTCAAGACCGACGAACTGTTCTACGATCTGGAATACTGCTGTGAGGTCAAGCTGTTCAATGTTGATGCCTTCGATGCCGATGAGGCCGCCGACAAGAGCATTGATATCAAGGGACATATCAACAATGCCTGCTTTGTCAACATATTCAAGGACACCGTAAACAGCGCCGAGAAGGTTGATAACAGCAACGGACAGACCGTTTGCATTGATGAAGTACAGCAGTTCGGGAAGAAGATTGAAGACTTCTTCTACGGGATTTGCAAGGATTTCGTCAACTCTGTTGAGAAGCGAGGTTGCAAGGTCATTGATGAAGTAATCAACATTGTAGGTACCGTCTGCCATGAGGTAGATGTCTTTCTTCATCATGCCGGTTGCATTTTCGTCATTCGGGTCGGTGCAGCCGAGTGCTTCAAGAAGAAGTGCAAGACCCTTGCTGTAACCGTCAGCACCTGCAAGACGAATGGTATCAACGGGCTTGCCGTCAACATAACCGAACTTGTTGAAGAAGGAGATGTCATCGCCGAAGAAGAGGAATGCAAGCAGGCTCTTCAGTGCGCCGAGAATGTAGGAGATACCGGTAATGAAGTCATCCTTTGCTTCATTGACATAAGGTGTTTCTGCATTGTCAGCATCGACAATGTAGAAGGTGTATGCAGTGTTGACATTTTCTTTGTAAACGTATTTGACGGTTGCATCGTTTGCGTCAACAACTTCTGCAGTATCCTTTTCTCTGGTGTAAGTACCGACAACAAATTCGCCGGTTGCTTCAAACTCGTTGGTTTCTGCATTGAGTTTGTGGATTTCATAGGATTCTTCAACAAGAGTGTAGTCGAAGCAATCCATGTTCATTGCAGTGCCTTCCTGAACGGTGACTTCGGTGTCGTTATAAACAGCCTTGCCGTCAACATACAGGTCAGCAGCATCAATGAAGTGAATGCCGTTGAGTCTGGACAGGTCAAGATCGAGCATGAGGTCGATCAGTTCAATAAGCTGTGCATTGACAAGATCATAAAGCTGTTCAATCAGGCCGATGATTGCTTCAAGATACTCAGCAGTGTACAGTGTGAAGCTGCCGGACAGCATTTCGCCGAGAGAGCTGTAATCGGAAACCATGCCGATGATGGTGTCAACAAGTGCGGGAAGTTCAGCATTCAGCGTAGCAGCAATATCCTGGTTCCAGTCATTCTGGTAAGTCAGGTAATTGATGAAGCGGCCGTTGAGCTTGATGTCGCCGACTTCGTACTTGCCGTCGGGATCTTCTGTTGCCTTGTTTTCTTCGGTGATGGTAACACCTGCATAATCCCAATCAACAGTGAGGTAGCTGACGTCGATGATGCCGAGGCTGAGAAGCAGGTCAACGATCATGGAGACCATGCCGTCAGTACCGAGCATTTCGTCGAGAACTGCCGCATTGGAGAAGGTTGCGGTTTCACCGTTTTCATCGGTGTAGGTGTACTTGTAGGTTGCAGCTTCGAGCAGGTAGGACAGAAGGATGGTGAGCATATCGCCACGGTCTTCTGTGCGGGTTGTGATGTAATCGGTCTGAGCTTCAAAGACCATCTTGAATGCGGGCTTACCGGAGCCGGATTCATAACGGACGATGTCGCCGAGATAGAACTTGGAGAGGATTTCGAGACCGCTCATTCTGTCGGTGGCTTCTGCGAAACCGTCTCTGTCGTCATCATCAAGGAAGGTATGCAGGTCAAGACCAATCAGGCCTTCAACGATGGAGATAACAACACCGATATTGACGTTGTCGATATCGAATGCTTCGACATCTTCGCCGAGGAGATCGTTGACAAGGTCATTGACGATCTGCTTGACATCGAGGCTGAAGCCGAGATCCATCTTGTTGACTTCTTCAAGAAGTGCAAGGACGGAAGCAAGAGCATTGTTGATAACTACGGACAGGCCGTTTGCGTTGATGAAGTAGAGCAGTTCGGGAATGAGATCAATGATGCCATTGATGGGATCTGCAAGAAGTTCATCAATGCGGTCGGCAACTGCTGTCAGAATATCTCTGAGAGCTGCAATGCTGTCATACTTCTTGGTTTCAGCATTGTAATAGGTTTCAGCAGGATTCAGACCGTCTTTGCCTGCGACATGGCAACCGAGTGCTTCGAAGAGAAGTACGAAGCCTTCGCTGTAGCCGTTTGCGCCGGGCAGTTTGATAAGGTCTTGTTTACCGGTTGCATTATCGGTGAAGAAAGCAATGTCTTCGCCGAAGAACAGCCAGGAGAGAATCGGATTCAGCGGAGCAAGGATTTCGCAAAGAGCGTTTACGAAGCTTGCCTTTGCTTCATTTGCGGGAGTAAGCGGGTCATCTTCCGTGAACGAGGAGTACTGACCAAGTTTGGAAACAGTAACCTGTTTCACATCCTTGGTGTACTTGTAGGAGACAGTTGCTTCGCCTTCCTCAACTTCGAATTCAGCACCGGGTACGAAGCCGAGTTCCTGACCGAGGTCAAGCACATATTCGTCGGTTTCTTCCCATTTGTCGGTTTCCGCGTTGAGTTTGAGAAGCGTATACTTGTCAACCAGTTTTGCATCAAGCTCTGCCTGCACGAGGTTGCCGACAAGGTTGACCCAGATGGGTTCAACTTCGAACAGCAGTTCGGTGAGCATGACGGAAATGGCTTCAAGGTATTCTTCTTTGTAGAGGGTGAAGTCTTCGCCGAGAAGCATATCAATGAGGTCAACATCTTCTTCGCCGTTGATGAGGCTCATCACTGCGGAAATGATGGTGTTCATCTGATAGCCGAGGGTTTCGGCAAGGTCTTCGCTCCAGTCGTTGCTGTAGGACAGGTAGGTGACATAGCGATTGAGAGAAGCAAGGCTGATATTGGTAACAACCTTCTGATCGCCGATCACGGATTCTTCAACAGTACCGCCCATGTAGTTCCAGTTGATGTCGGAATATTCAACATCCAGTGCACCACCGGTGAGCAGTTTGACGATGCCGTTTACAAGGCCGTCCGTGCCGATCATGTTGTCAAGAGCAAGTGCGTTGTCAATGCCCTTTTCAGCATCGGTGTAAGCAACAACTTCAAGAAGCATGTTGATGATGATGGTCAGGAAATCGCCCTTGGACTGAGCATAGTCAGAGCCGTAAACCATCTTGAATGCAAGGTCACCGTTGGAGGAGGTGAATGCCTGCATCTTACCAAGGAAGAAGTTGTCAAGCTTTTCGGGAGCAAGAGTGCCGTCAGCATTCTTGAACACATCCGTGATTTCAAGATCTACAAAGCCTTCAACAAGAGTGAAGATTGCCATGAGATCAAGAACAATGTTGCCGTTTTCATCGAAGAGCGAGAAGCCTTCGGGAAGAGCATCCTCAAGCAGGCCGCTGAGCAGACCTTCAAGAGAGATATCGTCTTCGACAATGCCGGATTCATTGACGAGGTCGAGCATGGTCAGCAGGCCGCCGACAAGGTTCTGTACGGAAGCAGCAAGACCGTTTGCGTTGATGAAGTAGATGAGGTTAAGCAGAATGCCGAGAACCTTATCAATCGGAGTAGTGCCGTCAGCATCGGTCTTGAGCAGGGACATGACATAGTCAAGAACACCTGCAATGATATCATCGAAGATATCTTCGCTCTTATACTGAACGGAAGGATCACTTACGTCAGGAAGCTTGTTGGCAGGTACGCCGAGAGCTTCGAAGATCGGAACAAGACCATACTTGTAGCCGTGGCCGCCCTTGAGGTTGATAAGGGACTGTGTACCGTCTGCATTGGGATGGAAGAATTCGAAGGAAGAACCGAACAGCAACCAGTCAAGAAGCGGGAATGCGGGAGAAAGAACAACACTGAGTGCAGTTGCGAAATCGCGGGTGCTGTAGTTGTCTACAATGTAGTACTTGAGCTCGGTTGTGTTTGCGGTGATGGTGCCGTCTTCGTTGAGAACGGAGAACGGTACGGTGTAGAAGAAGTAATCAAGGCCGTTTTCGTCAGTTGCAATCTGAACATCAGTGTTCTTGACAACGAGTTCAACAGTGGTCTTGGTGGCTTCGTCGAAGATGACGTTGCCGTCTTCATCAGTGGTGGTTGCGGTGTAGGTATCGTAGGTGGTGGTCCATGCAGTGTCACCTTCAGCATCGGTTACCATATCGGCAAATGCGATGCCGTCCCATACGGACAGATCGATATCAAGAAGTGCATCGAGCAGATCCGTGATGGCCTTATCAAGGTTGCCGAGCAGACCGGCAAGCATGTCAAACAGGGACTGTGCGGTTTCAGCAGTCAGAAGACCGTTGAGAAGGCCGCCGAGCAGATCATCGAGAGTCTGCGGTTCTTCACCTTCGGAAGCAGTCATGGCAAGAACCGTATCAACGATGTTGTTCAGATTGCTGTCGAGGGTGTCTACGAAGCCTTCGTTCCACCAGTTGGGATAGTTGAGGTAGTTGATGGAGTGGTCTGCTCTGTATGCAAGGGAGATTGCAGTAGCAGCTTCATCCGTTGTGGGAAGGTTTTCAAGATCAACGGTCTTGTCGAAGTAGAACCAGTCAATCGGAGCCTTCTTACCGGTTACGAAATCGCCCTTGACAATCTTGACAATATTTGCAAGGGAGCCGGGATCCATACCAAGCAAAGCATCCAGTGCATTTGCGTTGACATACTGGCCGTCTACCTGATATTCGAGGACATCAAGCAGGAAGCTGATGATGATAGTGATGAGGGCTGCACGGTCTTCACTCGGAAGCAGGTTGCCTTCTGCATCATACAGCGGTTTGCCGTCCTGCGTATCGAGAACCATTCTGTAGCCGAGGTAGTTTGCAAAGTATTCGTTGCCTTCGCTGTCAGTTACATATTCGCCGCCGGCGGAGATGTACTGTTCGATATGACCAAGATAGAAGTAGTCAAGCTTGGTGCCGACGACTTCGTTGATCTTCATGCCGGTGATGGCTTCAGCAAGTTCAAAGATGTCCTTAAGCTTGAGCTGAGCGATATCGAACTTGTAATCCTTGTCAACAAGAATATCTTCAAACAGGCCGAGGATAAGGCTGCTGACATCGATGGGTTCATCAAGGATACCGGATTCAGCGATTGCATCAAGGATGTTGAGAGCGAAGCCTGCAATATTGTTGATGGCAACGCCCAGACCGTTGGAGTTGATGAAGTAGATCAGGTTGGGAAGAACTTCGTCAAGAGCAACGTTGATGGGATCTGCAAGAATTTCGTCAAGTCTTACAAATACGGAGTTAAGGAGATCGGTTACAGCCTGCTTGACATTGATGTCACCGGTTTCCTTATCGGTGTAGTATTCAACGGAGTGCAGGTTTTCACAGCCGAGTGCTTCAAGAAGAAGAACAAGACCTGTGCTGTAGCCCAGACCGCCGTTGATGGTGAGAAGAACATCTGCATTGACAACATATCTGGTGTTGCCTTCGATGTATTCTTTACCGTACAGACGGTATGCCATGTCTTCTACACCGTTTACGGTTACAAGAGCATCACCTGCAAGCTTGTTGCCGGTTGCAGTCCATGTATTACCGCCGTCGGTGGTGGTGTATTCGTTGTAGTAGAAGTTGTCATTGGTGGGATCTTCATCATAGCCCATGCCATGGCCTACGAAGAACTCGTATTCCTGACCGAACAGGAGCCAGCCGAGAACTCTGGAGATGGAGCCGACAAGTTTGGAAAGACCGTTTACAAAGTCGTCTCTGTCTTCTGCGATATCGGTTGTGGTTTCGTCGTCAGGACGGACGAAGTAGAACTTGGCACCGGTTTCGGTTGCGCCGGGAGTGACAGTACCGGTGAGTTCATCGGTTGTGTCATCATAATGATAATCGGTGGTGAAGTAATAGAGTTTTGCAACATCGTCCCAGACAAGCATGTTTTCAAGATCTTCAGCCTTGATTTCGACAACGTGTTCAACTTTCTTGAACTTGAAGGTCGGATAGTCGTCGCTGTCGTCATTGGGCGTGCCGGGATCAATCATAATGGTGTTGCCGTCATCATCGAGGACATAACCGTCTTCAATGTAGGTGTAGTAAGTATAGGTGAATGCGGGATAGGTGCTTACAACTTCCATGATGGGCTCATTGTTTTCGTCAAACATGAGTTCGCCTGCGTCGTCCTTCTTCTGTTCATAAACGGGAACATCGGTAAGGGAAGCGAAGCGGAAGTCATTCCATTCGGAGATGGATACGCCGAGAAGAGCATCAACAAGGTTGAAGATGACTTCGTCGAGAGATTCCATAAGGTCTGCAACAAGAGAACGGATGGATTCAAGCGTTGCACCGTTGTAGATGTCGAGCATACCGCCGAGAAGAGCAGCGATGTCTGCTTCTTCCGCACCGGTCATGGAGAGGATTGCGGAAACAAGGTCTTCAATGCCGTAGGCAAGGTAAGCAGCGGATTCATAGGTCCAGTCGTTACCGTAGGTGAGGTATGTGAAGTCATGGCCTCTCATAGCACCCTTGTCTGCATTGTCCTTGATAGCATCGCCGGAATCGGGAACGAGTTCAACGTCCTGATTGAAGTAGTACCAGTCAACATCCTTATAGTCTGTAAACTTGGTATCAAGCAGAGCAATGATGTTTTCAACAAGACCCGGCTTGCCTTCTTCAACACCGATGAGCTGGTCAATGGCTCTGAGGTTGTTGTATTCGATGGTTTCGGTGGATTCGTAGACATAGCGATAATAGTCGCCTGTGGACCACTTGCCGAAGGGATCGTCAACGATTTCGCCGTCGGTCTTCTTTTCATAGGTGCCGACCTTGTTGTTGACGGAAGTGAAGTTGTAATAGGTTACTTCAACTTCTGCATAATCAAGATAATCGTAGTCAAGGTAATCATAAACAGCGGTTTCGGTGTTTTCATTGCCTTCGCCATCGGTTGTGGTCTTGGTCAGCGTGTAAACGCCGCCGTTATCCTGGACATCCCATTCAGCAGCATTGTAGCTGACCTTTTCGGTTGTGCCTGCAATTTCATAAGAAATGACATGGTAGTTCACAACTTCTTCAGTAAGCTTGAGGTTCAGGTAGTCAGCGGAATCAATAACAATGGTATCATTGATAACATTGCCTTCTTCGTCAGTCTTAACAGAGCCGTCTTCGTTGTACTGCGGCTTTGCAAGGGTGTAGATGCCGTCTGCAACAGACAGAGTCCATTCTGCACTGCTGTAGGTTTCGGTGGTGGTTACATCTTCCCAACTTGCCTTATCGTCGTGGGAAACCTGAACCTTATAAGTATCCTGCGTGTAAGTGCCCTGATCCATGAGGATGTCAAGGATGATACTGATCAGGATTGTGATAACGTCAGCCTGGTCTTCCTTATCGGTGCAGGCCATTCTGTAAGCCATTTCGCCGTTTGCGGATGTGAAGTACTGTACTTCACCGACATACAGTGTTTCAAGGAAGGTGAGCATGGATTCATTGACATGGATGCCAAGGAAGTGCTCAAGAACACCGAAGATTGCACCGAGGGTGATGTTATTCAGGTCAAGATCGATTGCATCTGCAATCAAAGCACCGAGGTTGATCTGATCTTCGGGATCCATAACAGCATTGACTACTGCAAGGAAGTCAGTAATGAAAACAATGATATTGTTGATAGAGGTGGAGAAACCACCGCTGTTTGCGAAGTAGATAATGTTGGGAAGTTTGTCGATGAGCCAGTCAATGGTGTTGACGGTGGTGTCGCCTTCTTCCACATAGAACATATCTTCAGCAGTCGGATAGAGGATTGCATTGATAAGCTGTTGCAGAATTTCAACAAAGTGTGCAAGGAATTCATGCACCTTGATGTCGGAAACATTGCCGTCTTCGTCGAAGACATAGAAGCTTTCTGCGGGTTTGCATTCCAGACCGAATGCTTCAAAGATCGGGATAAGACCGTATTTGTAACCCATGCCGCCGTTGAGAATCAGGGAGTCATCACCGAAATCATTCGGGTTGTTGCCGTCACCGTCAAGGTCGCCTTCGGTATCATATACGATATCATAGGTTGTGCCGCCGGAACCCTGGATCTGCTGATACTTGATGCCTTCGCCCATGGTGAAGAAGAAGCGGTAGTCAGCGCCGATAAACAGCCAACCGAGCAGATATGCTGCAGGCTGCAGAAGATCGGTGATGAGCTCGAAGAATGCTTCCTGTTTGTCGTCAGAATCATCAATGCCGAAGTCATAGGAAACAACTTCAACTTCAACTTCTTCCATGACGGGATTGCCTTCTTCGTCGAGAACAGCTTCGCCGTTTTCGTCAACAACAGGCTGTTCGACCCATTCGGTGTCAACGATTTCGAAGTCGGAGCTTACAACATATTCATAAGTTCTGACACCTGCATCGTCGATATTGGTTACGATGTGGTCAAAGTACTTGTACCAACCGTATACCGGGTTGCCTTCGTCATCGAATTCACGGGTTTCAAGAATATCGTCACCGAGTGCATCGTCGGGGGACTTCACGTCGGATACGATGTCGGTTGCAATGTTGGTGTTGAGCAAGGTGTCAACCAGCTGGAATACAACTGCGGGCAGCAGATTAAGAACCGTACCGAGCAGGTCAACAATGGTACCTGCCATTTCATCGGTGAACAGCATGCCGTTCAGAAGACCGTCCAGCATTGCGGGCAGGCTTTCATAGGTCTGACCGTCGATTTCGACAAGGCCTGCAACCATGTTGAGGATGGCATCAAAGCTGTCATAGATGCCGTCAACGGTTTCGTAAGTCCAGTCAGTTACATAGGAGAGATAGTAGATAGAGTGGTACATGGACAGATCTGTGGTTTCTGCATACATCCACTGCATCTGTTCATCGTTGCCGGTCCACTGTTCGGTTTCGCCGTCGCCGTTGAAGTCAGCAACCATGCCTTCCATCAGATAATCCCAGTTGGGAGATTTGAATTCGAAGGTGGATTCAGTGAACAGGAAGTCGAGTGCGGCAAACAGACCTTCGGAGTTAAAATCATCACCTGCAACACCGCTACCGAAAATAAGTTTATCAAGTGCGGTACGGTTTGCTTCGATGTGGAGAAGGTCAAGAAGAATCGACATAAGAAGGGTTACAGAGTCAGGACCGTAGAAGTTCAGTCTTGTTGCAACGGGCATGAATTCGTTGGAGGTGTAAACCGTGCCGGTTGCATCTACAACGGAGTCGTCCTTCAAGCCGTTGTTGTTAACGTCAGTCCATGAGTAGTTGGAAAGAGAGAAATATGCCTCAATACCATACTGTTCCATATCACCATCCTTGTTTGCATCACGGGTGGTGGTCATGGCGATACCTTCAAGGGCATAATGAATGGGAGAGAACTTGAAGCCGAACAGATTCTGAACAATCTGCAGAATAGCCTGAATGCTCAGGTTCTGAACACTCAGAATTTCTACTGCGGCGGGTGTAGTTTCATTCTTATCCTTGGAAGCAACATAGTGCTCACCGCCGTAAGAATGCAATGCCTTGTATGCATCGTAAATTTCAAGTGCTTCCACATACTGAGCATAGTCATTTGCAAGCCAGTATGCGTAGTCAGCGGGATTGGTTTCAGGATCGGGAGCATCCGACAGAACGGGTTCTGCGATTACTGCGCATCCGCAGTCGGGATTGGTCAGATTTTCGTTGAGAGCATCATCATATTCAACCAGCAGGTCGAACAGAAGATTCTGCAACAGTGCATCCAGATCAAGGTCGAAAATCGGACGAATGGTGTCCACAAGAACAATTGCGAACTGAATGAGGTTGAAGACCAGGTTGGAAAGCAGGTTGGACTGCAGGCCATAGAAGATGTTGGGCAGAAGGTCGAAGACTTTCTGAATCATATTCTTGCCGCCTTCGTCATTGGAAAGCAACCAGTCAATCCATGTAAAGAGCTGTTCGGTAAGGAAAGTAATACCGTAAACAGCACCGGCATTGGAATAGCCTCTGGCTTCGTTATAAGTCGGGTCGGATTTGCTGGAGTTGTCAATAACAAGCTGCAGATAATCTGCTGCACTCAGAGCCTCCGTCTGAACACCTGTTTCGACCATTTCTTCGGAACAGATTTCAAACAGTTCCCAGATGGGCAACAGCAACGAGTCGTAAGCATTGAAGCCGACCAGTGTGAATGCGCCGTCGAACAGAACTGCATCTTCGCCCAAGAGCAGAAGGTTGAACAAGGGAGCAAGGTCTTCCATCATGTACATGGTGTACGCGACGAAGATTTCACGGTCATAGGTGTTGATGATAGCATCCGGATCAAAGTTGCCGTCGCCGTTCCAGTCAAACCATACTTCATAATCAAATCTGTTGTATGCTCGTTCAATTTCATCGGCAGCTGCCTGTGCATCGGGCAGAGCATTGCGGACGATTCTGACACGCGGGAAGTTATCTACCCATTCAGACTCGGGCAGAAGGTTACCGTTCTGAACAGTTGCCTGATAATAATCATTACTGGGGATATAGAACTTGACTTCGTTGCCGTCGTCAATTGTTGTCCAGGAACCGTCATAGGTGTAGTATGTACGGCCGATGACGGTTTTGGTTTCGTTGCCGTCTTCATCGGTCTCGGTCATGATGTAATCTTCATAAGTACCGACATACTGTGCGGGGATGGTTATATCAGCACCGAGTTCATCGGTACCGTAAGTGATAACAAGAGCCTTGCCGCAGTTCTTACAATTGACAACTGAGGAAGAAGGATTGGTGGGATATGCAAAGTTTGCATTGGGATAGTGTTCGAACAGATTACCGGAAAGCGGGACATAGCCGTTTCTGAGTTCACCGTTTTCATCACGGATACCCGATTTGGTTACGCGACCGTCATCATCCACAATATCTTCATCAACGCAGAATACGCATTCATACTGCGGAATGATGTCGGTGGCAACGCGGGTCAGGTGGGTCGTGCCTTCGGCGAGACCGTTGACAACATCGAAAGGCTGATAGTAGCCGTCTTCGAAGTATTCACCGTAGAACATGTAGCCGTAGGTTTCGAACCACTTGTTGATATTGATGCCGAAGTTGTCTTCAAGCAGGTTCAGGATCTGCTGCGGCAGAGAGCCCATAAGAGAACCGATGGTATAAGCCATGAGTTCAACAACGTTCCATGCACCGTCAGAGGAGAAGAGTTCTTCGATCATGTTACGCAGGTAGTTTGCCGCGGAACCGCCGCCGATCACATGGAAATCATGGTATGCAGAGGATTCTTCATCGGTAAGGATCATACCGAGGATAGCGTCGACTACCTGAATTGCGTTGTCATAGAAGAATTCAGCCTTGTCAAGGGTCCAGTTGTTTTCGTGGTTGAGGTATACAAAGTCGACAACGGAAACATCTTCAACGGTCTTGAAGAAGACGGAACTCTGGGTGGGATAGTGCCAATCCCAGTTGTTCAGAGCGTAGGGGGAGGAACCGTCCGTATACTTGCCGACACCTGCTGCATCCTTACCTGCATTTGCGGCTGCTTTGTTGGTGGTATTCGGGCAGAAGAGTTCTACAAGAGCTGCGATGATATCGGAGGGGCTCATGTGGGTAATGATCTGCTTGAGGTCAAGACCGATCATGTCAACCTTGACGGAATCAAGGTCCAGACCGAGAAGCTGTTCGAGGTTTGCACCGCCGTTTGCGGAAGCAAAGTTAAGAACAAACTGAATCAGATAGTAGAATACGTCAGCGATGTCTGCAGTAACAGCATAGAATGCGCCGGAACCTGCGATCGGGTCGTAGGTTCTTACAGAACCGGTGCGCTTGATGAGATCACCGAGAGCAGCAAATTCACCCATGTTGATTGTGGGAATGAGGTCAGCAATTTCGGGATCCAAGAATGCTTTCAGAATACCGTTAAGGTCCGTCAGCGGTGCGCCGAGCAGTTCTTCAAGGTTCAGCAGACCGCCAAGGTCGATCTCGAAGGACAGCGGAGTAATAAAGTTCAGAATCCAACCAACGATGGTTGCACTGGAAAGCAGGGGTTCAAGAATTCCGGCAAAGCCCGCACCCACCATGTCAGTAACAGCACCCTGACAGCCGTCTTCCAAAGAAAGATTGATCTTCAGTCTGGAGATAAGCGGCTGAATAAGGTCAGAGGCCAGCATGAACATCAGATTGGGAATCAGATTCAGAACATTCTGCAGGGGAGCTGCACAAATCTTGTTGATGAGTGCATAAACAGGTGTAAACAGACAGTCTGCAAACTGAGCTGCCGTTGCAGCGCGCTGACTGTTACCAAACGTTCTGGAGAACGGACGATCGTTAGTGGGATTATAGTCACTTACATAGTAAGGAGAAGAAGAGGAGGTGTAATCATTATAGAAAAGAGTTTCAAAAATCGGAACCCAGAGGTTGTTGTAAAGATCCAGACCGCCGATTTTGAGATATGCTTCTGCAACATAAAGATCAATGTAATCCGCATTGACATTGAAAATAGAATAACTGAGGTGTACATTTTGAATTCGACCGAAAGCAAAGTCGCCGTTTGAACTTGCATCGTAGTCAACATTACAGAACAGAGTCTGCAGAAGGGGAAGCAGGGTGCTGAAAACGTCACCGATGACAACAAGGAACTTGTTGAAACGGGCTTCGGGATCGGTAATACCGTCAAGGCCCCACTTGAAGCCGAGATAATCGAGTTCTTTACCCTGAACAGAGCCGTCACCATTGAGGTCGAACTTAGTCCAGTCTGCGCCGGCGGCATTGAGCTGGTTGATCATGGAGGTGTAGTTTGCTCTGTTGCCTGTGTTGTTCAGAGCTGCACCGACCAGACCGGGATACAGATTCAGTCCCAGATCGCTGAATACCGAATAGAGAGCTTTCGGTCTGTGGTTGCTTACACCGGACGGCAAATTGCCGTCAACATAAATGTAAATGTTACCGGAGAACACGTCTTCATTGACGGCAATCGGTTCTTTCGAGAAGTCTTTCAGCAGATCAGCAAGCAGGTCTGACAACATCGGGAACAACAGACCGACAATGGTATTAACAAAGTTATCGGAGAAAATGAGGTCGCCGAGCAGGTTTTTCAGCCAACCGGAAAGATTGTCGGCGCCGGAATCGGGAGCAATCAGATTGATAAAGTCGCGGGAAACGAGGAACTGGTCGATCTTTGCGATCATTTCTTCCACGCGGTCAACGGAAAGAACATAGTCGTCCTCTTCGTTTGCGGCAAGGTCATTGCCGAAGGTTGTACCTTCACGGGCAATATCAGCATAAGCCTGTGCGTGACGGATGGTATAGTAACCGTCGCCGCCCACGCCGTCGTTGTTACCGTCGTCGTAGGAGATCTTCTTATAACCTGCAACAATGTTAGCGAAGTAGTTGTCATACATTCTCTTACAATCGTCAATCAGGTCATACATAGCCTTCAGATTGGCTCTGCGGGTTTCATTGAATTCACCGGCACGGTTGCTGTTGTCGTCATATCCTGCATAGCCGGAATCTGCGAATGCAACAGTAGAATCGGAAGCACGGACATAAACATTGTTGCCGGTGATCCAATAATACAGAGCATGGTCAACAAGGTTGACACCGGTGTTGATCAGGGAGAAGTTGGAAAGGGTTGCACCTGCATGTGAACCGTCAATGCTGATGCTGCCGTTCATTTTGGTAACGTCCATACCGGGCATAATAACAGTGCCGTCGATGGTAACAACATAACCTGCATCTGTCAACAGTGTAATAAGGTCGGTAAAGATACCCATGTATGCAGCATCACGGATCTTCTGCACGGTGGGGTTGATTGTTGCAGTATCAAAGTCAGCAAAGATGGAATTGATTTCTGCAGCAGTCAGCGGTTCAAGCGTAATGGTAGTGGGGTTGCCGTCCTGGTCAAGAACAGCCTTGTCACCGCCGCTGATGGCAAGATTCTTTGCTGCGGTCCATTCGGATGCATATTTGGTAGCAGAAATATAGTTGGCAACCAGACCGGAAGGAGCCTGTGCCATCCAGTTTGTACCCTTATTCTGAAGATGCCAGTTATAGGCTGCGGATGCAAGATAGTTGATCTTGACACCACGGTAAGACATTTCGTGCGTAAGAGCAGTAATGAAACTTGTAATGTAGCCGACACCACCCGGGAACAGTTCTGCAAATGCTGCACTGTTCACATAGCCGTTGATTGCACTCAGATGCGACTGCATCTGATCAACACCGGCAATCAGTTCAGCGTCGGTAGTATACTGCAGTTTGTTGTAGATTGCACTTTCATATTCGGCAAGACCTTCTGTAGTACCATCGCCGAATTTGTAGTTGGTGCTGTCATAAATGACCATGGCTCCGTTATTGATACGGAAGTCTACATATTCTTTATAAGAATAAAGTTCGCCGTAACCTCTGTACAGTTGCAATTCAGCAATGCGGGCATCAACCTGGGTAGGCCAATCAAGACCGTATGCAGAAGCAAGGGCGGTCTTCATCTGCGCTGCATTGGAAAGTTGATTGATTACAGCTGCATAGTTATTTGCCTGATTGAGAACTTCACCGATTGCTGCGTATTCAGCAAGAACCTGATCTTTGCTGTCGCCTGCAAAGGAGTCGATGAAGGACTCGTCATAAGAGGTAACCCACAGACCACTGCCGTTGTCTTTCTGGTTCAGGAACCAAAGAGCGATGTGGCTGTAGTTTGCAACATCGATAGCAGCCTGTGCAACGCCGCGGAATTCTTCATAAGATCTGTAAGCATTTGCCTGCGTACAGTCAGCATGACGGGAGGTAGGATTGTAAGCAGTGAAGATGGCTGCCATCGAAGCATCGGCACCTGCGCCGACAGCGCTCTCAAAAGGAGCATTGACAGCGTCATAAGAATCCATGATGGACTGCAGGGTAGCAGCATCCAAACCATAGAGATAGCTGTTGCCCTGTGCAAGCCAATTGTTGTAATGGGTAAGGAATGCAGCATCACCCGTTACATAGTTACCGTAAGCATTGATCTTATCAATCGCACCGGAAGTATCCGCAGTCAGACTCTGGGTTGCACCGGAAAGATAATACCATTCCCAAGCCGTTGTGGTACGGACGTAGTGAACATCAGTACCGCTGTTGGTATCACAACCGTCTTCGGTTGACCAATCGCTGTTATAGGTAGAGTCCGAATTGGTAGTTGTGTAACCGACAGAGTTGGTGTAGGTATAAACAGCTTTGGTGTAAATGGTGCCGATGTTCTTATAGTCCGTAATGGAGCTAAGATAAGACGCAACGGTAGCATTGAGGGTAACAGTCTTGGTGACAGCACCCAAACGACCACTGTAAGAGATGGTCGGATTGACATAGCTGCCAACATTGTCCGTAGAACCGGAACCGACATTTTTCTTATTGTTGACATTATAGCCACTCAAGCCGGTACCATTGGGATTCGTCAAACGACGAACAGCTGCATTCTGCGAAAGACCGCCATACAGATTATCAGTGTTATAAGCACTGTTTTGGCTGGTGTTCTTATACGCGTTCATAAAGGCATACGCCTCATTTGCAGCCGCAATGTCCGCCGCAGACACATTGCCTGTGGTAAAGGCATTGCTGCCTTCCGATCCGCCGCCGGAAATAAAGGCACTAACCGTACCACCGCCGACAGAGTGCGCCTGCGCCAAAGCAGCGTCAATGGAAGATCTGTCTGCTGCAGATGCAGAGATAGAAAGTCCGAGCTTCGCTGCAATGTTACCGGCACTCATCTGGAAACTGCTGAATGCCATAACGATGGCCAGGAACACGCAAAGAGTGTTTCTGAGAACTCGTTTCATAGTCATTTCTCCTTTTCTGACTTGAAATTGAAGATGATCTAAGGGGGTAAAAATATCTGTTATTGGACATAATTACACCTTTAGACACTATCATACGATAGACATTATACACCATAACCGTCAAGTTTTCAAGTTCTTTTCAGCAAAAAGTATGCACAAATATGTCCGTTCTTTTTGTGCAAGTATACAAGCAAATTATTCCGAATTAAAACAAACAACAACATCATGTATAAGCCGCCGACAGAAAGCACAATTCTGCAATTGCCTGCATATTTAAGACTTTTATGAATTGACACCAAACACAGCTATATATATAATGTAATACAGGTGGTGATAAGAATGACAAAAAGAAAGATGCAAATATCCGATTTTCTGTTTCTGTTTGCACTGCTCGGTTGTGTAGGCTTGTTCGTGCTTTGCCTGCACGGATTTGCCGGGTTTGTGGATGAATCGTTTTATCCGACCATCGCCTTGCGCCTGATCAACGGCGACAGCCTTGTGAAGGACGAGTGGCACTTGTCGCAATTTTCTTCCCTGTTTTTGTATCTGCCGGTGCGCTTATGGCTTGCCGTCAAAGGCTCAACAGACGGAATGGTGTTCTTTTTAAGATGCGTGTATGCAGGAATTCACACCGCATGCGCAACGGGAATTTATCTGTTTTTCCGCAAACACGGCATATGGGCTGTGCTTGCCGCCGTTTTGTTCTGTACGCAAACACCCATGCAGATCATAAACTTAAGTTACAATTCCCTGTTTGCACTGTTTCTGATTGCAGGCTGTCTTTTGTTACTGACGATTCATGAAAAGCAAAAACCGATTCTTTATATCCTCACGGGGCTCGTTTATGCCTGCGCCTGCGTATGCAATCCGCTTTTCTGCGCTGTTTTTGCGGTTTATTGCATTGCTTGTCTTATTCTCAGATACAGAAGCTGCGATTTTCACAAGCAAAACATTTTGCTTGCCAACAAAAAACGGAGAAAAGAGAACAAAAAAGAACGCCCTTTGCCGCAGAATAAGCCTGCACATGGAATCTTTTTCAGCAAAAAAGCATTCTTGCTTTTCGCAATCGGCATCGCAATAACCGCTGTGATGTGCCTCGTTTTCTTCTTTGTAACCGGTGGCACTCTGTCCGATTTTTTGCAGAATTTCAAACACCTGCTGACTGACACCGAACACGGCATATTCAGATTCCCTCTTGAGGGCTTATGGGATAAAATAAAAAGCGTGGCAATTGCATTCAACACCATCAGTTTCGGTCTGTTCTTTTTACCTATTCCGCTGCTTGTTGCCTTGATTGCGGATAAAAAACGAAAAAATGCAAGTCACATCACGATTTATCTTGTGGTTTCTCTCGTCTTTGCAGTGTTTTACACAGCCGGTGTCGCGGTTGCCGTCATGAGCGGCGAAGGCGATATTCACTTTTTCTCACTGCCTTTTTACCTTCTCTCTTCGGTTTGCTACATTTTAACAAGCAACAAAAACAAAAAACTGTTTTACGGCATCTGGGTACCGAGCGCAATCGGCGCATTGGCACAGCATATGGCATCAAACCTCGCGTTAATGGCAATCGGTTGGGTGCTTGCAATCGGCAATATTGCAGGAGTTTTCTTTGTAAGAGATCTGCTCAAAGAACTGCAAAGCGAAAGGAAAGACTGCAAAAAAGTGTTACGGAGAATCATCTGCATAACACTTTGCTGCGGCCTCGGTTTGCAGATTGCATTTCAAAGTATCTCACTGTTTTTCAGATATTATCCCGACAAAGAAGAAAAGCAGATGATTGAAAACGGGCCGTATGAAAATCTGTATATCGACAAACGCTATTACGGAACATACAAACAGAGCCTTGCAGACCTTGATAAAATCAAAACGATAAGCAATGAAAACGATCCGATATTGATTTTATCGGATATGACATGGCTATATCTGTATATTGACCGCCCGTTCGGCTCCTATTCCGCATGGCAATTGAGCTTTGAACCGAAACGTTTGCGTACATATTATGAACTTAACCCCGAAAAAACACCGAAATATATTTACATCAGTGCAGTGATACCACGTTCCAATTACGGTGTCAGCTTTAAGGATGCAGAATTCAGAGCCGACGTCATGAAAGAAATGTTCCGCTGCAAAGAAGAAAAACTATCCCGCGGAATTCTACTGACGGTCATTGAATAAAAAAAACATACCCTCTCCGCAAGCAAAACGGAGAAGGTATATATATTATATATAATGTAATATACAGTCAAGCGCGTTTTTTCTTTGCAAAAACCAACCAAAGGATGCCGACGAGGATGGTCAGAACCGAAAACCACTGCCAAACCGACAGTTGCAAAAAGATGTCGCCTTCCACGGCAAAGTCATAATGGCGTAAAAATTCGAGGAAAAATCGGGGGACGGAATAGGCAATCTGCGCAATGGGAAACAGAAGACCAACACACTTTTTGCGGTGCATAAACCACATCAGCACCCCGGCAAGCGCAAAACAGAAAAAGGCTTCTGCCAACTGCACGGGAAACACGGTCTGCAGTGTCAGGCGGTTGACAATGCCGTGTTCACAGACGATTCCGTAGCAACAACCGTAAGAAAAACAGCCGATTTTTGCAAACCCGAGTGCCGCAACGGTGCCGACTGCATACAGATCGAGTTGCACATCGACATCTTTTTTTGCGATTGCGTACATACCCTTTATAAGAAAGGGAGAAAACAGCAGAATGCCGAACAAGCGAAAACGGCTTGCCGCCTGCACTTCGCCGCCGCTTGCGAATAAAATGATCTCATTATAAAGATATGCCATCAATATCGCGCCGAACAGCGAGGCACAAAGCCCCGTCAGAGCCGACAAGAGTGCTTCTTTTTTTTTAATGTCATATTTTTTTCGCACTGAAAACAAATAAGCCGTACCGAACAAAAAACCCAGCCCGATAAAGCCATAATAAAAAGCAAGATATTTGTCCATAATAACTCCGGATCAAAAATTTACTTCCCTATTTTATAAAATAAAAGGAAAAATGTCAACTGATTTGACAAAACGAATAAAATATGATATGATATAATATAAATATTTTGCGGAGGAATACAAATGGATATCACGCAAATTGTGGATTTATTCCACACCCACTTCGGCGAATGGTGGGAACTGGTGCTTCGTCTGGTGGTTGCAGGGCTTTGCGGCGCCGTCATCGGCTACGAAAGAAGCCTCCGTCAGAAAGAAGCAGGACTTCGCACGCACATTATCCTTGCTCTCGGCTCGGCATTGGTGATGATTGTTTCACAATACGGCTTTACCGAAGTCGTGCAGGCTTATGCCGACTACAAAATTCAGGCGGATATTTCCCGTGTGGCTTCCAATATTATGACGGGTGTCGGTTTCCTTGGCGCAGGTGTCATCTTCGTGCGCGGCGGCACAATCAAAGGCCTGACCACGGCAGCCGGCATCTGGGCCTGTGCGGGCATCAGCATCTGTATCGGTGCAGGTATGTATACTTTAGGAATCATCGCAACCCTTTTGCTGTTGCTGGTGCAAATCATGTTGCACAAATTCCTGCCTGCTTCGGAAACAATGGAAAACAACATCATCACATTCACCGCAACAGACCATGAAGTGCTTGCAAAAGTGAAAAATTTTCTGGTTGCAAACAATATCAAAGTCATTTCCATTGAAACCAAACAGAAGTCCGACAAATCCGTTTATGTTGCAATGACCATTAAAATTGCAAAAAAGATGTCGCTTGAATCGGTGCTGAGCATGATGCACGATATTGAGGGTATCAAAGAATTTTCAATCAGTGTGTAAAGAAAAAAAACAGATGATAAAAAGGAACTGTAAACAAATGCAGTTCCTTTTTTGTGCGAAAAATTGCAGTTTATCGACACATTCGTTTTCCCATTTTGCAAAAAAAAACAGGCTCTGTGTTTGACAGAGCCCGTTATAAAATCAATTTCTACTCGCCTTGCGGTCAGGTACTTACAGTTCTGCGAAGTACTTGATGGTGCGGACCATCTGGCTGGTGTAGGAGTTTTCGTTGTCGTACCAGGAAACGACCTGTACCTGATAGGTATCGTCGTCGATCTTGGCAACCATGGTCTGGGTAGCATCGAACAGAGAACCGAAGCGGATGCCGATAACGTCGGAAGAAACAATCTGATCTTCGTTGTAACCGAAAGATTCGGACGCAGCAGCCTTCATAGCAGCATTGATGCCTGCAGCAGTGATGTCCTTACCCTTAACAACAGCAACAAGAATGGTGGTGGAGCCGGTGCAGGTGGGAACACGCTGTGCGGAACCGATGAGTTTGCCGTTGAGTTCGGGAATTACAAGACCGATAGCCTTTGCAGCGCCGGTGGAGTTGGGAACGATGTTCTGTGCGCCTGCACGAGCACGACGAAGGTCACCCTTTCTGTGGGGGCCGTCGAGGATCATCTGATCGCCGGTGTAAGCATGAACGGTGGTCATGATACCGCTCTGGATTGCAGCGTAATCGTTGAGAGCCTTTGCCATGGGAGCAAGGCAGTTGGTGGTACAGGAAGCAGCGGAGATGATCTGATCATCAGCGGTAAGAGTGTTTTCATTTACGGAGTAAACGATGGTCTTGAGATCGTTGCCTGCGGGAGCGGAAATAACAACTTTCTTTGCGCCTGCGTTGATGTGAGCCATGCTCTTATCTTTGGAGCAGTAGAAACCTGTGCATTCGAGAACAACGTCAACACCGATTTCGCCCCAGGGGAGTTCAGCAGCGTTTGCCATTGCATAGATCTTGATGGTTTTGCCGTCTACGGTGATGGTGCCTGCTTCGTCGTCTGCACAGACACAGTGACCGTCGTAACGACCCTGAGCGGTGTCATACTTAAGAAGATGTGCAAGCATAGAGGGCTTGGTAAGGTCGTTGATAGCGACGACTTCGTAACCTTCTGCGCCAAACATCTGACGGAATGCAAGACGGCCGATTCTGCCGAAACCATTGATTGCTACTTTAACTGCCATTTTAAAATTCCTCCAATTATTTAATTTAAAAATTTAACCGTATCTATTATACATTCTGCAAAAATTTTTGCAAGTGTTTTTATTGAAAAAGACGGTGCTTGACAAAAGTTTGTCAAAATCGGATAAAAATTCAGAAAATGCAAATATATTCTTTTACATATTTACAACATTTATCGGACTGCCGTTTATGAATGCGCGGATATTCTCAACAAAAATATCCATCAATCTCTGTCTTGTTTCAAGCGGAGCCCATGCAATGTGCGGCGTGATGTAACAGTTTTTTGCCGTCAATAAGGGGTTTTCTGCTTTGGGCGGCTCGGTGGAAAGCACATCAACACCCACCCCTGCAATGCGGTCTTCATTGAGTGCATCTGCCAAAGCCTGTTCATCCACAACGGGTCCTCTGGAAGTATTGACCAGAAATGCATTTTCTTTCATTTTACTCAAAAATTCTGCATTGACGAGGCCGTTTGTATCCTTTGTTAAAGGGCAATGCAGGGAAATAAAATCACTCTCACGCGCAAGCGTGTCAAGATCAACGAATCCGACATCTGAATCCGCATATTTTTCGGGATGTGCGGTGTTTGCAAGGATTTTCATGCCGAATGCTTTACCGATTTGGGCGACCTTTTGGCCGATCTTGCCGTAGCCGACAATACCCAGTGTTTTGCCTGCGACTTCGCAGATGGGGGCAACGCGGAAAGTAAAATCGGGGCAGGCTGTCCACGCACCGTCCCTGACAGCGGCGGAGTGTTCGGCAACACGCGAAGCGTGCGCAAGAATGAAGCTGAAAACATACTGTGCCACACTGTCCGTTGAGTAAGCGGGAATATTGGCAACGGGAATTCCCCGTTCGGCACAGCATTCGGTATCAATAATATTATAACCCGTAGCAAGAATGGCAACAAAACGAAGATCGGGTAATTGTTCAATAATTTCACGTGTCAGCGGCACTTTGTTGACCACAACGATTTCGGCACCTGCGGCACGCTTGAGCACCTCTTCAGGTGCAGTACGATCATATACGGTCAGCTCACACAGTTGTTTTGCGGCATCCCACGAAAGATCGCCCGGATTTTCACAGAATCCGTCCAGAATAACAGCTTTCACAAGCATTCCTCCTTTTCCGGTTTGTTATTATACCACATTTTTCCTGCAATAGAAAGTATTTTTTGCCGTCCGGAAAGATTTTTAAAAATGATTGACCTGTTCGTGAAAATAATATATAATATAAGTTGGTGATTTTTTGAAGAAAAAGTACAGCCTTGAACAACGGGCAAGACGCATCACAAAAGCATACGGCATTACGCTGCTCGTTGTAGCGGCTGTGTTGCTTATTATCTCTTTCCTGATGCACCTTGAACCCGTACAGGCAAAATATGCACAATGGCTGACTTATCTGGATGATTTTGAATATCAGATCACAACATTGGAAGACAAATGGATGATCCTTGTCGTTCTGTTTCTGCTGTTCCTTGTGCGGTGCATTCTGCCGTTTTATCCGCTGAGTGTTATTCTTGTGATCAGCGGTGTGGTATTTCCGTCATGGATCGCATTTTTTATCAACATGGGCGGCATGGCACTGGGCATGGGAATCCGTTTCTATACCGGCAAAGAAATGGGAGAAGGCTACACCCTGAAACTGTTGCGCAAATATCCCATTTTTGATGTCATTTTAGAAAAAAACGGGCTGAGCAATTCCGTTTTGCTGTTTTTGTTCCGCTTGTTTCCCGGTGTACCTCCGAATTCCGTCAGCCAGATTTACGGTTCACTGCACTTCCCCGTGAAAAAATATTTTCTCATTTCGCTGGCAGGCATTGCCCCGCGCATTCTGACCTACAGTTTCATCGGCCGCAGTGTGACCGATCCGCTGTCGCCGTCCTTCCTTGCGCCAATCATTGTTCTGCTGACACTTTCAGGGGTGTCTTTGCTGGGTTTTCACGCCATTATTGCACTCAGCGTGCATGTGCAGGAACTCGTTACGGCAAAAAAGAAGCCGCCTGCAGGCTATAAACAAACAGATCACCAAAATAAAGCATAATTTTCTTAATTTCAATATATTTTCCCGATTGAAAGGATGTTTATGATGAAAACACTTTGTGAAATGAAAAAAAACATTGTCGACGGCGGTTTTGATACCGCCCTTACCCGTCTTTACGGTGAAAAGGACCTGTGTGCACAGCGTACAAGATATGTGTCCCTGGCCGACAGTTTTGCATCTGTATACGGTGAAAAGAACGATATCCGTTTCTTCTCCGCTCCCGGCAGAACCGAAGTCTGCGGCAACCACACCGACCACAACAAAGGCTGTGTTCTGGCGGCAGGCATCAACCTCGATGCCATTGCTTGCGTTGCGGCAAATGACGAAAATATTGTCCGTCTGAAAAGTGTGGAATACCCCAAGGAAGATGTGGTTGACCTGTCTGTTCTGACTCCCGTTGCGGAAGAAAAGGACCATTCCGCCGCACTCATCCGCGGTGTTGCCGCCCGTTTTGTGCAGCTCGGCTACAAGGTCGGCGGTTTTGACTGCGTGACCACCAACAAAGTTATTGCAGGTTCCGGTCTTTCTTCGTCTGCCGCTTTCGAAGTGCTTGTGGGCACCATTTTTAATTATCTTTACAATGACGGCGCTATCTCCGCTGTCGAAATTGCAAAAATCGCTCAGTATGCAGAAAACGTATTCTTCGGCAAGCCCTGCGGACTGATGGATCAGATGGCATGCTCGGTCGGCGGTTTTGTGCAGATCGACTTTGCAGACACCGAAAAACCCGTCATCACCCCTGTTACATTCGACTTTACTTCCTGCGGTCATGCGCTTGTCATCACCGACACCCGCGCAAGCCATGCAGACCTGACGGACGAATATGCCGCCATCCGCAAGGAAATGGAATCCGTCGCCGCTGTGTTCGGCAAAACCTGTCTGCGTGAAACGGATGAAGCGGAAGTCATGGCAAACATGGCACTTGTGCGCGAAAAATGCGGTGAACGTGCCTGCCTTCGTGCCATACATTTTTATAACGACAACCGCAGAGTCGAAAAAGAAGCCGCTGCCCTCAAGGCAGGTGATTTCGAAGCCTTCAAGAAGCTTGTTATCGAAAGCGGCAACTCCTCTTACATGTATAACCAGAATGTTTTTGTAAAAATCAAGGATGCAGGTCAGCCCGTATCCCTCGCACTCGCTCTGAGCGACAGCGTACTTGCAGGCAAGGGCGCATGGCGCGTTCACGGCGGCGGTTTTGCAGGAACCATACAGGCTTTCGTCCCCGAAGAATTGCTTGATACATACATTGCAACCCTTGAATCCGTATTCGGCGAAGGTGCTTGCTATGTTCTTTCCATCCGCAGTGTCGGCGGCACGGAAGTTAAGTAAAAAAAACACTTAACGAAAGGCGAATTTTTTCGCAGAATATATACCATGAAAGCAAGTGAAAACAGACACTATAAAGTTCTCGAGCTGGACAAGGTTCTGCACAGACTGGCGGAACTGACCACCTGCGAGGACGCAAAATGGGAAGCTGAGCGCATCATGCCCTGCACTTCCCTTGTTGAAGCACAGGCGCTGCTGAATCAGACCGAAGCGGCTTATTTACTGCTTGCCAAATTCGGCGGTCCGTCCTTCGGCAGTATGAAAAATGTGAACAATGCACTGTTCCGCGCTAGTGCGGGCGGTGCACTGACGATGAAGGAACTGCTTGACATTGCGGAGGATCTGCGTGTCATCCGTTCGGTGTCGGAATGGCGGTTCCGTCAACCGGGTGCTGACAGTTGTCTTGACATCTTGTTCGGTGCACTCATGCCCCAACGATTGTTGGAAGAAACCATCGTCACATCCATTGTCAGCGAAGAAGAAATGAGCGACCGTGCCTCCCCCGCCCTTGCCGATATCCGCCGCAAGATGCGTCAACAGGCACAGAATATCCGTGACAAATTAGACGGCATGGTGCATTCCGCACACTATAAACAGTATCTGCAGGATGCCATCATCACCCAACGCAACGGCAGATTCGTCGTGCCCGTCAAAAATGAATTCAGAGGCAATGTTCCCGGTCTTGTGCATGATACCTCCGGCAGCGGTTCCACCGTGTTCATTGAGCCGATGGCAGTCGTGGAAGCCAATAATGAAATCCGTGTTCTGCAAGGAAAAGAACGCGAAGAAATTGACCGCATTCTTGCCGAATTATCTGCACAGGCGGGCGAAGTGGCAGACACCGTCAAGCACAGTTACGAGTGTCTTGTGGAACTCAACCTCATTTTTGCAAAAGCAAGACTTGCCTATGACATGAACGCAAGCGTGCCTGCCCTCAACGAGGACGGCATCACCGTCCTCAACAAAGCAAGACACCCGCTGCTCAACAAAAAAACGGTCGTTCCCGTGGATATTTCCCTGGGTGACCGCTTTGATACGCTCATGATCACAGGTCCCAACACGGGCGGCAAAACCGTTTCTATCAAAACACTCGGTCTTCTCACCCTGATGGCTGCCTGCGGATTGATGGTCCCGTGTGCGGACGAAACCAAAATCTGCATCTACCGCAAAGTGTTTGCGGATATCGGGGACGAACAGAGCATCGAGCAATCGCTGTCCACATTCTCCTCGCACATGACCAATATTATCAACATCATCAAGGAAAGCGACACCGACAGCCTGGTTCTGATTGACGAGCTCGGTGCAGGAACCGACCCTGTGGAGGGTGCCGCCCTCGCCATGGCTATCCTTGAAAGACTGCATTTCAACGGCAGCAAAATTGCCGCCACCACACACTATGCCGAGCTTAAGGCCTATGCCTTGCAGACCGCAAGAGTGGAAAACGGCAGCTGCGAATTCGATGTGCAATCCCTTCGCCCGACCTACCGCCTGCTCATCGGCGTTCCCGGCCGAAGCAACGCCTTTGCCATCACCGAGCGTCTTGGTATGGATATGGACGTTATTCTTCGTGCAAAAGAATTGGTGGAGGCGGATGATCTGAAGTTTGAAGATGTTGTGGACTCCCTTGAGGAAAGCCGTCTGAAAATGGAAGAAGAACGCGACGAAGTGGCAGAAAAACGTGCCGAAGCCGAAAAGGCACTCGCAGAAGCACAGAAAAAACTTGCCGAAGCCGAAGACTTACGCAAACGCGAATATGAAAAAGCACAAACGGAAGCACTTCGCATCACGGAAAATGCCCGCCGCGAAGCCAATGCACTGCTTATGGAAGTCGAACGCTTCCGCAAGGACATGAAGACCACCAAAGATGCCGCCGACCTTGCCGCCAAGGCACGTTCTGCCATGAAAAAAGACCTTTCCAACCTCGACAGTGCGGTCAATCCCGTGGTTACCTCTTTGTATGAGGACGAAGACTATGTCCTGCCCCGTCCGCTTGTTACCGGTGACCGTGTGCTGATTGCAGACATCGGCAGAGAAGCGGATGTGATGTCCCCCGCCGACCGTAAAGGCAATGTCGAAGTGCTGGCGGGTTCCGCCAAAATGCGTGTGCAGGTCAGCCGTTTGCGTTTGCTTGAAAAGAAAAAAGAGAAGAAAAAGACCGTATCTGCCCCCACCGTCGCAAGAAGTGAATCCAGACTCACCGCAAGTGCGGAAAACCGTGTGGACCTGCGCGGTATGAACAAAGAAGAAGCCCTGTTCACCCTCGATGCTTTCATCGACAGTATGCTGTTGTCGGGTCTGCAGGAATTCACCGTCATTCACGGCAAAGGCACGGGCGTACTTCGCGAAGCGGTGCAGCACCACCTCAAAAATAATAAATTCGTCAAGACCCACCGCCCGGGACTTTACGGCGAAGGCGAAAACGGGGTGACCATCGTCACGCTGAAATAAAAAATGAGCTGATTCGGTTTAGCCAAATCAGCTCTCTCTTTTTACATAATTTTCTCCAGTTTTTCTTTCAGCACGGGAAGATCATTCTGAATAATTTCCCACACAAGCACCGGATTCACTCCGTCATAATCATGCACAATTTTGTTACGAAGCCCCTTCATCTGTCGCCACGGAATCTGCGGATGCTCACTTATAAAGTCCTCGTCTAATTTGACGACCGATTCTCCCAATTGGCTGAGATTAAAAACACAAGCATCCAGACACATCGGTGTTGCCGTAAAACGGTCATAATCCATATTTGCACAGTATATTGCTATTTTTTCAATTATCTGCAACATTTTTGAAATAGTTTCTTTATTTTTCATAAATCACCACGCCTGTCTGTGCAATTTCAGATTCAATCGGTGAACCTTTTTCAATGTGCGCAACATCGATCAGATCGATCTGCATTCCGGCTGCCTGTTGCAGATCTTCAAGTAAGCCGACAAAGTGAAGCCCTTTCAGACGGCTGTCAACCAGAATATCAATATCGCTTTTTTCTGTGTTCGTTCCCTTGGCAACAGAGCCGAACAACACCGCACGGCGTACATCATATTGCCGAAAAATCGGAATCAGTTGTTCAGTGACAGAATAAACCGTTACAACAGCCACCAGTGTTCTCCCCTTTCTTTATTTACACTGTTATTATATCCCGAAAGAATAAAAAAGTCAACATAACAACAAAACGGCAACTTAACTCGTATAAAATATTTTTTTCGCTGATACTTGATTCTGTTCATTTTATACATTAAAATAAAAGGAAGAAAAAAGAAAACTGAAAGGATCGATACTATGCTTTCCATGCTGAAAAAGATTTTTTCAATTATTTTTGCTTTCTTTACACTGCTGTTCAGCGGTGCGGATCTCGGTGAAGAAATCCGTTATATCCCTTATGATCAGGATGTGACGTTCACATCCATTACTGCGGATGAACTGCCCGTGACCGAAGATGAAAAAACCGCCTGCCGCACATGGTACGAAGAAAACGTGCTCTATGCAGGACAGAACGAAATTGCCCCTGCCTACGATTTCTCCGTAAACGGGATTCCCCTTTCCATGAAACTCTCCGATTGGCAGTTTACCGTAACCCCGGCGGCAGAAAACCGCAAAAACGGTGAAACCTCCGTCATCACGCTGACAAACGAAAAAGCAGGTTTGCAGGCAACTGTGGAAGCCACGCTTTACATCGAAAATGCAACCTGCGAATGGACGGTTTCCGTGCAGAATACAGCCGAAAAACGCTCCGGTGTGCTTTCCGGTTTCCATGCAATCAACTGCACACTGCCCGTTGATGATGCAGAAATCTATTTCAGCCGCGGCAGTGCAGACAATGCAGCCGATTTCACCATGCTGCATACGGATTGCTCCATCCTGCCGACGACCGTTTCCGCAAAGGACGGCCGCTCCACCACGGAATTCCTGCCTTACTTCAACCTCAACGGCGAGTCCTGCGGTGTTGTGCTCGGCATCGGCTGGTCGGGTCTGTGGGAAGCCTCATTCAAAAACTGCAGCAACGGCTTGCTGGTTAATGCCGGACAAAAAAATCTGCTCGGCTATCTTGAACCCGGTGAATCCGTCCGTTCACCGCTTGTTTCTCTTACATTCTACAACAACGAAAATCCCGTCAAGGGCTTCAACGCATTCCGCAACTGGATCAAGGACTGCGTCTACCCCGACAATGTCCCCACGGTCCAGAACAACATGGACATCCTTTTTGTCAGCAACACCCGTACCGCTGCGGAGATCTTCTATGACCTTGAACATTTCGACAATTCAAGAGCACCTTACATCGACAACTACTGGATGGATGCAGGCTGGTACGCAGGTTGCGAAGAAAGCTGGGCAGACGGTGTCGGCAACTGGACAACCTCCGAAACCCGATTCCCCGACGGCATCAAAGCCATTTCGGACTATGCCGCCGATTATGAAAAAGGGATCGTTCTCTGGTATGAACCCGAACGCCTGACCTCCAACAGCTATCTCTATTCCGTCGGCTCACAGCATGAAGACTGGATCGTGGATCTCGACCCGAAGGCGGATTTCAACCAGACCGTCATGTGGAACCTCGGCAACGAGGAAGCCTGTGCATTTTTAAGCGAATACATCAGTTCCTCCCTTATTGAAAACGGTGTTGCGATCTACCGTCAGGACTTCAACTTCAGTCCGACTGAATTCTGGCAACATCTGGATCTGCACGCCAACGGCGGCAGAATCGGCTTTGCCGAAAACCATTATATCACAGGCCTGTATACATATCTGGATGCCCTCTTTGAAGCCATTCCCGGTCTTGTGATGGACAACTGTGCAAGCGGCGGCAGACGATTGGATCTTGAAATGACCCGTCGCAGTGTTCCCATGTGGCGCAGTGACTATAACTGCGATCAGACCCGTCCCGACTTGTTGGATGCCACACAGGCACACACCTACGGACTGTCCTTCTGGCTGCCTGTCAGCGGTACGTTCATCAATTACGATACCGAATACGGCATGCGCAGTTCCATCATGCCCATTCTGCAGGTGCCCATGGCTTCCCCCGAATCTGCCCTCACCGCATACCGTGCCGAGCGTGAAGCACAGATGCAGGGCTTCTTCCCGCTTTCTTTCGGCGGCACAGATCCCGAAAAGATCACCGCCATGCAGTACGGTGATGAAACAACAGGCTGTGCTTTGATTTATGCCCATGCCGAACACGAAGCCGATTCCTTTGCCGTTCACTTCAGCGGTCTGAAAACAGACACCGTCTATGCAGTAACGGATGCCGATACACCTGACACCACATCACATTTCACGGGTGAAGAGCTGATGGAAGGTGCTTACAGTGTATCTTTCCCCGATGGCAGAAAAGCCATTGTGTTGAATTATACGGCTCAATAAGAATGTGTAAAGCGTTTTTCCTTTACATTTGTTAAAATTTCCGCTTTGTCAAAATTCCTCTTGACAAGGCGGTTTTTTTATACTATAATGCCCCCTGTAAAGTTTCACATCTTTACACTGAAGGAGCGTTTATTGTGGCCAAAAATCTTGACCTCATCCTGCTGCTTGACTTCTACGGCGATATGCTCACCCCCAAGCAGCGCGAATTTGTGGATTATTATTACAACGATGATCTCTCCCTTGCCGAAATCGCACAGAATGTCGGCATCACCCGACAGGGTGTGCGTGATGCCATCAAGCGTGCCGAAGTGCAACTGACGGAAATGGAAGAACGACTCGGTCTTGTCAGCCGTTTTCAGAGTATGCAGGCAGGTCTTTCGGAAATCATCGAATGTGCCGATGCCATCAACAAAGAAAATCTTTCCTGCGGACTTTCGCGTGAAATCAACGATCTGACCGTCCGCATTCAATCCATTGCAATGTCCCTGTCCGAATAAGACGGCGTTGCAGAGAACCGCCAAGCCGTTGTGGCAGTTCCTCGTTTTGCAATATATGCAGCGGCAGAAACGGAGAACCATATGGCTTTTGAAGGTCTTTCCGACAAACTCGAATCCGCGTTTAAAAAGCTCAAAAGCAAAGGTGCACTGACGGAGTCCGACGTCAAGGATGCAATGCGTGAAGTGCGTTTAGCACTGCTTGAAGCCGACGTCAGCTACAAGGTCGCCAAGGACTTTACCGCAAAGGTAACCGAAAAGGCGATCGGTGCACGTGTCATGGAAAGTCTGACACCCGCACAGATGGTCATTAAGATCGTCAACGAAGAACTCACCGCACTCATGGGCGGCACGCAGGCAAGGCTTGCAAGTGCATCCCATCCCCCCACAATCGTCATGCTCTGCGGTCTGCAAGGTTCGGGTAAAACCACCCATGCCGCCAAGATCGCAAAGTTCCTGAAAAAACAGGGCCACCGTCCCCTGCTTGTCGCTTGCGACATTTACCGTCCCGCCGCTATCAAGCAGTTGCAGGTTGTCGGTGAACAGGTCGGCGTTCCGGTCTTTGAAATGGGCAAGGAAAACCCCGTGACCATTGCAAAGGAAGCCGTAAAACTCGCCAAAGACCACGGGTATGACTATGTATTCCTCGATACAGCGGGTCGTCTGCACATCGACGAAACGCTGATGACGGAACTGAAAAACATCAAAGCAGAAGTCAAACCCCATGAAATTCTGCTTGTTATCGACGCTATGCTCGGTCAGGATGCCGTTAACGTCGCTTCCACATTCAACGAAGCACTCGGCATTGACGGTCTTGTTCTTACCAAACTCGACGGTGACACCCGCGGCGGTGCGGCACTGTCCGCCAGAGCGGTCACGGGCAAACCCATCAAGTTTGCAGGTGTGGGCGAAAAACTGGATGACCTTGATGTTTTCCATCCCGACCGTATGGCAAGCCGAATCCTCGGCATGGGCGACGTGCTGTCTTTGATTGAAAAGGCTGAAACCGCACTCGACGAAAAGAAAGCAGAAGAGCTCGAAAAGAAGCTCATGCAGAATAAATTCGACCTCAATGACCTGATGGATCAGATGCTCGAACTTCGCAAAATGGGTTCGATGAAAGATCTGCTTTCCATGATCCCGGGGGTCGGCAAAAAACTCAAGGATCAGGATGTGGACGAAAGCGGCATCGACAAAACGCTTGCCATCATCCGTTCCATGACACCGCAGGAACGCAGAAAGCCAGACATCATCAACGCTTCCCGCAAGCGCAGAATCGCAGCCGGTTGCGGCATGCAGGTGGAAGATGTCAACCGTCTTCTGTCGCAGTACAAGCAGATGCAGAAGCTGTTTAAGCAGATGAACGGCAAGGGTGCAAAGAAAAAAATGAAACGCATGTTCCCCAACGGAATGCCCGGCGGCATGGGCGGCGGTATGCCCGGTATGCCTCCGATGGGCGGCTTTTAAATCAGTTTTGAATGCAAAAGCATTTGAATAAATAAAATTTGTTTATATTATTTTTGGAGGTACCATAAAATGGCAGTAAAAATCAGACTTCGTCGCATGGGTGCAAAGAAAGCTCCCTTCTATCGTGTTGTTGTTGCAGATTCCCGTTATCCCCGTGACGGCAGATTCATCGAAGAAATCGGTTACTACAACCCCATGACCGAACCTTCCACCGTCAAGATCGACGCTGACAAGGCAAAGCAGTGGATCGCCAACGGTGCACAGCCCACCGACACCGTCAAGAGCCTGCTCAAGAAGAACGGCATCATCGACTAATCCACCCGGAAGGATAACACAGCATGAAAGAATTGCTCACCACCATCGCACAGGGCCTTGTTGAAGCTCCCGAATCGGTCGTTGTGACCGAAGACGAAATCAACGAAGAAGGCGTTGTTGTGTATCATCTTCACGTTGCAGAAGACGACATGGGCAGAGTCATCGGCAAGCAGGGTTGTATTGCAAAGGCAATCCGCACCGTTATGCGCTCCACCGCAGTCCGCCGCAACATGAAAATTCAGGTCGAAATCGACTGATTTTCGGACAAAAAACAGAACCGTATCGGAACATACCTCCGATACGGTTTTTGTTTTTTTATTCTGTTTACCAGCTTTCCTGCAACAGAAAATCTGCAATGTGCATAATCGCGATTCCGTTTTCGTTGCCGACGGCAAGCGGATCTCTGCAAACAACATACTTGTGATAGTGGTCTTTGATTTCTGCAAGATTGTCGGTTTCTCTTGTTGATTCCTCCGGTAGCTGTACGCAGACCTGCACATAAATTTTTTCATCTCTGCGAACACCGACAAAGTCAATTTCTTTTGTATCGTTTTTGCCGATATAAACATCATATCCCCTGCGTTTCATTTCAAGAAATACAATGTTTTCAAACATGGCGGACAGCATTTTTCTGTCAAAGCCCATCTGGCTGTATTTGATGGAAATATCCGAAAGATAATATTTTTCCTGCGTTTTAAGCACCGATTTACCTTGCAGGTCATATCGCTTGCAGGGATAAATAATAAATGCTTCGCTGAGCCATTTGAGGTAGTTGTAAATGGTTTCCACGGAAAGATTCCTGTTTTCACTTTTCAGGAATTTCACAATGGCGGATGCCGAAAATGTTTTGCCGACATTTTCAACAATATAGCGAACAACACGGTCAAACAGCTCTTTGTTTCTTATTTTGTGGCGTTTGGAAATATCCCTTGTGATAACGGATGCATAAATACCTTCCACGACCTGATACGCAGATTTTGTATCAAAATTGCTGATACCGACAATGGGAAAGCCGCCGAACTGCACATATTCATCAAAGATCTCCCTTGCAGATGCCGTGTCTTTGTTTTTGAAAGTTATATATTCTTTGAAAGAAAGGGTATAAACGGGAATCAACACATACCGTCCCGTCAAATAGGTTGAAATTTCACCGGACATCAGCTTGGAGTTGGAGCCGGTGACATAAATATCGACATCCGCACCCTCAAGCAAGGAATTGACACTCCTTTCCCAGCCGTTAATTTCCTGCAATTCGTCCAAAAACAGATAGCATCTGTCTTTGCCGCAGATGGCAGACAGCAGATCGGCATACATTTCCTTTGCCGAAAAATCCTCATATTCGGGACTGTTATATCTTCGCTCAATGATATTTTCCGGTGCAATCCCCTTTTCCTGCAATTTCTGCACAAGCATATCAAAAATGGTGGATTTACCGCAACGGCGCACACCGGCAAGAATTTTCACAAGCGGTGCATCAATAAAGGGAGTGATAGCATTGATATAATCGGGTCTTATAATCATTCTGACCACCTCTTTCATGCTTATAATATCGAAAAACTTCCCGAAAGTCAATAGTTTTTACCTCTATAGAAGTAAAAACTACCCTTATTTTACCCACTTTTTCAGGTTTAAGGAGAAAAAAAGAGACACTTTTTTATTTTTATTTCAAAAAATCGGAGCAGGTTCATCGGTGATGTCGAGCAGGTAATCGGCGGAAACATTAAAAAAGCGAGCCAGTTTTTTGATCTGCACAGCCGTCATGGGATGCACACCGCGCTCATATTTGCTGTAATAGCTCTGGTCTGTATCCAGCAAAGCGGCAACCTCAATCTGCTTGATATCCCGATCCTCACGGATGGCTCTGATTCTTTCGTAATATTCCATAACTTACCTACCTCTGCGTTGTTATTATGTAACAAATTTATCATAGGTAAGATATTTACTATTGACTTTAGGTGATATGTTACCTAAAATAGTAGTGCAAGTCACTTTCCGCTTGCATTTCAGGCCGTTCTGTGTTATATTGAACGTGCGACACAAGTAAATATAAGACACAAGTCGGGTTTGTATTTTTACCTCTCGGTAAAAGTGCATACTCTGTTTTGGCATTCCTTACAAACTCGAAGTGTGTCCAAAATTTGTGTCGCAGCAATCGGAGTTGTGCATTTTTCGGTGCGTAGCTTCGGCTGCGCACTTTTTTATTTGGAGGCAGAAAACAAATGAAGCAAACATTCAAAAAGAGTATGGCAATCATACTCGCAACGCTCATGCTGCTCACGGCAGCACCGCTGAGCGGCTTTGTGGGGATGGAATGGCCGGAACTGAACCTGCCGGATTGGACTCTGTCGCAATCCGATAAAGTTACAGCCTTTCATGATACGGCAGATGCTGCCGTTGTGAATCAGAGCGGTGTCATTGATACAAAAGACCTGATTGCAGGTGATGAAGACGGGCTGACCCGCGTGGAATGGCTGCACAATATAACGGTACTGTTTGACATGACCGTGCATGAAAACAACATTCCCGATAACTATTTTGCAGACCTGAGCAGCGACAGCGAATATTATTATGATATTCTGCTTGCGGTTGAATTCGGTGTTGTGGATATTCCCGCAGGCGGAGAAGTGTTGCCCGAAGATCCCGCCACCCGTGATTTTGCGGCATCGACACTCAACTTCTGCCTCGGATTTGTTCTTGAAGAGGAAGAATATACCTTTTCCGACATTGATGCCGTGAGCAACGCACAGCACGCACAGATTGCAATCAACCGCGGTTGGTTTGAGTTGATTGACGGCGCATTCTCACCCGAAACACCCGTCACAGCAAGCGAAGTCGAGGCAATGATTGCCGATGCGACAGAAGTAATCGAAGGCTCCGTGGTGGGAGAATCCACCGAAAACTATATTGTTTTTGCGGATTTTGTAAAAGAATTAGATAAAACCACTGTTTTTGAATACAACGAAAACGGTGATGTCGTGCTTTATGATTATGAAGGGGAAGACCTTGCAGCAGGCGATGTCATTGCCCTGTACGGTTCGGAACTTCCCTCTGTTTATACCGTTACAAGTGTGACAACCGAAACAGCAACAGAAGAAGTCGTAGAAGAAGAAACAGAAGAAGAAATAATAGAAATCATCACCCTCGGTGTTGAATTTTACGAAGGCGAAGATAGTGCCGTTTTGGATATGGTTGCCGAAGGCACGATGGATGTTGACCTGAATCAGTTTGAAGCCGCCGAAGGCATTACATATGATATTGTCACGGACGGTCCTGTCCGCGTGGGTGGTATCTCGTACAAAAACGGCAAACTGCTTGCCACAAAAGATTTCAAACTCGGCAGCGGTGTAAAGGTTGACTTCAGTTTTGAACTGAGCAACCTCAAAACCCCTATCAATGTCAATATTAAAAAAGGAATTTATCAGATTGAAGTCGTCGGTGATGTAAAAATCAACTGCACGGGAAAAATCAATACCGTACAGATGGCAGGACTTCCCTCTACCGTCACTATCGGTTATGTAAACATTGCCGGCATCGGCAAAGCGGAGGTCACGGTCAATATTGCCCTTGCCGCCCAGTTGTCCTTTACATATACAGGCAAACTGTCTGCCGGTATACAGTATAAAAACAGCAGTTTCCGTCTGATCAGCCGTTTTGAAAAAGCAAACTTCTGTTGTGTGCTTGAAGTAGACGGCTCGGTGGAACTGATGTTCAATGTCGGTATCAATCTGGCAGGTGTGCTCAAAGGAAACATTTATGCCAAAGCGGGCATGAAGGGAAAATATACAAATGTAATAGCAGACGGAACGGGCATCAACTGTGTGACCATTGAAGCGTGGATGATTGCTTCCGTCGGTGCAAATGCTTCGCTCAATTTGTTGGTTGTAAAGAAAGAGTTTTCAAAAAACCATACCATTTTTGATAAATCCAACAGCCCCATTCGTGTCAATCTGCACTATGAAGACGGTGTGCAGGTGTTTGAGTGCTCCAAGGACAAAGCAGGCAGCGAAGGCGGCACAGGCGGTTCCGGTGGTTCCGGCGGCACAGGCAGCTCCGGCAGCAAACAGTATGTTTCTCCGCCCACAACCCGTTACGGTGCATCGGGCAGCAGAAATGTAAGCAGCACAAGCACTTACGGCGGCGAAGTCTATACGCATTATGATTATACACTCGACAGCAACAACAATGCAACCATTACAAAATATTACGGCAACGCATCCGCTCTGATTCTGCCCGAAACCATTGACGGATATACTGTTACAACAATCGGCAGTAATGTATTTAAAAATAACAAGAATCTGTATTCCGTGTTTATTCCCGATACGGTAACCACAATCGGCTATGATGCATTCCTCGGTTGCACAAACCTGACCACGGTTCAGCTGTCAAAAAATCTGACATCGATCGGCAGCTCGGCATTTTCCGGTTGCACAAATCTGAATTCAATTCAACTGCCCGCAAGTCTTGTGGAAATTGGATATAATGCATTTTATAACTGTGATTCTTTAACATCAATCAATATACCAAAATCATTAACAACTGTAACTACTCAGTATTATTATAATGATTTAGCCGCACCTTTTGCGGATTGTGATAACTTAAAAAGCGTTGAGTTTGAAGAAGGCATTACATCCATTGCAGCTTATCTTTTTCAATATTGTTCCGGACTGGAAAATATTATTATTCCGAATACAGTAACCACAATCGG
>SVOJ01000004.1:74036-186924 GCA_015066385.1 Oscillospiraceae bacterium
TTGCGGATTGTGATAACTTAAAAAGCGTTGAGTTTGAAGAAGGCATTACATCCATTGCAGCTTATCTTTTTCAATATTGTTCCGGACTGGAAAATATTATTATTCCGAATACAGTAACCACAATCGGCAGAGAAGCATTTGAGAATTGCACAAGTCTGAGTTCTGTGCAGTTGCCCGCAAGTCTTGTTGAACTTGGATATTATGCTTTTTATAATTGTGATTCTTTAACATCAATCAATATACCAAAATCATTAACAACTGTGACTACGCAGTACTCCTATAATGATTTAGCCGCACCTTTTGCGGATTGTGATAACTTAAAAAGCGTTGAGTTTGAAGAAGGCATTACATCCATTGCAGCTTATCTTTTTCAATATTGTTCCGGACTGGAAAATATTATTATTCCGAATACAGTAACCACAATCGGTAGTTTGGCATTTGTTGGTTGCTCAAATCTGAAATCGGTACAGCTGTCTGCAGATCTGACATCCATCGGTGAAGAGGCATTTTATAGTTGTGCAAGTCTTTCGGATCTCGTGATTCCCGATAAGGTAACCTCGATTAAAAAATCTGCATTCCAGAATTGCTCCTCTTTGAAAACCATCGTTATTCCGAAAAGTGTCAACAGCCTTGGTACATTTGCATTCTACGGTTGTTCTGCATTGGAAACGGCAACACTGCCGTCACAGATCACATCGATTCCCAATAGCCTGTTCAGCGGTTGTTCGTCCCTGAAAACCATTGCCATTCCGAATACCGTAAAAACAATCGGCAGCAGTGCATTTGCCAATTGCAAGGCACTTGAAAATTTCACATTCCCGAATGGCTCCTCTGTTGAAACCATCAATTCTTCTGCTTTTTCCGGCTGTGAATCCTTGACGGAAGTGCGCATTCCGGACGGTGTAAAAACAGTGTCATCGTACGCATTCCAGAATTGTACCGCATTGGAAAAGGTAAGCATTCCCCAGTCCGTAAAAACCATCAGCAACCAAGCCTTCATCGGCTGTGAAAAACTTGCAAATGTCACTTTTGCCGATTACAGCATCACAACCCTTGCTGACTCGATTTTTATGGACATTCCTGCCCTCAAAGAAATCGTTCTGCCCAAGGGACTTACCACCATCAGCAATCAGGCATTCCGCAACTGCACGGGACTTGTGAAAATCACCATCCCTGCATCCGTCACTTCCATTGTCACGAATGCACTTTCTTATCCCGACAAAACCGTCATTTGCGGTGTCAAGGGCTCTTATGCCGAAACCTTTGCAACGGAAAACGGCTTCCAATTTGTGGATATTGGTGTTCCCGCACAGGGCTTCTCACTCAAAGACGGCATTGAAAGCATCGACCTCGAAGCAGGTGAAAAATTCATTGCCGAATTTGAATTCTTCCCCGCCGATTCCACGGACTGCATTTCCATGAAAGCCGGCAGTTCCGCTGTTTCCGTTGCCGGCATGGAACTGACCGCCAAGAGCAAGGGCAGCACCGTTGTCACCGCAACCACCACAAGCGGCCTGACCTATGAATTCACTGTCAACGTGCGCACCGTCAAAAACATTCAGGTCACACAGATGCCGACAAAAACAACCTTTAAACTTGGTGAAGAACTGGATCTGACCGGCATGGTACTGACCGTCAATTACAGCGACAACACCACCAAACAGGTAACAGACTATACCGTCAGCGGTTACAACAATTCCGTTGAGGGCGAAAACAAAATCACGATCAAGTGGATCGCCCTGAACGGCAGCAGCTACTCCACCACGCTGACGCTGAACATCGTAGACCCCAACCCCAAAGTGACCGGCATTGTCATTGACACCCTACCCGTAAAGACCGTTTACAACCGCGGCGAATCGTTGGATCTGACGGGTCTTGTTGTAACAGCAAACTATACGGACGGTTCCTCGGCCGTTATCACCGATTACACCGTCAGCGGTTACAATGCGCTCAAATACGATGCGCAGACCATTACCGTAACCTATAAAGAGTTCACCGCCACCTTTACCGTAACAGTCACAAGACCCCACACCTGCACTGCCGGCGATTGGGAAATTATCACCCCCGCAACCTGTACAGCAGTCGGCACAAAGGTACAGAAATGTGCGGAATGCGGCACCGTGATGGCTACGCAAGAAATTCCCGCCCTCGGCCATGATTATGTCGGCACAATCACGACCCAACCCACCTGCACCACCAAGGGTGTGAAAACCTACACCTGCGCGAACTGCGGTGACACCTACACCGAAGAGCTTGCCGAACTCGGCCATACCCCCGGTGCGGCTGTGACGGAAGACAAAATCGAAGCCACCTGCACGGAAGACGGAGCTTACAACATGGTTGTTTACTGCGCAACCTGTGGAGAAAAATTAAGCACAACTCCGTACACAATCACGGCTTTCGGCCATACCCCCGGCGCAGATGCAACCTGCACCGAAGATCAGACCTGCACGGTCTGTGGTGAAATCCTGACCGCAAAACTCGGCCACACCCCCGGCGCAGATGCAACCTGCACCGAAGATCAGGTCTGCACGGTCTGCGGTGAAATCCTGACCGCAAAACTCGGCCATGATTATGATTCTGTTGTCACGGCTCCGACCTGTGAGGAAGACGGTTTCACCACCTACACTTGCGCAAACTGTGCCGATACCTATGTTGCCGACGAAACCGCGGCAATCGGTCACAGTTGGGACGAGGGCATTGTCACCACCGAACCCACAACGGAAACGGACGGTGTTATGACCTACACCTGCACCGTTTGCAGTGAAACAAAGACAGAAACCATTGAGAAACTGCAGGGTTCTTTCACCGAAAGTGAAGATGCGGTCATTACCGAAGACGGCAACATCTGCACCATGGTCGGCAAAACTGCCGAATCCCTGCTTGCACAGGCAGGTGCTGCGGCTACGCTTGTTGACAAAAAAGGCAATACCCTCACCGCCGATGCAAAAGTCGGAACGGGTGCGGTGCTGACCCTTGCCGACGGCACACAGTACGAGATTATTGTTCCCGGCGATTGTGACGGCGATGCGGCAATCACTTCCGGCGATGCCCGATTCGCCCTTCGTTATTCGGTCGGACTTGAAGATGCACAAGCCGGCACCGTCTATGCCGCTGCTGCCGATGTTGACACCGCCGCAGGTGTTGCCGCAGGTGATGCACGAGCCATTCTGCGCGCATCGGTCGGATTAGATAATCCTGATGAATGGTTTGAAAAATTGAGATAAAAAGTCCAATTCCTACCGCTCGAAATCGATTGAGAAACACAAAAAGAAACCGTATCGGAGTTTTCCGGTACGGTTTTTTACATAAAAAAAAGTGTAACACAATTTACAGATCGGTGTATACACGAGCGTAAGGCCTGACACAAAAAAACAACAATACTGTATACCTCACACTTACATGGCTCACAAGTGACTATCTCAACTTCAATTCTGTTGCTGACATGAAAAATATCACCGTTAAAATCACTTCCTACGGCAAAATCACAAAAGTAAGCTGACAAACCATGCCACCATTGACAACTCCATCCATTTTAACAACCTTAAAGGGTGTCCGGGATCCGTAAAAACGGGTCCCGGATGCTCTTTTATCGAAAACAGCGGTCAATATTGCAGATTCAAAAAAAATACAAAAAAAGGGGTAACACATCTTCAGGTCGTGTGTATACACAGATGAAAGGCAACAAGATGCCAACAAAAAAATCAATTTTTAAAGGAGACATTACAATGGTTATCACAAATGAAAAAATCGAACTGCTCGCAACCACACTTATGAATGACATCGCTTTTGCAAACGAAATTATCGAACTGGATGCCGAAGATGCCGCGAATGCTCTCAATGAAAAAGGTCTTGCATTCACCGCTGAAGAACTTGCCGCTTTTGCTGAAGATGTTTATGCTTTCCTTGAAGAAAACAACCGGCTCGGCGCTGATGATCTGGATGAAGTTACCGGTGGTTGCTATTATCATCCGTATCGCCGTCCTCCGTTCCGCCGTTACTCCCACTATCACTACGGCCCCTACTGCGTAACCATCAGCTACCGCAAATGCCGCTGGTAAGTTGACATAACCTGAAAAAACCTCGTTCAAAAAGAACGGGGTTTTTTATACCGATAAACTGATTTTATTCAAACAGCGGGGTGGAAAAGTAGCGTTCAGCCGTATCGGGCAAGACCGTGACCACCGTTTTTCCCTTGCCGAGCTGTTTTGCAAGACGAAGTGCCGCAGCAACATTTGTACCGCTGCTGATACCGCACAAAATCCCCTCTTTGCACGCAAGGTCTTTGGACGTCTGTAGTGCTTCTTCGTCTTTGACAATACACACATCATCATAAATATTTGTGTTGAGAATGTCGGGAATCAGACCGTCACCAATACCCATCTGCACATGCGTTCCGATCGACCCGCCCGACAGTATAGCGGCATTTTCGGGTTCGACTGCCCAGATGGTCATGTCGGGATTATGCTCCTTGAGCACCTCGCCGATGCCCGTGATGGTACCGCCCGTACCGATGCCCGAACAGAAACCGTGAATGGGTTTTCCGACCTGGGAAAGAATTTCTTTTGCCGTTCCCTCTCTCTGCACGGCGGGGTTGGCGGGATTCTCAAACTGTTGCGGCACAAAAACTCGGCTGTTTTCGGCTTTCATTTTCAAAGCAAGGTTCAGGCATTCTTCGATGCAAAGACCGATATTACCCGCATCATGCACAAGTATGACCTCTGCGCCATATTGTTGCACAAGTTTTCTGCGTTCTTCACTGACGGAATCGGGCATGATAATTTTTACTTTATAGCCTCTGACCGCACCGACCAATGCAAGCCCGATCCCCTGATTGCCCGAAGTGGGTTCAACAATGATCGAATCTTTGCTGATCAGTCCCTTGTTTTCGGCATCAAGGATCATGTTATATGCCGTGCGGGTCTTGATGGAACCGCCGACATTGAGTCCTTCAAATTTTACAAGAATTTCGGCACTGTCTTCGTCTGCCATACGGTTGAGACGGATAATGGGCGTATTGCCGAGTGCCTGCAGAATATTGTCACAAATCATAACAAAACCTACCAAAAAAAAGAATACGAAAAATTATAGCATATACTGAAACAAATTGCAATTATATTTTTTAATATATGTCGATTTTATAGCTCTGTGCGTATCGTCCGAAAAAAAAATCCCGTATTTCACTGCATCGGAAAATTACGGGATTGGCATATTTATCTATTTTTCCTGAATCGGATCAAGGCAAAAGCGGCTACGGCAAAAAGTAAAACAGTCAAAACAACACCAAGCATGATTTTCTGTTGTCCGGAATCGTTTTGCAGTTTTGTATCTGCATACTCTTGTCGGGTAGTTGCCTGTTCGACAGGTTCTGTTCCGGTATCTGCACCGGAACCGCTTTCCGCAGTTGCATTCGCGCTGTCTGTATTTTCTGTTTGCGAAATATTTCCGGATTCCGTGACCTCCGTATCGGCATCGGACGAGGCAATTGCAACCGTCGTTGCGGCGGTTGTTTTTTCCGTTGCGGCGGGCTCACCCGCCGTGGTTGTTATCACGCTCGTTGTGTCAACCGATGTTGTTGCAGCGGCGCTTGCCTGTTCGGTCGGAGCAGACGGATTATCCGTTATAACACCGATCTCTTCATTCGGTTCGGATGCTTGCTCAACAACGCTGATGATGCCGTCGGCAACCTGCAGGGTAACGGTTTTGCCTTTTTCATTCTGCATCGTACAAACACCGCTGAGCACATAGTCCCCCACAGCCGTATCGGCAGGAATATTGACCGACAACTGCAGAATTTTTCCCTCAGCGGTTTTTTGTGTTGAAAAAGCAATCACACCGTCGGCGGTATTTTTATCCCATTCTTTCAATATGGCACCGGAAAACTGCCATTTTGCCGTCCCCGGAAGCAATTCTCTATTTTTACAATCGACTGCAAAATACATGGACTTGATTTCAAGCGGCTGCACAAGCGAAACGCTGATATTGACTCTATCCCCTGCCTGTGCCTGTACGCTGCCGATCTGCACATCTGTCTGCGCCGCGTTTGCGAACAGACAAAAAAGCGCAATGAAGCAAGCCACCAAAATAAAAACTTTTATTTTACGCATCGTCATTTTCTCCCGTGTTTTCAGGATGCTGCAACCTGCATAACAGGCAATTTGGTTTTGTCTTCCAAATCCACGCTTGTGCGCAAGGTCAGACGGGCATCTTCCGCGGATATTTTGCCGTCTGCATTTACATCCGCTAAAATGCGCTGTGTCTCATCCGGAACATCCAGTTCAACAGCAAATCGCAAAATTGAACGCGCATCGGAAGATTCAATTCTGCCGTTTCTGTCAATGTCGCCGTGCAGTACATAGTATTTGTAGGTGCGGCAGGCATGACAGGTCAGCACGTTGGCACGTTTGTCGGCATCGTAGCCGTTTTCAACAAAAGAATGCGCCTGCGACATGGGCTGTAGGCAGAGTCCGCAGGAGGCAATATGGCTCTGCTCGTCTTCATAGTGCCATGTGCCCGGTTCATGGGTATGCAGAACATTTACTTCACCGGAATCCGTGGTGAATGCAAGTTCGGCATTGCCGTTTTTAATAACACAATTGATGTCAAAATCAACAGTCGGGGATATGCTTTTCGGCACATCCTTTGCAATAAAATCAACGCGCAGCAATTGGCCGTTAAAAGAATGCTCTTTTTCATAGGTCAAAACAACCTCATTGGCGCGAAAATCGAATATAAAAGGTTCGTCCTGAAGCCATTCACATCCCGTCAATTCCAGAACATCGGTATCGTAATTGAATATGATCAGAAGTGATTTTGCTTTTTCAAGATTTTCCGCTTCAATGACGATTGAAAACGAATCTTCAACCGTAACGGTTGTATCCTGCCAATAAATTCTTGAATCAGCAGATGCCCCAATTGCTTGGGGCATCATGGTGATAACCAGAATGGCAGTAAATAAAAAACTGAATAACTTTTTCATTTATCTGCTCCTGTATGTGGTTAATGAAGCATTGCAGAATTCAACTCAGATCCAGTCGGGTCTTGCTTCATACATTTCGGTATCAAAAGTACCGTCATTATACCAATAGCAAACATACCCGCCGACACCGTCGCAGTTGTCAACCCATTCGGTTTTTACAATATTTCTTCCTCCGGTTGTCGGATATTCGGTCGGATATTCTTCATAATAACCTTTGCTCAAAGAATCAGTAACCTCTGTCTTCAGATCGCTTCCGTCCGCATTGCGGAAGGTAAGAGTACCGCTCAGAGTGATTTCATTGTAATCCCAATCAAATGCATTGCGATCTTCCACAGCCAGATAGATGCGCACGACATGGAAGTTTTCATCATTGACAATACATGTTTTTCCGCGTGCGGAAGCGGCAAGAAAGTCTTCAGCCGTCCAGAGGGTATCTTTGAAATAGCCGCCGTAGCTGAGAACACCGTCAATACTCGGATTGAGTTCGTCTGTAAAACTGTTCATAGTACTGTTCAGATTATTCTTGACCTGTTCGGCATCAACACCGCCTTCTTTTGTGTCATAATCAAACACATCGGCATCAAAGTTGATCTCAAAATTCCAGTACTTCAGATCAAGACAATTTTCAAAATACAGATCTACCGCAATGGAATTATATTCATCAATCACCCAGTCCGTATACATTGTAACCGCAGGACCTGTTGACACGGGAGGCTCTGTGGGAGGCTCTGTCGGAGGATCTGTCGGAGGATCTGTCGGAGGAACGGTTGTGGGAGGAATGACGGGTCCGGGCTGATTGTTCTTCAGCGGATATCTGTCGGGCATCAGGGTGTGCTTGAGAAGATAAATGGCATCATCCTCATTTACAACACCGTTTCCGTCCATATCGCCATCCTGATTGAGCACATAGATATCAGGATCCAGTGTGTTTTTCAGCAAATAGATCGCGTCGTCACTGTCTATATAACCGTCATCATTATAGTCGGCTTTACGCACAGCACTGACATAAATATCACCTGCAACAACTGTTACGGGAAATTGCGCTTCAAGACCGACACCGGGCTTGGTTTTGAAAATTGCGGAACAATCAATCGTGTAGAGTCCTTCAGGTGCATCGTCAGCAATTGTGAAGGTCAGGCAGAAAACAGCCGTATTGTTCATGATATTGTTTGTGTCATCTGCGTAAACGGCTTCACCCAGCGTAGCATTCCAGTCGGTAAGCATACCGTCTACAAGAATTTCAGCATCTGTAAGGATGAAAACATCTGAGTCATACACAAAATCGGTGAGTGCAAAGGATTTTACGGCAGGCGCATTTTCGAGAACGAAGTTGACAGTGATTTCATCACCGCGCACTGCTTCCAGAGAATCAATTACAAGTTTTGCTGCGGAAGTGTCTTCGCCCCAGACAGCATACAGCGTTTCATCATCGGCACCGATGGTGAACGTATCACCTTCAACAAACTGAGGAGCGGTTGCATTTTTATTGAAAGACCAGCCGAGGAACACATAGCCGGGACGGCTGGGAAGGTAATCAAACAGCACCGTGACCGTATCACCTTCGGTATAGCGATTCAGGTCAACAGGCAGATTGTTGGAGCCTCCGTTGGCATTGTAGGAAACAGCAGAGAACGGGAAACCTCTGTAAATGGTAACGGTTTTTACGACATTACCGCCGTCATCCGTAAAGATGGCATCAATACGATAAATGCCTTCGGGGGCAGAAGAAGCAAGCTGCAAGGTGTAATCATGGTATTCACCGGCTACGGTGACATCAATGTTATCCTGCAGATTTGCACGCTGATAGCCGGTTGCGGTTTCCGTGACTTTCAGTTCAAGATTGTAGTTTTCGTTGATGCCCCATGTATGAAGATCAACATCAATCAGCCCGTAGACATCAATGGAAGCATCAATATCGGTTTCCAGTTTTTCCACATCGGGGTCTTCCCAACCGTTGATAAGCATGGTAACATTACGCACCCATACGACCCAACCGGAAACTTCCTGCTTCAGTTTGAAATAATAGGTGTGACCTACACTGAACAAAGAAGGATCGATTTCGATCGTTGTGGTGTTCCAGGTTTCATTCCAACCCGAAAGATGGGTGATTCGGGTTTCAGAACCGGTGGTGACGTCATACAGATAGATGCCGTCACGCTCACCGCTTTCTTCGTCCGTATCATAAGCGCGGATGGAAAGTTCCACTTTTTCGGTGATAGCCTGCGTGACCGTAAAATCAAGACCGAGGCGGATGGTTTCATTCTCATATCCGCCTGCTTCTGCATACAGGTCATAACCACCGTTATTGATGGTCGTTTCGTCCTTGTTTCTTGACGAAGAATAATACTGTCGTGATCCGGTCAGACCACTTGTAAACAGTGTGTAGGTATTGCCGTTGCTTTCACAGACCGCATTGGCGGAATCTGCTTTTGCCTGCGGAACCGACGGAATGATTGCCGTGTTCAGCATCAGCACAAAAACAGTCAGAAATGCAATGCAGATGCAAAGCAACGAATGTTTCTGTTTTTTCATAAACAGGACCTCCGTTATATTTGTTTTTTGAATGCATACAAACATCCAAATTTTATTGTAATACACAGTTTCGCTATTGTCAATATATATTCATCAAATCTTTGTATTTTCATCGAACAAAAATAAAATTTTTATCACAAATTATAATAATTTCAGGCATAAATAATTTTTTGTGCAAAAAAAAGAACAGGCGTATTGCATGCGCTGTTCTTTCCTTTTCAAAAATTTACATTTCTTTTTTAATGTGTGTCAGGGGTTCGAGGTCGGCGGCATACAGGTGGCTTGTGTCGGAATAACGCAGGCAGGTAGGGGCGGTAATGCCGTTTTCGGTGTTTTCAAATTCAATTACCGTCACACCGGTATGCTCATAGTCAAAGCCTGCCCACATAATGTGAATGGGAATATGCAGCAGCACAGAGATCCATGCACGGGAGAAAGCGGCATGGCAGAACAAGGCAACTTTCTCGTCGCTCGGTTTTATAATGCGATACACATTGCCTTCTTTTTTATAACCGAGTTTTTCAAGAAAAGCATTGCCGTTTTCTTCAATAAAGGACACTGCTTCTTGCATGCCCGAAGTGTTGAAAAAATCACATTCATAAGCACGGCTGAACGGCAGATCGACATTGTCCTCTGTCAGAAAATTTGTGTTCTGAATCAGAGATACCGATTTTTTTGTTCCGTCGGGCAGGGTGGTCAATCTGCCGTCCCCGATTTCCGCTGACCAGTCTTCGATGGTCATTTCGAGTCCCAGCTTTTCACAGGCGGGCTGTGCGGTCTGTTTTGCGCGAAGCAACGGCGAGGAGAAAATACGGTCAATACCGCATTTTTTCATGCGTTCACCGACAGCAAGGGCTTGTTTTTGCCCCAATTCGGTCAATGCCCCGTCATGCCCCGGCTCCCCGTGGCGGATGATATACAGTAGCATAGTTTTACCTCTTAATTTTATTCCTCTAAAAAACACAACTTACGGTTTATCTGCTTTATTCGTTCCACTTTTTCAGCAAATCTGCGAAGGGGTTGTAAGCATCGTTCTTTTGCTCTTTTTCCTGCTTTTTCATGTAGTTAGCAACATCATACTTGCCTGCACCTGCATCTTCATGGCGTTTGTTGAAGTCAGACAGTTTTTCGCGGTAACCGCACTTGCAGACGAACAGGCGTTTTTCGCCCTCGCCGCGCAGTTCCATACGCTTCATGCAGTTGGGACATCTTGCGTTGGTGGTCTGTGAAAGTCCTTTGCGGTAACCGCATTCACGGTCGGGACAAACGAGCATTTTGCCCTTTTTGCCGTTGACTTCCAACAAGAATTTGCCGCAATCGGGGCATTTTTCCTTGGTGGCATTTTCGTGGTGATAAACCGCTTCGCTCTTTGCCACTTCGCCGACTAATTTGGTAGCATAAGTACGCATTTCGCCGATGAATTTCTGCTTGTTTTCTTTGCCTTGGCTTATGTTCTGCAAACGCTGTTCCCATTTAGCGGTAAGTTCCGCACTGCGCAGTTCTTCGGGAACAATGCGAATAAGTTGTCTGCCCTTGGCGGTGGGACGGATTTCTTTTCCGTTGCGTTCAATAGAGAAATTATCGAACAATTTTTCGATGATATCCGCTCTGGTGGCAGGGGTGCCGAGTCCCGATGTGCTTGCAAGTACGGCACGCAGAGCCTTGTCTTCAACCTGCCCCGTGGGATTTTCCATGGCAGTCAGAAGTGTGGCTTCCGTGTAACGTGCGGGCGGTCTTGTTTTGCCGTTCAGCACACGCACATCACGCACATTCACCGTCTGTCCCTGTTGCAGGTTGGGCAGATTCTGTGCGGTATCGTCGGGGTTATCGTCTTCTTCGTCTTCGGTGAAATTCTGATACAGGGCTTTCCAGCCGGGTGAACGCACGGCTGTACCTCGAGCATAGAAATCATGCTTGCCGACACGCACGGTGAGTTTGACCTCGTCATACTCGTACGGTTCACTGAGCACCGCAAGAAAACGACGAACGACAAGATCATAGATGTTCTTTTCTTCACGGCTCATCTTTTGCTCATCGGGGGATTCTTCGGTGGGGATGATGGCATGATGGTCGGTCACTTTTGCATCGTTTACGATGTATTTTGTGTTGATTTTTCCTCGTAACAACTTCCACGCGGCATCGCGATAAGGCCCGAATGCAACGGCTTTCAGGCGTTCGTTGAGGGTGGGCACAACATCCTGCGGAATGTATCTTGAATCGGTACGCGGATAGGTCAGCACTTTATGATATTCATACAAACTCTGCATGATGGACAAAGTCTGCTTTGCGGAATAACCGTATTTTTTGTTGGCATCACGCTGCAGTTCGGTCAGGTCATACGCGGCAGGCGGTGCTTTGAATTTAAAATCTTTCTGCAAAGACACAATGGTGCCCTTGCTTCCCTTGGTTTCGCCGAGAATTTTGTCGGCAAAGTTGGGGTCGGAAAAACGGGTATTGCCCTTGGGGTCACGATAAATACCGGAAAATCCGTCAAAATAAGCACGCACGGAATAATAATCCTTCGGAATGAATTTTTCGATTTCCTCTTCCCTTTTCACGATCAGTGCAAGAGTCGGTGTCTGCACGCGGCCTGCGGAGAGTTGTGCATTGAATTTACAGGTCAGTGCACGGGTGACGTTAATACCGACCAGCCAATCCGCCTCGGCTCTCGCCTGCGCGGAATGGAAAAGATTGTCATATTCTGTTGCAGGACGCAGATTGGCAAATCCCTCACGGATGGCTTTGTCGGTCTGCGAGGAGATCCACAAACGCTTTGCGGGCTTTTTGCAGGCGGCTTTTGCCATGATCCAACGGGCAACAAGTTCACCTTCACGACCGGCGTCGGTAGCAATGACAATATTATCAACATCATCGCGCTTCATCAGCACGTGCACATTGCGAAACTGCTTGGCAGACTGCTTGATGATGACGAGTTTCATTTTTTCGGGCAACATGGGCAGGTCTTTCATGTCCCATCTTTTGTAGCGGTCATCATAGGCTTCGGGGTCGGCAAGGGTGACAAGATGCCCCAATGCCCATGTAATAATATACTGCTGCCCCATAATACAGCCTTCGCCCTTCCCCTTACAGCCGAGCACACGGGCGATATCCCTCGCAACAGAGGGTTTTTCGGTCAATACAAGTGTTTTTCCCATAATCTACCTCACACAAAGAATCGTCTGGACAGCCATGCACGCATGCGGCGGCTGTTTTTTACATAGATGAAGAATCCGCCGACCACAATGCTGCAAACGGAAATGACAACAGGAACGGCAAGAAACAGCGGCGAGCCGAAATAAATATAAAGCGACACCGCACAAACGGCGGCATAAATGCCGAGTTGGAAGCAAATGATAATTGCCTGCAGGGGCCAATCAGGCTTTTTACGGTCAAAAAATTCAACCGTAATACACGCAAACACAGCAAACACCAACACCAACGGCAATGCAACACGCAAGAACCATCCGGTCTGTGCAAAACTGTAATAGAAAAAGAAAATATAGGCAAGAATTGCAAGAGAGTCCGCTAAAATCAAAACAAAAGCTCGCACCTTTTCAATGAGAAACGGCAACAGAAACAGTACCCAGAACAACAGTGAAGCGGTGTTGACATACTGTGCCCACACAAGTCCGTTTTCATTGGAAACGAGCAAATCAATAAGCAGGCATACGATGTTCGGCAAAAGCAAAATCACCGAAAACAAGAATGCCGAAAAACGTCTGCGCACTTTCGGCGGCAGAACCACTTTGTCGGAATATGGGGTGGGGATATCCTCAGGCGGATGTGCGGGGTTATAAACAGGGGTATCGCAAAGAACACATTTTTTTGCACTGACATCGAGTTCGACACCGCAATTGACACAATAAGACATATATATAATCTCCTTTATCGGTTGCTTTCAATTTTAACGGGAATGCCTGCTTTGACAAGGGTGGTAAAAAACCTGCGTTCAATTTCGGTTTCCTTACAGATATCCAGAAATGAAACCGTCAGCACGTTTTTGATACTGCCGCAGCCGACACGAACACCGTTGATTTTACCGGGGCCTGCCAGAAAGTCAAGCCGTTGCACATGCCGTTCCATTTCTGCGGGAATGTTCAGCTTGCCGACATTGGAAAACAGCACCGTAGTGGAATGTTCCCCCGTCAGGCGGAACGAAATATTGATGCCTAAATTCTTTAAACCTAACGGCAGATAACGCATAACACCTTTTTCGAGTTTGAGATTGGATGCAACCATGGCACTGAGATTTTTGGTGTTGTTGACAAGACGAAGATTGAGCATGATCTGACGAACGAATTCTTCCAATGTGTATTCCCCCAAAGACGGGTCGATACGGATAGAATAGGTCAATGTAAAATTACGCAGGGTCTTGCGGTTGAACGGTTTTCGCAGGCTGACAGGGATCTGCACGCTCAGGTCATCCTCGCGGCGGGTCTCTTTTTTCTGCTGTTCATAGAAGCAATAAAGCAGTACCGCGGACAGATATTCCGTTGCGGTTGCACCGTATTCCTTTGCCTTTTTCAGCACAACATCGGTGGGCATGATACCCGTAATAATGCCGACGGTGTGGGTCGGCAGAGGGGTACCGCGATAGTGATACACTTTTCGTGTCGAACGCCCCGATCGGCCGTGCTTGCCTTCGTAATCATAAAACGGATCGGTCAGTTCCGATTCGGGGGCAGGCTCTGTTATGTCGAGCACATTACCGCCGACACCGATGTCGTGTCCGCAAAGCCGCAGATACTGTGCCGCCAACGTACACAAAAAAGTCGTCGCACCTGCTCCGTCGGTCAAAGCATGGAAAAACTCCACGGAAATACGGTTCTCACGGTAGAAAACACGAAACAGAAAGCGGTTGTTTTCATTGAATTTGACACGATAACAGGGGTTGTTGATGTCCTCGCACACGGGCGGTGCATCATGGGGATTTTTTTCAAGATAAAACCAGAAAAACCCGCTTTTGATGCACACATCAAAGCAGGGAAACCGCGGCAGTACGTCCTTGACTGCCTGTTCGAGCAACGCAGGATCGATTTTTTCTTCCATAATCAAAGTCGAACGGAAAATGTTCGACCAACGGCTCGTATTCTGCCCGGGAAACACCTTCCCGGCATTGTCGAGCTTGAACCAGAACTTGTTTTGTCCTTTATTTTTTGCCATACCGTCCTCCGAAATCATCGGATTTTTTTCATACACAATAAATATATCATATATCTCCTGTGATTGCAATTGTTTATAAATAATCCCACAAAAAAAGAAAATGACACTTTTCAGCATCATTTTCTTTTTAATATTAACTGATAAACTCTGCTCGAATTGCTTTTGAATGTTTCTAAGCACAAACAAATTCAATCAAGTTGGGTAATACAACGCATCAATTTTTCTTCAAATTCTTTCATACCATGCGGATTATATTCATATTTGATATACCTTATTTGTTCAATATCAAACGGAATATCTTCTGAATTTTGTGTGATGCATATTACTTTTTTACCAACGGCATGTGCAATCCCCAGTTCATAAAAAACATTAGGATTTCGTCCTGTACAATCACAAATTATAATGTCCGAGTTGCAAATCAAATTCCAAATGTCGTTTATTATCACATTTGGAAGATCTATCCGATCTGCCCGTTGGCATGAATATTTTAATTTATCGCAAACATCTTTAATATGATCTGCATAGATTGGATCCATTTGTTTTGAAAAAGGCATAATAACGAAAACTTTTGATTTTAGAGACGGATCTTTTTCGCCAAAAATCGAAGAAATACGAAATTGCTGTTGCAGGCAGTTCATTTCGGCAGATATGCTAAATCCTATCGTCTCTCTTATTTTTTCAAAATCTTCTGTGACAGATAAAAAAATGTTTTTTGAATCATTGATATACACAGAACTATGGTCAGAGGTCTGAGAAAACCTTCGAACAACTAAACGTATTATGCTACTCATATCTTTTTCGATTTCAACATCATCGCGAATAATGGAACAATCCATCGAATTGTCCCTTTTAATGGAGATTTTTATAAAATTATTATTATGCAAAGTGGTTAGGTGATGTGCAAAAGCATGCAACACCGAAGTCTGCGCAATTTCTTTTTCTGTAAACATCCTTTTATATAAGTCAAACAATGATATTTCCTCTGCTTGACGAATATGATAAATTGTTTTCAATTTCATTTCATCTAAATACATAATGCCTATCCCCTGTTTTTGTTACAAAATAGACTTCTATTTTGTTTAGATACGCAATGCCAAGCACAACAAAAGTCATGCCCAGCGATTTGATTTTATGGATTTCCTACAGAACCTGCGACTCCGGGATTACCAGGATTCGCGGGATCTGCATAATGGTCATTTTCCGTTGCATGCGTCTCGCCGCCACAGCCACCTGTCCCCGCTTCTCCGGGAAGACCGCCGAGACCGGGTGTACCGTTCTGCCCGGTAACAAAAGAAATGTTGTCAAAAGCAAAAGAATATTCTTCGGTAAAAGAGGGACCGGCATCACCACCATTACCTCCATTGCCACCGTTTCCGCCATTGCCCGGATTATAGCCAACAACAAAAGAAACACCTGTTGTATATCCATAATAATCATGGCCTTTTCCGCCGGCTCCACCGATGCCACCTTGTCCGCCGTTTCCACCATCACCGAAAAACAGTCGGATCACACCGTTTCCGTCAGAATGAACTGTTGCACATTCAATTGGCCTGCCGCCGGCTCCGCCGGCTCCACCGATGCCGCCATCTTCGCCGTTGTAAGCATCATTATATTCGTATATATTCTGAATGTGTATACCAAAAATGCCATAAGACTTATAAAGTAAAGTACTTGTTGAATTTGTTTCACCTGTTGCACCGGTAACACCTGTTGCTCCGTTGCCGCCGTTGCCGCCTCTTATGTTCATCTCACCGTTCATTGCAAAATTCAATTGTTCGGAATAGATAGCCGCAGCGCCGTTTTCACCGGCTTCACCGGCAGCGACGGCATCTTTACCGTCGCCGGCAGTCATGGACATGGTTCCGTCTCCTGTGAATGTGAGATTCTTTATCACAGAATCGGCAAGACCGATGATGCTGCCGGACATACAGGTTGTTGCGATGGAACAGGCTCCTGCAACATCAATCGTCAGATCCACACCGTTATCGGCGTTCAAACCGATTGCCGTGCTCTCATTGGTCACAAAATTAAAGTTCAGAAAACGGATGGTTAACTTTTGACCATCTTCAAAATCACTGATCAAAATTCTGAAATTCTTATAAATTTTATCAGGTTCACCGATAAAAATGACTTCACTTGTTTTATTGCTGATTGTAATGGTATTATATTGTCCGTCGCTTACGGGACGAGCTGTATGATTAAGCAGATCGGTTTCCGTTTCGCTTCGCCAATCGATAATAACACGCCCTGTTATTGTTTCGGGAGTGGTGTCAATTGAATCATAAACCGTACACAGATCCCATTTTGCATAAAGGGTAACATTGCGCGGATTTGTTTTGTAACTATCCATGAAAGACACAGTACATGTTTCATCCACATACCATCCTTCAAAATGATTATATGCAGGATAGTCGCTGTATACAGGTACGGGAAGAGCTATATTTTCATCTTCGCCCGTATAATTGGCGAGGCAGCCATCCGGCAATATGCCACCCATGGCATTATAAGTAATGGTGTAGTTTTCAGGAGTCCACTGTGCATACAGCGTTACGGTTTCTCCGGGTGCAACCAGATCACATACTGCATCTTCCGGCCGGTAAACAGTCACACCGTTGTCAGTGCGCAATTCCCAACCTGTATGGAGATAACCGGTTTTTGTATAGGTGCATCTGCTTAAAGCTGTCTGTTCCCCTACGGGATGCACAGATAATTTCATAGCATCTCCGCCATCTGCGGTTGCTGCATCATACTTGACATAGTATGCAGATTCAATCATTGACTCAATCTGCTCCGTATCAATTCTGTAAGACAACGAGTCATTCACATAGTCAACATAGCCGTCTCTTTCATACAAATCCACTGTATACATTTTATCCAATGTACTGTAAGTATCCAGATAATAAGTTGCCGTGGACGGGTCATAAACAACAAATGCATATACAATGATATCACCGGCATGCACTAATTTATAAACTCCGTTGGGATCCTTGTCCGAAAAACTGAAGCTACGTTCTGATGTTGTGCTCAGTTCTTTCCTGTAAGATAATCCGGATGATATTTCACTTGTCTGCTCACTGCCGTCGCTATTTCCTCCGCCTGTTACTACAACATTTCCCCTGCTGACACTTTCGGAAAGATTGACATGCAATGATGCCTCAACCGTAGCTTTTACCGATGCAACGTTTTCTACTCCAAGTGAGCTTTCAATGCCTGTTTTGACAGATGACCCCGTCTCACTTGCAATTGAATGCATTATTTCATGCGTATCTGACCATTCTGTTGAATTGGTTACATAGTCTGCAACAGAATTTGCAATATTATTTGCAACCTCTTCTGCAATAACAACTGTTTCAGAAACGCTTAATGTGCTATCGCCACCCTGATGCTTGACTGAAAGAATTTTATCTTCCGTATCAAGGACTACGTTTTCTATTTTTCCCAACTCATAAACAAACCAATATAATCCTGTTTCTTCGTGATACTCGCCACCAACAACCTGATTATTATTTTTTGGTACAACAAGATTTTCAGCAGATTTCCATTTTGCAACAATTTCAATGTCTCCGGTGGTTCCTTTTTCCAGTTTTATTCTGGAAATGCCCATTGCATCTTTATAAGAATATAATTTACCGGATGCATCTTCCCAATGCGAGAATCTGAGACCTCTCCAAATCGGAGTTTTAATTTCAAAACTATCTTCTATTGTATAAGTAAGCGTGCTTTCGTCTTCCGTCCACAATGTATCGCGGCAAGTTATCGTATACTCAGTTAATTCCCATTCAGCATACAGATAGACATCCTCTTTTGTCTGCGGTTTGATTGTTGTTACGATTCTTCCGTCTTTTGTATCTTCATGCCAGGCTACAAATTCATAGCCTTCCATCTCAGGCACCGGCAATTCACTCATGCCGCTGTGTTCGGCAAAACGCATGGCATCTTCATCAATAACAGCACCTTTTGTGTTTTGATAAACAATTGTGTGATATGCAGGATTCAACACAGGAATAATCTCCTGCTTTACAAGAATCTCCAAGCATGTCGAGCAATGGATTCCTTCCGTAAGTCCCGTAGTGGTATAGGTAGGTGCAACTGCTTCGTCAATCACTTCCTTGTGCCCGGTTGCGGAAATCGTAATATCCTCAAAGTCAATTTCCTGTTCTGCTTCGGCATTGTTGAAATATTTATCGCAAACAGTGCACATCCAATACGCAATATTGCCGTCTTCCGTGCAGGTTTCTTCTTTTTCTTCTATTGCCTGCATTTCATGCGGACATTTTACAAGAGCCGGTTTGAGTTCAACACCGTAACCGCCTGCAATGTAGCGGCGGATATAAACAACGTCGGTTGTATTCAAAATTCCGTCTGCATTGACATCACCTGCATATTCTGCAATAGTTACACCGTAACCGCCTGCAATGTAACGGCGAAGAAGCACAACATCGGTGGTGTTGATGATACCGTCATCATTCAGATCACCGGGGGTATATTCGATAATCTGAATTCCGCCGGCAACCGTTGCAATGTTCAGTGCATTCATATCCTTGTCGATGATTGCACCGTTATCATAAGAAATGCGCACCGACACAAAGTCACCGACCGAAGCGGTTTCGGCAATCTCAAAGGTCAGAATTGCAATAATGCCGTCTCGGATATCCTCTTCGGTAACAGTTTCCGCATCCCACGGCAGTTTGCAACCGTTGCTGAAATCCTTAGGCGTTGTAAAGGTCATCGCGCTTAATGCTTCACCGTTTTGCACCTCGACAAGTGTAGCAATATCTTCATCATATTCCACTTCGAGTGTCATGCCGAGAATGCCGGGGTTGTTGATAATGGAAACCGCAACATCAACCGTTGCTCCGCTTTTTGCATTTGTACTTTGCACGGAAATGACCGAATCCGTGTCAATTATTGCGGCAAAACCGGAAAGCATATTCAACGGAACGGCAGAAAATAATAATAAAAATATCAAAACCAAAGATATGAATCTTTTTCCGTTTTTCATGTCAATCTCTCCTTATATTACGGTAATAATACCGTTTACAATTGCGATATCAACAGGATTCAGATCGTTATCGATAATTGCACCATCATCATAAGTCAACGACACCGTATAATCACCTGCAAGAGCTGTATTTGTTACCCGGAATGTCAAAATTACCATTTCACCGTTGGTTACATCTTCGGGCAATACTTCTTCCGCATCCCACGGCAGTTTGCAGCCGGAATTCAGATTACGGGGAGATGTAAATGTCATTTCACTTAAAGCATCTCCCTTGGTGATGCCTGTCAGACTCAGAACAGATTCGTCATATTCCAATTCAAGAGTCATTCCGAGAATGCCGGGATTATTTCGGATCGACACAGCAACCGACACCGTGTCACCTGCACTGACTTGTGCATTGGCAACAGAAATGGTTGGTTCCGTATCTTCCGTAAAGAGTGCGGTGACAACCAAATCGGATTTGACATTGGTAAAAATCGTATCCCAACCAACAAACATGAATCCGCTACGCTCCGGATCCGCAGGAGCCGTTGCCGCTTCACCTTTTTCAACGGTTTGCGTTTTCAAAACGGTACCGTCATAATTCTTAAACACTACAGTATATGTTGCTGCAACAGGTACTCCGACATAGCCGGCATCGATCTTATTGCCATCGGAAAGTACGATCCACAGATGATAGTTTTCATCCACATAGCTGTTGACAACACTTACACCATCTTTACCGTCAGCACCGTCTTTTCCATCAACGCCATCTTTGCCATCGGCACCGTCTTTACCATCAGCACCATCCTTGCCGTCAGTACCGTTGGTGCCGTCCTTGCCGTCTGTTCCGGCGGCTTTGATGCCGGTGTCGGTTTCACCGATCCACCAGTTTCCGTTTTCGCCGATAAACGGAGTCTGACCATCTGTGCCGTCTTTACCATCGGCACCATCTTTGCCGTCAGTACCGTTGGTGCCGTCTTTGCCGTCTGTTCCGGCAGCTTTGATGCCGGTGTCGGTTTCACCGATCCACCAGTTTCCGTTGGGGCCGATAAACGGAGTCTGACCGTCTGCACCATCTTTGCCGGCAGCACCATCGTCCCCCTTATCACCTTTATCGCCCTTGTCGCCTTTCAGGGATGCCAACCATTCGGATTCCGTACCCTCAAAACCGAGCTTGACTGCAATTTCGTATGCAGACAAGCCGTCCTTGCCTTTCAGACTGTCGAGCCATTCTTCCATGGTGCCTGCATAGCCTTCTCCGACAACAGCAGCTCTGTACGCATGGCGATTGAGTTCAATCTGGCTTTCGGCCGTCATAACATCTTCAATGGTTGTGATGCAATCGATCGCTTCAAGTCCGACAGCTGCACGCAACACAGCACGCGCATCACCCGATTCGATTGCATTGCTCTTGTTTACATCTGCATAGACAAAAAATGTTTCGTCATACGAATCCAGTCCCACTGCAGCACGCAGAACGCTACGAGCATCCCCTGCGGACAAAACAGAATCGTGATTGACATCTCCAAGCATCGGTTCTGCAGCTGTTGCAGTCGGCATTGCCGCAACAGCAGTTACAAGCACTGCAACCGCAGCAAGCAGAGCAAGCCATTTTTTCTTTTTCATAGAATACCCTCCGTTCTTTTAAAAAACATCAATATCAGATACTTTCGGCAAATAAAAGAAATGATATTTAGCATTATTATTTTAGATGAATTTTATCTAAAAGTCAATAGATAAATACTATCTAAAATCAATTAGGTTTTAACAGACCATGTATAATAAGCATATTGATTCTTTTTTGAAATGAGGCAAAGCTATGAAAAGCCGCATCAGGGATTTGCGTGAGGACAACGATCTGACACAACAGCAGGTTGCAGATGCAATCGGCATTACACAACGCAAATATTCATACATCGAGACCGAAACGCAACCGCTGACAGCAGAATTACTGTGCAAACTTGCCGATCTTTACAACACAAACATTGACTTTATTTTATATCGGACAAACAATGCCGAACGAATTTAAAAGCACCCTTACCACGGTTGGTAAGAGTGCTTTTTCTTTTTCATTATAAATTTGGTTGGCAGGAATCATTCCCCGACATGCCAGCATCCTGCAGGGATGGTTGCCATGTGGCCGTCGGCATAAGTGAGGGTCATCTGCGTGATTTTTGCGGAAACGACCGCTTTGTTTTCCCAGAGATCTTTCCACACATAACCGGCACGGGCACCCGCGGCAAGATTGCTGATTGCACAGCCTTTTGTGATGAGCAAGTTACCGTTCCTGTCGTATCCTGCAACCGTCATGTTGATTTTTGTCAAATCCTGCGTATCGGTGTTTTTCACCGTGATGGCGAGATCATTGTCGCCGCTGTTGGCAACCACGGAAACAACGCGCAGACTTGTACTCCTGACCGTGACCGTAACTTTTTCGGAATAGTTCACACCCGAACAGATCAGCGTTGCAGTACCTGCGCTTTTTGCGGTAATGATATTGTCGCTGTTTACGGTCAGCACATCCGTATTGTCGGAAACAAGTTTCAGCGTAGAGCCTGACGAAATGGCTCCGGAAAGTTTGAACTGCATTCCTTCGTCAACCTGCACGGTTTCATAATTAAAACGGCAGAACGTTGCACCGGAAGGAATGAGGGTTACATTGAATGTAGCTGTGGTGCCGCACGGGAAGGTACAGGTTATGCTTGTTTTTTTGTTACTCAGGGAATTATAGGCAGTCGTACAGCTGACAACGCCGTTTGTTACAGTGAAAGCACTGTTGGAGGATTTCCAGACAGCATCTGCCGGTGTCACATCGGACGGTGTAATCTCAACAGAATCGGTAAGATTCAATGTTTTGCCTTCGGGCAGATAGAAATTGACACGCTTGCATGTGAGTTCCCTGACAGGCTGAATAACCGAAACAACGCAAGTGGCTTTGACACCGGACTTGGCCGTTGCCGTAATAACGGCAGTACCCATCCCCTTAGCCGTAACAGTACCGTTTGTTACACTTGCCACAGCCGAATTACTGCTGCTCCACTGAATGGTGCGGATGGTTGTATTGACGGGAAACAGAAGAGCCTCCAGCGTTTTCTGCTCTCCGACCTTCATATTCAACTCTTCAGGAAGCAAAACAACAGACGTTGCATTGATGGCATAAAAACCATCCAGTTCTACGGATACGCGCAACAAAAAACGGGCATCCCCTGCCGTAATATTGTTATTACTGTCTGTATCAAGCGCAAACATCTGTGCTTCGGACAAATTTTCTTCCAGATCAACACTGCAACGCAATGCAATACGGGCATCACCGGCGGTAACGGCTCCGTCACCGTCGCCGTCGCCCCATACGGAAACGGAGGCCGCAAACTGCACATTTGCATCCATTCCGTCGCCTTCATCCATAACAAGAAGCGTCATACCGGTTGCAAGAATGTCGTTCCGGGACTTGCCGTTGCCGTTTTTGTCAACAACCTGCATATTACCGACACAGGTCAGACTGTCAATCAGTTGACCGACGGTCATTCCCGGTGCAATGGCATACAGAAGCTTTTTATCTGCCTTATAGCTGATTTTTTTTGCTTCCGGTTTCAGGGAAATGCTGTAATCCACATACGGTACGGTCTGCGTTTGGCTTACATCGCAATGCAGACACTCACGTTTCTGTTTTTGCGTTTTTCCGTCTTCAGAAACGGAAACGGTTGACCAGTTGCCGAATGCATGGCGGTGATTCACCTGCACCGATACAGGATTGCAAAGTTCGGCATCTTCCTGTGTCAACGAGAACGTATGCACTGTTTCCGACACAGTTGCCGTGTTTTCAAAGGTTATGGTTGCAATGCAGAACAGACCGCGGTATGCACCTTCCATAGCATATTCATAATGAAAAGAAACGGAACCGTCTGCATTTGTGCGTGAAAAAAACTCATTCTGCCCCTCTGTTTCGAGGATATCTATTTCTTTCAGCGTAAAAATATCGGTGTTGTACTCCAGCAAAAAGTCTTTTTCCGAACGCTCTTCCACATTCACATATAAATGCAGTGTGATTGTGTCGCCGAACCCTGCGGTGAGGGTTTCGGTTTCCATATCATTGCCGGAAACCGCACAAAGGAATGCAAAATTTTCATTGGCTGCAGGCGCGGTCTGCGTCGCCATTGCAGGCAGACACAGACAAGCCAACAGAGTGAGAATAAAAAGAATGGTACAAAAATTTTTTTTCATGACTTTATGCACCCGGGGAAATGGTCACAATTGTATTTTCGGTAATGTTGTCGATGTTATAGATTGCGTAATAGTAGGCTCTTTCGTTATTCTGATCGTAATCTGCAATCCATTCACTTGCATAATTACCGCCGATTTCGTTGCCGGGGGTCCATGTGACGGTTACATCCTGATTTGCGGCATATTTGTAAACAACAAGCGAAATGTTGTCGCCGTTGCCGACTTTATAGATATTGCCGTTGAGTTCATCCTGTGTGGCACCCTGCAGAACGGTATAATCCAATTCACTGCTGTCGTTTTTGATGGTGACATCATAAGTGACGTTCATATCCTGCAGGAAGGGAAGGTTGATGCCGAGCAGATTCAGGATGAAGCGAAGAATACGCATGATCAGATTCATGGTATTGAAACTTTCCACAGTCTTGACACCGCTGACATTGATAGTAATATCAGTGGTAACGTTCGGAACTCTGTATAATCTTGCACCCGTGGCATCCGTACCGTAACTGGTCAAGGTTTCGAGATTACCCAGGCCGATCTGACCGAGAATGGCAGAAGGATCAAAACCGAGTTCTTCCGACAGGGTATCCTTTCCCCTTGTGACGGAAACAGAAAGATTGTTGACAACGGTATCTTTGCCGAGCACCAGACGGAAGTCAAAACTGTCGCCGTAATAAACAACCTGATAATTGGTATTCTCAAGTGTGCGGCAACGGTATTCGCCCTCTTCGCCCTTGGGAAGATAGACAAAGAAGTGGGAACGAAGCAGAACTTCACCGTTTTCACCGCGCTCTACAACGTTGATAACAATGTCCTGATTGACAAGCACGGAATATTCACCCTTGACGTTGGGTTGTACATTGACGCCGTTGGCTCTGACAACAACCGTGGTCTGGTTGTATTTGGGTGAAGTTTTGACTTTGAACGTGACAATTTCGCCTGCTTCAACAGCCATGCTCCCGGGCATTTTTTTAATGGTGTAATAAACGGGATTTTCGGGAAAACCTCTGATAATATCTTTTGCAAGAATATAACGATCGTTTTCCTCATCATAAATATAATCATTTTCATACAGCCATTGGGGATCGGCAAGTTTTTCCGGATCATCTTCAAGCACGTACTCATAGTCACCGTCCTTGGAGGTGGCAAACCAGTATCCGTCCTTGTAATCTTCAGAAGGCTGTGTAAATGAGACGGTATACATACCGTCGCCGTCATCTGCAAGATCTACACCGGGCAGTGTGCTGACAGAAATGTCTGTCGCCGCCGCGGCGGGGATGCAGGCAAAAACGGTCATCATGAGGGCAAGCAAGATACAAAGCAGTTTTTTCATCGTTTTTTCCTCCGTTTTGTTGAATTTTAAAAATATATAATTTTCTATCAATAATAGAATACAACAAAAGCATTGTCGATTCTTTTCAGACTTATTAAAATTTTTACAAACCAACGCTGTAACGCAGAACCGACCTTGCGTCGCCGGCTGTAATTTTGCCGTCCCAATCGGTATCGGCACATTCCGTCTGCAAAACATTGAGCGTTTCCAACCCGACCGAAGCGCGCAGAACAGCTCTGGCATCGGCAGCGGTCACGACAGCATCCGCATCAATATCGCCCATGCAAAGGCGAGCACCGTAAAAATCAAAAACACGGCCCATGGCGGGAGCGGGCGGGGTCGGAACGGCATCCGTACCTTTGCTTTCATCCGTCACAAAATAAAGCCCGGGGCCTTTGCTTCTGAATGAAATACACGTGCGGTCATAGGTTGCCGGCAACGTCAGCAGTCGTTTGCCGACCTCATCCACATAATAAACCATACACTTTTCTCTTTTGAGCTGATCTCCCAACGGCAGACGGATGATCGCCGCATCGGCGGGATCAAATGTATGACCGTCAGCATACAAAAAGTAGATGTCGTACAGTTCAAAATGCTTGGAAGTCTGCACGGATTGTTGCACATCTTCAAAAACCTTGCCTGATGTAATACGATCCGCCGAAAGATAGGCGTTTTCCGGAAAACCGTCCGAAGCGCGATAGGCAACGCTTGCGCCCGAAACGGTATCGGTCAGGACATATGCCGCACCGAACTCCACACGGAAGTTCAGGACCGCGCTGTAATATCCTTCAAACGTGCAACGCAGATACACATTGCCGCCGTCCGGGAGTTGCATTTTTCCGCCCGCCCCGTCTGCAATACGGATCCAGTCTACATAATCGGTGCGCAGTTCATACCCATCGATCTGTCCGATATACAGCGCGGGCGTTTCAAAATGCAGAACAGCATATTCTGTCGCTTCTTCCATATAGGCCCATGTGATTTCGGGCACGGCAACGGCCTTTGCATACGGAAGACTGCAGAAAACAAGCAGACTGCAAAGAACGCAGTAAAAAAGAGATTTTCTTTTATTCATCGTATCCGTTGGGGTTGTTTTTCTGCCAACGCCAACTGTCCTCACACATTTTATCCACACCGCGTTCGGCTTTCCAGTTAAGCAGTTCGTTGGCTCTGGAAGCATCGGCATAGGAAGTATCAATATCCCCGGGGCGGCGTTCGGCAATAACATAGGGAAGCGGTTTGCCACAAGCCTTTTCAAAAGCCTTGACAAGTTCAAGTACACTCACACCGTGTCCCGTGCCGAGATTGAAGATTTCGGCACCTGCGGTTTTGAGAGCACGTTCGACCGCACGGACATGGCCGATGGCAAGGTCGGTAACGTGGATATAATCGCGAACCCCCGTACCGTCGGGTGTGTTGTAGTTATCGCCGTAAATGCTCAGTTTTTCACGCTTGCCGACAGCAACCTGTGTGATATAAGGCATAAGATTGTTCGGGATGCCGTTGGGGGCTTCACCGATCATACCGCTTTCATGCGCACCGATGGGATTGAAATAACGAAGGATGCAGACATGCCAATCGGGATCAGACACACAGAGATCCTTGAGAATGCGTTCAATGTAGAGTTTGGTTGTACCGTAAGGATTGGTGGTATTGCCCTCGGTCATATCTTCTTTGAACGGAACGGGGTTGGAGTCGCCGTAAACAGTTGCGGAAGAACTGAAAACGATGCACTTGCAACCTGCATCGTCCATAGCCTGCAACAGGGTGACGGTGCCTGCAATATTGTTATCATAATAAAGAAGCGGTTTCTGAACACTTTCGGGAACCGCCTTAAGCCCTGCAAAGTGAATGACGGCTTCGGGCTTTACTTCTGCAAAAACCTTGTCAAGTCCCGCTTTATCACGGATATCGCAGGTATAAACGGGGAAAGTTTTGCCCGTTATTTTTTCAACACGCTTACAACTTTCGGCATTTGAATTGCAGAAATTATCCAGCACTGCAATATCAAAACCGGCATTGAGCAGTTCAACACAAGTGTGCGAACCGATAAATCCGGCACCGCCGGAAATAAGAATAGCCATAATTTATGTTCCTCCTGAAATTTCGGATTTATTCTGCATCCTGCGCAGATTGAGTGATTCCCGTCTGTGCATTCTGCGCTTCGCGTTGATCGATCATATAATCGGTCACAAAGTACGAGGCACAAAAACCGACGGCCATTGTCAGAACGGTAAGTACTGCCAGCAATACTTTTTTGCCGGGACTGAAAAGAGCAACAGGTTCATCGTCCTCATCTCCTGCCGCGGCTTTTTTGTGCATGGCTTTCACTTTTTCGAGTGCGAATTTGAACAGTTCTTCCGTACAGCGATTCAGAAATTCGGAAATTTCTTCACCGTTTACGGAACGAACTTCACGCACATCGGTATCATCATCATCGGTAAAGGCAAGATAAACACATTTTTCGGTCTGCACCGTAACCTCCGTGCCCGTAAAGAATGCACTCGTCATGGCAGCTCCGTACGGGTTGCCTTCGAGTTCGCAAGCGGCAATGGAAAGATTGGCGGCATATTCAACCGGAGGCAGTTTGCCTCTTGTTTCCGCAGAAGGGGTAAAACGAAGCATGGGCAAAAGTCCGGGGATTTTTTCTGCCGCATTGCGGATAAACACAGACGTTTTTGTTCCCGATACGCCCATTTTTTCATCATACGAGCGCAATTCTTCGCAGAGTCTGCCTGCATAGTAACGACAGGATAAATCTGTCGGGATGCGGCAACCGTAAAACGCATTGAGGTAAGGAATGACCTGCTGATTGAGAAGTGTCACGGTTCTGTCCTTATGATGCGGCAGCAGAATCAGATTCTGCTGTCCTGCCGTAACGGCAAACCCCGCATACAGGCCGTCACCCAGACAAAAAATCTTTTTCCCTGCAGGAACGGCACAGTGCGCAATCATTTCATCCGACCCCGAAAGGAAATCTCCAATGGTGTTACGGGTGTTTTTTGCAATTTCGGGCAAGGACTGCAATTGCAGATGCAATGCTTTTGCAAGCAGGCTTTTGATATGCGCATAATCAGAGGTATCTGCAAGCAGCAGAACCGTATGCGTTCCCTGAAAACGGGTGGAAAATTCAGGCAACGCTTCGGTTACGGATTCGTAATAGGCAACTTCCTTACCTTTCGGCAAATAGCCGTTGAACATATGCCGCAACACATCGCCGAGTTGCGCGGTATCGGAATTCCAACGGGCGCCGAATGTCAGAATTTTGAATTTTATTTCCATATCGTTTTCCTCTCACACTGCGGGATAGAAACGGGATCAGCCGAGGCTGTCACCGAAATCACCGAAATCATCCGCTCCGGGGGCTTCTTCTCCACCATCTTCGGGTTCTCCGGGGATGAATTCCGGTTCATCATACGGGTCTTCTTCATCGGCACCCGTATAGTCTCCCCATGGATTATATTCACCTGTCTCATCTTCATCGGCAGGGGCGGTTGTCGCTGCCGGTGTTGTGCTGTTGTTCTGCCATGCATCCGGGGCAGTTGTGCCTGCACCTGCAGCTGTTGTATCATCATATGTGATACCGTAGTAGGCATTGGGATAAATACAGTCGCTGTTGACCGTAGCATTGTCGGTGTTGACAAGCAGGTCTTCACCTGCGCGGACCTGACGGGCAAAGATGGTCAGTCTGCCGTCTTCAAAAAGGTTCTGATAGCAGGTGTAAAGCGTGAGGATATTATCGCCTGCAACCACATCCACATCAATGTCAAACATGGAATGTGCACGGATATCGTCAATGAACGCAAGAAAGGTGTTTTCGTTGGTGAAATGGGTGTACAGATATTCAAATTCATCCGTTGTGGAATCGGACAGCGTTACGGCAAAGACTTTCCAATAAGTCATACCGTTGAACAGGGTGTTCACGGAAAGAACGGGGGCATTCTTATAGCCTGACAACTGCAGATAACGGGTCAGATTGTAGAACAGCAAGCCGTCGTGTGTATTATGGCCGTATACAATGGTGTTACGACTGAGCCCCGGACTGCTCATATTGTTGCGGTAGTCCACAAAGGGGGTGCCGTATTTGGTCTGGTCTTTATAAAGGTCGCGGTAGAGGTAATAATCGTTGTCGTCTGCTTGCAGAATGACGGTGGAGATGTCTGCACCATCAATCTTGACCCAACCTGCCACATCCTGATTGACTGCATACAGCTTTGCAAAGTCAGGGTTCAGGCCTTCGGGGAAATTGACATCGGGATATGCCGACTTCAGATCAGACCACAACTGTGCAAGTTCAACATCAGTCAGTTTATCAGCAAGACCTTCTTCATAGATACCGGCATTTTCAATACCGGGCATCTGCTCCTTTGTTCTGTTGTAGTTTACAAAGTAAATCGTACAGAAAATCAGACCGCCGATGAGCACAAGGAATGCAAGATCCATAATGATGCAACTGATCATTTCACGCTTGGTCTGGCCCTTGTGCGGGGTGTTACGGCGCACAAAAGCCGCAAATTTTCCGCCTTTTTTCTTTTTTTCCACCGTCTGCTCTCCGGCATCCGGTTCTTGTCCGTTGGGATTGTTGTAATACAATTCCGTTTCGCCTCCATCTTCATATTCATTGTAATCATAATCGGAAATTTCACCGTAAAGGGAATCTTCCTGCGATGCATTTACGGCACCATTTTCAGAAACCTGAGCACCGTCATACCGGATTTCCGCTGCAGCGGACTGTGAAAAGCGTTCGGCAATGATCTTTTGCGCTTCAGCCTTGCGTTTTTGTTGGTCGGCGGTCTCTTCATCCAACGGATCAAGAAATCTGCTCGGATCCGTAAAATCGGCAACCTCCTGCGAGAGTTCGGCAAGCGCTTCTTCTGTTTCACGGCGGCGCTGTTCGCGAGAATCCTGCAATTCCGCGTCGGTCATAAACCATTCCCGACTGCGGATCTGTGTTTTTTTAAAATCTTCGGAAAAGCCCGCAAAAACCTTTTCGCGCTCTCCGTCAGAAGCCGCATTGATCTGAGGGGTGGTTTTTCCGTTCGCGGCATCTGTGTTACTTTTTACTGCGGAAAAACCTGCCGGAAAAAAATCCGTACCTTGTTTGTTTGTCGTTTGTGTCGATGCTTTCGCATTGCGTCTGTCTGCAAAAGATACACTGCCTGTATAGGGTGACGGCACTTCCTCATCGTCATCATAAGAAGACAACGGATCAATAAATGCGGGGTTTACATGCGGTTTTCCGCTGTTTGCTGCCTGCATAACGGGGACGGGCGGCTGTGCGGGCTGTGTCTTTGCAGACTGTTTACCATCTGCCCAGTCCGCGTCATATACCACGCGCGAACCTGCGGCGGCGGCATACGCATTCTGACCTGCATTCTGTTCGGGCGTTGTCTGCTGTTGTTCCTGCGGATATTCCGCGTAGGCTTCATATCCCGTCGGATACGGAGCATAACCATACGACTGCGGATAAGCGGGATATGCGGGATACGGTGCATACGGAACATACGCCATGGGCTGCGGATAGGCCGGGTAAGCCGGATACGGCGCATAGCCTGCGGGCTGTGTAGCCGAAATACGGTAACCGTTAACATCATACCTTGCCGCAGCAGCACGGTAATCTGCATTGAGCATTTCGGGGCTCATATCATAATTCTGCGATGCACTTGCCGACACCGTATTTTTCGGTGCGGCTACGAAAGGCGGTTCAGGTTGTTGCGGTGCGGGCTCTTCCACCGGTTTGCGTTCAGGAACGCTTTCCCCGTCACCGGAATACCGTTTTGCCATGTGCGAACCCGTCGAACCGAGCACTTCCGCAAGAATTGCATCGACAGCTTCGTCAGAGGCAGGCAAATTCATCTCTTTTTCGGACATTTCAAAAACTCCTTAAACCATAATCTTCTTATTGGCCTGGGTACTCATGCTTACTTTTTTTTATAATAACACACAAATAAATATAAAACAAGTATTTTTGTAAAATAACAGGACAAAAGTAATTTATTTTTTGACAGCATACGTTTTATGCCTTAAAACAATCTAAAAATCATCGCCAAATCCGCACCGATGCCCGTTTTCTGCATAGTATGAACTGCGGAAGAGAGTATTTCTTCCGTTATTGCTTGAAAAAAGGAGGCAATTATGGCCAAGTATCAATATTTTTGCGATGCGGGAACCCCCGACTTCTTTGATGCCATGCAGACAAATGTTGTGCGCAACACAGACGGCGGCTGCGGTTGCGGCAGACACACTGCGCACGGTATCGGTTGTCCCGATTATTACTGGGGTTGTGCCGTCCCCTGCTGTCCGACCGCACCGACAGGGCCAACGGGTCCCGATGACCCCACAGGTCCTACCGGTCCGACGGGTCCCACCGGACCGACCGGTCCTACAGGTCCGACAGGTGTGGCAGGCGCAACGGGTGCAACCGGTCCTACAGGTCCCGCAGGTGCTGACGGTGCTGTAGGTCCCACGGGTCCTGCAGGTGCTGACGGTGCTGTAGGTCCCACGGGTCCTGCAGGTGCGGACGGTGCAACCGGCCCCACAGGTCCTGCAGGTGCGGACGGTGCAACCGGTCCTACAGGTCCCGCAGGTGCTGACGGTGCTGTAGGTGCTGACGGTGCTGTAGGTCCCACAGGCCCCACAGGTCCTGCAGGCGCTGACGGTGTGACACCGACATTTACCATCGGCACCGTTACCACCGGTGCCCCCGGTACAGAAGCTGCCGTTACCATCACGGGCACCGCTCCCGATTTCGTCCTCAACTTCACCATTCCGCAAGGCCCGACCGGTCCCGCGGCATAACAGAAAAGCCGCAGCAGATGTGTAATTTGCTGCGGCGAAATTGTATATCCGGAGGAATATTATGTATAAATATTCAGTTTATGTATATGCAATATGCAAAAATGAGATGCAATTTGCACCCCGATGGTACGAAAGCATCAAAGAGGCAGACGGCATTGTAGTGCTCGACACAGGCTCCACGGACGGCACCCCCGAATTCCTTGAAACCTGCGAAAAGGTCAGTGTTTTTCGCGAAACGATTGCGCCGTGGCGGTTCGATGTGGCAAGAAATCGTTCGCTCGACCACGTGCCGCACAGTGCGGATATCTGCGTTTGCCTTGATCTTGACGAGGTGTTGCAGGCGGGCTGGCGGGAAAAGGTTGAAGCCGCATGGAGTAGCGGTGCAGGACGGTTAAAGTACCGATACACGTGGAATTTCAACGAAGACGGCAGCGAGGGGACAGTCTTCTGGATCGACAAGATCCATGCCCGCCACGGTTACCGTTGGGTGCATCCCGTGCATGAGGTTCTGCGTTGGGTCGGCACCCCCGAACCGCGTTCCGTGTTTGCACAGGGCGTGCAGGTGGATCACCATGCAGACAACACAAAACCGCGCTCGCAGTATCTCCCCTTGTTGGAACTTGCCGTACGCGAAAGGCCGGAAGATGACCGCAATGCACACTATCTGGGACGGGAATATCTGTTTTACAAACGTTGGGATGATTGTATAAATATGCTAAAACGACATCTGCAATTACCAACAGCGACATGGGCAGATGAGCGTTGTGCATCCATGCGGTACATTGCCCGTGCCTACACCGCAAAGGGAAACACAGACCAAGCCGAGCAGTGGCTTTTGAGAGCCTGCGCAGAAGCATCGCATCTGCGTGAGCCATGGCTGGAAACGGCGCAATACTATTATGCGCAAAACAATCCGCTTGCCTGCGCCTTTGCCTGCGACCGCTGCGTGTCGATTGAAGAACGGCCCACCACCTACATCACCCAAGCCGATGCATGGGGCAGTTTACCGTGGGATCTGTTGAGTGTTTCACTGTGGAAACTGGGGCAAAAAGAAAAAGCCCTCGCCGCCGTGCACAAGGCAGAAGAACTGTCCCCCAAGGATGAACGCATCCGCAAAAACCGCGAATATATGGAGAATAATATATAAAAAATCAGTCTGCCATTGACAAACTGAAAATTAAAGTATATAATAAAGCCGTAGAGGCAACCGTTTAAAGCGGTTAGCGTTACGTTTTTGAATTTATTTTTTCAACAACCGTCACTGGCCAGAGTGGCGGTTGTTGCTTTTTACCTTAATTCTTATTGTAACGGTTATGTTACGAATATGAAATGTGATGGTAATCGGCATACAATCACCTCCTTTCGGAGGAAATCACCAACCGCCTTCCGGCTCCTCTACGACCGCCATTATTATACCGAATGTGTATTTTTTGTCAATATGTGATCCAATCCGGGTTTGACATTCGTTTGTCTTTTTGCTAAAATGAAATGCAGATTATAAAAACAAAAGGGGAAATTAAAATGAAAACAGCAAAAAAAATTGCCATCGGGTTCGGTGCGACCGTGTTGGCGGGTGCCATTGCGTTTGCAGGTATCTTTTTTGCTCCGTACGGCGAATACAAAAAAGAACAGCGCACCATTCTGACCGAAACACCCGCACAGACAGGCGAACTGCGTATTATGAGTGCAAATGTGCGCTGTGTAAGCCCCACAGACCTGTTTGAAAAAAGCTGGTTTCACCGTGCTGCCCTGCTGATGGACTGCATTGAACAGCAGGCTCCCACCGTGATCGGTTTTCAGGAAGTGAGTGCGATCCACTACAAATATCTGTGCGACAGCCTGCCGTCCTACGATTCGCAGATCACCTACCGCGACAACTCTGCCATGGCAGAGGGCTGTCCGATCTTCTACCGCACCGACCTTTACAGACTCATCGACAAAGGCACATTCTGGCTGAGCGAAACGCCCGACGAAATGAGCAAATCCTGGGGCGCGGCATTCAACCGCGTGTGCGGCTATGTGATTCTCGAAACCCTGTCCGACAACACCCGTTTTGTGGTGTTCAACACACATCTTGACCATGTCAGTGAAGAAGCCCGCATCAACGGCATCGGCGTAATACTGGACAAAATCGAACAATTCGGCGGTATTCCCGCAGTACTCATGGGCGATATGAACGCAAACGAAGGTTCACCGACGTACCTTGCCGCAACGGAAGATTTTGCGGATGCACGTTATGCAACCGACAACACTACCGACAGCGCAACATTCCAGAACTGGGGCGCACAGAACAAAATCATTGACTACTTTTTCGTTTCCAAGGATGCGTTTACCGTGAATCGTTTCCATGTTGTGACCGACACGTTTGACGGGGCACATCCCAGCGACCACAATCCGCTTTGCGTGGATCTTGTTTTCAAAAAATAACAGGAGATTTACGTTATGATCGAAATTATGGTGCTTGCCGCTTTTGCGGCGGCACTTTTCATCTGTGTAGCCCTGGACATCCCCGTACTGGTTGCACTGGGGATCGGTTTTTGCCTGTTTTTCGGTTACGGTTTATACAAAAAACATACAGTCGGGCAGATGTGGAAATTTGCCTTGTCGGGCATGAAAACCGTTAAAAACATACTCATTACCTTTCTGCTCATTGGGGTCATTACCGCCTTGTGGCGTGCCTGCGGCACGATTCCCTACATCGTTTATTATGCTACTGCCGTCTGCTCACCGCAGATCATGGTACTGCTGACTTTTTTGCTGTGCTGTCTGATCTCTTTCCTGACGGGCACATCCTTCGGCACGGCGGCAACCATGGGCGTTATCTGCGTGACCATGGCAAACAGCATGGGGATTCCCATTCTGTTTTCGGGCGGGGCTGTGCTTTCAGGCGCATTGTTCGGCGACCGTTGTTCCCCGATGTCCACAAGTGCATTGCTGGTCAGCACACTGACGAAGACAAATCTTTACAAAAACATCAAAAACATGGCAAAAACGGCTGTTTTTCCCTTTTTGCTGACGGTGGCGGTGTATTTCATTGTCGGACTGTTCATACAGCCCCAAGGCAACCAAACGGATGTGCGTGAAATTTTTGCAACGCATTTCAATCTGCATCCCGCCATGTTACTGCCCGCAGTTGTGATCGTTGTGCTTTCGCTGTGCAAGGTCAAGGTGAAAATCGCCATGTCGGTGAGCATTGCGGTCAGCACAATCGTTGCACTGACGGTGCAGAAAATGGAAATTACTCCCCTTTTAAAGGCAGCCGTTCTCGGTTTTTCCCCCGCCGACGGCGACCTTGCGGCACTGCTATCGGGCGGCGGCATGAAATCCATGATCAATGCATTGCTGATTGTGTGCATTTCGGCTTCGTTTTCGGGCATGTTCGACGGTACCCATCTGCTGGATGAATTGCAGGAAAAAATCACGGTTCTTGCCAAAAAAACCACTCCCTACACAGCCGTTTGCCTGACAAGTGTGCTCACCTCCATCATTGCCAGCAACCAAACCCTTGCCATCATGCTGACTCATCAGTTGAGTGTATCCGCCGAACCGGACAACGAAAAAATGGCACTGCACCTTGAAGACACGGCGGTGGTGATTTCGCCGCTTGTGCCGTGGTCGATTGCAGGCGCAGTTCCGTTGGCATCGGTCGGGGCACCGAACCTTTGCATGCTGACAGCCTTTTATTTATATCTCTTGCCGTTGTGCCGCCTGACGAAAGAATTGATCAATAAAAAAGGTTCTTCACGGAAAGTTGTGGGATGAAGAAAACAAATTGCGGTTTAGCGGGGAGTTGGTTGTTTGCCGTAGGGAATGCATATTATGCATTCCGTGCATATTATGCGTTCCCTACGCGCCCCGCTAAACCGCAATTTGCACTTCCCTTAATCAAAAATCCCACAACTTTCCGTAAAGAACCATAAAAAAAGAAAACAGAACAACGAAAAAAAGCCGCCCTCTGACGAGGACGGCCATTTGTTTGATCAAACGCTAAAATTAAATTCAAAAATTTAATTATTCAGAAATTTCAGAGCTTTCTGCGTTCTGATTTTCGAACCAAGTTTCGAAACCGAATTTGGATTCAAGAGTAGCAAGAACCTTCAGAATGTATGCGAAGATTTCTCTAAAGAGATCAAGCAAACCGTTGAAGTCGATGTTTTCCATTTAGGGCACCTCCTTATATATTTGATAAGATAAAACCGAGTAATTATTCGGTAACTTCGGAACCTTCAGCCGAGCTTTCGGTGGAACCTGTCAGAGCCTTGAATGCTTCGATCCAAGCCTTGATCTTTTCAATAGCATCCTTAAGAATGGTGATGATGTTATCAAGAATGGTCATTTGGGCACCTCCTTAATTTAAAAATAAATAAAAAACTTTGAAGTTAAAAAACTTACCAAGAGAATTCTTCGTCTTCGATGGGCTTCTTGGAAGTGAAACCTTCGATGAGGAATGTCAGGTGAGCGATGAGTTCCTTGATGATTTCAACGAACTTATCCATTGCATCTCTGATTTCTGCGAACATTAGTGGGCACCTCCTTGTTAAAATGATAAATGTTTTGCGGTATAAGACCGCGGCAGCTTACTACGATTATGCGGAAACTTCTTCACCGAAACCGAGATAACCGAGAGCCTTTTCAAGAGTGTCAAGCATTCTGTTGAAGAACTCCTGAAGGAAAGCCATGAGAGCTTCAAACGGGAACTTATCCATTTACGTTGCACCTCTTTTCTTTTTCATGATTTACAAATTTGTCCAAAGATAAATTTGCAACTGTATACTACCACAAACTTACAGGGAATGCAAGTGAATTTTTAAGAATTCTTTAAAGTTAACAAGTTTGACAACGCTTTGCAATAATTAAATTCTTTTTTAGAATTATTATCCTGTTTTTTTCCATTTTCTGTCGGTTTTGCATGAAAATCGTGCAACAAATATGAACAAAGTGTTGCCGACAATGGCAAAAAACACGAAAACCACCTGCAAAGAGGTGGTTTTCGCGGTAGGAGATTTTATGAAAAAAAACAACTTGTTATGCACCGTAAACGGCATCTTCGGGCTTATTCTGGGTCAGGAGCATAAAGTCAATCTTCATAAGAGGTGTTTCGGGCAGGGTGTCAAGATACTTGAATTCTCTGGGCACGGAAAACTCGGAGAAGTGTTCGCCGACCGTTTTAACGATCTTCTTTTCGAGTTCTTCCTTATTGGTTCCATCCTTGACGGAGAGGAACAGACGAAGCAGGATCTTGCCCTCGGGACTGTATCCCTTTACAAGACAGCAGCCCTTGATTTCTGCAAAGTTATCCTGAATGAACTTTTCAATGTCAATGGGATATACGTTGTAACCCGAAATAATGACGACTCTCTTCTTTCTGCCTGCGAAGTAGAAATAGTTGTCGCTGTCGCGGTAACCGAGGTCGCCGGACTTGACCCATTTTGTACCTTCTTCGTCAATATAAAGGCCTTCGTTTTCGGCAGCACCGGGTCTGTAGTAACCGGACATGATGGTGGGACCGGAGATAACAATTTCGCCGACTTCACCATCGGGCACTTTCTTGTTGTTATCATCCCAGATTTCAACGCGAAGACCTTCCAGCGGCCAGCCGATGGAACCGCGTTTATATTTTGTGTTGCTGTTGACGGTACAGACGGAACCGACTTCCGTTAAGCCGTAGCCCTGTCTGAGTTTACCGGGTGCGCCATTCTTTTCGAGCACGGCATTGAAGTCGTCAAGGAACTGATCGGAGCAATCGTCTCCGCCGCAGAACATCATACGGATATTCTTCAGCCACGGACCGTCAAAATGCTTATGTTTCATCAGTTTTTTGAACATGACGGGAATACCGACAACGGCAATCACGCGGTTCTTGCGCATGAGTTTGGTAAAAATGTTGGCATCGAACTGCATCATCGGGATAATACGCCCTGCATTGCACATTGCCATGTGAATACCGACACAAAGACCGAAGCAGTGGAACAGAGGAAGCACGATAACTTCCGCTTCTTCACCGGGGTCTTCAATCTTGTCAAGTTTGGACACGCGGCAGGCAAGTTCGTTGATGGCACGCGAAGTCAGTTTGATAACCTTGCTCTTGCCCGTGGTACCGCCGCCGTGCAGATACACGGCAATATCGTCTGCATTGCCGGAAAGTCCCGGTTCAGGCGCATACTTACGGATGGCATCACGATAAGCAGTGCGCTTGTTGATTTTCGGGAAGATGGCCTTCAGTAAGCCTTCTCCTGCCTTGCAGGCGGTTTCCTTGATGGGGCTTGCATAGTCGGAAGACGAACAGACAAGACAAGGAAGACCGGACTCATTGATCACATCAACATAATTTCTTGACAGCAAATCAAGAATCATAACCCCCTTGGAGTTGCATTCTTCAATGGCTTCCTTGAGCACTTCGGGGGGTAGCTGCGGATGCACGAAATTAACAATAACACCGATTTTGTTCAGCGCATAAAACGAAACAATGCTCTGCACGGTGGTGGGCATAAAAACGGTATATACATCGCCTCTTTTAAGACCGAGTTCGTTTTTCATGTAAGCGGCAAAGCAATCCACATCGTGCAGAAATTCACTACGCAAGGTGATTTTATCCATGTGCTGTACAGCCTTGTATTCACCGTAACCGACGGTGCACTCAATCAGATATTCGTAACAATTCTGATCCTGTGCTTCGACCATCAGACTTTTTTCAACTTTCATTTTATCATCTCCTGCTTTTTTACACAAAAATAAATATACGCGTATAGTTATTTTGTTAAATGATACCACTTTTTGCATACAAATTCGTCCCCCGCCCTGCTTTTTTTTTGGACGATAGATATTGTGCCATTTTTGGCATAATAAAGAAAATCATATAAAAACAAGTGCATTTGCCTTGCAATAAGCGCAAACGCAAAGCAAGAACACAAAAAACGAACGAAAAAGCGCATTGCGCCAAAAATGGCACAATGCGCTGCATATATATTATATACATATTATATAACATACTTTGACAACTGCTTACGGGAATACACATTCAGTTTATTGAATATGTTGCGCAGATGTGTACGCACAGAATGGACAGAGATATTCAGAATATCCGCAATATCACTGTTTGCGGCTCCCCTTGCCGCCAACATGGCAACATTGAATTCGGTCGGTGTGAGTTTGTCGGAAACAGTATTGCCAGTAAGCGCGTTATGGACAAAAATCCAGTTGCGCAGATACACGGCAGACAGATCCATCACGCTTTTGTATGCGGCGGGATGTTCCGTTCGCAAACATTTTCCGACCAACCCCGAAAGCAAACCGCGGAATTCCGCAAAGGGGGCAATAATGCCGTCCGGTTCGGCAAGTGACCATGCATAACGAAAATAATATTCAGCCCTGTCCCAGTTGCCGCTTGAGATGTAGCCTGCCGAAATGGTCAGTGCAAGATAAATGGCGGAAATCGGTCGCAGGGGTTTCATCATGATCAATGCACCTTCAGCAAGACCTATACCGCGTTGAACATCTCCCGTCAGAACAAGATATCGGGAAAAGGCATAAATTGCCATCGGTTTGAGGGCTTCCTCCACGGCAAAGGCTTCTACACCGAAATCGGGCAGTACGATCGCTTCCGTATTGTGTACAATAATGTTACAATAAAGACTGAATAACTGCCCTGTCTTGGCAAATTTCGGATCGTTTGCGGCAACAGCGGCAACGCGGTTAAGAATACGGTAGTTATTGAGAATCTGTTCGGGGTCATCGGTCAGCATGGATGAAACGACCCCCATGAGCAGAATTCCGATCTGTGTTTGTACGTTTTTTGCCTGTGTCAGCGTGGCGGTCAGTTCGCGGGTGCGATCCGCCTCACCGCGGTAGTAGGCAAGTTCGGCAAGACCGATGGTTCGTTTTTCTGCATCCTCAATGCTGTTGAGAAAAGTTTCAGCCTCGCCGGGATTGTAACAGCCGACCGTAAAAACAAAAGGATTGAATGCTGTTGTGCGCACAGCGGCAGGCTTGTTTGCGGCAAAACGCAGATCAGCGGGTTTTTCCGCATCAGCGGGAATGAGAATGCGGTTGTTGACGTGCAGAACACCCGGAATGCGGTCTGCGGCGAGATATTGGCGCACACTGCGACGCGAAACGCCCCATTTTTCGGCAATCTGTGCCGGGGTGAGATAGTCCATAGGGTTACTCCTTTGAGGGGGAATTACGGTTTATCGGGCTTTGCCCGACAAACCGTAATTTATTTATTTATTTCATCGGTGTGAGCGTAACAACAATCGTTGCCGTTTGTGCATCCTCCACTGCAACGGCGAGTTTGCGCACGGTAAGGCCTTTGTTATATTCATAATCGGGATACACAAGGCTTTTTGCATCCATCACACTGAACGTACCGTCGGCGGTGAGTTCGGCTTTGCACTGTTTGTCCCCGATGGTCAGCATGGCAGACTTGCCATCGGGTGCAATTTCAATTTCGGCTTTGGTGTGCATGAACCAATAAATATCACTTGGCTTTTTGCAGGTCACTTCGTCGGTGACAGTAAGAATTTGGTAATCATCATGCAGGCTGAAGGTGCGAATCACACTTTCGACACCGCTTTCAAGATAAGCACGGGTCATGTCAATGACCGCCGCACCGCCCTCTTTGGTGGTGGTATCGGGATCCCCCTTTTTAGTAACGGTGGTTTCAACAACGGGGCAACGGGCAAAGGCAAACTGGTCTTCGCCCTCTTTGGGGTTGATGACAAGGGTATTTTGCCCTTCGGCGCGTTTTTCATAGACTTTCCATCTGCCGCCGCCGTAGGTGGACACAAAATAACCGGGTGCATCGTAATTGCCGGGCCCGTTTTCTTCTGCCCAGCGCACACCGAGCGCATCAAACACAAATGTGCCGATGTCAAGGTCGCCGTGATTGGTGTAGTTATAACCGCCCTTGATGGCGGCGCAGGTTGCGTTTTCATCCAGGTATGCCGAACGCATGATGAACAGCTCTTCCCCTGCGTTCGATTCAAAATGAATGCTTTTGGGCAGTGCCGAAAAATCGACTTCTTCACTTTCGCAATACCAAAGCGCGCTCAACGCTGCTTCTCTCGCAGGCTCGCGCAGGGAATGCAGATAGCCTCTCATATCCTGTATATCGGCATTCTGCAGGTCATATTTTTCTTGTAATTCTTCAGCAAAACGATTCTGATACGATCTCGTCAAAGGATTGGCGAATTCGCTTGCATAGTAATACAAAACGGGGCTGTAGAGGGCATTTGGCTTGTTGTCGCCGTAGTTAAACACCCCCGTCGGAGTGGAAATATACACAGGGAACGCACCGACTTCTTCCACACCGGGATATTGCGAAAGTCCGAAATCCGTTCCAAAAAACTGATTGCTCGTTTTGATGAAATAGATCAGATAACTCGTGCCGTATTCCCAATAACCCGGGCCTTCGGCATACGCACCATCGGGGGTGAAGTTACAGAAATTGATGGGCATATTGTTGTAAGCCATGGAAAGGTGTGCCACGGCATCGGCTTCGCAATGTTCATAAAACACCATGCAGGCAATGCCCACACCGCCGTAACAGACGGAGTTCCAGTTGGTCTTACTCCAGACCCACCAGTTTGCAAGATAGTTTTTGCTTCTTGCAGGCGCAAGTCCCTTTTCAAGGAATGCATCGACAAGGGTCTGTTTCTGCATTTCATCAAGATAATCATAAAACCAATCGTAGCCGACTGCCACGGCAAGGCTCATTTCGGCAACGTCGAGAAAATGGGTCGGACACCAATCAGAGAAATTGCACACATTTTCAAGTTCTTCCCATGCACGCAGGGCATATTTTTCGTCAGTCGTCACCTTGTAAACAAGACCGAGCGTGATGATACGTTCAAGCGTTTCGCGGGAGATTTCAAGGATGGCATCTTCCTCGTCCAATTCATATGTAAGCGGGGCACTCGCGGGATCATCGGAAAGCAGAAGATCGGCATAGTGCTTTGCGTAATTATAATATGTATTGATATATGCGTTGCCGTTTTCACCCGCCTTGACACTCTCGCGCACCATGAAGAATTCCTCTTCGGTGGCAAGCACAAAGGGGTGTTGCACACGGTCTGTGGCTTCCTCCAGCGCCGCCTGTATGTTGGCTTTGGACTGTTTTTTATCGGCGCGGTCGAGGGAAATATAGTCGATACCAATCTCAACAAAGCCCTTTGCAATCGAGGTATAAGGCGGCAGAATATCCGTCATAACACACGCAATGAGCAAAGCGAGGAGCCCCAAAACACACGTGGTAATTATTTTACCCGTGTGCTTTTTTCTGAGGTTTTGTCCTTGTTTACGCATCAAAACAAACCTCCCTGCATTAAGAAAATAACCAACTCAGTGCAACAGACACAATCAAAAAGAACAGTGCGAAGATGTGCAGGGTTTTCGGACGTTTTTGTTCTTCGCCGTCCTTTTTTCTGCCGGGCAGACGCACCAAGCGGGCAATTGAACTGATAACAAAAACAAACAGCCATGCCGCAGAAAATATGGTATACAAAGCAGATGCGCTGCTCATGTTTTCTTCAAGGAACCAAGGGTCGTCAAACAGACACAACACGACAGGCGCCATGAGAAACAAACAGGCACACAATTTTGTCAGCCTTACAAGCGGGTTTATTTGCGGCGCATATTTTCCGGTCATTGTCAGAAGAGAGCAGATCACACCAAGCAACGCACTGACGGTGCCGACGGCAAAAATACTCAATTCAAAAAACAGACTGAGCATATCAAGCATAAAACGGACTCCTTTCCGTTTGAAAAATCAGTATTGTATCGAATACAAAAAATCCCGCAATTGCAATTCAAACGAATAAAGAATTTCGTCGATTACATAATAAAGATTTTCGCCGTTTCTGTTCCACAGACAAACAGCAACAAATGCTGCGGTAATCAACAGAAATATCACAATAATCGCCATGGTGATTTTTTTCATTCCCTTGCAGAATATTGCAACCGATTCTTGGCGCTGTGCGGCCTTTTTCTGTTTTTTCAACACACGCGGGTTCACATCGTTTTGTGCGGAGGGGGTATCCTGTATCGGCGAAGCGGGTTGTTGATTTTTGCGTTCTTCCTGCTTTCTGCGGATTTCTTCGGTGATGTTATCCGATTCGATCTGCTTTATCTGTGAAAGAAATTGCTGCAGATTAAAGTCAGTTGTTTTTTTCGTTTCGTCCGTTGCAGACACTTTCGGAGATGCAGGCGGCGTCGGATGCACCGGAGGAACAGCGGGATTCTCAAAGACAAAAGGACTGCGTTGCACAGGCGGTGCTACGGGCTTTTCATCGGGAATCGGAATCACAACGGGCTGTATCGGTGCTGCGGGAATTGAAACAGGTTGTAACGGTGCTGTGGGTTCATACACAACGGTTTTTTCCTGTTCGGGAACAAAAATCTTTATATCTTCATCCGCACCTTCCGTCATCGGCTCTGCATCGTACAGCGGTTCAAGATAGGTTTCATCTTCCGTTTCTTCAACAGATCCGACTTCCTCAAAATCGGAATAATCGGTGGGGACATCTTCCTCAATCGGTTCGTATTCTTCGTTTTCAGAGACAGACAACTCAAAAGCCGCCGCAAAATCCTCAAATGCGGGCTGCACATCCTTATAAGACGGATCGGATGAAATGCGTTCGATCGTTGTAACGACAGGTTCTTCTTTTATAACAACGGGTTCGGGCTCTTTTTGCGGTTTTCCGCACAGATAACACTCATTTTCCCAATCCTCATTCTGCATTTCGCAATATTTGCAAATCCACAAAGAAAAAACCTCCTTCCATTCCCGATTTCAAGTTATATATTTATAATACCTTTTATTAAACTGCTTTGCAAGTTTTTTTTGATTCTGCACAAAAAAGACAGTCAGCTTGTTCTTTTCGTTTTCAGGTTTTCCATGCATTGCATTTGTACATACACCGACATTGTAAATATGTTACACTATCTTTCAAAATTAGCAGATAATCAGCAAGCAACAAACATGCAAGCGGATGATGCTGCATTGAAACTGTCACAAAAACGGTTATTTTTCAATTTGCTTTAACATCTAAAATTTTGTATTTCCTTGATTCTTTCGATTTGCAGATATGAAAATCTTGAGATTATTGAATTCTCAAAAATCTTATGATAAGATTTAAAATAGAAAGATGGGTGATTGTATGCAGTCTATGATCTCAAAAATCTTTATGGCAACTTTGCGTATGATTTTTCATTCGCCGTTATCGGACAGTTCAGAATTATCTGACAATGCGGCAAAACTGACAAAAGATAAAAAGTCAAGATATAAACCCTCAAAAAATTTTACTTATGTAAGGCATTCCATTGAAGGTGTTAAGTACGAAAAAATTGTTAATAGAAATTGCTGTACTGAAAAAGTTATATTAATGATTCACGGTGGCGGATTCAAAATTGAACTGAATGATTTTTACCGCAAACTTGCCGAAAAATACAGTAATATGTTCTGTGGTGCAACTGTAATAAATGCAGACTACGGAAGATTCCCTGAGCATCAGCTCCCGTCACAGATGCACGATGTTGTGAAAATATATTTGCATCTATTAGATGAGGGAATTAACAATTCAGATATTATAGTTATTGGTGACAGTGCAGGTGCCACATTGGCTATGACATCTTCCTTATGGCTTAGAGATAACAACTATCCCTTACCCGGACACATTGTTTGCTTTTCTTTATGGGCAGACGCAACCTCAAGCGGAGATTCTAAAATTACAAATGCACATACTGACCCGTTTTATGGAATCGCAAAGCACAAAAAAGTAGAAGATAATCTTCATTTGCTCAGAAGAATATCCAAGTATGTTCTGAATGTCGATAGAACAGACCCCTATATTTCACCCTTGTTCGGTAGTTTTGAAAAATTCCCTAAGGTAACATTGATATGCGGAACTGCAGAGTTGGATGAGAGCGATAGCGACAGAGTATATGATAAAATGAAAAATGCAAATATTGATGTTGAACTTTACAAATTCGAGGGTATGTGCCATTGTTTTCAGTTGTTTTCTTTTCTGCCCGAAAGTAAAACAGCATATAAACTTGTAAAAACAAGGATAGCGGAGGATAAAAAATGAAAATTCTTGACAATAGCGATAAACATTTATTACCTGTTTTGCCGGAAATTGTTTCCAAAAAACTGTATAAGAATGCCGATAAGTTTAAATTTATTGGTGGCGGTAGTTTTGGCAGAGTTTATAAGGCTGTGCTTTCTAATGGCGAAATTATTGCTGTAAAAGCTTATCGACTACAAGGTTCACAATATGAAGAAGCGGAGCAACTTAACCTACTGTCCAAGAATACAAGCGTAAAGATGCCTGAAGTTCTTTTTACTTATGAGGATGAAGATACAGCAATTTTAGCAATGAGCTTTGTTGACGGACAGAATGTGTTAAACCCGATGTTCTTGCTTAAAAACAAGAGTCAGAAACAGAAATTTGCCGATGATGTTGTTTCAGGTATGCTTGAATGGCACAGTGTAACAAATGATAAATTTGGTTCTCTGTCAAACCCGATTTATGATAGTTGGTTTGATTTTTATAAAGCAGAAATGCAACAGCCTTGGATTGAGGGACTCGGAAAACTTGCTGATAAGGGTAAATTCAGCCGTAAGAATCTTAATCTGCTAAAAGAAGCATCTGAAATTTTTGATATTGTCTGCCCGAAAGATACAACTCCCGTACTGATTCACGGTGACCTGAACATAATGAACATAATGGCTGACCCGAAAACAATGCAGTTGAACGGTTTTATTGACCCTTGCGGTACTATGTGGGCTGACAGAGAATATGATTTGTTCCAGTATCGCAATATGTGGGGAGATGCTTACGGACTGTATGAAACATACAAAAAGAATGTCGAACTGCCCCAATTTGCCGATTTCAGGGTTGCTTATTACGGTGCAATGAACGAGGCGCATTGCCGCCTCGGTGGCGGTCTTATTATGCCGTTGTGGGAAATTCTCGATAATAACCGACTGAAAAAAGAAATGAAAAAGATTAAAGAAAAGTTGTGATTTAATGAAAATAGGCGAACTTGTGACCGTTAAGACAATTAAAAATGACACAGATGAAAAACATACACCGTACAGTGCTGAAATACGTCTGTTTTCCTGCGTTCAACAAGGTGATATTGAATCGCTGATAACACAGCTTAAAAACCTGGATTCTATCATTGTCATGGGAAGAATGTCTGATGATGAACTTATGCAGCACAAGTATATGGCAGTCAGCACAATTACTCTTGCTACCCGATATGCTATTCAGGGTGGACTTAACGAAACCAAAGCCTATGAATTTTCAGACAGAGTGATTAAAACAATTGATAAACTGACTGATAAAAATGAAATATTTATGTGCTTGGGAATTGAAATCGTTAAATTAACAGAAGATGTGAAAAGGAATAAAAAACAGCCTGAGTTTTCACCACACATAAGAAATTGCATAAAGTATATAAATGAAAATCTCTCTCAAAAAATCAGTGTATCTTCTGTTGCGGATTATTGTGGTATTTCAGCAGATTATTTGTCACAGATATTTAAGAAAGAAATAGGCGAAAACCTTAGTTCTTATATTTTGAAACAAAAATTAGAAAAGTCAAAAAGTTTACTTCTAAACGGAATGTCGTCAAAAGAAATATGCAGAGAAGTAGGTTTCTCTTCACAAGCATATTTTATAACAGTCTTCAAAAGAGTTTATAATATGACACCATCGGAATACATGCAAATAACAAGAAGTAATGATTAAACATTTTATGTCTTATTTTCTGCCGCTAAACATTACTTTGTGGTTTAGCAATTTTTAAACACAAAAAAGCCGAAAAACCTTAGCAAAACCAAGGCTTCTCGGCTTTTTTTAATTGGCACCCCCAACAGGAATCGAACCTGTAACTAACCCTTAGGAGTTTGCCCCAAGGGGTGTTATTTCGTTCACTTTTTGTCACTCAGAAAACCTCAGAATCCCTTATTTTACTGGGGTTAGCGGGTGTTATGGTGTTATCTGAGTCACTCTCCGTTTTCTCTGATATTATGCCGTTTTGCTAATGAAAATTAGCAGAATATTAGCAGGTGAGCGACAAACAGGCGAATGATAGTGTGTTAATTCTGTCACAAAAATATACAAGCTTCATTTATACCAACTTGAATATTATGTAGCTGCAAAGAGCCAAAACTAAACTCGCCAATGTGCCTAATAGATATTTGTTTCTAAATTCCGGTTCCTTCAAATCGTTTGTTCTTGCCCATGTTTTTACAGTTATTATTATGGCAATAGCTGGAAAATTTTCAAAATATGCAAATATTATTACTAAAAATCTTTCTAAAATACCTATTATTGAACCTACATCAAAAAGTCCTTTGTTTTTTGTTTCCGGATATAAGTCTTCAAAGATTTTGTTTATGAAAATTGAACAAGGAATCATTAACAATAAAACCGTCAAAACAGATTTTACTATAAGACCATATTTATCAAATATTGAATTAAACTCTACCATTTTATAAATCAAAAACAGTATACTTGTATGCAAAAATTGGTCAATTATAAAAACTAAAGTTTGCTTGGTCCTTTTATTAAAAAAGCACGCTATAGAATCGATAATCCCATGAGAAACAATAATTCCAATGATTGCAAGTAACGCACTTTTCCAGCCTGTCATAAAAAACAGAAAAACAAATGGTAGCGTATATAACAACATATGAATAAACATATATTGTTTGTTTAATTTTGATTTGTCTTTGCACTTTTTACAATTATTACAATCATTATCGATTTTTGCATTTTTACATTTAGCTATTTTCGCTGTTTGCAAATAAAAATCTCCTAATAAATGTAAGATTATTAGAATTATAAAATTTACCATAATCCTTCTCCTAACATTTCATATATCGTTTTATCTATTAGTCTGCTTTCTTTTACTTTTCCTAAAGAAACATACCTATCAATATTTTGTCGTGATGTATTCATTATTTGTGCGATATAAGTTGACATTCCATGTACCCAAAATTCCTCCATATAAAAATTGTTTTCACTGTAGTACTTAGGTTCAATAGATTGTTTTATATCCAAAAGATATCCAAAATCGATATCTATCTCTTCAATTTCTCTAAATTTTCCAATTACTCTGTTCCAACTCTCTTGCTCAATCAATCTAATTCTGTTTCGCAAAATAAAATCATAAAAACCTTCAGACTCGCTCGTAGGTTTTATAGGCAAAATTATATCGGCAACTAACTCAACAAGTCGAACCATTTGGGATTGTTTTAATTTAATTTCATTTCCAGCCATGCACAATGCATTTAAGTATTTGTCATATCTTGAATTTGTATTGAAGCATATTGCATTGCTTTTCCTTTTTTGAACAGAATTTATTGCATCTCTAGCTAAATAATATGCATCACCGTCAATTGAAACAGATGACCATTTTTCCTTATCGTACTTTATTTCTCCATAACCTATTCCACAACGTATTTTTATTGGATAAACTAGAAGTTGTAATTTTCGGATGTACAAAAATGCTGTTTGAAGGTCTTTAAATAAACCTTGAAATTCATCTCCAGCGCTTGAAACAACTTCCTTTTTTATTGCATGCTCATATACCCAATTCAAATATGAAATGCTTTCCATTAAAACATGTTGAACATCGTACCTGTCATTATAACGTCTTGAATCTATGATATCAAATATAACAGCAGCATATCTCATATTATAACATCTCCTTGTTAACGTGTATACTAATTATAACACAAAAGCAAAAAAAAGCAAGTATCTAGACTTGCTTTTCAAAAAAGCAACTAAATTAAGTTGCTTTTTTAATTCGCAACACATTTAAGTTGCTTTTAATTATAATAACCTTCTCATAATAGCTTGTCCATTTTCACTTGCGACTTCAGCAAAACCTGCTTTTTTGTAAAGTTGCACAGGACCTTGGAAGTCGAAATCATCTCTGTTTTCGAAAAGTTTAGCATAACCTTCAACAGCCAAATAGCCTTTTTCTTTAGCATCATTGCAGACTCTTTCAATAAAAGCTGATGCTATTCCCATACCTCTATATTCAGGTGCAACTTCAAAGCAAACAATAGAAATAGTTTTTCCACAAGTGTTTTCTTTCGCAAAATTAGGGACAAATCCTGAATAGCTTTCAATATCTGCAGCATTACACCAACCGATAGCTGTGTCTCCGTCAAAAGCTAAATAACCTTGTATTCTGTTTTCGTTAAGCATTTGCACAGCATACTTACGGAGCGTTTTCTTAACACCAAAAATTTTGAACTTCTTAACCATCTTTTTAATTGTTTCTTCATCCTGATTCGGTGAAGTACAATAACATGGCCCATTAGGATTGCCATCGGTAAATGCACGATTATCAAAAAAATCAAGATAATCCTTGTTTAATTCTGCAACTAATGGTTTTATTGTGATATATTTCATCAATAATCCTCCATACAGCAAATTATAAATGTATTAATACTATTTTTATGTTTATTCTATTATAACATATGTAGTTGCTTTTTTCAATTAAGACAACCTCTATAATAATCAGTACGCCATATCATCAACCTTTTTATTAGCAGTTTTTAAAGGTTAAAATCATAATTAACAGAGAGCAAATTCTGTTATAAAAAGTAAAAATGACATTTTTACTTTATGATTTTCTGTTATGTGAGAATATTAACATAATAACTATCGCCTTCATTAACAAACATATATTCAAAAATCGAATATTAGCAGAACTGGGTTTTTCATTAGCAGAAAACCGAAAAACCTAGTAAAATCAAGGCTTCTCGGCTTTTTTTAATTGGCACCCCCAACAGGAATCGAACCTGTAACTAACCCTTAGGAGGGGTTTATTATATCCATTTAACTATGGAGGCGGATCACTGTATACTATAGCAGAAATTTATTTGTTTGTCAATTCTTACAAGCACAGGGCGGACGGGGTGGTGTCCGCCCTGCGGAAGGTTACATTGTGTTTTTATGATTTTTTGAGCAACAGAGTGTAAGTTTCACTGCTGAAGTAATCGCCGGCTGTAATACGGATGTAGTAATCACCCGTTCGCAGACGGTAGTATGCGCTTGCCTGCGACTGATTCCAGTTGACGGGGAGGTCATTGCGTACCGCGCCCGTGCTGTCGGTCAGCGGTAAGTCTTTTTCATCCATGGGCGTGAACACGTTGCCGTCAGCATCGGTCAGGGTCACCAACCAACCGAGGCGGTCGAGGTTGATCTGTTCATGGCTGAATGTCAAGCAGATGTCGGAATCGGCAGGGACATGCACAACAAACCAGTCCGTATCCGTTTCAAGGCCTGTCTGTGTCAGCGAGCCCTTGACGGGTCTGCCGATGACCGCTTCGCTTGCCTTGTCGGCGATGTTGTTCGGCTCGGATTCAAAGCCCGTGTTGCTTGTGTGGGTGATTTCCACAGTGTACGGCTCGCCCGAGAAATAGCGATTATCGCTGTCAATGCAGACATAATAACGGCCTGCGGCAACGCCGAGTTCGGGGGAAATGTTAACAGTATCCATCCAATTGGAAACGAACGAGTGCAGCACTTGTCCGTCTGCATTGAGAACGGAAATATTCCAGCCGTCGTTGTCTTCTGCAAGGGCGGCATGGCGGAATGTTACCTGCAATGAGCCTGCTTTTGCAAGGTCAACAGCATAGTAGTCAAGGTCAATGCCCTGGGTGCGATTGTTCATCATGCCGGTATATTCTTTGCCCGCCTGTACGAGGGTAGCTGTAGCAAAGGTGTCATTACTTTCCTGTTCAAACAGGTTCGCCTGCACGCAATCGACCTTCACGGAATAATCCTGCGTGCTGTGCACTCTACCCTTGATACAGATAAAATAAGTTCCTTCGGCAAGACCGACCTTTTCACCCGTGACACTGCCCTCAGCAATGGCGGCATTGTTGAAACTCAAAGGATTTAAAGCCGCATCATACAGTGTGATCTGCCAGGCAACGGAAATCATATCCATCGCCGCATGCGTAAAGGTATAATGTGCATAACCGTCAAAGGGCATGCGGAACAGATACCAGTCTTCGTCCGTTTCCGTCGCAGTTTCGTACTTGGCAGATGCTCCTTTCATAGCACAACCCGCATACAATTCGGTGTAGCGTGCGGGGGTGTCATTGGGTTCGCTTTCGCGGTCATATTCGGCTGTAAATTCAGCAAGAACGGTCACATCATCCCTGCTGAATGTGCCGTTTTGTGCAAGGACAAGTCTGTAAGTTCCGGGCTGCACGCCGATGGCAGCAGAGGTGACCGTATCGGTCGCCACATTGGAAGGCAGGATGTTGAGCCTGCGGTAAGCAGTGGAATTGCTTTTTCCCACAAGGTCATATTCTTCGTAAAGCGTGAGCTTCCAGCCGATGTCACTGAACGGCCCATTGGACGGATATCCCAGTGTACAGCGGATATAGCCGCGTTCAGTAACGGTAAGAACATAAACCACACCCTCGCCGTCCGACGGCAGGGAGGTAGTGACCTGTGCACCGAAACGAAGCGGACGAACAGTGGTTTCGCCCGTATTTTCGGGCTGTATGACATCGGCAACAGGCAAAGAGGTTTGCTGTGTTGCAGGCAGTTGTGTTGCTTTCTGCACATTCGGCTGTTCCTGTGCAAGGGCGGTTGATTGTGCCTGCAAGGGAAAGGATTGCGGTTTTTGTGTCGGTGCAAAGGTACAGGTTGTCGGTTCCTGCTCACTTCTGACAGATTGCGGCATAACAGACTGCGTTGTCGGTGTGACGGCAATCACTTTGTCGCTTGCGGGTTCTGCGGGCAGCGTTGCATCTGCCGTGAACAATTCGGCAGGAGCTTCCGGAACAACGCAAGGTGCCGCCGTGCTTTCTTCGGTTTTCTGCACCTGTGTAACGGTATATGAGCGTGCGCCGTCATAATCCGACAGCAATTTTGTCTGCATAAAGCGCGGCGAAAACTGCACGGTTAGCAAAACTGCCGTCCATATGCAGACTGTCACACAAAGAATCTGCCGCAGCATCTGTTTTCGTTTCACAGCACACACTCCTTTCCTTTTTATGATATAGGGATATCCTTAATTTTAACATATATAAAGGGGGATTGCAAGAACCAAAAAATACAAAAAAAGGATCACAAAAAAATACAAAAAAAGGATCAAAATCGCACCGCCGCAGGAAAACCTGCGGCGGTGTGATGATTGCGCTTATCTGAAGAGATTTCTGAACCATTCAATAATGCGCTCGAAGAATTCGAGGATCTTGGCAAAGATACTCTTTTCGGGTACTTCATCGGTATCGTACTGCTGATCATCATCAAATTCGGGTTTGCCGATGACGGGCAGTGCCGAAATTTCAATGTTTTCATGTACGTTATAGATGTAGTAGACACCGTTTGCATCGGGTGCGACATTACTGCCGTTTGCGGTCAGGATGTAACCGCCCTGATTCAGATATTCTGCGGTGGTGGGATTGAGCGTGAATGCAAGGGTATCGCCTGCCTTGACACGGATGATTTCTGCCATTGCACCTTCGGAGGCAATAACTTTGCCGTTCATAACCAGATCGCAAGCGAACAGATCGAGAACGATCAGATTGTAATTGTCTGCCGAGTAGAAGAAGTTAATGGTGATGCTGTCTGTCTTCAGGCCGTCCAGCGTGGTAACGGTGAAGGTAACTTCACCCGGCTTGTGCGAGGTGATCATACCGTCCTGTGTCACGCTTGCAACAGAAGGATCGGAAGATTCCCAAATGACTTGCTTATTGCCTGCATTCGAAGGCTTGATGGAGGTGACAAGTTGATAGGTGGTACCGACATAAGCCTGCGAACCGGACGTGGTGATGTCAATGGAAACAACCGGAGTATCGGACAGAACAGGAATTTCATGGGTTTCGAACCAATCACATCTTGAGCAGACACGCTTGAGAACGCCCGTTTCGGTGGTGGTTGCGGGCACATCCACATACCAGCTGCCGATGTCATGGCCGAGTGCGGGAAGTACCTTATATTTCGAGAGGACCTCGCCGCAGACGGAACAGACACTGTCTGCCGTATTACCGGGTGTGTCGCAGGTGGGTTCCACTGCGGGAATCTGCACCACAGGCATATGGCCGTTTGCAGGTGCGATTTCGTAATTACATATCGTACATATAAGTGCCTGTGTACAGTCAGCATCCATGCCCGGATTGTGTGCTTCAGCTTTGTACATGGCCTTAATTGTGGTGTAGCCGTGGATGAAGCTTATGTCTTCAGACCAGCCGAGGAATTCGTAGTGACCGTCTGCATCGGGAGCTCTGTCAGCAAGCACGGGCGGTGTTGCGGGCAGACCGTAGACGACGCTCTGCAGATCCAGAATGTTGTCATTGTGATCCACAAAGGTGACGGTGTAGGTGTTTCTGGTGTAGTAATAACGGACCGTTCTGCTACCGTCGGCGGCAATGACAATGGTACGTTTTGCGGGAGAAGTGAAACCTTCTTTGTCGCGGGTAGCAACTTCAACAACTGCACCCGTTTCGCCGTGGCAGTATTCGGTTTCCATCAGGCTGTCGGGATAGCTGACACAGTCAGTATCCTGATAGTAGTGATAAACCGTGTACGGTGTATCGGTGTTCGCAGCCCACGAAGCGGTGAGATACAGATTGCCTGCCGTCATGGTTTCGGGAAGTGCCGGTGTCCAACCTGCGAAGGTATAGCCCTGGAAGGATGGTGCTGCGGGCGGAACAACCGTTTCGCCGAAAGCATAGGTCTGCGATGCCACAGGTGTGCCGCCGTTGGAATCGAAGTGGATGGTGTAATTATTTCTGGTGTAGTAATAATCCACCGCCGCACTGCCGTCAGGCAGAATAGTCAGGGTCTCAGCTACGGGAGAGGTAAAGCCGGGATAGGTCTTGACCTGCGGTATGACCGTGCTGAGGGTCGTACCTGTCAGGGCTTCTTCTTCAAACAGAGTATAGGTGTCAGCACCGATATTCTGCTGATGATGTCTGACCGTGTACGGGGTGTTATTGGAAACCGTCCACTGTGCGGTGTAAGTGCGGTCGCCTGTCTGTTCACGGAAGGTGACATAAGACGAGATACCTGCAATGCCTGTACCCTTCCAGCCAAGGAAGCGGTAACCTGGCTTGACGGGATTGACAAGTGTGACCGTTTCTTCAATGGTGTAAGAAAGCGGATTTGCACCGTTGTCCGAACCGCCGTCCAGATTATAGGTGATTGCATAGCGGGTGGGTTCCCAATGTGCGGTATAGGAACGGTCGCCCATGGAACCGACTGCGATTTCAACATTCAGTTCTTTGGTATCACCGTTGCTGCCCGTCCAACCGACGAAGGTATATCCGTACTTGGTAGGCTGATTGAGCGTAAAGGTTGCGGTTTCAATGTTGTAGGAAACAGGATTGCCCACAGCCGTACCGCCGCCCAGTGCATAGCCGATAGAATAAGTCAGAGGATTCCACTGTGCAATGCTGACAACGTTGTTTGCGGGCATCTTGTCTGCCACAACGGGGCTCCAGCCCGTGAACTTATAACCTGCTCTGGACGGATTTTCGGGAGCGGTAACGGGATAATCGTAATAATACTCTCTTATAATATCTTCGTAGCCGACAGCTTGGAAGGTATAGGTGTAAATATTACGCTCGTAATAGAAGTTGAATACGGTGGACCCATCAGCCGCGACTTTCTTGCTCTGGGCATCGGCTGTCTTGAAGCCTGCATAAGCGGGAACGTGCGGTGTTACTTCCATATCGGAGGTAAATGTGCCGACAAAGCTTGCATTTTCATCCTTGGTATACGTCTTTACACCACCATCGGACGGAATATCCATCAGCCAGTAGTTGACCGTATACTTCGTATCGGTGTTTGCTGTCCAGACAGCTGTGAATACAAGATCGCCCGTGGTATCCTTGTTTGCATTGACGGTAACATCCTTTTGGATTCCGTCAATGACGGTACCCTTCCAGCCCTCAAAGCTGTAACCGACCTTTTCGGGGTTGTTCAGCGTGAAGCTGTCGAGCACGGTATAGGAAGTCGGGTTGGTCTTGCCGTCTGTCAGTTGACCGCCATCCAGATTGTAGGCAATGGCATAATTGTTGATCTGCCAGTTTGCACTCAGGTTGATGTCACCTGTTGTGCCTGCGGGGATGGTAATGACATCCGTACCGGTGTAATCACCGCTCCAGCCTGTGAAGGTATAGCCGAGTCTGGTGGGCTGTTTGATAACCACGGTATCAAGAACGGTATAGGTCGTCTTGTTGTCGGCATGGTTGGTACCTTCATTGAGGGCATAGTTGATGTTATAGGTATTCAGCGTTGCCGTGGCAGTGAGTGTTACATTGCCGTCGGGCATGACGAACTTATGCGGATTCTTTGTGCTGTCTTCCACCTTATCGGTATCGGACGTCCACTTTGCAAAGGTGTAGCCGTCTGCAACCGTGGCAAGAATTTCAGTTTCTGCACCGTAATAAACCTGTTTGGTTACGGGGCTGACAGCCGTGATACCGTTGCCGTCAATCGTAAGATTCAGTTCATACTGATTACGTGCATAATAAATCTTCAGAACCAGTTCGTCTTTATAATCGACGACACCTGTCAGTTTGCTGAGGGTTTCATCCACGGTGAAGCCCGTCTTTGCATCGGGTGTCAGAACGATTTCCTGATCCGTTTCGGATGCAATGGGATCGGTCTCAGCATCAGGAGTGTTCAGATACTGACCGTCGGTCGTCATGATGTAGGTTTCGACCTTGTAGTAGTGGGTCTGCACCTGCCATACGGCTTCGAAACTGAGGTTGCCGATCGAACCGCCTGCAAAGGAAACGTTCTTTTCAGGTGTGTCACCGTTGGAGCCGATCCAGCCGAGGAAATCATAACCGTTTCTGACGGGATCCTGCAGGATAACGGTTGCATCCTCAATGGTGTAGGTGGTCGGCATATCGCCCTGCGGTGTACCGTTGTGCAGTTCATAACTGACGGTGTAGACAATGGGCGTCCACTTGGCAGTGTATTCCTTGTCGCCCACAGAACCGTTTGCAATGGTCACAACCGTGCTCGGGGTTGTGCCGTTGGAACCGACCCAACCTGCGAAGTCATAACCTTCGCGTGTGGGATTGTTCAGTGTGAAGGTATCGGTGGTAACGGTATAGGTTGCGGGATTGGTTGCCGTACCGCCGTCAAGATCATAAGCAATGGTGTATTCGATGATACTTGCGTTTGCGGTCAGTGCCACATCGGCAGTACCGATGGTGATGGTGTAGTCAGGTGCGGCAGAAACGACTGTTCCGTCGGCATTCGTCCAGCCTGCCCATGCATAACCGCTGTTGACGGTTGCATTGACGGTGAGTTCATAACCGTAACGGTATTCGCCTGCACCGCTGACACTTGCAACACCTTCCATGGTGCCGTCAAGCGAGACATTGTAAACTTCGCGGTCATAGTAATATTTTACCGTGACAGCACCGTCACCCTTGACGAAAATGCGCTGTGCGGCAGGTGCCTTGAAGCCCGTGTAGGTATTGACAGCGGGTTCAAAGTACTTGTCGGTTTCAATCTGAACGGTCTTGGTATCGGCAGTGACAAGGGTGTATTCGTTGTCATAGATATTCTGCTGATAATGTTCGACCGTGCAATCGTTGAGATTTGCCTGCCAGATTGCAGTGTAGGCACGGTTGCCGACAGAGCCCTTTTCAATCGTTACGGTCTGTTCTGCGTTTGCAAGTGCTGTACCCGTCCAACCGAGGAAGGTGTAACCGACCTTCTTGGGATTGTTCAGTGTGAAGGTGTCGGTTTCAACGGTGTAGGAATGCTTGTTTTCTGCATCGAGCGTGCTGTTTTCAAGACCGCTGTAAGAAATGGTATAGGTGATGATCTTGCGATCCACCTTGATTGTTACATTGTCAATGATGGATGCACCGACAAGTGTAAGCGTTGCAGAACCGTCTGCATGGATCGTCCATGTGTAATCGGTATTGACAACGGCGGTTTTGTCGCCGATGGTAACGGTGATGGTTTCGGGCAATTCATAACCTGCCGCCGGTGTGAGAGTTGCGGAATAATCAACATCGACCGTTGCGGTTGTATTGCCGACATAATCGATATTGCTCATTTCGGTTGCGACGGTAAAGGTACGTGCTGTCCACTGTGCTTCAAAGGTTGCATTGCCGTAGGTGTCTTTTACGGCTTTGCCTGCCGGATAGGTTTCACCGACAACCCAGTAGACAAGTCCGGAGTCGTTTTCTTCGCAACTGGTTTCGGTGACAAGCCAACCGTCAAAGGCATAGCCGGGACGGACGGGTGTGGGCAGAACCTGCGTTGCATCCGAAATGGTGTAGGTCAGGAAGGTGGGATCCACCGAGCCGCCGACGGTGTTGAACGAAAGGGTGTATTGTACTTCTGTCCACTGTGCGGTCAGGGTTGCATTACCGAAGTTGCCGTTGACAGAGGTACCTGCAGCGAAGTTATCGTTCAGTACCCAGCTGCCGTCTGCGGTTGTGACAAGCCAGCCTTGGAAGTAATAACCGTTGCGGGTGACAGCGGGCAGTGTGGAAGCGGATTCAATATTGTAGTCAATATTCTCCACTGCCGTGCCGCCGTTTGCATCGAGCGTCAGCGTGTAAGCATCTGTTGACCAGTGTGCGGTATAGGTGCCGCCGTCCAGAGGCATAGTTTCGGGCAGATCGACCTTGTTGCCCTTTGCATCGTACCAGCCTGCGAAGGTGTAGCCGGTTCTGGTGGGATCGGCAACCGGTGCAAGATCTTTGTCAAAGTAGTCGGTGACAACCTTGTTTTTCTGATCGTTTGCAAAGTCATAGGTTACGGTGTACTGATTGCGTTTGTATTTTGCAATCAGGTGCAGTTCACCTGTGCCGGGAATGATACCGGTGGTAATGCTGTTGGCAGTATCGGGAGTGAATCCTGCAAGCAGGGTACGGGAATCGTACAGATCATATGCAACATCATATCCCGTAAACTGCTGCGAGCCACTCGGATTGGTAAGAACCGTATCGGGCGTGTTGCTATAAGAGCCGTCGGTGTTCATGTAATAAACATCAACATACCAATCGTTCTTATTTGCACTCCACATGGAACGAAGAGTGAGATTGCCGACCATGTTGGTGATGGTATCATTTTCCAGTGTGGTCTCGGAATCCTGACCATCAAGACGGTAAACCCAACCGGAGAAGGAATAGCCTGCCCAGGTCAGTTCATTCAGCTTGATTGTGGATTCAACCGTGTAGGTTGTGGGGTTGGTCTTGCCGTCAACCACAAGCGATCCGTTCGGATTGATATAGGTAATGGTGTATGTGTTGATTTCCCACTTTGCATTGATGGTTACATTTTCAGCGGGAACGGTGGCGGGAATTTCGGCATCCCAACCCTTGAAGGTATAACCGCGTTTGGTCGGATCGGCAGGTTTTGCGATCGGCGTGCCGTAGTCTGCGGTGACGGATTCAATTGCAGTGCCGCCATCGGTGTTGAATGTGACGGTGTACTGATTGATATTCCACAAAGCCGTGATGGTCATGTTTTCAGCGGGCATGGTGGCGGGAACCGGAACATTCCAACCGCCGAATGTGTAACCCGTCTTGGTCGGGTCAGCGGGAGCAGTGATTGCTGTGCCGAAGTCCTGTGTGATGGGTGCAACTGCCGAACCACCGTCGGTGTTGAAGGTGATGGTATAACTGTTGACCGTCCAGTTTGCGGTGATGGTCATGTTTTCAGCGGGCATGGTGGCGGGAATTTCAGTATCCCAACCTGCAAAGGTGTAACCTGTTCTGGTCGGATTTGCGGGAGCAACAATTGCCGTGCCGTAATCCTGCGTCATGGGTGCAATAACGGTATCACCCGTGTTTGCAAAGGTGATGGTATACTGATTGATATTCCATGTACCCGTGATTTCAAGATCACCTGCGGGCATGTGTGTGGGCGTTTCCTTATCCCAACCCGCAAAGGTGTAACCTTCAACATTCGTAGCGGGTGCTGTATCAACCACTGCACCATAGAAATATGTCTTTTCCGATGTTGCACCGCCGAAGAGATTGTAAGTCAGTTTGTACTGATTTCGGGTATACTTATAAACCACTTTCGTGCTGCCGTCGGGGTTGACGGTGACGGGCTGTGCTTCGGGAGAAGTAAAGCCTGTGTAAGCGTTGACAGGCGGTGTGACAGTTCCGTCTGCAACACCGTTTTCATAAACCGTGGTATCGGTTGCGATAAGATCATATTCACCGTTGAGGTTCATCTTGTAATGCTCAACCGTATACTTGATATTGCTGTTTGCACTCCACTGTGCGGTGTAGGTGCGGTCGCCTGTTGCATTTTCCAGTTTGACGGAATCATAGGTGTTTGTACCGTCCGACCAGCCTGCAAAGGTGTAACCGACGCGCGTGGGTGTGTCGAGCGTGATGGTCTCATTCACCGTATAATCACGGACGGTCTTTTCGGGATTGCCGTTGTAAATACCGCCGTTGGGATCAATAGTGAGCGTATACTCATTGACACTCCAGTTTGCCGTATAAGAACGATTACCGAGCCAGCCTTTTTCAATCGCAACAGTCATCTGCGGTGCAGTACCGTTGGAACCGGTCCAGCCGAGGAAGGTATAACCCGTTCTGGTGGGATTGTTGAGGGTAAAGGTTTCGGTATTGACGGTATAGGTGTCGGGATTTGCCGCAGCAACACTGCCGCCGTCAAGATTATAGGAAATGGTGTAGTTGATGATTTGTGCATTGGCGGTCAGGGACACATCGGCAGTACCCATTGTGAAGGTGTATTCCTGATCTGCATAGGTGCCGTTTGCATCCGACCAATTCACCCATGCATAACCGGGCATGAGTTCTGCCTTGACGGTGACGGATGCACCGAAATAGTAAGTTTCTGCACCGCTGACGGAGGCAATGCCCTCACCGGATGCAAGTGTGACGGTGTGCTGATCGCGTTTGTAGTACCCCTTGAGCACAAGTGCTTCACTTTCGAGGTCGGTTGCCGGGATGGTACCGGTCAATACCTTATCACCGACAATGGTGAAGCCGGTTTCATCGGGCATTGTGTAGGTAACATCCGTAGCGGTCTGTGCCGTATAGTCATAGTGATACTTCGGTGTTTCGGGATATTCACCGTTGAGATCCATGAAGTACAGATCCACATAGTAAGTCTGTGTCTTGGGAGTCCATGTAGCCTTATAGGAACGGTTTTCGACGGAGCCTGCGGGGATGGTCACGTTTTTGACAGCACCGTCAAGATCCGTTCCCGTCCAGCCTGCGAATTCATAGCCGGGCTTAGTGGGATTGTTGAGGGTGATGGAAAGACTGTTGACATTATAACCGGTCGGATTGGCAACCGCAACCGTGCCGCCGTCAAGTTCATAAGAGATGGTATAATTCTTGACCTGCCATTTTGCGGTGTAGGTGCGATTATTGACGGAACCCTTTGCAATGGTGACGGTCTGTTCGGGGGTGTCACCGTTGGAGCCGATCCAGCCGAGGAAGTCATAACCGCGTTTGGTCGGGTTGATGAGGGTGAAGTCATCCGTGGTGACATTGAACGATTCAACATTGCTTTCGCCCGCTGCAAGTGCACCGCCGTCATAGTTATAAGAGATCGTATATTCGATCAGAGAGGTGGCGGCTGTCAGGGTGACATCGCCTGCGGGGATGGATTCAATGGTGAAGGTAAGATTTTCGTTGTTTGCAACAAGCGTTTCATCCGAAGATTTCCAGCCTTCAAACTTGTAGCCTGCGGCAAGCGTTGCAGTAACGGTCAGTTTGTCGCCGTATTCAAGGGGCTTTGTTGCGGTGGCTTCGGACAGACCTGCGGCAGAGGCATCAATGGTCACGGTGTAGCTGTTTCTGGTGTACTTGTATTCTACAACCGTACTGCCGTCTGCTTTGATGGTGACGGTCTGTGCTTCGGGCGACTTGAAGCCTTCATAAGACTTGACTGCGGGTGTTACTTCACTTTCGGTTTTGCCGTTGAGATTTTCGGTTTCCTTTGCTGTGAAGGTATCTGCATTCAGATCTTCAAGCAGGTGAACAACCTTATAAGCGGTGTTTTCATTGGGAATAAACTGTGCGGTCAGGGTCAGGTCTTCTGCGGGCATGGTCGCGATGTCTGCAGGATTCCATCCTCCGAAGGTATAGCCTTCCTTGACGGGATCTGCGGGCTTGACAATGGGCTGTTCATACTTGTAAGTTTCTGTCTTCACTGTCACACTTTCCACAACCCATGTCAGGGTGTAGACATCGCGGTCATAGTAAACAGAAAGTTCAAGTGTTGTGCCGGGAACGGGGATATTGCCCGTCAGACGGCTCTTTTCGGTGTTGAGCGTGAAACCGGTTTCCGTTGCGGCAGGAGTCAGGGTGACAGGGCTGTCGGTGGGTGCTTTGTTTTCGGTTTCGCGGCGGGTTTCAACGTATTCACCGTTGAGGTTTTCATAGTAATAGACAACCGTGTATTTCTGCGGGATCGGTGTCCATGTTGCTTCGAGGGTGATGTCTGCGGTGTAGGCAGTTGCACCAAGGGTGAGATCGACCACGGGTGTTACCGAATCATTGACGAGCCAGCCTGCGAAGGTATAACCCTTGCGTTCGGGTTTTTCAATCTTTGTATCCGTGCCGTAGGTATGTGCCGTAACCTGTGCAAATGCTTCTGCATTTTCAAGACCTTCGTACTTGATTTCATACGAATTTGCAGTCCAGATTGCCTTGACGGTGATGTTCTGTGCGGGCATGGTTTCGGGAAGTGTATCCCATCCGTCAAAGGTGTAACCCGTCTTGGTGGGATTGTTTTCGGGAGCCTTTACGGTTGCACTATAATAATAGGTAGCCATGCCGATATCACTGCCGCCGAGGGTGTCAAAGGTAACGGTGTACTGATTACGGGTGTAGTAGTAATCAGCAACCGCACTGCCGTCTGCTTTGATATAAATTTCGGCAGTTTCCTGCGGTTTTGTGAAACCGGCAATGTCTGCAAGAGTGATCTGTGCGGTGGTTGCGGTGGTACCGGTGCCGACAAAGGACTTTTCACTCTTGACATAAGAATTCAGATCGGTCGAACCGTCCACGGGCTGCAGCCAATAATTGACGGTATACTCGGTATCGGTGTTGGCGGTCCAGGAAGCGGTAAAGGTCTTGTCCCCGGTGCTGCCCTTGCCGATGATGCCGTTTCCGCTCCAGCCTGCGAAGGTATAACCGACCTTATTGGGAGCAAGCAGGGTTACAGTATCTTCGATGGTATAGTTTTCAGGGTTTTTGGGATGGTTTTCGGCATTTTCAAGGCCATTGTATATAATTTTGTATTCAATGGCTTTCCACGATGCGGTGATTGCGGTGTCTTCAGCCGGCATGGTGGCAGGAATTGCCTTATCCCAGCTTACAAATTCATAACCCGTCTTGGTTGCTCTGTAAGTTGTGTCAACAGCAGTGTTATAATCCTGCTTGACGGTATGCAGAACCGTCTGACCGTCTGCATCATAGAACGTGATGGTGTACTGATTGATCGTCCACTGTGCAGTGACAGTCAGATCGTTTGCAGGCATGGTTGCGGGAATTGCAACATCCCAGCCTGCAAAGGTGTAACCGGTCTTTGTGGGATTTGCGGGAGCGGTGACAGCCGTGTTGTAGTCCTGCCTGATGGCTTCAATTGCAGTACCGCCATCGGTGTTGAATGTGATGGTGTACTGATTGATCGTCCACTGTGCAGTGACAGTCAGATCGTTTGCAGGCATGGTTGCGGGAATTTCCACATCCCAACCGTCAAAGGTGTAACCGGTCTTGGTCGGTGCGGAAACCGTACCGACGGGTTCGCCGTAGTTCTTGGTGATTGCGGCAACTTCCGTTCCGCCGTCGGTGTTGAATGTGATGGTATAACTGTTGATGTTCCACTTCGCAGTGAGAGTCATATTTTCGGCGGGCATGGTGGCAGGAACTTCAACCTTTACGTCATTAACATACCAACCGTCAAAGGTATAGCCTGTTCTGGTCGGATCTGCAACCGTGCCGACGGATTCGCCGTAATTCTTTGTGATTGCGGCAATTTCCGTACCGCCGTCAGTATTGAAAGTAATGGTATAACTGTTGACCGTCCAGGTTGCAGTCACTTCAATATTTTCTGCGGGCATGGTGGCGGGCAATGCGGGAGACCAGCCAGCAAAGGTATAACCGGTCTTGGTCGGATCTGCGGGTGCAACCACATCTGCACCATACTTGTAAGACTGTTCAGCCACAGCGGCTTCACCGCCGTCAGCATCAAAGGTGATCTTGTAAGAATTACGGGTATAATACAGTTCAATTTCGGTTGTGCCGTCAGCGGCAACGGTAAATGTTTCAACCTTCGCACCGTTCTGCATTGCATAGGCATAGGTGAAGCCTTCTCTGACGGGAGCAACTTGTGCAGCCGTTACCTGACTGTCAGCCGCAGCAGACAGTTTGGTTTCGTCAAAGGAATCGAAGTTGTTTGCAGTCTGACCTTCAAAACGAAGTGTTACCTTGTATTCAATACCGAGGGCGTTCCAGTTTGCGGTGAATTCAAGATTGCCCATGGAGCCTTTTTCAATGGTAACATCCTTGGTGGGTGTGGTCTGACCGTCAAAGGTCCAGCCGAGGAATTCATAACCCGTTTTGGTGGGTTCGACAAGGCTGAAGGTTTCGGTTTCGATGGTATAAGTTGCGGGGTTCGTGTTTACGGCATTTTCGATACCTTTATATATAATGGTATATTCTTCTGCCGTCCAGGATGCAACAAGTGCAACATTCACTGCATTTGCGGGATCAATGGTCAGATCCGTCTTTGCGGCGGCACCGTTGAGCGACCAGCCGTTGAAGATGTAACCGGGCTTGGTTGCATTGGGAACGGTGATGTTTTCATCGGTGACAATGTAAGAATCTTTTGTGAAGTCGCTTACGAGTGTACCGCCCACAGTATCCACGGTGATGGTATAGGAGATGGGCGTTGCATTGGCGGTCAGGCTGAGGTCGGAAGCGGGCATGGTGAATGCCTGATTCTGTGTTGCGGAATAATCACTGCCGTCTGCAGTATTGGTCCACTTGCTCCATGCATAACCCGTCTTCATGGAAGCGGTGAACGAAACGGCAGCCTGATAGTAGTAAGACTGTTCTACGGGTACACTTGCAATACCGTCCCCTGCAACAAGGGTCAGTTTGTACTGATTGCGGTCATAGTATACTTTCAGAACAAGATTGCCTTCGGGCGGCATGGGGGTGTCAAGTACGGTTTTTTCCGTATTCAGGGAGAAGCCGGTTTCCTCTGCGGGGGTCAGTTCGAGTTCGGAACCGGTTGCAAGTTTGCCGGTTTTGGTTTTGCTTGCATCAAGAACGTAATTTTCACCCTTGGTGTCCATGAAGTAGAATTCAACCGTGTAATTCTGTTCCACGGGAGTCCATGTTGCGGTCAGGGTGAAATCAGCCGTAAAGTCATTTTCCTTTACAGTGTAATCCGTACCCAGTGCATTTCCGTTTGCCGTCCAGCCTGCGAAAGCATAGCCGAGTTTTTCGGGGTTGGGAATGTCGGTTGTTGTGTCATAGGTATGCGTTGCGGGTACAGTGACACCGTCAGCAAAGGCACCGCCGTCAAGTTCATAGGAGATGTTGAAGACATTGGGATCCCACAGGGCAAGAATATCAAGATCCGAGTCTGGCATGGTGGGAATGGTGTCAATATCTTTCCAGCCCAGGAACGAGTAACCCGTTCTTACGGGATCGGCAACAGTGGGAATGGTTGCACCGAATTCCACATTTTCAAATGCCTGATGAGAAACAGCCGTTTCGTTTTCACCCTTGGTGATGTAGTAAGTCAGGGTGTGGCTGTTTCTTGTATAATACAGCTTGATGACTGTGCTGCCGTCGGCGGCAACGGTGGGATCTGCAGTCAGAACAATGCCGTCCTTATCGGTCGCTTCTTTAAAGGTAAAGCCTTCGATTGTCGTTTTCAGGGTATCGAGGACGATTTTTTCACCCGTTGTGGAACCGACGGTCTGCGTTTCGCCGTACTGCGAATAGGTATCGGCATTAAGGTCTTCTATATAATAGATTACATTATAATTTGCATTGCTTTCCGTCCATGTGGCGGTATAGGCACGTGCACCCGTGGAGCCCTTGGCAACGGTAACAGCAGTGCTTGCGGAATCAAGATCCGTACCCGTCCAGCCGGCAAAGGCATAACCGACCTTGGTGGGGTTGGTGAGGGTAAAGTTTTCGGTTTCAATGGTATAGTTTTCGGGGTTGGTGACACCGTCGGCAAGGGAACCGCCGTTGAGGTTATAAGTAATATCATAAACAACGGGAGTCCATGTTGCGGTATAAGCGCGAGGCTCCGTGGAGCCTTTGGCAACGGTAACGGATGTGCTTGCGGCATCAAGGCCTGTACCCGTCCAGCCTGCAAAGGTATAGCCTGTTCTGGTGGGGTTGACAAGGGTGAATGTTGCGGTTTCAACGGTATAAGACGTCGGATTTGTGCCTGCAACTGTGCCGCCTGCAAGGTCATAAGAAATGGTATAACTGTCTGCGGTGGCGGTAGCGGTCAGATTGACTTCATTGTCAGGCATGGTGAAGGATGTGCTTGCCTGCGTTTCGGTTTCGGTATAAGTCCAGACCGCATTGCTGTAGCCGTCTTTGTATTTTGCAACACCGACATTGACCTGCACGCCGTAGAAGTATTCGCCTGCACCGCTGAGTTCTTCAATACCCGTACCCTTGTTCAGAGTAACAGCGTATTTATTTCTCTGATAATAAACGTTCAGAATCAGAGAACCGTCTGCCTTGATATAATCACTGACGGTTGTTTGTGTTGCCGTGAAGCCCGATACGGTTGCGGGAGTGATTGTTACAAGTTCGCCTGTGGTGCCGGTCTTGTTTTCGATTGCGGGTTCACCGTATGCACCGTCTGTACCCATATAATAGGTATATACTTTATATTCGGTATTGGTATTTGCAGTCCAATTGGCAACATAAGACTGATCTGCAAGGAATTTATCCTGTGCGGGGTCGATTGTGATGAGTTTTTGTGCGGTATCGCCGTTTGCACCCGTCCAACCGTCAAAGGTATAACCGGTTTTGACAGGTGTGGGCAGGGTGAATGCCGCATTTTCAACGGTGTAGGTAACCTTATACGGATTGGAATCGCCGTCGATGGAACCGCCGTTGAGGGTTGCGGTGACGGTGTAGGTGTTGACAGTGGTAGTGCCCGTGAAAGTCAGATTTTCGGCGGGCATGGTGGCGGGAACGGTTACATTCCAACCGCTGAACGTGTAGCCGCGTTTGGCATAAGTATAGGCAGTGACTGCCGCACCGTAGCTGTAAGTATCCGTATGCACGGTTTCGTCGTCAACAATATAAGTAACGGTATAGTCGTTGACATTCCATGTTGCGGTAACGGTCACATCGTTTGCGGGCATTTTGTCGGGAATGACGGGTGACCAACCTGCAAAGGTGTGTCCTTCTTTTTCGGGATCCGTCGGTTTTGTAATGACGGCATTGTATTCATATTCCGTTACGGTCTGCACACCGTCAACAATATAAGTAAAGGTATATTTGTCAATTGTCCACAATGCCTTGAGGGTCGTATTGGCTGCGGGCATGGTGGCGGGAACAGCGGGAGACCAACCTGCAAAGGTGTAGCCGGTCTTGGTCGGGTCTGCGGGTGCGGTAACAGCCGTGCCGAAGTCCTGCGTAATGGGTGCAACGGCAGAGCCGCCGTCGGTATCAAAGGTAATGGTGTACTGATTGATCGTCCATTTTGCCTTGACGGTCATATCAGCATCGGGCATATAGGACGGGATTGCCTGATCCCAACCGGCAAAGGTGTAGCCCTCTTTGGTCGGATTTGCAGGTGCGGTAACAGCCGTGCCGAAGTCCTGCGTAATGGGTGCAACGGCAGAGCCGCCGTCGGTGTCAAAGGTAATGGTGTACTGATTGACCGTCCACTGTGCCTTGACATTCAGACCGCCTGCAGGCATGGTGGCGGGCAGTGCGGGAGACCAACCTGCAAAGGTATAACCGGGCTTGGTCGGGTTTGCGGGGGCTGTGATTGCTTCGTCGCAAGCGGCTGTGATGGAATCAACAGCCGTACCGCCGTCAGAATCGAATGTGATGGTATATTCATTGGCTTCCCAGATTGCAATCAGCGTGGTATCGCCGTAAAAACCGGTGATCGGGTCGCCGCCAAAGAACCAGGAAGTCACATCGGTCGGCCAGTTGCCGTCTGTGCTTTCCACTTTCCAGCCAAGGAACGTATAGCCTGCTTTGGTGGGTTCGGGAAGAACATCCGTGCTTTCTGCCGTATAGGTGAGAGAATCGGAAACACCCGTGCCGCCGTCTGCATTAAAGGTCAGGGTATATTCTTTTGTGCCCCATGTGGCGATCAGGGTTTCGCCGCCGGCTGCGAAGGTGCAAGTATATGCACCGGTGCCGGTGATTGTGCCGTCCGAAGTTTTCCAGCCAAGGAAGTCATAACCGCCTTTGACAGGGTCTGTCAGAGTGATTTTGGTATCGGTCGGCTGACGGTAAATGTTGACGGGGTCGCCGCCGTCTTCGGAAGATACTTCTTTAACGGAAATATTAGAAACGGTATAGGCATGGGAAACATTATCTGCCCCGTCCTGTCCATACGTAAAATCAAGACGAAGCTGATAGTAGCCAGTGGGATTCGCTGCATTTTCCCATACAGCATCGCTCAGACCTGCGGAATCGCCACAGATGAAGGTGCCGGTGAACTGATAATTGTCCCCCACCTTTGTTCTTGCATAGGGTGTGCCGGCAAAGCGGTTATCTGCAGTGCCGCCATGGGTGTTGTTTTCATCCCCGCCCATGAAGTAGAAATGCGTGTTGGGAACAGAGGAAGTGAAGGTCAGTTCATAGGTCTTGCCGCTTTCAAGATAGACCCACAAGGGCAGATATGCAGTCTGCTGATAATACGATGCCGTAGAGGAAGCAACATACTCGCCCTCTACTTTATAATCGTTATACCAGTTTCCTCTGTAGGTGATGCTTGCTGCATCGCCGCCGGAGAAGGTAGCGGTTCCGTCCGGATTGAAAGTGCCGTCGGAAACATAAATCAGGTTTGTTGTGTTGGAACCGCCGTCGGTGTTGACGGTGAGGTTCTGTTTGTCGGCTGTCCACTTGGCATAGACGGTGGAATTGTCTGCAATTTTATAAATTGAATTTGCTGTTATCTTATTGGTACAGGCAGCTTCCAGATACCAGCCGTCAAATGTGTAACCGTCTCTTGCGGGAGTCGGCAGATCGCCGTATGCGGCATCGAAGGTGACGGTTTTGCTTGCAGGCGAAACCGTGCCGTTCATGGCATCGAAAGTAAGGGTATAGGTATTGGCAGTCCAATCAGCAACAATTTCAGGATTTCCGTATTGCTGATTCGGTTCAACATGTTCTCCGCCGGCACCTGTTTCACCAACCGGTTGCCATGTGCCGTCTGCCGTTTTGATTTTCCAATAATTGAATGTATAGCCTGTCAGCGAGGGAGCAGGAAGAAGATAAAAATCATCTTCAATATCGTATGCCTGTTTATATGTTGTGTCGTCCACTTTGGTATAACCGGTGGTACCGGCAGGGAATACGGCATCTGCATAAACAACATCGTATTTCAGTGCATACTGTATCGGCTCCCACTGGGCATACAGGGATATGGTGTCTTGCACACCGGAACGCAGATTCTTGACGCTTGCCTTGTCGGCATAAGCGGTTCCCGAACCGTCAGCGGCTGTGTTCCAACCTGTGAACGTGTACCCGTTTTTGGTGTAACCGTTTGCGTTCAGCGTTACGGTTTGATCGTACTTCACGGTCATGTTTTGGGTTGCACCGCCGGTACTGCCGTTGCCTTCAAGGTAAATGGTATAGGTATTCGGTTCCCAGATGGCATAAAGCGTCTGCGAAGTAACCGCTGTGTCAGTTGTTACTGCCGTTGTACCTGTCGGAGTTGTTGCCCAACCCTTGAATGTGTAGCCGGTACGCTGTAACTGCGGATATAAGTTGTAATCTGCAAGGTCGGGCAGGTCACCGTAGGTACCGCTGTCGGTTGCAATTCTTGCGGCAGGAGAATAGGTGGTGTTTGTGCTTCCCTGCTCGATCTTGATATAAGCCTGATAGTTGTTTACACTGAGACTGGTGCCTTTATAACCCCAGAACACAGCCTTATCAATTGCTGTTGCATCCGTTGCAGTAAAAGTATGATTATAATTGCGGTCTTGCGCATCTCCGATGTCATAATTCTGTCTCGGACTCAATTGTCCGCCGTTTGCATTTTCATATTCCCAGACAAGACAACTGGCATTCGTGCTCAATGAACCGCTTTGCACGTCAATGTTGATTCTGTACGGTGTGTTGACAAGAGGGCTGAATGCAGCCGTAGCATAGTTACCGTTCGCACTCAAAGTGCCGTTCAGAGTCAATTTTTCTGTGCCATCCATTGTGACGGTAACACCGCCTGCGGTGGTTACATTATTAAGAACGAAAAGATTGGGCTTGATGCCGTTATAGTTAACGTCAAAGAAGATCTTTCTGTGCTGGCCGAGATTGTTTTTGAGCGCATTGACAGCATTGTTAAGATTTGTAGCAAGCGTGTCAACATCAACGGAACCGTCAAGTTTGGTGAGTCCCATTGCCGCCGCACGGTAAGCCGATTTGAAAGTCTGCCATGCTGTAAAGTTGGTGTCATAATAATGGGAGCCGTACTCTGCTTTCAAACCGAGCGTACCCATGAAATTGATGGCATTGTTGACAGCGGTACGCAGGGTGGATTTGTTGTAATAAGTGGCTTTCATTTCGCAAAGAGAATGGCTTTGTGCATCATAATTACCGTCAATAGCGGAATCCATATTAGCATAAAACCCTTTTACTCTGTAAACCGCCGTTGCCCCTGCTGTGTTTGTGGAACCTGTCAAAGCTCTTGGCCATGCACCGGCATAACGGATGCCTTCGCTTGTATCATAGCTGCGGTCATAGTTTCCGTTTGACTGTGCGGCAATAACAGTTCCTCTGTCATTATAAAGAGTTGACGAATTGCCGCTGCCTTCATACCATTTGTTGAAATAATCGGTACCTCTGCCTGTAAAGTCGGCAACATACCAGTTACCTGTACCACCTTTTGCGTCTTCATCATCCGTTACCATCATACCTACGGCAAGATTCGGTATTTGATTCAGATTACTACTATATCGGCTGGTATCAATATACAAATTACCATAAGATTTACCGTAAACCGCAGTTTGTATGTCTTTTTTATTCGCTCTGTACTGTGCGGCATGGAAATTGTATGTACCACTGGGAGGAGAGTAAGTCACAGCCGATCCGGATGCCGCAAAACCAGGATTGGAGTCACTTGGAATCTGAAGATAGTTACCAGTACCGGATGTGCCTGAAAAAACAGTATATCCCAAAGAACCGCCCGTTGAAGACGGAGCAGTTGTAAATCCGCTGGTTACTTTTGCCTGTGAACCAGATTCATATCTTGTTCCGTTTACATAACCGACTTTATCTTTGCTGATAAAACTTGCAAAATTCTCTTTTGTATAGTGATTAAACCAAGATTTATCAAAAGAATTCCCCTGACTTGTTGCAACGGGAGTAATAGAATGAATACCTGAAATCCATGTTATATTGGAAGCCCAGTTTGCACCACCGGAAGTACCCGTACCGGCTTCAGAACCCGTTGCTACAGGATAAATATAAGGCTTGTAGACATAGGTGTATGCAATGGCAGACTGGCGTTCTCCTGCATTGTTGGTATAAGAGACCGTCCATTCAAGGTAACAACCCGTGGTTGCAGCAGCAAGAGATGGAGAAGTGCCCGCGGTAACTGCAAACGTACCGTAGGAAGTCTTGTTGGAGAACGAACCGACCGTGACACTGCCGTCGCTGATCGTGTTGCCGCTTGCATCCACGAAACGGGTGGAAACGGAAACATCACTGAATCCGTTTTCAGCCGCAAAATAAAGCGTACCCGAATTATTCAGCGTGGTATTCGGGGTCGGCTGTGTATAAATGCTCGACGTGTTCACCGTGTTTTCCACGTAATACTGGAACGGTGTAGCCGTAGCCTGTGCACTGGACCGTGCTTCGGGATACAGATAAATGACTTCCGGGACATAGAAAGCCACTTTGCCCTTTTCCGTCACGGCTGCATCGGCCTGCGGAGCAATGCCGTCCAGCAGAGCCATCATCGGTGCGAAGCCGGTGGTGACCATGGGCAGCACCATGCAAAGGCACAGCACGAGGGCGGTGAGTTTTTTGACGAATGTGTTCTTGGTGTTCATAATCGTCTCTCCTTTATCGGGTCCTTGAATTTCTGCGTTTCAAATGAGAAAAAATTACAAACGCAGAGTATAAACCATTTTTTAATATAACTCTTATAATAATAAATGTCAATAAGAGAAAATAAATATATCATTTTCACCAAAACTACCCATGCTTTTTATGCAATTTCACGGCATCCATTCATAGATTTTTTACAATTTGTTTTTGAATATTTTACAATTAAAAATAAAAAAAAGAAACACCCGGAAGGGTGTTGACAGAACAAAAATATTTTGCTATAATAAAAATGAACAAGGCAAACCGATAGACGGTCAGCCTTCCGTTAAGCCGGAAATAACCGCCTCAACTTTGGAAGAGCAGGGCGGTTATTTCTTTTTTTTGTCGATGTATTTGAACACTTCAAACAAAAGTGTAATCAGTGCAACAATAAAACCTAACAATAAGTAAAGTTCTTCATGTGTCACCATTTTACTTCCCCTCCTTCCCGGAGGGAAAAGACACCCTCCGATATAATGTACGAAAAGAAAGACAGACAATGTCACTTTGCCGGAGGGATAACAATGAGCAGACAAGGTGATTTCTTGATTTACTGCACTGAACAATATAAAACTGCAAAAAGTCTGACCGGGAAGCAGGTTTCGGAGCTGTTCACCCGCTACCGCGTATGGGATTATATTTATTCCTGCTTTGAAGCGTTGCACACAACCGGTGCAAACTATATTGTAGAAGACATTGACCTTTATATCAGAGCCGGTCAAGCATCATAATCAGATTTAAAATTAAAATATTGCACAATTTTTTACCATTTCTATTGTCAAATTTGCTGTATTTTTCAGAGGATTTTCCATTGACAAGCACCCTGCATTGATGTATAATAAGCCGAACAAAAAAACAGAAAGCAGGTGCACACGATGACGGCAAAAACGGCAATGATCGGCAAAAAATCGGCTTCGGGCACTGCTTTTGCTTTTGTTATTTGCACTGCAACGGCTGCAAAAACCGTTGATTGTTCTGTTTTTGATTTTGATATTGTTTTCTGATCTCTCCGTTTTTCGGAGAGATTTTTTTTGTGCTGTTGCGGTTGCAAAAAACTTGACATAGTTATAACATTGGTTTATAATAATTATTTAGATATATGGGTGTGTATAAAAAGTACACAATCAATCGAACGGAGGGTACTGAGAAATGAACAAGGCTTATCTCGTCCTGCAAAACGGACGCATTTTTGAAGGCAAACGCTTCGGCGCAGACGGCGACACGGTCGGCGAACTGATTTTTTCCACCGGCGTTGTCGGCTATATGGAACTGTTGACCAATCCTGCCGCCGCAGGACAGCTCATTGTGGGCACATTCCCCGTCATGGGTTGCTACGGTGTGCAGAGTGAAGACGAGCAGAGCGGCGTCAATCCCGCCGCATTCATCGTCCGTTCGGTCTGCGAAACACCCTCCAACTTCCGCAGTGAGGGTACGCTCGACGAATGGATGCAGAAAAAAGGCATTGTCGGCCTTTGCGACATTGACACCCGTGCCCTGACCGCCATCATCCGCGACGAAGGTGCACAGGTTGCCGCCATTTCCGATTCCGCAGATAAGGCACTGGCCCTCATTGAAGGCTTCAAGGGCATTCCCGCAGGTGCAGGCCGTCAAGAAAGCTACACCGTAACTGCCGAAAACGAAAAATACAAGGTCACATTCGTTGACCTCGGCACACAGAAATATGTGATTGACGAACTTGTGAAACTCGGTTGCACCGTTAAGGTCGTGCCGCAGGGCACCACTGCCGCCGAAATCCTTTCGGACAAGCCTGACGGTGTGTTCATTTCCGACGGTCCGGGCGATCCGACCGACAACAAAGATCTGCTTCGTCTGCTTGCAGGGCTGCTCGGTAAAGTTCCCGTGTTTGCAGTGGGCCTGGGCCACCTTGCGGCGGCTGTTGCACTCGGCGGCAAGCTCGTTACCCTGAAAAGCGGTCACCACGGTGCAAACCAGCCCGTTGCCGACCTCAAGGGAACACGCACATACATCACCACACAGCACCACAGACTTGCGGTGGATGCCGACAGCCTGCTCGGTAAGGGCATGCCGATTTTCGTAAACCGCAACGACAACACCAACGAAGGTATGGAATACACCGTTTTCAATGCCATGACCGTCGCTTTCAATCCCGACAAAGTGACGAGCCATCAGGATACGGGATTCCTGTTCAATAAATTCATGACTATGATGGAGGGTTGAGAAGATGCCGCTGGATAAAAACATTAAAAAAGTTCTTGTGATCGGCTCGGGCCCGATCGTGATCGGTCAGGCTGCCGAATTCGACTATGCCGGTGCACAGGCTTGCCGTGTGCTCAAAAGCTTCGGTCTTGACGTTGTGCTCGTCAACTCCAACCCCGCCACCATCATGACCGACCAGGCACTTGCCGACGAAATTTATCTGGAACCACTGACGGTGGAATCCGTCAAACGCATTATCCGCAAAGAAAAACCCGACTCCCTGCTTGCCGGTTTGGGCGGTCAGACAGGTCTGACCCTCGCCATGCAGCTTTCAAAAGACGGCTTCCTTGAAAGAAACAATGTCCGTCTGCTGGGCACCGATGCTGCAGCCATTGACCGTGCGGAAGACAGACAGATGTTCAAAGACACCATGGATGCCTGCAACCAGCCGACCATTCCGTCCGACATTGCAAACACCGTGGAAGACTGTCTTACCGTTGCAGACAGAATCGGGTATCCCGTCATTGTCCGTCCCGCATTCACCCTCGGCGGCTCGGGCGGCGGTGTTGCCAACGATGCCGAAGAACTCAAGGTCATTGCACGCACGGGTCTTGACATGTCCCCGATTACACAGGTTCTGATTGAAAAATACATTTTCGGTTGGAAAGAAATCGAATTTGAAACCATGCGTGATGCTCTCGGCAATGCCATTGCAATCTGCTCGATGGAAAATGTCGACCCCGTCGGTGTGCACACGGGTGACTCCATTGTTGTTGCCCCCGCTCTTTCCCTGACTCCGCAGGAATACACGATGCTGCACAACGCATCCATGGAGATCGTGCAGGCATTGGGCATCGTTGGCGGCTGCAACTGCCAGTTTGCACTCAACCCCAACAGCATGGAATATGCCGTTATTGAGGTCAACCCCCGTGTTTCCCGTTCTTCTGCACTCGCATCCAAGGCAACGGGTTACCCGATTGCAAAAGTCACCACCAAACTCGCTCTGGGACTTACCCTTGACGAAGTCATGAACGACATCACAGGCAAGACCTGTGCCTGCTTCGAACCCAGTGTTGACTATATCGTTATGAAATTCCCCAAGTGGCCGTTTGACAAGTTCGGTTCCGCAAGCCGTAAGCTCGGCACGCAGATGAAGGCCACGGGTGAAGTCATGAGCATTGCTCCGAGCATCGAAATGGCACTCATGAAAGCCATCCGCGGTGCCGAAATCAGTCTTGACACCCTCAACGCAAAGCCCAAGAGTGACCTTTCGCTTCGTGAAAGACTCGGTGCAATGGACGATATGCGTATTTTCACCATCTTTGAAGCCATCAAAGCAGGTGTTACGCTTGACGAAATTTTTGACATCACCCGCATTGACCGTCTGTTCCTCAACGCCATCAAGAATCTTGCCGATTATGAACTGGATATTGCCGCAAACGGTCTTGACGAAGACAGATATATGCAGGGCAAAAAATACGGTTATCCCGACACTGCCCTTGAACGCATCGCAGGTGTGGCCATTCCGTTCCACCGCAATGCCGTCTACAAAATGGTAGACACCTGTGCCGCTGAATTTGCCGCAGAAACCCCCTATTTCTACTCCACCATGGACGACGACTGTGAAGCCAGAGCCTTCATTGACGATATCAAGCCGAAAATCATGGTTCTCGGTTCGGGTCCCATCCGTATCGGTCAGGGTATTGAATTCGACTATTCCTCGGTACACTGCGTATGGACACTCAAGGAAATGGGTTATGATGTTGTGATCGTCAACAATAACCCCGAAACCGTTTCCACCGACTACGACACCGCAGACCGTCTGTACTTTGAACCCCTGTGCCCCGAAGACATCATGAACATCATCGAAGTGGAAAAACCCGTCGGTGTTGTTGTTGCCTTCGGCGGACAGACCGCTATCAAGCTGACCAAATTCCTTGACGACAAGGGCATCCGCATTCTCGGCACGTCTGCAAAGAGCATTGACACCGCCGAAGACCGCGATCAATTTGATGCTCTGCTTGAAAAATTCAACATTCTTCGACCCTCCGGCCGTGGTATCATGACCATGGACGAAGCCCTTGAAGCCGCAAACGACCTCGGTTATCCCGTTCTGCTTCGTCCGAGTTACGTTATCGGCGGTCAGAACATGACCATTGCCCATTGCGACAACGATGTTATCAAATACATGAACATCATTCTGTCGGGCAAGATCGAAAATCCCGTTTTAGTTGACAAATATCTGCCCGGTCAGGAACTCGAAGTTGACGTTATCTCCGACGGTAAGGATGTTCTCATCCCCGGCATCATGGAACACATCGAACGTGCAGGTGTGCACTCCGGTGACTCCATTGCCGTGTATCCCCCGTTCAACCTCACCGACGTTATGAAACGCCGCATCATTGACTGTTCGACAAAACTCGCACTGGAACTGGGTACAAAAGGTCTTGTCAACATTCAGTACCTTATCTATCACAACGATCTGTACGTTATCGAAGTCAACCCCAGAGCATCCCGTACCATTCCTTACATCAGCAAGGTTACGGGTGTTCCCATGGTTGATATTGCATCCAAGGTTATGACCGGTCAGCCGCTTGCCTCTCTCGGTTACGGCACGGGTCTGTACAGTGTACCGCCCTACTACACCGTTAAGGTGCCCGTTTTCTCGTTTGAAAAGCTCAACGATGTCAACTCCATCCTCGGCCCCGAAATGAAGTCCACAGGTGAAGTATTAGGCATCGGCAAAAACCTCTCCGAAGCCCTGTTCAAGGGGCTGACGAGTGCAGGCTTCAAGATGAGAACCCTGTCCACCGAGCATCCCGCAGGCGTGTTCATTTCCGTCAGCGAGCATGACAACTACGAAGTGGTCGGCCTTGCCAAGAAGTTCTCGGATCTGGGTATGACCATCTATGCCACCCCCGACACCGCCGATGCAATCGAAAGCCTCGGCACGGATGTTGTGAGAGTTCCCGTTATCGCGGATAGCGACGAAGTGTTCAAACTGCTTGAAGAAGAAAAGCTCGACTATATCATCTACACGGGGGCCATTTACGACTCCACCATCAACGATTATATCCGTCTGCACCGCAGAGCTGTTCAGCTTTCCATCACCTGCATCACCTCAATTGATACGGCAAATGCCCTTGCAGACATCATTGCAAGCCGTTACAACGAACAGAACACGGAACTGATTGACATTTGTCATCTTCGTAAGTCAAGAAGCACACTTCGTTTCACAAAAATGGAATGTGCGGGCAATGACTACATATATATTGATGACTACGATTCTTCCGTCACCTGTCCGGAATCGCTTGCCATCCAGCTTTGTGACCGCCACAGAGGTGTCGGCGGCGACGGCCTTGTTATTATTGAACCGTCCGACGTTGCTGACGTTGCCATGCGTTTATTCAACACCGACGGCTCCAACGGCAGACTCGGCGGCAATGCACTGTTCTGTGTTGCGAAGTATCTGTATGACAGCGGCATTGTAACCAAGGACAGCTGCACCATTGAAACCATCACCGGCATCAAGACCGTGGATATGCACATTTCCGACGGCAAAGTCAGTTCCGCATCCGTCAACCTCGGTCAGCCCCGCTTCCGTATGGAAGATATTCCCTGCACCCTGCCCACAGAAACCGCCATTGACTATCCCGTCACCATGGGCGGTGAAGAATACAAGATCACCCTTGTTGACATGGGCAACCCGCACTGCGTGATCTTCTGCCCGCGCGTGGACGGCATTGATGTTCCCACTGTCGGCAGACAGTTTGAAAGAGCAAGCATTTTCCCCAAGCGCATCAACACCGAGTTTGTGCGTGTGGTCAACCCCTTCACGCTGAAAATGCGTGTGCATGAACGCGGCAACGGCGAAACCCTTGCTTGCGGTACGGGTGCATGTGCAGCAGTTGTTGCCGCTTGTGAACTCGGCTATTGCCAAAAGGGAACAGACATTGTTGTCAAACAGCCCGGCGGCGACTATACTATTCGCTATGACGATACCGGTGTCACCCTTGCAGGTTCGGCACGTCAGGTATTTGAAGGCATTACGGAGTATTGATAAGTATGACGATTCGTCAGCGTTTTTCTGACTTTATTGAATCCTTGCAGGAGCCACGCCGAAAATTCGGTGTGGTCTGCTTCCTGCTTTCCTTTTTGTGTGCTGACTTTCTGTTTGCTGCCGTTTACTTTCTGTATGGCTTTTTTGCACTCAAAACCATAGGTCCCGCAGCAGAAATGGCGGCAGATATCACCGAAACTTACAAAATTTCGGTCTATGTTGACACCTCGGAATATCTGTACTGGAGCATTCCGTTCTTCGTGCTTGCCGTCGCAACAGGTGCGCTGTTGGCACATTATGTGATCAGCCACCGCTATCTGCGCCACCGTGCAAGAAAGCCCGTCCGCGCAAAGGAACGCATCCGTGCACAGGAGGATGCCGTGGTTGCCGTCCGCGTTAAAGCGGTCAACCCCGACAAGGCAAAGCAGGAGGATCTGCACAACAAGCCGCCTGCATGGCTTTTAGACCCCTTGGCAGTGGTCAACGAACCGAAAAAGCAGCCGGTCGCAGAGCCTGTCAGAAAGGAAGAACAGCCGCAACCCCAACAGCCGTATCAGCCGTTTACCTATGCGGATTTTGTGAATCCTGCCCGACCGGTCAGTACACCGCACAACACCGTGCAAAGACCCAAAAAAAGGGATGCGGATATTCCGTATGCAGGCTCATTGCAATATGTCCCGCGCACGGATAAAAAGAAAAAGAACGAATCCCCCTATTCTCCCGACAGATATTGATGTATATGAAGCGAAAAAATGTTTTTCTGCGCATGGTTGTCTGTATTTTTCTGCTCACGGCAGTGCTTGTGAGTGCATGGACACTGTGGGCTGACAATGCAGTAAAAGAAACATTTTATACCGTCGAAAGCGACCGTTTGCCGTCTGCCTTCGGCGGCTTTCGCATTGCCCATGTGACTGATCTGCACAATGATACCCTGGGTGATGACAATGCCGCACTGCTTGCACAGCTGCAGAGGGCACAACCCGATATCATAGCCGTGACGGGGGATCTCATCGACTGCCGCGTACCGAACATGCAGATCGCGCTCGCGTTCATGCAAAAAGCCGTGCAGATCGCGCCCGTTTATTATGTGACGGGCAACCATGAAGCGGCACTGTATGCCGAATATCCGTCCTTTGAAAAACAGCTCATACAGGTAGGCGTGACGGTGCTCAACAACGAGGCAGTGACACTCACCAAAAACGGACAGACGATCACTTTGCTGGGTCTTGCCGACCCGAACGCAACAACCATGGACAGCAATGACAGAATATCCCTGATGCAGACATACACAGCACAGGGCTTTACGGTTGTACTGTCGCACCGTCCCGAGATTTTCGATGAATACTGCACCGCGCAGGCAGACCTTGTGCTGACGGGTCATGCACACGGCGGTCAGATCCGCATTCCGTTTATCGGCGGCATCTATGCACCCGGACAGGGACTTCTGCCCGAATACGATGCAGGTGTGTTCACACGGGGAAACACCGTGATGTACATCAGCCGCGGCATCGGCAACAGCCTGTTCCCCATCCGCTTCAACAACCGACCGGAACTGCCCGTAATTACATTACAGACAACTGCAATCGGGTAACAGCTTTGGCTGTTACCTTTTTCATTTTTCTCCGGTTGGTAAATTACGGTTTATCGGGCTGTTTGTTCCATTTTTTTGTTTACAAAATTTTCATCATATTTTCAATTTGTTCATAATTGACAAGTTCCCCCAAGTATGTTACAATAAAACACAGTTCCACACCTGCAACAATTGTTGACAAAAGAGGTTTTTATATGAAAAAAGCACTCCTATCTTCTTTTCTGATTTTCTCATTGCTTGCATCCTTCCTTCTGCCTGTTCATGCCGAAGATTACGACCTGCTGATGGGTGACATTGATAATACTGCAACCCTGACTGCGGGAGATGCCAGATTGGCTCTGCGTACTTCCGTCGGGCTTGAAACACTCAGCAAAGAACAATCTGTCCTCGCTGATGTGGATTTTGACGGTTCGATTACCGCAGGCGATGCAAGACTTATACTGCGCGCTTCGGTAGGGCTCGAAAGTATCAATAATTTCTACCATACCCATACCATGAAGGATGCATCCGCACCGGGGTCTTGTCTGGAAGCAACCATCATTGCCGAACAGTGTGAGGAATGCGGCATGACAAATCTGATTGACGTCATTCCCGCGGCAGGCCACAACTGGAACGATTATATCCGACTGGGCAACATCCATTCCAGGGATTGCAAAATCTGCAAAACCGTAGAATCCGGGCAGTGCGAATTGGTTGAAACCGTCAACCGTCCCGCCACATGCACAGAAGACGGACTGATTGAACGCGCCTGCGTGTGCGGTCTGAAAGAGCAGGAAATCACCAAAGGCGGACACAATTACGGTGCATGGAAAAAATCCGCTGACGGTACTTTCACAAGCACCTGCTCTGGGTGCAATGACAAAAAAACTGCCACGCAATCGGATATTCTCAACTGGTTCAACAACAATGTCAACCGCCTGAAAACAGAGGAAAATGACGACAGGGCTGTTACGGCACTGCGCTATACTGATACAAAAAATATTTCCTCCGACTTCAGCGCCGGTATCAAACTGGTTCTCGGTCTTGAATCATTGCTGAAAGAATCTCTTGATTACGAGTCTTGCAAATACAGCGCCCCAACCGAAAACCGCTCCGTTACAGACGATCTGTTCCCGGCCATGACAAAACCTTACGTCAGCGACCTGACACCTGCTGACATCAAGAGTCTTAACATCAGCCTTGGTCAGACGGTCAATGTGCTGAATGACTTTCCGCAGACCTTTGATGTAATCAGAACCGTTAACGGTGAAGAGGTAACCACCACATACGACATTTCCGATTACAAAAACACGCAAGTCGTCACGGATGCCATCAAAATCAGCATACAGATCAACGATGAATCGGCAACCGCCACGGGGCAGATGATCGGCAGCAGCAATATTTATACCTACACCTCAGGCGGCAGAACCGTCGCAGGGACGGATGAAGATCCGCTTGTAATGAGCCGCTTTTACGGCTTGTCGCTGCCGAATCTGTGCGATCAGTTTCCGCAGAAAGATTCTACAAGCGGTTCAGATATGACCATTGATTGCCCGAGCGCTTCGTCCGCCGGTTCGGCAGATTGGTATTTTGACAGTGAAACCCTTGAACCCATTGCCTGCATTTACAAACTCAATTTCAATATATTGCAGCAAGTGGAACTCGACTCTGTTCTCATCAACGGTAACTTTAATCTGACCACCGACATTGACTACACATATATTTTCCTGTTCAACGATTACTACCCCTGCATGGAAAATTAAACATTAAAATAAAAGAATGCAAGGTTTTACCCGAAAACCCTTGCATTCTTTTTTTTGAAAGTGTATAATAAAAATGTAAAAATATGAGAAGGAGGACACAGTAATGCTTGATAACATTCTTGGCGGTCTCACCAACGAAAACAGCGAATCCAGTGCAACCGGTTCCGAAAACATTTTCAGCGGTCTTACCGCAGCATTTCAGGGCATCATCGACCTGATCATGGGCATCATCAACACCATCCGCAGCATGATCGAAAACATCATCGGCGGCTAAAAACATAAAAAAGGATTGCCCAAGGTAGTTTCCAATAAGACAGTGTGAGAACATTACTGCAATAGGCCCGTTGCAGAACAGGGGTCGACAAAAATGGCGATACTTGGTTTTCTGAACCAGGTATCGCCTTTCGTTATTGATAGATACTCACATTGTCGATAATGGTTATGGGCAGAATTAAAAATTCTTCACCATAGTATTTGTTTTCGCAAATCTCAAGTTCAAATGAAACTGTTTCTATAACATCAATTCCATATGCTTCCAAATCATCGATATCAATCACATAATTGTAATTCGGACCTACAAGATACACACTATTTGCAGGCAGATGAATTGCGGTGTTTCCTAACCCAATGCCACTACGATTGATTAAGCAATCACCAAAAGAAATATACAAGTCTTTATCGGTATTGTTTTCAAAATATAATGATATTTGCAATGCCGTTTCTTTACTATGGAGAATGCCACGGTATTCAATCAGCAGTCCCTTATCATCATACACTATGACTTCACCTTTAGTGGCATCTACGGAACCCATAGATTCACTCGTTTCTTCAGTTGCTTTTGATGTTGTTATATCTTTTACTTCTGCATCGTCTGGCATAGTTTGGTTGGAAATAGTTGCATCGGTTGCATTTGAACAAGCAGCAAAAGAGCAAAGAAGAAATACAAATAAGCAGATGACAACAAGATGCTTCAATACCTGTTTCATTATATCAACCCTTTTCTTTTATTTTACAGTATAATTCTTTATTTAGTAAAAGTCAATCTATAGTTTTTCTTCCTTCTTATTTAGGCATATCATTTTTTAACGGAAAAGATATTACCATTTGAAGTTTTTGTAGGACAAGATTCTACCATGGATCCAAATTTTAACACTTGTCCATTTTGTCCTCATGGAATCTTGTTGGGGAGTACCTTCCCCAAACCCTACTATTATGAAAATCGGGGAGCTGCATAACCTAAATCTTGCTGTTCCCCGATTTTTGCTGCGCTAAATGCAACAGCACCTCTGTTTTTTATTGTTTTATGCGGCAGCTTCTTCGCCGTTGAACAGGTTTTTGATGAAATTAAACAACAGCTTTATAAAGTCCACAAATGCCTTGAAAATCGACTTGATGGTGGGCTTCTGCACAACAGCCGTGATCCACGGACCGTCCTGGCAGTTTTCTTCGGTCATATTGACCACCTGACCCGTTGCATCATTCTGATGCACAAGGAAGCGATTGATTCCCTTGTTGTTGTTTACGGTCACATTGGTATACTGCGTGAAGTATTCACCGATGAGAGATACAACAGCGACATAGTCATGGTGCTTGTTCTTGACAAACCATGTGGTTTCGGGGAACATGCAGGTGGAAGCATCAATTTTGCCGTCGGGAGAAATGTAGTCGCCGTAGCCGGCTTCAATGCGTTCATCAATGTATTCCTGCGGCAGTGTGTCATACAGACCTGCAGCGGTTGCGCCGAACGAAGCATCCGAAACACCGACAAGCACGTCGCCCGTTTCATCGTGATGCACACCGAGAGGCGGATTCACAAGACCGTAGGCAGCAATAGCACCGATTTCAACACCATATTCCTCTGCGAATTTGGTATACAGACCGGGATACTGTGCAGTGTTGTGTTCTCTGATGTATTCGATTTTCTCAATCAGCCCTGCAAATTCTGCACGGCGCTCACTGCCTTCATTGCCAAACATAAATTTGAGTGCGGCATCGAAGTCCTTCTCATAAACCGTTGCCCAATAGCTCAGCCATGTGCCCATACCCGTAGCAAGCAACATGGAGGGCAGAAATGCTTCGGCAAGTCTTTCGTACAGTTTTTCGACCGACCACAACATACCCTGCAGAACACCGGACTGGGTCATGTAGTCAACGCACTTTTCGGCAAGCGTCAGCAGCATGGTATCAACACCCGCAAGGTCAATACCGACATTGTCCAGACCGAAATATTCGCTTTCGAGCAGATAGGTCTGGATATGCTTGTCGCTGAAATCAAGCTGACCGCTGAAAACATCGCTGATGACGGAAGCACCGTTGGACAGGGTTTCGTCATACATGACCTTCTTGACAAGACCTTCACTGCCGTATCTTTCAAGGTAAGCGGTAATGACTTCGCCGCCGATACATCTTGAAATCAGGCAGACCTGATCGCACTTGGTAGTCTTGAGAATGGTCTTGATGTATTCATGCAGTCTGTCCACATGGTCATAGGGAGACAGACGCCAGTCATAGCGGAACTTATAATCATTGAGATTGAACTTACCGTCCTTGCCCGTATTAACGGTAGCGGCTCTGTTGTCCCAATATGCAATTTCTTCTGCAGAAACACCCGTACCGTATTTGGCATTGCCGTCGCCGCCAATCTGGGTCTGATCCCAGATTGGAGCAAGTTCTTCATACAGAGCCTCACCGTAATTATCCCACTTGTTAAAGGGCAGACCTTCCAGCAGGAAGGGCTTGAGAATATTGAACGTACTTTCAATGATGGCATCCGTCGAAATACCGCCGTCTTCGTCATCGTCGTCTGTCAGCACATCAAAGCCGGTGGGGATGATGTTGCCTTCGGCATCACAGATGTCAATACTACTGCCGGAAATAAAAATAATGGGACTCTTTTCATGCACTTCCGTTCCCTGTGCACTGACGGGAATGGCAAGCATGCCGAGTGTCAGCACAACTGCAAGGAAAAGAGCAAGAATTCTTTTCATAAAAATCCTACCTTTCAAAAAAAATTATACTTTATCTTACCACATTGTATATTTTTTTGTCAAACCTTTTTTGGAAAATTTTATAAGTAAACAAAAAATTACAACTCCTGTAACTGCAGTGGCGCCCCTCGCATTTTATCTTTACACAACAAAGCACCCTTTGAGGGCGCTTTGATTCTGCAGGCAGGCTTATTTCAGCGCATTGGATGCGTTAAGAACCATGGTCGAATACAGGAACAAAACGTCCGATCCTGCGGGGAATTTTACAAAATTGCCGACCATGGCACTTTGCAGATAGCGGATGTCGATTAGGGTGATTTTTGCGTAAGAATCAATGAAATACGGAGCAATGCTGCTACCGAACGAATCGCGGAACAAAAACAATTCACGATCTGTGGCAGCATTGGAGTTTGCGATGGTTACAAGCGACAGCGGCCCCGATAAAAAGAACTCATACGGGTCTTTGCCGTCTGCTTTTGCGAGGTCATATACTGCGGTTTCCTTGCGGTTTTCGTGGTCATAAACTTTCACATCGGCAAAGCGGTCGGTATCGGCATAATAAATGGTTTCCGCTTCGGCGGGAAGTGCCGCTTGTCCGTAATAAACACCGTAAAACGGAACGTCCAATTCTTTGATTTCATAAGCAGGATCAATCGATTTTGTCATATTCATGCCTTGCAGCAGGCGGTCTGCGGTCGGCTGAATTTTTTCCTGCCGCCAGTGGGTGTCGGTCTTGTAATAGGAACTGATTTGCAGGGTATCAAAAATTTCAATATAAGAAAAACGGTCAAGTTCTTCGTTGACGATCTCTTTATAGCGATCATAATCAACACGCAACTGTTTTGCATCTTCCTGAAGAAAGTAGTTCTTGTCGGGAATCAGCGAAAAATAAACATTGTAATCGCCGTCGGCAAAGTAGCGGTCATACACGGAATTGAAAACTTTAACGGCATGTGCCATGCTGTCTTCATCGAGCGGATACTGCGTGGCGGCATAGTAACCGTCCAGTTCATAAATGCCGTTGTTTTCGCTTTTGTTGTAAAGATATTTATTGGCAAGTGCCTTGAGCGTACGCCATGTTTCGCGCAGGGGGAACTGATCGAGGGTGTATTCCTCAAATTCACTCATAAACGTGCCCGACAAAAGGGTTTTGACGGAAACGGGCGGCATTTGTGCAAGCTGTCTGCGTTCCGAGGCGGAGTATTCATCTTTCGGGCGCAGAACGGCAAAACCCGAAAACCCGAACAGCAGGACGGCGAGGAGAATACAGATGATTTTATTTTTGAGAGAAGTTTTCATAAAATCACCCCTTAAAATCTGAAATACAAGAACGGATTGTAAGACCCGTCCACAAGGTATGCCGTGACAAGTGCCAGCAGGGCCACAAGCACCACGGGTTCAAGCACGTTGAGCACCTTCTGCGCTTTCTCATTTTCGTGCAATTGCAGGCAGACATTTTTAATCAGCGGAGTCGCACCGACAAGTCCGATGATAATCACCACCGCATAATTACGCACATACCAGAAGAACGAATCGCTGACAAAACCGTAACCGCCCACGCCGAACAGGCCGCCTAAATAACGCACCGCTTCGCCCATATCTGCGGCGTTGAAAATGACAAAGCTGAACAGTACAAACAAAAGCACATACACATGATTGAGCACTTTCATCTTTTTCAGGTGCTTGAGCAGGAAGAATTTTTCGATCATCAGCAGAATAGCAAAGTAAATGCCCCACACAATGAACGGCCAGTCTGCACCGTGCCAGAAGCCCGTGAGCATCCACACCACAAAAATATTGAAGCAGTGCCGTGCCTTGCTGCAACGGTTGCCGCCGAGGGGGATATACACATAATCCCTGAACCATGTGCCCAGCGACATGTGCCACCGCCGCCAGAATTCGGTGACGGAAGCGGAAATATAAGGATAATTGAAATTCTCCATAAAACGGAATCCGAACATGGAACCAAGTCCGATCGCCATATCCGAATACCCGGAAAAGTCAAAGTAAACATGCAGCATATAACACACTGCATACAACCAGAAAAACAGCACGCTCTTGTCGTCGCTTGCCTTGAACGCATCACAGACCTCACCTAAAATGTTGGCAAGAAGCACCTTTTTGGAAAGCCCTACAATGAATCGGCGGATGCCAAAGGCGGTCTTTTCAAAGGTATGGGTGCGGCTGACAAGTTGCTCTGCAATGTCAGAGTAACGCACGATGGGGCCTGCAATGAGTTGGGGAAACATCGTGATGTAGGCGGCAAGGTTGATGGGGGTTTTCTGCGCGGGGACATCTTTGCGATAAACATCCACGCTGTAAGAAAGAATCTGGAAAGTATAGAACGAAATGCCGATGGGAAGCGCAATATTGAGAAGTTTTACGTCGAATCCCGTCAGTGCGACAAAGTTTTCGACAAAGAAGTTGGCATATTTGAAATAGCCTAAAAATCCGAGATCAATGAGCACCGTGACAATGAGCACCGCTTTTGCGAGCTTCGGTTTTGTGTCAACAAATTTTTCAATAAGCAGACCCGAAACATAGCCTATGCCGATGGTAAGCACCATCAGGATGACATATTTCGGCTCACCCCAGCCGTAAAACACAAGCGAGGTGAGCATCAGCACGAAGTTTTTAAACTTTTTCGGGACAAGTGCATATAAAATAAGCACACACGGCAGGAAGTAATACAAAAACGGTATACTCGAAAAAAGCATAATAAAACATCCTCCGTGTGTGCAATTATTTTAATTTAAAGGGTTGTTGTTTTTATTGAACTCAGCCGATAGCGTCTTCAACAAGAACGGTGCCGTTGGCAGCAAGAGCAGTATTGAAAGCGTTGATGATGTCTGCGCCGCCGAAAGCAGAAATGACAATGCCGTCAACTTCAGCAATAACAAGCTGTTCGGGCGCACCGCAAAGGAACTGCATGGTAGAAATACCGTCTTTCAGAGCGGTTGCAAAAGCAGCAGCATCTTCACCTTCTGCAAGAACATAAGCAGCAGCGGTCAGATTGTTGGGGTTCATAGCGTGCATGATGCTTGCAAGTTCAGCAACATCTTCCTTGTTTTCTTCGGGAACACCGAAAGTGAAAACAAGAGCATCTCTTTCTGCAAGGGAGAAAACAGCGGGAGTGCCCATTTCAAAGCTGTCGCCGCCTGCAAAGTAAGAAGCAAGATCTTCGGAAGAAGCAGCACCAAAAGCAGAAATCAGAGCTTCGTCAGCAACGACTTCGTTCCAGACAGTGGTAAGAGCTGCAACTGCTGCGCTGTCGTCAGCAACAACTTCGTCGGTTTCGTCTTCAACGATTTCTTCGGTAACATCGCCTGCGGTTACGTTGCCGTCGGTCACATTGCCGTCGGTCACATTGTCTTCGGTAACAAGGTCAGTTACGATTTCGTCGGTAGCGGGTTCGGTGGGATCTTCGTTTGCGGTGCAGGCTGCAAAGCTTGCGAGCATGAGAACTGCGAGAAGGATTGCGATGAGTTTTTTCATTTTGTTTTGCTCCTTAATTTTTTTCATATTATGTGAAAGCCTGTCCGTCTTACCGGCAGAGCAATCAAGCGAAAAATAGTATAACACAGGTTGCACAAAAATGGAAGGCCTTTTTTGTCGAATTTTTCTAAAGGATTATAAGTTATTTTATACAAAAAGGTAAAATAAACCTTAATTATTCTGCTATCCATGCAAAATGGCTGTTGAATTTTTCTTCGCCGTTCTGATCGATGGCAAACAGATGGATGCCGTCGGGAGAAAGAGTCATTTTGGAACCGGTAAAGGTGCCACCGCTGTTGCCGCCGTCGGCATAAGCAAGGATATCAGGATACGCCGACAGAAATTCCTTTTCACCGTCGGTGCTGCCGATCAGACGACACTGATGAATGTGACCGGAAAGCAACATCCGCACACCGAGGCGGTTGAGTTCATCCCAGCCGGCCTTCGACAATTCGGGTTCGACATCGCTGATATGCCACGAGTGCGACAGGGCAATGACTTTTTCATTCCGCATTTCAACACCGCTGAGCCATTTGATCATATCCGCACGGTAGGTGTTGTAGTCGGTCGTGCCGCCGTATTCGGGGTGGGAATCGTCCTTGTCTTCCCCGCTGTCAAGAATGATAAAACCGTAAGGGCCGCTGTTTGCGGTAAAATAAAATTCATCCAATCCCAGTGCATCGGAGATTTCACTTGCATAGTTGCCGCGGGTTTCGTGGTTGCCGCGCACATACAGCACGGGCTTGGCTCCCTTGGTCAGTTCCCCTGCAAACTGCACAATGTTGGAAATGACCTGTTCTTCAAAATCCACACCGGGGGTGGCATCGCCGAGCAGAATGACTGCATCATACGACCCGAGGTATTCAGTTGCGGCATAGGCTCTCTCCACCCATGTGTGCCAGTCGGAAAGAACAAGATATTCCTGTGTTTCACCCTCGTTGACAGAAAGCGTATAATCGGCGGAAATCAGTTCTTTCCCCAAACGACTGCCGTAACTGTAAGATTCAATGACACGCACCGTCCCCACACGGTAGGTGTTGTTTTTGAGGTGTTCATAGGGTACCTGCATACTGTGAATGCGTTTGTCGGTATGAATCTTGCCGCCTGTGGCATCGAAGACCTTATAATCTTCCCCGTTGTAGGTATATTCAATGTAAGCTGTGCCTTGGTCATTGGTGGAAAAAACCACGCTGTACCCACCACCGTTATCAAAAACAATGGGCTCGGATGTAATTTTATAGGGATTTAATGGGAAAATATTATCAATAAGTGCCACTGCGGTGATTAGAAGAACGATTGCGCAAACCGCCGTTTTTGCCTTTTTCGGCATTTTGGGCACAAAGAGAGCCAAAACGAGGACTGCAACGAACACCGAAGTCAAGGGCAGACTCTTTTGCAGATACAGCGTGTAAACTTCTTTGTTTTCCCCGTGGCACATACCGCTGAAAAAGGAAACGGCGGCAATGGTGAACACAAGCGTGAACAGTGAAGCCAAAACAAAAAAGACCTTATATCCTTTGGTTTCGCAAACGGCGTTGCCGTTTTTTTTTACCTTGTAAATTTTCAGTGCCGTCAGCACCGCCGCCGTAATTGCATTGGCGATCATCGCACAAAGAAGCACCGTTGTGAAATGTGCAAAATTGACCGTGATGTTCACAAAAACCCAGGTTGCTCTTGCGGCATAACTGAACACGGGAGCAAGTGCGGCGAGCACAAGCAAAGCAAACAGATATCCGTTGGAATCAAAAATGCGGAAAAGTTTGTTTTTCATATGATCACCTTATTTATACTGATAACATCTCACATAGTCCACAAGCATGGTGGCAGGCAGGTGTTCGTTTTCAAATACATCTTCGTTCACGCCGACGGAGATAATCAGATACAGCGGTACCTGACAGACTCCCTCAAACGAGGTTCTTGCGGTTTCAATGCCGTTGATATAGAAAATATATTCGTTTTCATTCCATTCCACACCGTAGGTATTGAACTGATTGTAGGGATCGTCTGCATAGAACCATCCCTGGATTTCCTGCTTGTGGGCTTCTTCGTAGGAATCAACATGAATGGTGTGATACACGCTGTTGAGACAGGTACCCTCAAAGTCGGTTTTGGTTTCAAAGACATCGATTTCCGCACCCGTGACACCGCCGTCGGTGTCATCGCCCCACATGCCGTCCGTCAAAAGCCAAAACGCGGGATTGAGGCCCTTGCCTTTGGGTAGAATACAACGCATTTCAAAATAACCGTAAAGCTGTTCATAGCCTTCGTACCCTGCATCGTACTGTTTGTTGGGATTGGTTTCCATGCCGTAGGAATAATAATTCGCACCTGCGGAGCCGTCTTCTTTGTATTCGACCGTGATGGCAAGACAACCATCGTCCGTAAAACTGACCTGATCGCGGTTCCAATAAGCCGTGTCGCGCTTCTGCGTATCGTTCGCGCCGTACACATAATGCCCCTGCCAACGGGTGGTATCGAAGCCGTTGTCGAAATTATCTTCCCACACAAGCTCGAATTTGTTCATGTCGATGGGATCCTTGTGCGGGGTGACGGGGGTTTCAAAAATGACCGCACCGAACAACTGACCGAGAACGACAACAAGTGCAAAAACAGCCTTAAACTCACCCTTGAAAATCAATTTAAAAATCCGTTTGAGCGCAGAGCCGATATCCGCCAAAGCAGAAGATTGTCTTTTGGTAAGCATAAACAGCACTCCTTTATTTATTTTTTTCATTATACATCATGTTTCCGAAAAAGAAAAGAGATTTCCCGAATAAAAACGCAAGACCCCTCACCAAAGTGAGAGGTCTTTTCGTTTTGTTTCGATTGCTTATTCAGCTACCGGAGCGCCGACGGGGCAAGCATCTGCACAAGCGCCGCATTCGATGCAAGCATCAGCGTCAATGACATAGATGCCATCGCCTTCGGAGATAGCTTCGACCGGGCATTCACCTGCGCAAGCACCGCAAGCGATGCAATCAGAAGAAATCACGTATGCCATGAGAGTGCCTCCTTTTTTAATAATGTAATATCATTGTAGCACATGACAGTTAAATATCAATAGGGAAAAACAAAAGTTTTAGAAATATTATGCGATATATCATTCAATGCCTTTCAGAGCTTCGAGTTCGGATTTATCGAGCCTGATCTGTCCGTCGCGAAGCAATTTACAGTCCTTGCGGTGCACAACCAGCGGTGCGGCATCGGGACGGCGATCCAGACGAACCTTGAGAATCCCCGTCAGCAGGTTATTGTCCACAACCGTACCCTTGCCCTCGCTCGTATCCACGAGTGCACCGACCTTGGGCGTGATCTTCAGCAGGTGTTCATAAGATGCCTGCTCATATTTCAGGCAGCACATCAGTCTGCCGCAGGTACCGCTGAGCTTGACGGGATTGAGGGACAAGCCCTGCTCTTTTGCCATGCGGATGGAAACAGGCTGGAAGTCCGACAAAAATTCCTTACAGCAGAACGGTCTGCCGCAGATGCCGAGGCCACCGAGCATTTTGGCTTCGTCACGAACACCGATCTGACGCAATTCAATGCGCACACGGAAAACGGATGCAAGGTCCTTGACCAGCTCACGGAAGTCCACACGGTTGGGTGCGGTATAGAAAAACAGCAGTTTTGCACAGTCAAACGTATACTCTGCACCCACAAGATGCATATCCAGATTGCGTGCAGCAATTTTCTGTTCGCAGATCTCGAATGCCTTTTTCTCTTTTTCGGCATTGGTGATGAGCTGTTTTTCATCCTTTCCGGTTGCCGGACGGATGATGGGCTTAAGAGGCTTTACGATTTCTTCATCGGAAACTTCTTTGTTTTCCTGTGCAACCGTGCCGCATTCCACACCGCGGACGGTTTCCACGATGACCTTCTGCCCTTTTTGCAGTTGAAAATCAAGCGGATCAAAATAGTAGACCCTGCCCACATCTTTAAAACGTACGCCGATAACAACGGCCATAAAACATCTTCCTTTCAGGTCAGCCAATCAGGGGACGGTTCTGCGATTGACATCGCCTATTATTTTAAGATTTATATTTTTAAAAGTCAATCACAGAACCGTCCCCTGATTGGCTTTCATAACATCTGCAAGATGTGCCGTCAGCACACTCAGCAGAAGATTTTCGTTCGCATTTTTATCGGCATAACCGATGATGTCGCGCAGTACCGACATACAATCGGTAATCTGCCGCATGGTCAGTTTATTGCCCAGTTGCATCGCCTCACGGTCACAGCCCGATAATGCGGGGGCATTGACATCCGCCACGGCGGCATCACGCAGAATGCCTTGCAGAAACGCGGCGGTTTTGCGAACCAACTGACGGTTTTTCTGCAAGGGAGCAGCCGCCTGAATGAGTGCAAATTCACTGCCCGATGCGAGGGCAGCTGCGAGGGCGGCGGCAATATCGCGTTCGGGTCCCTCTTTTTGTTCCTTTTCGCCGAGGTTGAAGGTTGTGCAACGCGAAAGCACGGTGGAAAGTAATTTCTGTGTTCCGCTTGCCGCAAGCACAAAGCTGACAAACGGCGGCGGCTCTTCCAGTGTTTTGAGAAACGCATTCTGTGCTTCGCGGGTCATACCGTCTGCATCATGCAGGATATAAACCTTGCGTTGTGCCTCATTGGGTGCAACATAAAGGGAAGACAAAATGCCTTCACGGATGACATTGATGCCGACCGTACGGGCTTTTTCCGTACCCGTAAAACTGCTCAGGTCGGGGTGTGAGCCTGCTTTGACCTTGGCACATGCACGGCATTTGCCGCAGGGGGCAGCTTCACGGTTTTCACAAAGCAGAGCCATGGCAACAGTTTCCGCGGACTTTTTGCGGTCCTTATCGTTTCCGCCTGCCAACAGAAGTGCATGCGGACAACGCCCTGCACGGATGAGTGTGTGCAGAGCAGCGGGAATGACTTCTGTTTTTTGGGAAGAAGTTGCCATAAAACCTCCGGAATTATTCTTCCAACAATTCAAGATTGCGGAATATCGCTTCCCCCCGCCACATATAAACCCGTTCGGGGTCATCACGGGTGAGCATGGTCTGTGCCGTGGCACGGAAGCGTTCCATGAATGTGGTCTGTGCGTTGCTGTTATAAGGACAAGCCGTCTGACAACGGTCGCACCCCCACAAAGTATTGTTGGCTTTGAGTATTTTTATTTCTTCTTCGCTCAATTTCTTTTTCTGCGAAATGTGCGAAAGGCATTTTTCAAGGCAAAAACCGTTTTCGGACAACGCACCCGTGGGACAGGCTTTGATGCACTTGTCGCAACCGATGCACACGCGGTGCGGAGATGCTTCGCACTGCACATCAAGGTCGGTCACGATTTCACCGAGAAACACCCAGGAACCGTATTTTTCAGTCAGCAAAAGTCCGTTTTTGCCGACCGCTCCCAACCCTGCGGCAACGGCCGCCGACACTTCGGGAATGGGCGATGCATCTGCAAAATGCACGAATGTGTGGTCAGGATAGCCTTGCGAGAGCCGTTCACAGCATTGCTGCAACACTTCGCCGCACAAAATGTGATAATCCGCAGGCACGGCAAAACGGGAAAGCCGTGCATCGGTGTAAATTTCATCTTCGAGCAGATACGGAAACGCAAACACCAGAATGCTTTTTGCGTTTTCAGGAATGCGATCTCGTGAGCGTACGGGCAAAAGGTAATCCTTGACCGCATCAAACGGACAGACACCCCATATCGTATCATGCAGAAAGGGTTGCAGGTCCTGCCTGCCGACCGTGCTCACAGTTGCGCAAGTGCGATGATGCAGGGCATCGTCAGCACGCTGACAAAGGTGGAGAACGTGACGGTACGGGTGGCAACGCCCGTGTCATGGCCGTACATGGCGGCAAACATGACCGTGTTGTTGGCAGACGGCGCACTCGCCTGAATGAGGGTCGAAATGAGCAGTGTGCCCGTCACCGCACCCGTGCCCTTGAGGACGGCGAGCATGATAAACGGTACAACAATGTTTTTAATAAGCATGACAAAATACTGCCGTTTGTCCGAAAACAGACCTTTGAGTCCGCAGGCAGACATATAGGTACCCAACAGAATCATGGCAAGCGGTGTGTTCATGCTTGCAATGCCTGCCACGGGTTCAAGCAGGAATTCCGGCAACTGAATCCCCGTCAGGAAGAATGGCAGGCCGAGCACAACACCGATGATGCCGGGATTGAGCAAAATTTTTTTGATGCTGAATTTTGTTTTTTCGCCCGTTTTATTCATCAGGCTGATGCCGTGGGTAAAGCACAGCACCTGAAACACGAGCACACCCATCGAACAATACAGCACACCCTCGTCACCGAGAAGTGCCTGTGCCAAGGGCAGTGCCATGTAACCGAAATTGCCGTAAATGCAGGCATATTTATAAATGACATCATGCGGTCTGCCTTTGCGGTACAACGGCAGGGTCAGCAGAATGCCGACCACGTGGGTGCCCACCGCACAAAGAGAAGCAATCAGAAGCTGCTTTGCGGTATCGGGGGTGAACGGTGTTGTGGCAAAGGACTTGACGATGACCGCCGTTGTGATGACATAAAACAGCAGATTATTGGTCAGTCTTGCTGTTTTTTCGGTAAAGAGTTTGGTGCGGTCGCACACAAAACCGACAGCAACCATAACATACAGAATCAGCACCTGCCGTGCGGCGATCCATACATTTGAAAAAAACAGTTCCATTGTTCCCTCTTATTCTGCAGAGAAAGGCTCTACGGGAATTTCCGTATCTTCGCCAACCAATGCGGGGTCGGCTTCTTCGGTTTCTTCCTCATTGGGTGCAATGCCGTGTTTCAGGACAGATATAACAGCAGCAACCGAGAACAAAGTTCCCATGCCGAAAATGAGGTTCAGGTCAAATCCTTCCACAGTGCCGTTGCCGGCAAGGGACGAAACAAGACGAGGGCCGCTTGCGAGCATGCAGAACAAAGTGCTCAGAAGCCCCGTTGCAAACACGGTCCATGTGCCGCCGACAGAGCCGGTTTCGGTGAAAAAGCGAGCAATGCTGAACAGGAACAGCATCAGAAAAATGGTAGCATACAGTTCGCAGAACAGTTCTGCAAGCACAAGATAACTGGTGGTGTGTGTGAAATAGAAAATCACACGCAGGGTTCCCCACAGCGGAGCGGCAAGGAACAAAATTGCGGGAAAACGCAACCATTTGGTTTTGCCCGTAGCACAGGCAATTGCAAGCATGGTCAATGCAACCATGGTGACACAGCCAAGCACCGCTTCAAAGAAATTGCGTACCGTGCCGTTGCCGACACAGAATTCATAAACCGAAAGCCCTGCAACCTTGCTTTCCTGCAGCATAGCGGAAAGATCATTCATCGACTGTGCACCGAAGGCAGCGGCAAGTGCCACAGAGGCAATGCCCAGCCCCGGTCTTCTGCCCTGTGCAACCTCATGGGAGGGCATCTGCCCGCACACAAAGCACAAGGCGACAACGGCAAACACCGTCAGAACGGCCACAATGTAAAACACATACACCGAAATGCCGCGTTCAAGGAAAAAGCCCGTTGCCATGTCGGTATTATTGAGCATCTGTGCAATGCGCAGCGGCAACAGCACAAGCATGCCGACCAACGTGGCAAGCATGGGGGCAACCACGGGCAGGTTTTTGACAGTGCCTTTGAGTTGAATTTTTTTCATATCGGATTCGCTTCCCTTCATCAGACGAAACAGGTTTTATCGTTCGTCAATGACAATATATTTCTGTTTTTGCGAAAGACTTTTGTAAGCGGGGCGCATGATTCTGCCACCGGTGAGAATTTCTTCCATGCGGTGTGCACACCAGCCTGCCGCTCTTGCACAGGCAAAAATGGGGGTGTACAGATCTTCGGGGAGTGCCAGCATACGGTAAATAAGACCGGAATACAGGTCCACATTGGCACACATCTTTTTGTCGTTCCCCTTTTCCTCAAGGAAAATTTCGGGGGTCAGACGTTCAATACAGTCAAGCAACTTCCATTCGTCACCGTAGCCTGTTTTTTCGGCAAGTGAGCGGGCATTTTCTTTGAGCAGAACGGCTCGAGGATCGGACAGCGTGTAAACCGCGTGGCCCATACCGTAAATAAGCCCCGTACCGTCACCGATTTCCTTGCGCACAACTTTACGCAGTGCATCCGCAACCTGCCCTTCATCTGTGATGTCGGATACTTCCTTGCGGATGGCATCCACCATTTCAGCCACTTTCATATTTGCGCCTCCGTGTTTGGGGCCTTTGAGTGCGCCGATACCTGCGGCAATGGCGGAATAGGTGTCCGTGCCGGCACTGGTCAGGGTGCGCACGGCAAAGGTGGAGCAGTTCCCGCCGCCGTGTTCGGCATGCAGCATCATGCAAAGGTCAAGAAGTTTTGCTTCTTCATCGGTAAACTTACGGTCGGAACGGATGGAATTGAGAATACTTTCCGCTGTGGACTGTTCAGGCTTGAGCGGATGAATATACATACTTTTATTGAGATAATTGCGACGTTTGACCTGATAGGAATAGGTCATCAGCGACGGCAGTCTGCCAATGATCTGAATACTCTGCCGAAGCACGTTTTCGGGGGTGAGTTCATCGGGATTCGGGTCATAGGCGTACAGTGCCGCCACCGCACTCTGCATACGGTTCATAACCGACGGAGAAGGTGCTTTCATAATGACATCTTCGGTAAAAGCGGCAGGCAGTTCGCGGTAATGCGACAGCACGCTGCGAAAATGGTTGAGCTGTGTGCCCGTGGGCAAAAAGCCGAACAACAGCAAAAAGGTCAGTTCTTCAAAACCGAAACGGTCTTCCGACACACACGCACCGACAAGGTCGTAAATGTTGACACCTCTGTAGGTCAGTCTGCCGTCACGCGGAACACGTTCGCCGTCTTCAATGTAGTAACCGTCAACACTGCAGACTTGGGTAATGCCTGCCATGACACCCGTTCCGTCATCATTACGCAGACCTTTTTTGATGTGATAACGGTCAAAGTCCTTCGCCTTGATATGCAGGGTATCACGGTACTGTGAACACAGTTCCGACAAAAACTCGGCTTCGTATTTATCATCGTCATAAATCATAATTTTCATCTCCGGAAAAAAGCATACAATGTGAATTTACATTATATTATTTTTTTGTGAAATTGTCAAGACAAATGAAAAATCAAGGACAGTGTATTGATGATAAATTACAGTTTGTCGGGATAATGCCCGCTAAACCGTAATTTATAATTCAAAAAGCCGTCCGTAGGGACGGCTATCGTTTTATGCTTCCGGTGTTTCCGGAGTCATGTATTCCGTGATGACATTGATGATCGCCTGGGCGGTGGGTTTAAGGTCATAACTCATGCCGAGGCCGTCAATATCGAAAACGGTAAATGTATACTGCGGGTCGGATGCAGGGAATGAGCAGGTGATAAACTTGTTATTACGGGTGGATGTGATTTCCGCCGTTCCCGTTTTTGCATACACTTCGCCTTCCAGCCCGTTGTAAATAAATCCGTATTCATCTCTGCCCGCTGCAAGCATCCCCTCTTTGACCATATTGCACGCATTGGGGCTGACGGTATAGGACAATTCCTGCGGAACGGTCTGCGAAATGAGCTTGCCGCGACGGCTTTCGGTACGGCTTACAAACCATGGGGTATGCATGGTACCATCTGTTACAATGGCAGAGGTAAGAATGTTCATATAAAGCGGACTGACGAGCAGTTTGCCCTGTCCGAACGAGGATTGCACAAGTTCATTCGGATCATCGGAGGAAATCTGATGGCTTTGGGAAATTTCACCCAACTGGGTGATGATGACCTCGTTGAATCCGAGTTTTGACATACCGCGCACGAATTCCCCCGTCGAAAATGTTCCGCCGAGGTTGCAGAACTGCCATGCGGCGGTGCTGAACCATACATTCGAGGATTCCTTGATGGCCTGTGCCATACTCATTTCGGAATAAGCCGTTCCCTCATAGTTGCTGACAGGGGCAATGTTGTCGCCGAATTCTACTTTGCCGCCATCATAAATTGAGGGATTGTAGTTGTTTTCTGCAAGCACGCAGGCGGTGATGAGTTTACCGACCGATCCGGGAGTCAGGCTTGCCATACAGTTGTTGACGAATTCACCGTTCTGATACAGTGCATTCGCATCTGCTGAAGGCAGGGTGAAATCATAGGACGGCAGGCTGATCATGGTCAGCACTTCGCCTGTTTTTGCATCGGAAACGACCACACCGCCCGTGTCAATATCGCTCAGCAGTTGGTATATTGCATTCTGCAATTCCACATCAATGGTCAGATACACGTTATCGCCGTAGCCGGATTTGATGTTTTCACGACGGTAGCCGATGAGATCGGAATAAAAATAACTTTCCACCGCACGCTGTCCGTAATTACTGCCGATCAGATGCGCAATGCTTTCAATATAGCGGTATTCTCTGTATTTTTTGCCGTCTTCAACCACCGTCTGTGCAATGATTTCGCCGTTGCGGTCGTAAATTGCACCTTTGACGTTGTAATCTTCCAGATACGACACCGTGATTCTGTCATATTCGGGGTCAACAATGGAAATGTTGTTGCTTGCCGCCGACCAGAGTGTGACACCCAACAGCAGAATGACCACCAGGAACATGGCAAAACTCATACGGGTGATCATCAGCAGGTTTGTCATGCCGCCGGCTTTGCCGGGATTGCGCAGAAGTGCGGCAAAACGATGAATGCTTTCGTCTTTTTTCTTTTTTCCCGGATAATGAACACCTTTATCCGATACGGAAGCTTTCTTCTTCATGTACGCGCACTCCTTTCTCTTCATTTTCTGCCAAATTCCATGCATCGGCAAGACGTTGTTTTTTACCCATATAATCGGCATCCGCAAACAAAACGACCGCAACCATCATCAGTGTGACGGTCACACTCGAACCGCCGCGGCTGACAAGGGGCAATGTGATACCCGTCAGCGGAATGAGGTTGTTGACACCGAGAATATTGATGATCATCTGCAACAGAACGGAGGTGATCATGGTAAACACAAGATAACGGTTGATCATGTCGCAGTTGCTGCTGATGAGCGAGAATGCAGAGTCTGCCAGCAAAAGATAGGCAAACAGCAACACAATAACACTCACCAATCCGCCGCACTGCAGAACACTTGTATAAATATAATCCGCATCTCCGACCGCAACATAGTGAAATACGGGTGCCTGCACGGGAACAAATTCACTGATGCCGATGGCTTTGAGCGCCGCGGCAGGCTGATAGTTGCTTGCGGTCTGAATATACTCACGCACACCGGGAAGTCGATCGGGATCTGTACCGTGAATATCCACCACATTCATCACGCGCCAATAAATTTTTTCGTACTGACGGGTGAAAAACGTGCTTTCGGGTTCGCGCCAGGGTTCTTCGCCATCTTCAAGCAGACCTGCCTCTTCACGCGCGAGGAGATCTTCCTTTTCCGCCATGGTGAGGGTGTATTTTGCCTCAATGTATTCATTGCCCTTACTGATCATCACACCCGTAATGGGAATGCAGATCACAAGTGCGGCAGCAATGAGAATGGTCGTATAGATCCAGTTGCGGTTGGAAACAATGAGGAACAACACAAAGCACAGCATAACCACAACAATGCTTCCGAATTCGCCGAGCAATGCGTAATAAAGGAGCATAACGCCCAGCGAACCAAACTGCATAGCGGTTCTCAGCACAAACCAGCCTTTTTGCTCATTGGGAAAACCACTGACAAAGGCAAGCAGGAACAGGAAGGCAAATTTCAGGAATTCGCCGGGCTGGAAACCTCCGATCCACTGGTCACTGCTGTCGGTATTGTTGCCGCGCGTTTTCAACAGAATATAAAACACGGCACACGCACCGACAAACAGGAATGTCAGAACATAACAGAGCATGGGGTTGTTTTTGTCCGATTTTGCACCGGCAAGGGCAGTCTTTTTGGCAACCGAAGTCAACAGAGCGCAGACAACACCCGCCACACAGCCGACCACCAGAAAGATTGCCAGACGGCTGACACTGTATTCTGCCGAAACGACACCGCTTGCATTGCCGTAAAAACGGTGGCTGAACACAACCTGCCCGGCGATACCCGATGTCAGAAGCAGATTGACCGCGCACAGCATCTTGCCGCAGACAGTCATGGGTTTGCGTGCGGCAAGCAATTTGATGGCAAGCACTTCGAGCGCATCAAAAAACGCAAAAATACCCAACAGATATAAGAGTTCTTTTTTGATGTTGAAACCGAGACCAAGGCAACAAAGAAGATACAGCTGATACAAGACAGGGATAAAGATCTGTACTTCGGTGATGCCCGTCACACGGCGAAACCAATGCAGTGCCCTGACATAGATTCCTTTTTGCTTTACTGCAAGCATTCGCTGTCCTCCCCTTCTTCTTCATTTTCTTCTTTTTCTTTGACTATTTTTATCGTTACATCGCTTTCTTCTTTTGTGGCCGTGACAATTTCTGTTTTATCATTGTTATCATCGGCATTATATGCCCACATTTCAATAAAATAATAATTTTCAATATGAAAAATTGTTTTTTCCGGATTCTTTTCGGAACTGACGGGAATGAGCAGATCATTCTGCGCAACGGTGCGATAGTCAAATCCCTCGGGATACAAAGACCAGTCGCCGTGGCGGTAGGGTTCATCGTCCCCCGTTTCGCAGACATGAAACGAACCCATGGCCTGCATGACCACATAACCGTTCAGACTGCGGTCAAAAAACACCGAACACCACACGTCCCCGACCTGCATATTGCCCGCGTTCAGACAAATATCAAAGGTATCGGCATTGCCGAATGTGAAATTCTTCTTTTCCGTAGTGACAAGTGTCCCCTCACCGCGCGGCCATTCACGCAGGCGCACACGCATACAGAACACCGTTTTCACGGTTTCCGTTTCAGCGGATTGCGGTTGGCTTCGGTGCGGCACAAACATGGAAATCATATCTTTCCACTGTTGACGCAGTGTCTGCAAAGACAAAGCCGTGCGCACGGAGTCAAACAGTTCGGAAACATTTGAAAAAATACCCATTTTTGCTCTCCTTTCACCACAGCAACTGCAACAAGCCCGCGGCAAGCATGACAACCGCACACGGCAGGAGGAATTCCGCCGTTGTATGACGGCGCACAATGAGCGTCTGCACCAGAATCAGCAACACACCCAGTCCGCAGAAAATGGCAGGCACAATCAATTGCAAAACCGAATCGGCAGGCAGAACAGGGACAAGAATAAACAGAATTGTTACAACCACGAACAGGGTCAAAAACAGAATCACATGCGGCAGAAGACTGCGCAGCGCATTTCCGAATGCGTTGGCTTTGCCTTTCTTTTCGTCAAATTTTCCTGCCGCCGCACCCGAAACGGGATACAAACACAGGCAAAAATCTCTGCGCAGTTGCACAAGCAGCTCAACATATGCACTCTGTCCGCCTTGTACGGTCAGAATGTCGGTTGCAAGCACCGACAACTGGCGCAAAAGCAGTTTTTCAATTTTCGGCTGGATTCGCATGGTGGGTCTGAATTTTGCATTGGCAAGAATTTCGGGAATGTATTTTCTGAAATCCGCCCATGTGCAGTCGTTTTCAAGCAACAGGCAAAGCCGTTCGAGAATACCCGCCTGCACAGCGGAAATATCTTCCCCTTTTTTGGGCAGTTTAACCTCTGCCAGCGTCTGCAGGGAGTCGACCGATTCCGACAGTTTTTTTGCCTTGGGCGGTTCGGGCAGATCCTGTTCGGAAGCCCCCATGGCACGCAGGCAATGCAGCAGTTCTTCGTAACTGATCATTTTTTCTGCCAAAGCGGAAATAACCGTCTGTCTGAATACGGGATCCGCCGCGGCGCGTTGTTTACACACAGAACAGACCCAACCGATGGTTTTGCGGTCCTGTGCGGCGGCAAGCAGGTCCTCATTGCGGATATCCAGCACCTCGCTGACCGCCTGCGCGGTTGCGGGGTCGGAATGCAGAGTATGCAGGCAGTTGATCCATTCTTCATCCTGCGTATCAACATAGCCGTCCGCGGCGGCATCTGCCGCATATTTTGCATAATCGGGATTCGTGCGTTCAAGTGCGCGCACACCTTCAAAAATGTTTCCGGGAGTCGCGTCTTCCGGCACTTTCAGAGTCAGTGCCATTACGGATTTCATATTGAGAAGCAATGCATATCCGTTTTTCGCTTCGCCGTAGCGGGCAAACAAGGTCTGCAAAACTGCTGCTTTTTCGTCATAAGAAGCACCGCTGCAAAGTCCCGCATACAAAAGGAAAAACGGATCATTGCCGTCTGCGGGCAAGTCGGTTACGGTACGGTTGAACAGCGCATTGTCTTCCATGGCGGCACGTGCTTGCTTTGTATCCGGCAGATTGCGCAGACTCGGCAACAGGAACACGGCACACTGTGAAAACCATTGTTCATCCATTTTGCCGAAGAACTGTCCCGTCACATGCAGATCGACCTGTTTTGCAGGCAGTTTCAGTTCCTGCACACCGCGCAGAAGCAGATACAGGAAATCAAGCGAAAAATGGCCGCCCTGCACACACGCAACCGTCCATTTTTGCACCAACGGCAGAATATTGTTGCGGTATGCCGCAAGGCCGTAAACGGCAATATAGGTTCCCAGTGCGGTAAAAATACCGAGCGGATCTTCTTCCTCGCGCAAAGGCGCAGAATTTTCGGCATCAAAATGTGCATTGGTGTTTCCGCAGGCAAACAGATAATTACAATCGTAGGTTGTCTGCAGCGTTTCGGGGTCGGCGGTAAAGCGCATGCGCACCTTGTTGTGCATTTCTTCGGGAAGCACACTGAGCACGAACAGTGCCGTATGTGCCGACAGACTGTTCATGGCGCCCGCCTGTGCTTCCGCAGGAAAACGGAAGACCGAAGAGAACTTACCCAACGACAACACGGGCTTGAACGCAAGATACACAAGACGGCTCAGCTGTGTGCGGTCCTGTTTGTACATTGCGGAAACGGCATCCGCATCACAGACGGGAAAAACTGCTGTTGCGCGCGGGAGATCTTTTTCCCGGTTGCGGCTGTCTGCCGTGCTTGTTGTAAGAAGCAGTGCGCGCAGACGGTTGACAAATTTATCCTGCGAATGTGTGAATTCATTGTTGAATGTTTTTTCCGCAATGGTTGCGGTATGGTAAAAATAATCTCTCGCATACAGTGCATCGCGGCTGATGAAAATTTTACAAAAGCCGCCGAGCGGGGGGCAGAAAACAAGTCTTTCATCCAGCTGATTACCGCCGCAAGCGATTGTGCACATAAAGTTTTCAAGCGGCACGCGCAAAGAAGCGGGGATGGACGGACTCATGGCAGTGATCTGCAGGCCCGCCTGATTGGGAGAGTTATAATAAAACGAGTCAATATGGACCTGATAGTTGTTTTCAGACATGGTTTTCCTCCTTTAAAAGCCACACAAGCGGATCAAACAGGTTGATGGGCTTCCACGTATCTATGTCAAAACGAAGTGTCGCCTGATCCAGACCGTTGTCCGCCCCCAGCGCAGAAAACGGGAACAAACCGACATCATCGGCATTGCGCTGTGCGGTTTCGGTGTTGACGATATCACGCAACAGATTTCGCAGATAGAAATTGATATACAGGCGGCGCAACTGTTCATCGGGTCGCTCCGTGCGGACTTTGGCAGATTCGGTCAGATAAATATGATCGTTACACAGATCCGTCACCCATTGCTTTGCATCCTTTGCCGTAAATGAGGAACCGAAAGCGGTATCGGCGGTAATATCGGCAAACAGGGCATTGATATCATCTTCCTGTGATCCGTCCGCAAACAGAGCCCGCATTCTGTTTTCATAATGATTGCAAAGGAACATTCCCAATGATTCGGGAGAGCAATGCAGATAGCCGCGAAGAAACAGTTTGACAAAAACACGCAGATTCTGCGGAATGCTGTGCATTTCAATACGCATACGGTAGGCAAGTACACGCATGAGCGCTTCTTCAAAAGTCTGACTGCAGGAACGGAACAACAGAATATCGAATTGCGCAAGGTCAATTTTGGGGAACATCATGGCGAAATAGGGCAGGGAAATGTTCTGACTGTTTTCGACAAACTTATTGACGGCAATCATGCCTTCCCGCGTGAGGATATCGGCAAAGAAAAACATCGCTTCGCAATTGCGCAGAACACCTAAATCGTCATATCCGTGCATACCCTTCTCGCTGTTTTCACCCGAGAAGTCGAAAATGCGCACAAAGCGGCAGGATTTCATCTTCCCCTGCGCATTTTCTTCACGCAGGATCAGCACAAGATCTTCGGCGCGGTTGTCATCGCGCAGTATTTCGCTGCCCGTTGCGGCATAATCGCCGTAATCATCCGAAGTCATCTGTCCGAACTGATCATTCTGCACAAATCCGCCGACCGCGGAAGCAGGTGTCTGAGAGGGCAGACTGCCGTTCAGGAACGCTTCGGTTCGCAGTTTTGTACGCCAACCGATGGTTTCGGGCAGAATCAGTGTTGTATTGCGGGCAATTTTATATTGTTTTCCGAGTCCGCTGCGGCCGCGCATTTCAAGAAAAGCCGCCAGTGAAACCTGCCAGACGGTCTTTCCCGTGTTGGGATCTCCGATGAGGGCGATTTCAATGGGCTCATCCGTGATTTCCAATGCGGCACAGGACAGGATTTTATTGCAATCGGGATACGGGCAGACAGGCTCTGCATTGGTTGCAAGCACACTGCCCACATTGTCAAATGCGGAGTCGTAGCAGAAAATGCGGCAATTCTGTTTTTCCGCATCGACCTGCAGTTCCAGCCGCGGGGCGTTTTTGTGCAGATCGATCGTATATACACGATTCAGGCACCAGTACCAGAAATCATTGATGACATAGCAGGCATTCCATGCCGCTTCCGCAGGCAGATTCACGGGCGGTTTGACACCCGCACTCTTGACAAGCTGATCGGCATTTCTGAAAACACCTCTGCGTTCTTCCGCCACTTCATTCTGCCAGATGACCCAGCCGAGTTCTTTGGGATAATCAGGCGAACGCACCGCGGCACAGACTTCGGTGGGGGCAAGGGTTTCATTGACGGGCACTTTGCGTTCTTTTCTGTTGCGCTCGACTGCTTTCTGCACATTTTTCAGTGCGTGTTTGTAATTAAAAACGGTTTTGCTGATCTGCCGTCTGCAATACGGGCACAGAAAGGTGCTGTTCTTTTTACTCATTTTTCTCCCCCTCTCAAAATGTCGGCAATTCCCACAATTCGTTGCGGCTTCCCTTCAGATACAGGGTAAACGAACGGTTTTCGTCGGTGAGCAGATAGCAGGTCTGACTGCGCAGAAAAACAGCGCGTTCGGACAATCTTTTCGGCGGTGAGATGATTTTGCCGTTTTTGTCAAGTTTATAATACAGAATCGGGTCGCGGGTATTGCTGATAACCTTGCCGAAAATATCTGCCCCGCTTTCTATAGCCTGACGACGGATATACATCAAGTCACTGCCATAGGGCTTGACTGCAAAATGCAGAACCTTTTCACTGATATCCCCGCTTTCGGCAGGTGCACCGTCGGAACGAATGAATTTCATTCCCTTGAAAGAGGCTTCCTTTGTGCCTGCGGCAAGATAGCCGACATATGAAACACAGGGGGCTTCCTGTGAAAAATACTGACATTCGTAATAAAAATGGATCGGTGTCTGCGAACGCTTTGCCTTAAAGCGGGCAAGGGTGATCAGTAAGCCTTCCCCGAACGGGGTGGCGGCCAGTTTTTCGGTCAGCTTGCTGCGCTTGGTACTGCCGTTTGCATTTTTCTCTTTCTTCACAAACTCATCTCCTCATATATGGGTGCAACGCACTCAAAATCTCTTTCACGCAGAATATTGACAAGGTCTGCCGTGGTTTCGATTCTGCGATCGGTCAGAATCCCGCCCATGCGTGCTTTTTTGCTGTGGTGAAAATCTCCGCCGCCGGTTTGAATAAGAAGATGATTCTGATTCGCCCAATCGAGGGCTTTTTGTTGTTCTTCGGGGCTGTCCTTGCCGTTTTTGATTTCAACCCCGTCGAGATATGCAGGATTGCACCGGCTCATCCATTCGCGGAACGGGTGTGCCTGGATCATCAGAATCCCCTGTTGCCTGCACAAAGCGGACAGTTTTTTCGGGTACGCACAAAGCAGATTGCCGTTGGTTTTTAAAAAGGTTTCCACATCACCAAACAGAAGATAGTCGTTGATGGTGGCATAAAAACGGATTTCACACCCGGGAAGTACAAGAAAATTTGTTCCCTCTGCTGCTTTTTTGGCGGCGCGGTAACCGCGGAAATAAAAATCAGTGTGCTTTTGCGGGCAGAACAATTTGGTCAGCGGGAAGGTCATAGGTGAAAAATGGTCGGTGACCACAATGCCGTCGTAGCCGTGTTCGCGGTAAATGCGCACCATATCGGCGGCTTTTGCCGTGGCACAGACACTGGTTTCGGCGGTGTGGCAATGAATTTCATATTTGTACATAGGTTACTCCATCAATCGGGTATTTTCTCTTCACAGAAAGCAATGAACTGCGGGGTCCACCATTCTTTGTAGCCGACAAAGGTGGGATGGACGGGGTCGTGCATATATTTTTTATATAAATCGGGGCTGATCCCCTGCATGGTTTTGTCGTTGAAAAGGTCTAAAATGTAAAAGTCATATTCCTTTTGAAGGTCATACAAAAGGTGAATCGTGGCTTCGTAGGCTTCGCTTTCAAAATAAGTGCCCGTATAAAACAGTATCGGACAGGCAAACGTGTCTTCTGCATATTGCAGAATAAAACGGATAGCATCCTCTGTTTTTTGCAGGGGGATTGTTTTTGCCGCATCGTTGGTGGAAAGCTGGCAGATGAACAGATCGACCTTTGTGTCGGTGCACACCTTTTTCAGCCGCGAAACATAGGAGTTTTTATTGATGTCGGCAAGGGTGGTGCCCGAAACGGCTTCTTTGATGCAGACAATGCCGCAGGATTCCGCCATCAGGTCGGCAAACGAAACACCGCCCGCCGCCGAGCCGTAAGTCACGGACGAGCCTAAAAACAAAACAGTTTTGCCGTACAACTTCATAAAGGCACACCCTCCCTTTTGTTGAAATGGTGTAAGAGTGAGATAATCATTCCTTGCCCTGAATTTCTTTTGCAAGCTGTTTGCCCTGCTTTTGTTTTTCTTTCGGAATTTCCTTTGTCACCCATCTCTCTATCTTGATGTGCGGAAAATCCGCTTGCCAGAACAAAATACGCAACAACAGCAACGCAACCGCGTTCACCAAAAGAATCTTCTTTGCAACATATTCGCAAAGCATCTGCTCGCCGAGAATCAGCAGGACAATGCAAAAAACAAACAGAGCAAGATGCAGAAAAACGGAAAAATAATACGGATACAGCCACACTTTCGGCAGGGCAAAACGAAATCTTGTGTAAAACAACCACTGAAAGACGGATTGCTTTTTCTGAAGACTTTTTATTCTGCCTTTATTTACACGGAGTTCAATAATTTTATCCATTATCGGTCTAAAAATAATAAGGTGAACGAACGGGATAAGAAGAATTATAAAAATAGTTCTTGCCATTTCACACCCGTCCTTTCATTTTGCATTTTTATCCGTCCAAGCCTTTCAAAATCTCCTCAAGCGTTTCGGCGTTGACCTTTTTCTTTTTAGCCTTGACGGCAAGGGTCACATTTTTGGTGGTGAATATCTTTTTCGCCGCTTCGGTGACCTGCTCTTTGGTAAAGGCAAATCTGCCGAAGAAGGGAGCTGTGTAATCGATGGGAGCTGTATTGAGAATATGATTGTAATAAGCCAGTGTCCAGTTCTGACCGGAGGGGTTGTCGGCTTCCGTTTCCGTATAACACAGTATCGATTGCAGGTTGGCATCAAACGCAAAATGTCCGTTTTTCAGGTCATTGAGCAGTGCAACGATGTGCTGCAGCGCCTCATCCATTTTGTTTTCCTGCACCTCAAACCAGAGGCTCAGGTTGCCTGCATTGTCATATTGCTCGTTGGTGGAGGAATAGGAATAAACAATGGGATTGTCCTCGGACAGATAGTTATAGACCATCGCCTTTTCATCCTCGAACAGCACCGAATACAGAAAATCCGCAATTTCGGCAGAGCAGTCGGCAGTGTTGATGTCAAAGCCGATTTTCATATAATGCCAATAATCGTTTTTGATATGCACCCTGCCGTCACGGTTGAAGAATCTTTCGTTCACGCAAACGGTGTTGGTAAAGCCTGCGGGGGTCTGATTGATCTGCACCGCTGCAAGCTTTTTCTTCAATAACGCAAGACCGTTCTCTCCTGCATTGCCTGTGACATACACAAAGCAGTTACCGACAGACAGCACCCTTTCACGAAAGGAATTGACCCTCTTGCGTGAAAGGCGGTCAAGTACCTTGCAGGTGCCTAAAATGGAGCGCTCAGCCTGTGTGCCGCCCCAGACAATTTTGTTGAAGAAGAAATCGAGCGAGCTTTTTTCATCGCTTTCGCGGATTTCGGCTTTGATGCGCTTTTTCTCCTGCTCAAAGGCAAGGGAATCGATGTTGATTTCGTCAAAAATATGGCACAGAATGTCAGCGGCAAAGGCAAACCCGTGATGTGGACCCGTGATATAAAAACGGATAAACTCCTTGTAAGTCGAAGCCTGAAATTGAAGCCCGTGCAAAGCCAACTGTTCATAAAATCTTTCGTATTTTGCTTTGATATTTCTGAACACGATGTGCTCAAACAGGTGGCTGATACCGCTTTCGTTTTCGCATTCAAACAGACTGCCCGCACGCACATACAGCGACAGACAGAAGCTTTTGAGATTCGGATTGGTCAGCGAATACACCTGCAGTCCGTTGACTGCAAAAACCTGTTCCCGCATAAAAGTACCTCGTTAAAACAACTCTTTTGCCATCTGCCTGCCGATGTCGGTCTTTAATTTATCAAGTCCCGAAAGCCAGGCGGCACTGTCTTTATCCGAAAACAGCGCAGGCTCTTTTTCTTTATACTTCAAAAAGGTGAAAATTGCCTGTAAATCGTCAATGTCCTTGGCAACAAGGGCATTCAAGGAGCTTTGCTCGCTCCATTCCTGCCACAGCCGTTTTTGTTTTTCGCTGCAAACGCCCGAAAGCAGGCTGTTTTGGGCAGCCTGTTGTTCGAGTTGCTCATAATAGAGCGGATTCTTCTTTTTTTCGGGTCGGGGGATGTCCCCTGTCACCGCCTCGGGCAGGTCATGCAGCAGGAGCATTTCCAACACATCCTGCTTGCAGTAGGCAGGCTCGGTGTGCGTTTCAGGCAAAAGGAATGTGCCAAGCAGCCAACAGCCGTAGATATGCTCGGCAACACTTTCGGGGTTTTGCACACCGCGTTGCACCCATCCCGTGCGGGGGACGGATGCAAGGGTGGAAAAAAGTTTATACTTTTCGGAATCGGTCATACAAACCTCGTTTATATATCGTCTTCAAGATCGCGCATCTTCTTTTTATCCCAAAGAATATACACAACAAAGAGAATCACGGCAAGCAGAATCACAAAACCGCCTGCGATGTATTTGAGTGTGTCGGCGGTGATGTAGTGTTCCACTGCCTGATCGGTGACATTTTCATCCCATACAAAGTCGGAATCAGGTTCTTCGTAATAGGTGATTTCTTCATGATATGTCACTTCAACCGCTTCGGTTGTGTCTTCAATAACAACACTGTCAGGCTCAACACTTTCAACCTCATTTGTCAATTCGACCACGGGAACGGTCAGATCTTCACTGCTGTCAACCTCCACTGCGGGAACGGTGGAGGCCGGCGGTGCGGTGCTGAGGGCTTCATAGTCTGTTATGAGCTCCGAAGTGTCTGCTTCCGCCGTATACATAATGGCATCTGCGGCCTCCGCAAAAGCACTTGCAAACATTTCGCCGTAAGACGAAGATTCCTGATAATACCACTCGATGTAGTCCATCAGAATTGCCGATGCGTTGTCATCCACCACGCTCATTGCATCCCAGCCGGGCATATAGTAAAGAGTATAAGAATCATCCTCATGCATGAAGTACAGGAAAATATAATGTCCTTCATCCTCGCCGAACAGTTCGATGTAAAGGTCATAAAGATAGGTGTCCACCGTATCCCAATCGGGGTCAAGTTGCCCGTCTATGCTTCGGGCTGTTACAAGCAGGGGCTGTACACCTGTTTTTTCGTAAAAATAAGCCAGTGCGTTTTCAACATCGTCGCGTTCTTCTGAAAGAATGAACAGACCGCAGCGATCAAGATACCACACATTCGAGGGCTTGCAAAGACTTTCGTCCAGCCTTGCACGCGGTGCAGTGCCGATATCAAACAAGGGTTCTTCTTCCATGACGATAACGGAATCCATCTCTGCCCATATATCGGGGGACGGTGAAGCAAGATCGGAAAACAGATTTCCGACCATGGAAAGAACAGGTCCGCCTGCGAAGACTGCAATGAAAATCACCAGAATGATCATATTTCTGATTCTTTTCTTTGTATCCTCTTCTCCATTCGGATTGTCGGGTGAATCGGTGTAAAAGCTGCCTGCACCTCTGGGCACACCGCTTCGGAAGGTTCTGTTGGAGCCTGACGAAAAACCGCCGTGCGAACCGCCTGAAAAACCGCCGCGGGCACCGCCGCCGATGCCGCCGCCACCTCCGCTTCTGCCTCCTCCTGTGGGTCCCGGCATAGAAAACACTCCTTTCGCAAATCAAATTATATTTTAATTAAAGCTCTTCCTGTGTTTCAAGTGCATCCGCAATCGTTTCTTTGATCGCAGATAACATGAATGCAATAAAGCAAGCGGAATCAACCGCATTGTTGGCGGCATTGATCGCCGCATAATATTCATCCTGCCGTTTACTGATGACCGATTCCACGGGAAGCCATGCAAAAACGGGATTCCATTTGGACAGCAAGAGGGTGTGCCAAAGTCTTCCGACCCGTCCGTTGCCGTCTGCAAAGGGGTGGATGAGTTCAAATTCATAGTGAAAAACACAACTTTTGATCAGCATATGCTCACTGCTACATTGTGTCCATGTCAGTAATTTTTCCACAAGTTGGGGAACATACTGCGGCAAGGTGCCGAAATGCAGAATATTCCCTTTTCCATCTACAACACCGACAGGCCCGGAACGGAATTCCCCGCTTTCTTCCACAAGACCACGTGTCATAATACCATGTGCAAGAAGAAGATGGTCAACACTGTAAGGATTCAGTTCGTCCATGCGTTCATAAATTTCATACGCATTTTTGACTTCCTCAATATCTTTGGGTGGGGCGAGCACGGTCTTTCCGTTTAGTACCGCGGTAATCTGTTTGGTGCTCAAGGAATTCTGCTCAATGGCAAGCGTTCCCTGCAAGGTGTGAATACGGTTTGTTTTACGAAGAGTCGGGCTTGCGGTCAGGCCGTATGTTTCGGTCAGCCTGCCGAGCAAATCCGTGATCGCGGCAACTTCTTCGCGTATTTCGTTTGTAACCGTAAAAGGCGGGTTCTTGATCCTCATAAAACACCTCCGTATTCGTTATATCGTTGGGTGATATTATATTATACTATAAATATTTATTTTTTTCAAGACTTAACCGCCGAAACCGTACACATCAACCGGTTTTGTAAACTGCACGGTCGGTTCTTCACGCGGCGGATAGGTGATCAATTCCGCGGTATACACAAAGGCGTTGGCAAACATTTCGCCGTATGTTTCGGTCTGCCGATAATACCATGCAATGCAGTCCATAAGCATGGACGAAACCTCGTCATCCACCACCGTCACGGCATCCAGCCCGGGGATGTAATACAGGGTGTAAGACGTGTCCCTGTGTGCAAGGTAGAGGAAAATATAATGCCCCTCGTCCTCACCGAACAGTTCGATATAACGATCGGTAAGATATGTTTCCACCGCTTTGCGATCGGGCTTTTTATCGCCGTCGACTGCATCAAGCATCAGCAGATACGGTTGCACCCCTGTTTTTTCATAAAAGTGAGCAAGTGCCGCTTCGACCTGTGTTTTTTCGTCTATGCTCTGCAAAAGCCCCGCTTCATCCTCAAGCCATTTGTCAATGGGGGTGCAACGCACGGAAGACAGTTTTGTGCGTTCAACGGATTCGATTAAAAGAGGTGCATCTGCATCCGATGAAACAATTTCTCTGCCGATCAGCACTGCAATGGTAACAAACACTGCCAGAAACGCAACAACGATCACAATGGCGTGTTTTGCACTGCCGCTGCCCCGTTTGCCTGAAATGAGGTTATAAGGGCTTGGTGCGGGTGTGCCGCCGATGTTGCGGTTACCGTAAACACCGCCGTAAACGCCGCTGTTGCCGCCGGTTGTGCCGCCACCGCGCGCACCGCCGCCGCTTCTGCCTCCGCCGACAGGTCCGGGCATAAAACCACTCCTTTCAAATGGGGTCGATTTATAAATTACGGTTTTTGCTGATAAGACGCCAGAAGCTCTTTCAGTTCCTCGCTGATGAACACATCGGGATTGACTTTGACCACTTCATTGTAAAGCCGTGCAAACAATTCCTTATGTCCGACGATTGAAGCGGAAAGTCTGACCTTATGCTTGAAATTATGGCAGCCGAGCTCTATGTACCGCAGTTTTTTGCCGATGAATTTTGCATCGATCACATAAATATCTTCATACTTTACCTGAATGCTTTTTGCCGGTTGCGGCCAACGGAAACGGAAGGAATTGAACCGCACATAGGTATCGAACAGTTCCGTATATTTATTCAGATTTTCCCACACAGGGTGCAATCCCAAGAAAACCGGTGACAAGATAATATAAACCAGATTCCGTTGACTGCGGATGCTGCGGTTGTGCTGCATACGTTCAAAATGGGACATCGCATTGACCTTGATTTCCAGTTGATGCAGATACAAAAAGCCGAGCGCAAAACAAACCGCACTCACCAGCAAAAAAGGAAAAACGACAGCAAAACGACTCCGGCGATAACGGTTTTGCAGCAAGGGAATCTCCTGCATTTTATGATTGCGGACTTCCAGCACAATGCACATGAACCCACGCAACAAAACAGATGCTGCGGCATAAACACAGATTGTAAAATCAATCAACAATGCATGTGCGGCATCGGGGAACGCAAGATGATCAAAGGATGGGTGAATCACATTGCCGAACAAAATATACAAGGATATATTCTGATTGATATAATCCATGAGCAACATGAAGAACAAAAAAGTGCAACCAAGACTGATAAGCAGACAATAAAACGGTTTTCGTTTGTCTGTCAGGTCATCCGTAATGCACCAATATCCAAATGAAGACACCGCCGCCGCAAGCACGATAAAACAAACATTGAGCCATATATTCTCGTCCCACAGTGAAGACACAGCAATCCACGATAAAAAGAACAACACAAGACCGCTGACGGCACCGTCGAGCACGGCAAAAAGCATTTTCTTTTCCCACTTGCCGATACGCTTTAATCTTTCAAGCATTGTTTTCACTCTGCACTTGTCAACAAAAATTGGACACATAAATCAAAATATTAGACCTGAAAAATGAGAGAATGCACAAGTCCGTCCGTCACCCTTGACATCGCTCCGAGAAATGCCGGACAAAGTATATTGATGGCG